>NZ_JBEOST010000001.1:0-655111 GCF_040303145.1 Streptomyces sp. NPDC096079
CGTGCCGGACGAAGGCCCTCGTAGCGGAGCTACTTGGGTCTTTGGCCGGTGCGGCGAGGGGGCGTGCCGGGCGCCGCGGGTGCTGTGCGGGACTTCCGAAACACCCCCTAGGACCCCGCGCACACGGACCCGTGCGCGCGAAGGGGCCCGGCACCTGATCCAGGTGCCGGGCCCCTTCGCGTACGTCCCGTCAGGCGCCGGTGCCGACCACGGCCTCTGCGGCCGCGCGGCCGCAGACCCGGGCAGCGCCGTGCGTGGCGATGTGCAGGGCCCCGCGGGGCTCCGCCTCGTTGAGGCCCATCTCGACGACGACGGTGTCGGGGCGGGCCGCGAGCAGGCCGTCCAGGGCCTGGATCATCCACGGGTGCCGGTGGACGTCCCGGACGACCGCCACGATCCGCCGGTCCCCCGCGGCGGCCAGGACGGCGTCCACGGACGGCTCGTCGTACGAGCCGGTCTCCGTGCCGGGGAGCAGGCGCTCCAGCTCCGCCGCGACGCCCCAGGGCGTCTCGTCGCCGACCGCGAAGTTCGCGACCGGGGTGAAGGAAGCCACGTAGGGAGCCTCGGTCATCGGCGTGTGGGGGTGCGCCCCCCGGGTCACCCTGAGGGCCCGGCGGGCCGCCACGAGTCCGATGTCGGCGCCGGGCGCGGTCCCCTCCTGCACTGCCGCGCCCGGCACCGATCCAGCCCCCCTGGCCCGGTGCGCCTGGGTCCAGGCCGCCAGGGCGCGCACGCGCGCCGCGGCGTCGGCCAGCCGCTCCTCGGGCAGTTCACCGGTCCGTACCGCGGTGACGAGCGCGTCGCGCAGCCGCAGCACGGTGTCCTCGTCGCACAGCCCGCCGCCGACGCAGATGGCGTCGGCGCCCGCGGCGATCGCGAGGACGGATCCGCGCTCGATGCCGTACGTCGCCGCGACGGCCTGCATCTCCATGCCGTCGGTGACGATCAGCCCCTCGAAGCCCAGCTCCTGGCGCAGCAGACCGGTGAGGATCTGCGGGCTCAGGGTGGCCGGACGGTGGGGGTCGAGCGCGGAGAGCAGAATATGCGCGCTCATGACCGCTTTGGTACCCGCGGCGACGGCCGCGCGGAAAGGTACCAGCTCACGGGCGTGCAGTGTGGCGAGGTCCACATCGATCCGGGGCAGCGCGTCGTGGGAGTCCACGTTGGTGTCGCCGTGCCCGGGGAAGTGCTTCGTGCAGGCCGCGACCCCGACGCCCTGGAGGCCGTCGACGTACGCCACGGTGTGACGGGCGACCAGGTCCGGGTCCGGTCCGAAGGAGCGGACGCCGATGACCGGGTTCTCGGCGTTGGAGTTGACGTCCGCCGAGGGCGCCCAGTTGAGGTCGACGCCGCAGCGCACGAGCCGGCGGCCGAGCTCGCGGGCGACGGCCCGGGTGAGCTCGACGTCGTCGACGCTGCCGAGGGCGTAGTTGCCGGGGAACGACGAGCCCTGCTTGACCTCCAGGCGGGTGACGTCCCCGCCCTCCTCGTCGATGGCGACGAGGACGTCGTCCCGCTCGGCGCGCAGCTGCGCGGTGAGCGCGGCGAGCTGCTCGGGGGTGACGACGTTCCGGCCGAACAGGCCGACCGACGAGAGGCCCTCGCCGATGCGGCGGAGCAGCCAGTCGGGGGCGGTGGTGCCGACGAAGCCGGGCTGGAGGACCGTGAGCGCGTCACGGGTCAGGGTGTCCGAGCCGTGTACGAGTGTGGTCATGGGGGTCCGTTATCCCTTCACCGCGCCGGCGGTCATGCCGCCGACGGCCTTGCGCTGGAGGAAGAGGAAGACGACGAGCACGGGGAGGGCGAAGAGGGTGGAGGCGGCCATGGTGGCGCCCCAGTCGCTGCCGAACGCGGTCTGGAACTGGGTCAGCCAGAGCGTCAGGGTCTGCGACTCCTTCTCCTTGTTGAGCATGAGGATCATGGCGAACTCGTTCCAGGCGGTGATGAAGCCGAAGAGCGAGGTCGACATCAGACCGGGGGCGAGCAGCGGGAAGATCACCTTGCGGAAGGCCTGGCCGCGGGTGCAGCCGTCGATCTGCGCGGCCTCCTCCAGCTCGACCGGGACGGCGGCGATGAAGCCGCGGAGGGTCCAGATCGTGAAGGGGAGGACCATCACGAAGTAGATCAGCGTGAGCATCGGGATGCTGTTCAGCAGGTCGTTCTCACGGGAGATCATGTACATCGCGATGACCATGACCTCCCAGGGGGCCATCTGCGCCATCATCACGATGAGGACGATGCCCTTGCGCCCCTTGAACTTGAGGCGGGCGATCGCGAAGCTCGCGGCCAGCGCGACGACCAGGGCGAGCAGTACGGCCCCGAGCGTGACGGTGAGGCTGTTGGTGACGTACGTCCAGAAGAGGTCGACGCCGGTCGCGGTCTTGTAGTTCTCGAAGGTCGGCGTGAAGACGAAGACCGGGTCCTTCGTCATGATCTCGTGCTGCGGCTTCAGCGAGGACGAGAACATCCAGTAGACCGGGAAGACGAACACGACCGCGAGCACGAGGGCGCCGACGTTCTTGGCGACCGCCGCGACGGTGAGCGGCTTCCTGGTGCGGAGCTTCTGCGGGGTCGGGGTGGTGGTGGCGCTCACAGCTGCTCCTCCTCCTTCAGGATCAGGCGGAAGTAGAAGGACATGACCGCGATGAGCATCACGATCGTGAGGATGGAGATGGCGGCGGCGACACCGTAGTGGAACTGGCCGACGCCCTCGATGTAGGCGAAGACCGGGAGCGTCTCGGAACCGCGGTCGGGGCCACCCAGGTTCATGGCGTAGACCTGGGCGAACGCCTTGAAGATCCAGATGATCTCCAGGAACGTCGTGATCATGAAGAAGGACCGGAGGTTCGGGAAGACCACGGCCCAGAAGGTGCGCCAGCCGCTGGCGCCGTCCATCTTGGCGGCCTCGTACAGCTCGGAGCCGATGGTGGTCAGGCCGGCGTACATGTTGAGGGCGACGAAGGGGACGGAGCCCCAGACGAGCAGGATGAGGACGATGACCAGGGTGGAGAAGCCGGTCTCGAACCAGTTGTGCTGGTCGTAGCCGGCGAAGCCCAGCGTGCGCATCAGCCAGTTCACGACGCCGAACTGCTCGTCGAAGAGCCAGCGGAAGACCGTGACGGAGGCGACGATCGGCATGGCCCAGGCGAACATCAGGGCCAGCGAGAGGACCAGTCGCATCTTCTTGCCGAGGCGGTTGAGCAGCAGACCGATGCCCGTGCCGATCGCCATGATGAGGGCGACGTTGACGGCCGTGAAGACGACGCTGCGGACGACGACGGTCCAGAAGTCCGCGTCACCGAGGAGCTCGGTGTAGTTGTCGAAGCCGGTCCAGACGGTCTCGCGGGTGATGAACTCCTTCCGGTTGAGCTGCTGGAAGGAGAGGATCACATTGCGGATCAGCGGGTAGAGCAGCAGCACCGCCATGGACAGCAGGGCCGGCGCGACGAGCAGGTACGGCAGCACCCCGCTGGGCAGGGAGCGCCTGCCGCGTGGAGGCTGAAGGACTTCCTTCGGGCCCGAAGAGGGTGGCGGAGTCTGAGACTTCCCTGCCGCCCTTCCGGGCGCGTCCTGGGGACCGGCGGTCGCCGTCCCCTGGGAGTCCACGGTCATGGTCTTATTCCTCGCGGTTCTGGGGCTCCCGCGCCCACCGGGGCGCGGCCCGGGGGAGCGGGCCGCTGATCACTGCATCGCTGCAACGCGCCGGTGGTGCGGCCGGTGCGAACCGGCCGCACCACCGGGGCTACGGATTACTGCTGGTTGATGCGCTCGTTGATGATCTTGTCGGCGTCTTCGCCGGCCTTCTTGGCGTCCTCGCCCTTCAGGACCTTGGTCATGTAGTCCTTGATCGGGTTCGGGGCCGTCTCGACGTTGGCCCAGCCCGGGGTGACCGGGGTGACCTTGCCGGAGGCGGAGGAGGCGGCCATGGCCTCGGCGAACGAGCCGGCGGCGGGCTTGAACTGCGCGGCGTCGGTGTTCGGAAGCAGCGCGCCCTCGGTGGCGGTCGCGTACTTCGTCATGAAGTCCTTGCCGGCGGCGAGCGCCAGCCACTCCTTCGCGAGGTCCTTGTTCTTGGAGCGCTCGGCGATGGCGAGGTTCGAGCCGCCCAGGAAGACGGAGCCCGGCTTGTCGGCGGTCTTGCCCGGGATCGGGAAGTAACCGAAGTCGGCGGTCTTGCCGGCCTTCTTCAGGGCGTCGATCGCGCCGCCGGCCTCCCAGCCGAGACCGATCCAGGAGGAGACGCCGCCCTTGGGGACGATGTCGGTGGACTGCTGCGGGGTCGCCTCGTCCTTGTCCTTCGGAGCGGTGGAGTAGGACGCCAGCTCCTTGTAGAAGTTCATGGCGTTGACGGCCTCGGGGGAGGACAGGTTGCCCTTCCACTTGTCGCCGTCCTTGACCGCGAGGTCGCTGCCCTCGTCCCAGATGAGGCCGGCGAGGACGTACCAGGACTGGCCCGGCAGGTAGATCGCCTGCGACTTCGGGTCGGAGGCCTTGAGCTTCTTCAGGCCGTCGATCCACTCGGCGCGGGTCTTCGGCGGGGTGACACCGGCCTTCTTGAAGGCGGCCTTGTCGTAGACGACGACGCGGTTGGCGGCGTACCACGGGGCGGAGTAGAGCTTGCCGTCCAGCTCGTTGGAGGCGACCATGCCCTTGTTCCAGGCGTCGTAGCCGAGCGTGGCCTTGTCGCCCGAGAGGTCGGCGAGACCGCCGGTGACCGCGTAGCCCGCGGTCTGCGTGTTGCCGAGCTCCAGGACGTCCGGCGGGGTGTCCTCGGAGAGGGCGGTGGTGACCTTCTCCTGGATGCCGTTCCAGATCTGCTTCTCGACCTTGACCTTGACGCCCGGGTGCTTGGCCTCGAAGGCCTTGTTCACCTCGGCCATCCAGGCGTCCGGCGCGGAACCGTCCATGACCCAGACGGTCAGGGTCTTGTCGCCGCCGGCCGTGGCCTTGCCGCCGTCCTTGCCGGTGTCACTGTCCGAACCACACGCAGCGATGGAGACCATCATGCCCGCGACGCCGATCGCCGCGATGAGCTTGCGCTTCACGCCACCCTCCTCAGGGATGCCTGCAACCCCCCTGCCCACCGCGCGAAGACATACGTCAGGTATTGCTCGTGGGGCTGGGACCTGGTCTTTAATGGTTTAGACCAGTACCCGGAGCTTGGCCTAGACCTTTAGGGGTGTCAAGGGTGTATAAGAAGGGCAGTCGCGTCCGTTATCGGACCGACACCTGAGGGAGGGCGACGACCCGTGACCGGTCCGTGCCACCATGTGAGCCGCGACAGACGGAGGAGCCGGTGACGGCAGCAGCACAGGAGTCGGGAAGGCAGGCCATGGCCACGGACGCGGGCAGTACGGAGACAGAGAGCGGGACACCGACCCGCACCGCGCGCGTGCCCAAGTACTACCGGCTCAAGCGACACCTGCTCGACATGACGGAGACCCTGCCGCCCGGCACCCCGGTCCCGCCCGAGCGGACACTCGCCGCCGAGTTCGACACCTCGCGCACCACCGTGCGCCAGGCCCTCCAGGAGCTGGTCGTCGAGGGCCGCCTGGAGCGCATCCAGGGCAAGGGCACCTTCGTGGCCAAGCCCAAGGTCTCGCAGGCCCTGCAACTGACCTCGTACACGGAGGACATGCGGGCCCAGGGCCTGGAGCCCACCTCCCAGCTCCTCGACATCGGGTACGTCACGGCCGACGACACCCTTGCCGGACTGCTCGACATCTCGGCCGGCGGCCGGGTGCTCCGCATCGAGCGCCTGCGCCTGGCGAGCGGCGAGCCGATGGCGATCGAGACCACCCACCTGTCCGCGAAGCGCTTCCCGGCCCTGCGCCGGTCGCTCGTGAAGTACACCTCGCTGTACACGGCGCTCGCCGAGGTCTACGACGTGCACCTCGCCGAGGCCGAGGAGACCATCGAGACCTCCCTCGCCACCCCGCGCGAGGCCGGGCTGCTCGGCACGGACGTCGGCCTGCCCATGCTGATGCTCTCCCGCCACTCCCTGGACGCCCAGGGCGAGCCGGTGGAGTGGGTGCGGTCGGTGTACCGCGGCGACCGGTACAAGTTCGTGGCGCGCCTGAAGCGTCCCAACGGCTGAACCTCACGTACGTAACGGACGGCCGCACCCCGGCGGGGGGTGCGGCCGTCCGGCGTTTCCGGGGGCGGTACGGGAGGAACCGCCGCCTCCGGGAGCGGTGCCGCGCGGCCGGAGCCGAACGGGGCGATCCGGAGCCGTACGGCGACGTGACGGCCCCCCGGCACCTTCCGCCTGGCAGCAACGTGACGCCTCCCCGATAGGCCCTGGTGGAGGCCGCGCGGAAGCCGGTGGCGCGCACTGGCCCCTAGCGGCCACGCGGTTGGCGCCACCCGTTCTCCGGTGACAGGGCTCCCCCGGCGGGCCAGTCTTGGACGTGTCGAAGCCGCCCGGCAGAGCCCGGAAGCGGCCCCGGGGAACCACCCCCGCGACCCCCACTCCGCACCGTCCAGGAAGGCAGCCCCGCCATGCCCAGCAGCGCCCGTTTCGCCACTTTCGCCCGCATTCAGCTCCGGGCCGCCGTCGCCCTCGCCGTCCCCGCCGCGGCCGCGCTGACCCTGGTCCTGGCGGCCCAGCCGGCGACCGCCGGGACGGCCGTCACCGCCGACGGCACCACGACCGTCCAGCCCACCGACGGCAACGACGGCTTCTCCTGGGGCTGATCCCCATCTACCTCATCGGCGTCTCGATGAGGGAACCGGACGACGACCCCGCACCGGACGCCGACCCCCCACCGGCCCCGTCCGCCGCACGACTCGTCGAGACGCTGCACCGCGTCGCCCGGCCGCCGGACCGCTTCGAGTCCGCCCGGGCCCTGGTCCTCGACCGGACGGTCCGACTGGCCCTCTACATCAGGGGCCCCGACGAGATCGAGGCCGTCGGCCACGCGCTGCGGCTCTGCCGGCTCCTCCTCGGCCACTCCCCCGAGCTCTCCCGCCACCGCATCGCGGACTTCCGGCTCCTCTGACGCCCCACCGCCCGGGGAGCCCCGCCCCAAGGAACCAAGGAACCCCCATGCCCAGGGCCCGTCCCAGCGTGTCCGTCATCATCCCCAACTACAACTACGAGAAGACCCTCCGCGCCTGCCTCACCTCGGTCTTCGCCCAGACCCACGCCCCGCTCGACGTCATCGTCGTCGACGACGCCAGCACGGACCGGTCCCGGGACATCGCCCGCGAGTTCGACGTCGTCCTCATCGCCAACCCCCACAACCGGGGGGTGTCCGCCGCCCGGAACATGGGCGCCGCCGCCGCCCGCGGCGAGGTCCTCTTCTTCCTCGACTCCGACACCGCCCTCGACCCCGAGGCCCTCGCCCACGCCGCCGACCTCCTCGCGGACGACCCCGGCCTCGGCTGCGTGCACGGCGTCCTCGACCCCGAACCGCTCTTCGACGACGGGCCGGTGGAGCGCTACCACGCCCTGCACGCCCACTTCTGGCGCCGCCGCGCCGCCGGCGAGGTCCGCACCGCCTTCTTCGCCCTCGGCGCGATCCGCAAGGACGTCTTCGAGGAGACCGGCCCCTTCGACGAGAACCTCCGGGACTCGGAGGACGTCGAGTACAGCGGCCGGCTCGTCCGCACCCACCGGATCCTGATGACCGGGGCGATCCGCGGCCGCCACGACGACGTGGACCGGCTCGGGGCGATGCTCTCGGAGCAGTACCGCCGCTCCCAGCTGCTGATCGCCGCGCTCGGGCAGATGCGGGAGGGCGGACTCACCGCCAACCGGCCGCTCGGCGTCCTCGCCGCCGCGCTGACCCTCCCCACGCTGCTCCTCGGGCTGCTGTCCCCCTGGCTGCTGCTCGTCCCCGCCCTGTGCACGCTGCTCTTCGCCTGCGCCGATCCCGGCCTGAGCCGTTTCGCGCTGCGCACCCGGGGACCCGGCTTCCTCCTCTACTTCACCGTCGTGCACTTCGTCCTGCACCAGGCGATCGTCCTGGGCGCGGCCCGCGGCGCCGTCCGCTGGCTCACCGAGCCGGACTTCGGCCCGAGCGTGCGCCGCCGGGCCGCCCCCGCCGCCCCCTCCACCTCCGTATGACCGCCCGTACGACCCTCCCCACAGGAGTACGTCCATGGCCACGCCCACGCTCACCGGCCGAGAGGCACCGGCGGCCCGTCCGCCGGCCTCCCGTCCCCCCAGTCGTCTCGCCGACCTCACCGCCCTCGTCCGGCCCGGACAGTGGACGAAGAACCTGGTCGTCGTCCCCCTCGGCCTGCTCGGCGCCCCCCGCCTCGACGGCGCGACGCTCGGCGGCGCCCTCGCCGCGATCGCCGTCTTCACCCTGGCCTCGGCGCTGATCTACCTCGTCAACGACATCGGCGACCGGGACCGCGACCGGCGCCACCCGGAGAAGCGCCACCGGCCGATCGCCGCCGGCCGGATCGGCGTCGCGACGGCGGTGTCCTTCGCCGCCGCCCTCGCCGCCCTCCTCGCGGCCACCGTCGGCCTGACCGTGCTCACCGGCACGGCCGGACTCACGGACTGGTGGCCGGTCGCCGCCTACGTCGCGCTGAACGCCGCGTACAGCAAGGGGCTCAAGCACGTCCCGCTGCTCGACGTCTTCATCGTCGCCCTCGGCTTCGTGCTGCGCCTCGCGCAGGGCTGCCTCGCCACCGGGAACCCGGTGCCGAGCTGGCTCGCGCTGTGCGTCCTCTCCCTCTGCCTGCTGCTCATCCTGGGCAAGCGGCGCCACGAGATGGCGGTCGGCGGGGTGCTGCACCGGCCCGCGCTGCGCGGCTACACCCTCGGCTTCCTCGACCAGCTGCTCGGCTTCACCGCGGTCCTCGCGGCGGTGAGCTACGTCCTCCAGGTGCAGGGCAGCCCGGTCTTCGGGACGCACGGCCCGCTCGTCGCGGTCCTCACCGCGCCGTTCGCGCTCTTCGGCCTCGCCCGCTACCTCCAGCTGATCGTCGTCGACGCGGGCGGCGGCAACCCCTCGCGGGCCCTGTTCAGCGACCGGATGACCGTCTCCAACGCCCTGCTGTGGTCGGTGCTGCTCACCGGCGCGTGGCTGCTCGGCTCATGACCACGACGACCGCCGTACGAGCGGCGCCGGCCGCCCCGCCGACCGGACCCGGACGTCTGCGCCGCGTCCTGCCCGTCCTCTTCCCCGTCGCCGTCGTCACCGGCATCGGCTTCGCCCTGTACGACCGGGCCGGGGAACTCGCCGCCCTCCTCCTGCGGCCCGACTCCGTCCCGTACCTGCTCGCGGCCCTCGCCGCGAACGCCGGCGCCGTCCTGCTGTCCATGGCCACCTGGCGGACCCTGCTGTCCGACCTGGGGCCGCGGGTGCCCGGCCGGACCGCCACCCGGATCTACTTCACCTCCTACCTCGGCAAGTACGTGCCGGGCGCCGTATGGGGCGTCCTCGCCCAGCTGCGGATGGGCGGTGCGGCCGGGGTGCCCGCGCCGGTGGTGCTCGCCGTCTTCCTGCTCAACCTGATCGTGGCCGTCCTCACCGGCCTCGCCGTCGGCCCGGTCGCCGCGCCCTGGACGATCGGCGCCGAGGCCTGGTGGCTGGTGCTGCCGGGCGCGGTCACCCTCGCCTTCGCCGTCCGGCCGGAGCTGCTCCACCGGCTCGCCGCGTCCGCCGCGCGGCTGGCCCGCAGGCCCGCCCCCGAGTCCCGGGCGAGCGACCGGGGCATGCGCCGGGCGCTCGCCTCCGCGACCGGCTCCTGGGCGGTCGGCGGACTCCACCTGTGGGCGCTCGCCGTGATGCTCGGCGCCCCGCCGCTGACCGCCCTCCCGGTCTGCGTCGGCGGATTCGCCCTGGCCACGGCCGCGGCCAGCCTCCTGGTGGTGCTGCCGGACGGCTGGGGTGCACGCGAGGCGCTGCTGCTGCTCGCCCTCACCGCCGTACTGCCCTGGCAGGAGGCGACCGCCGTCGCGGTCGCCAGCCGGGTGATCTGCACCCTCAGCGAGGTCCTCGTCGGCGCCGCCGCGCTCCTCCTGACCCTGCCCCGCCGCACGACTCCCCCCACCGACCCGAAGGAACGGACATGACCGCCCTCTACACCGTCGACGACTGCGAGTCGATGACGACCAAGCAGGTCCACGGCCTGTACAAGGACCACGTCAACAAGAGCCAGGTCTCCCTGATGACCTCCTTCGGCTTCGGCCAGGAGCTCGTCGAGAGCGCCGAGGGCATGTGGATCACCCAGCGCGACGGCCGCCGCGTCCTCGACTTCACCGGTGGCGTCGGCGTCCTCAACCACGGCCACAACCACCCCCGGATCCTCGCCGCCCGGCAGCGCTTCCAGGAGCGCAGGAGCATGGAGGTCCACAAGACCTACTTCTCGCCGTACATCGCGGCCCTCGGGCACAACCTGGCGGAGCTGCTGCCCGGCGACCTGAGCATGTCGTTCTTCCCCAACTCCGGGGCGGAGGCGGTCGAGGGCGCGGTCAAGCTGGCGTACAAGTACCACGGCGGCCGGCGCTCGCGGGTGCTGCGGGCCGACATCTCCTTCCACGGCAAGCTGCTCGGCTCGGGCAGCCTGACCGGTCAGAACGCGTCGACGTTCCAGTTCCCCGGGATCCCCGGCGTGGGGATCTTCCGGTACGGGGACCTGGAGTCGGTGCGGCGGCTGGTGGCCGAACTCCGCACCGCCAAGGGCGAGTCGGACGTGTACGCGATCCTCATCGAGCCGCTGTCGGCGTCGACGATGAACGAGTGCCCGGAGGAGTTCCTGCGCGGACTGCGGGAGCTGTGCACGGCCGAGGACATCGTGCTGCTCTTCGACGAGATCTACACGGGCTGGGGCAAGACCGGCACCCTCTTCCACTTCATGCGGTACGAGGGCCTGGTCCCCGACATCCTCACCACCTCCAAGTCCTTCGGCGGCGGCAAGTCCTCCATCTCCGCGTTCGTCGCCCGCGAGCCGGTCTTCCGCAAGGCCTACGACAACCTCACCGACGCCCTCCTGCAGTCGACCTCCACCACCTACTACGGCTTCGGCGAGGAGGCGGTCACCGCGATCGAGGCGGTCAACGTGGCCGTCGAGGACGACTATCCGGCCCGCGCCCGGGACATCGAGCGGATCCTCGCCCCGGGTCTGGAGCGGATCGCGAAGGAGCACCCGGACGTGGTGGCGGAGGTCCGCGGCCACGGCGCGCTGCACGGCGTGTTCCTGCACAAGGGCCCGAAGGTCCTGGAGCTGGTCACCAAGCTGGTGCCGGGCGCGATGACGAAGGACCCGCGCTTCCTCACCAAGCTCGTCACCTCGTCGGTGGTCAACGCCCTGTACCGGGACCACGGCGTCTACACGTACTACACGCTCAACGGCGACAACCCGCTGATGGTCGCCCCCTCGCTGGTCGCCGAGCCGCACGAGGTCGAGTTCTTCCTGGACTGCCTCGACAAGACCCTGGCCCAGGGTCTGCCCCGTCTGCTCACCCGTTTCGTCAAGGAGAAGGTGTCGTCGCTGTGGTAGAGCGCGTCGTGGTCACCGGCGGTGCCGGAATGCTCGGATCGACCCTGATCGAGCGGCTGCTCGACGAGGGCCGCGAGGTGCACTGCGTGGACCTGCGGGCCCCGCGCACGGAGCACCCGAACCTCACCCACACGGTCTCGGACGTCCGGGACGCCGTCACGATGAAGCGGGCCACCGCCGATGCGGACGTGGTGGTGCACTGCGCCGCCGCCCTGCCCAGCTACCCGGCGGACACCATCCGCTCGGTGATCGTCGGCGGGACGGAGACGGTCCTCACGGCCGCCGAGGCGAACGCCGTGCCCCGGGTCGTGCACATCTCCTCGACCGCCGTGTACGGGTTGCCGAAGACGGTGCCGACGCCGGAGGAGTACCCCCGCGAGCCCGTCGACACGTACAGCGCCGCCAAGGCGGAGGCCGAGGAGGTCGCGGAGCGCTTCCGGGGCCGGGAGATGTGCGTGCCGGTCCTGCGGCCCAAGACCTTCCTGGGACCCGGCCGGATGGGGCTCTTCGCGATGCTCTTCGAGTGGGCCGACGAAGGCCGGAACTTCCCCGTCCTCGGCCGGGGCGACGTCCGCATCCAGATGTTCGACGTGGCCGACCTGGTCGACGCGGTCGTCACCGCGATGGAGGCGCCGGCCGAGCGGGCCGACGACACCTTCAACCTCGGCGCCACCGAGTTCGGCACGATACGCGAGGACTTCCAGGCCGTCCTGGACGCCGCGGGGCACGGCAAGCGGGTCCGCTCGCTGCCCGCGAGGCCCGCGCTCGCCGCGCTCAGCCTGCTCCAGCGCTCCGGTCTTTCCCCCGTCTACGGGCGCCTGCTCCACAAGCTCCTGGCCGACAGCTTCGTCTCCACCGACAAGGCCAGGGACGTCCTCGGCTTCCGGCCGGTCCACTCCAACCAGGACGCGATCCTGCGCACCTTCGCCTGGTGGCGCGAGCAGCAGCGCACCGCCGGCGCCCGCCCCGCGCGGAAGAGCGAGGGCGTCACCAGTGTCGAACCGTGGCGGCAGGGAGCCCTCTCCCTCGCCAAGGTCCTCTTCTAGGAGCACCCGATCATGTCCCTCCCCCTGGTCTCCGTCATCGTCCCCAACTACAACTACGGGCGCTCGATCGGCCTGTGCGTCGAGGCCGCCCTCGCCCAGACGTACCCGAACGTCGAGGTGCTCGTCGTCGACGACTGCTCCACCGACGACTCCGCCGCGATCGCCGCGGCGGCCGGCGCCCGGGTGGTCTCCACCGGCGTCAACAGCGGGGTCGCGGTCGCCCGCAACCTCGGCGCGGAACTGTCCTCCGGCGAGATCCTGGTCTTCCTCGACTCCGACGTCGCCATGCACCCCGACGCGGTCGCCCGGTCCGTCGAACTCCTCGCCTCCGGGCAGGGGTACGGCGCGATCTGCGGCACCTACGAGCCCGAGCCGCTGATCCGCGACAGCCTCATCGAGGAGTACCGCTCGCTCCAGCAGTACTACCTGCTGCTGAAGTCGGAGGGCACCATCACGACCGTCCACACCGCGATCATGGCGATGCCCCGGCGGGTCTTCGACGAGGTGGGACCGTTCAACCCGATCCTGCGGCACACCGAGGACCAGGACTACGGCCGCCGGATCTCCGAGCGGTACACGGTGCTCAGCTCCCTGGAGGTGCGCGGCCGGCACGACCACGACGACACCGTGCGGATCGTCCTCGACAAGGTCTTCGCCCGCGCCCGGCTCGCCGTGCCGCTCATCCTCGGCCGACGCCACCTCCAGGGCGGCTTCGTCACCGGACCGCGCGCGGGCGCCAGCCTGGCCGCGCCGCTGACGGTCGCCGCGCTGGCCGCCCCGGTCCTGTGGGGCGCCGGGTGGGCGCTGCTGCCGCTCGCCCTGTTCCTGCTCGGCGTCTGGGGCGACCTGGACATGTACCGGGAGGTGCGGCGGCACCGGGGGCGGCTGTTCCTCGGGTACTTCGTGGCGGTCAACTTCCTGGTGAACCTGACGGTGTTCGCGGCGATCGGGGTCGCGGGCGTGCAGTGGCTGTGCTCGAAGCGGTTCCGGCACCTGTACGACCCGCAGCCCCGCCCGGATCTCGCACCGCTGACCGTGGGTGCCGACCGTGGCTGACACGCTCGCCGGGCCGGAGCCCGTGACCGGGGCGCCCGCTCCCTCCCGCCGCCGGAACCGGCTCGTCCTCGGGGCGGCCCTGGCCTGGCTCGCGCTGCTGCTCGTCGAGTGGGCGGCGGACGGCCGGATCTGGCTCGGGCACCTGGTGGGCATCGTCCCGCCGGCCGTGTTCGCCCTGGTGCCGCTCGGGCTCGCGGCCCTGGCCCCGCTCGCCCGGGGCGCGGCCCGGTGGCGGTCGCTCGCCGCCGCCGCGCTGGCGCTGGTGCTCGGCTTCGGGCAGTCCGGCTTCGACCCGGCGGCGCTGTGGCGGGCGGAGCCGGGCCCCGGTCCGGACGCGGTACGGGTCTTCGCCTGGAACACCAACTCGTGGAACCAGCTCCTCGGCACCCAGGACCACTTCTACGCCTTCCTGAAGGGGAAGGACGCGGACGTGTACCTGCTGCACGAGTACCAGCACGTCACCGCGGACCGGAAGGGGAAGCTGCCCGTCGACGACCTGGCGCGGCTGCGCCGGGAGTTCCCCGGCTACCGGCTCGCGGTGCGGGGCGAGCTGGTGACGCTCTCCCGCTTCCCCATCCTGCGGCAGCCTGCGGTGGGCCCCGCCCGGGACGTGCCGTCCGGCGCGGACTGGGCCACGGAGTACCGCGAGAACAAGGTGCTGCGGACGGACGTGCTGGTCAGGGGGCGCGCGGTGTCCTTCTACAACGTGCACATGCCGGTGTGGAACAGCATGCCGGACGGGCTCCTGTCCGCCGCCTTCTACCGCCACATGCGGGAGCGGTCCGGCCCGCGCCGGGCCCAGTACGAGGGCCTGGAGGCCGACCTGGCCGCCAACCGCAACCCGGTGGTGGTGGCCGGCGACTTCAACGCGACGGCCGCGATGTCGGACCTCGACCCGCTGCGGGAGCGCCTCGACGACGCGGCGGAGGTGAGCACCGACCCGTACCCGACGAGCTGGGAGGAGGGCGGCTGGAAGCCCTTCTGGCGGACGGACTGGGCGTTCACCGGGAACGGGGCGCGGGCCGAGCGGTACGCGTTCGGGTCGCCGGAGAAGCTGTCCGACCACGCCGTGCAGGACCTGTGGGTGTCACTGCCGGGGAGCGGATGACGGCGATGGTCCTGTCCTGCGCCCTCGCCTGGGCGGTGTTCCTGGCCCTGCACCTCGTGCTCAACGGCCGCTGGTGGCCGTGGCTCGCGGTCTCGCTCCTTCCGCCGGTCGCGCTGGCCGCCGTCCCGCTCGTCCTGCTCTCCGCCGCCGCGGTCACCGCGGACGGGCTCGCCGCGGGGCTCGCCGCGGGCTGCCTCCTGGTGGCCTGGCCGCAGAACGGGATCAACCTGCGGGGGTCCGTGCGGCGCGCGGAGGCCGCGGCCGGTCTGCGGCTGGTGTCGTGGAACACCCAGCACTGGAACCAGGGCGGTGACCCGGACCGCTTCTACGCCTTCCTGCGCGCGCTCGACGCCGACGTGTACGTCCTCCAGGAGTACCTGAACGGCTTCGAGGGCGGCGAGGTCTGGGACATCGACGACGGGGAGCGGCTGCGGGCCGCCTTCCCCGACCACCACCTGGCCGTGGACAACAACTCCGTGACGCTGTCCCGGTTCCCGCCCGCGGGGCCGCCCGTGCCCGTCGGCGCCTGCTCGCTGCGGGTGGACCTGCGGGTCGGGGACGGCGTCCTGTCCACGTACAACGTGCACATCCCGGTCCAGCTCACGGTGATGAACCCGCTGCGGCCGGCCTTCCTCCGGGACATGCGGCGCCGGGCGGCGGCCCGTGACCGGGAGTACGCGGCGCTCGTCGCCGACCTGCGGGGCAACCCGCTCCCGGTCCTGGTGACCGGGGACTTCAACACCAGCGCCGCCATCGGCGACATCCGCCGGATGCCGCGCTCGCTGCGCGACGCGGTCGGCGCCTGCCGCTCGGTCCTGCCGGCCAGCTGGAACGCCCGCGCGCGGCTGCGTCTGTGGCGGATCGACTGGGCGTTCACCGGCGGCGGGGCCCGGGTGGGCTCGTACCGCTTCCGTGACGCGGAGGGGCTCTCGGACCACCTGGTCCAGGAGCTGACCGTCACCGTATGAGAGAGAGGGAAGAGACGATGGAGTACACGAACCTGGGCGGTCCCGAGGGCCCCCGCGTGTCCACGCTGTGCCTGGGCACGCTGCCGTTCGGCACCCGGATCGACGAGGCCGCCGCCTTCGCCGTCCTGGACCGCTTCCACGAGGCGGGCGGCACGTTCATCGACACGGCGAACACGTACGCCTTCTGGGAGCCTGGCGCGACCGGAGCGGAGAGCGAGCTGCTCATCGGCCGCTGGCTGCGCAGCCGGGGCGTCCGGGACGAGATGGTGCTCGCGACGAAGGTCGGCGCCCTGCCGGACCCGCCGGGCTCGGCCTGGCCGGAGTGCGCGGAGGGTCTGTCGGCGCCGGTGATCCGCCGCCAGGTGGAGGAGAGCCTGCGGAATCTGGGCACGGACCGGATCGACCTGTACTACGCGCACATCGACGACCGCAGGACGCCGGTCGCGGAGACGATGGGCGCGTTCGGCGAGCTGGTGGACGTGGGGAAGGTCGGCCGGGCCGGCTGCTCGAACTTCGCGGCCTGGCGGATCGAGGAGTCGAGGGGCGCGGCGGTCGCCGCCGACGTGCCGGACTACGCGGCGGTGCAGCAGCGGTACACCTACCTCCGGCCGCGCCCCGGCGCGGAGTTCGGGGTGAACCCGCATGCCTCGGAGGAGCTGCTCGACTATCTGGGGACGCGGCCGGAGCTGACGTTCACGGCGTACACGACGCAGCTGACGGGGGCGTACACGGATCCGGGCAAGGAGATCCCGGAGCAGTACCGGCACGCCGGTTCGGAGCGGCGTCTGAAGGTGCTCGCCGAGGTGGCGGCGGAGCTCGGGGCGACGGCGAACCAGGTGGTCCTGGCCTGGGCGCTGGGCGGCGCGCTGCCCGTCCTTCCGGTGATCGGGGCGAGTGCGCCGGAGCAGCTGGACGAGACGCTCGGCGCGCTGGGCCTGCGCCTGGACGAGGAGCTCAGGAAGCGGCTCGACGATGTGGACTGAGCGCGTGGGGGCGGCGGCGGTCCGGCACCGGGTGGCGGTCGGGGTGGTGTGGCTGCTCGTGCTGCTGCTCGGCGGGGCGGCGGCGGTGCTCGGCCTCGGGCGGCTCGACCAGTCGTTCACCGCCTCGGGCGGTGCGGGCCACCGGGCGAACCTGGCGGTCCAGGAGCGGTACGGGAACGGGGCGGCGGTCGCACCGCTGGTCGCGGTCGTGACCTGGCCGGCGGGGACCGACGTACGGACCGGAGACACCCGCCTCGCGGACGCCCTGGACCGGGGGGCGGGTCCGGGGGCGCGGACGGTGTCGTACGCGACGACGGGCGACGAGGGCTTCCTCGGCGCGGACGGCCGGACGGCGTACGCCCTGGTGTACCCGGGGGTCGGGGAGCCGGACCTGGCGGGTCTGGCGGCCGTCGAGGAGACGGCGGTCGGGCTCCGCGCGGAGCTCCGCGCGGCGCTTCCCGGAGCCCGGGTCGAGGTGACGGGGGTGCTGCCGCTCCAGCACGACAGCGCGCTGGCCGGGCCGGGCCCGGCGGCCCTGGCGGCGAAGGCGGCCTGTGCGCTCGGGTTCGTGCTGGTGCTCGTCCTGGCGTTCCGTTCGCCGCTGGGGGTCCTGGCGCCGCTGCTGCTCGCGGCGGTGACCTCGGTGGGGGCGCTGGTCCTGGTGGAGGCGGTGGCCGGGTTCACGGAGATCGGTTTCGTGGTGGTGTACCTGGTGCCGGTGACCGCGCTGGTGGTCGCCGTGCACCGCTGGGCGCAGCCGCCGGGGCCGGCCGCCGCCCGGTCCGCGGTGACGGGAGGGGCGGCGGGTGCGGCGGCCTGCGCGGTGCTCGCGCTGTTCCCGGCCGCGTTCCTGCGCTCGGTCGGGGTGGCGGGCCTCGCGGTCTGCGCGGTGGGCACCGCGGCGGCCCTGACGCTGGCGCCGGCGCTGCGGTCAGCGGCGGCGCTCCGGTCGGCGCCGGCGCTCCGGTCGGCGCCGGCGCTCCGGTCGGCGCCGGCGCTCCGGTCGGCGCCGGCTCCCGTACGGAAGACCCGTACGGTCCCGGCTCCCCTGGCGGCGGCCGGTCTCGTCCTCCTCGTCCTGCTCGCGGGCGCCGCCACGCAGCTGCGGGTGGGCAACCCGGAGGCGCGGGCGCTGGTGGCGGGCGGTCCGGCCCGGGACGGGCTCGACCGGCTCGCGGCGGCCGGGGTGCCGTCGGGGGTCCTCAACCCGCTGGAGGTGCTGGTGCCCCGGGGCGGGGACGCGGCGGCGGTGGCCGCGCGGGCGGCGCGGGTGCCGGGGGTGCTGCTGGCGGCGGCGCCCGCCGACTGGCGCCGCGCGGGGGACGCGCTCGTGGTGGTCGTGCCGGAGGAGGAGCCGATGACGGCGGCCGGGGCGGCGACGGTGACGGCGCTGCGTTCGGCGCTCGGGGACTCGGGGGCCCTGGTGGGCGGTTCGGGCGTGGTGGACCGCGATCTGGTGGACGGGGTGTACGGGCTGCTGCCGTTCGCGGTCCCGTCGGCGGCCCTGGCGGCGTTCGCGGTGCTCGCGCGGCGGCTGCGGCCGGGCCCGGCGGCGCGGGCGGTGCTCGGCGGGCTGCTGGCGGCGGGCGCGTCGGCGGGGGCGCTGGTGGTGCTGTGGCAGGAGGGCCCGGCGGGGACCGGGGCGGTGACGGGCTGGGTGCCGCTGGTGGTGGGTGCCTTCGCGTTCTGCGTGTCCCTGGAGCGGTCGGCGGCCTCGGCGGCGGGCGGGCCCGGGTGGGCGGGGCCGGTGGCGGCGGGCGCGGGTGCGCTCGCGGTGCTGGCGGTGGGGATCGGGCCCCAGGTGGAACTGGCGCTCCTGGTCTCCGGGTTCGCGGCGGGCGCGCTGGCCGACGCGTCGGCGGGTGCGCGGACGGGCGCGTCCCGCGGAGTTCACCAGGATTGGTCTAGACCTAGACGGTCCCTCCCCTCTAGCATCGACGACCGCGATCACGAGTTCGACCGGTCGCGCCACGGAAGGTGACGAGGGGGAGATACCTGATGCTGGAGGCGCTCGGCATAAAGGAGTCGACGGAGGCCGTCTACCGCCTGCTCCTGGAGCGGCCCGAGTACGACGTGACGGACATGGCGGCCCATCTGGGCCGCCCCGAACCGGAGGTCCGCGAGGCACTCGCCTGTCTCGCGGACCTCAAGCTCGTCCTCATGGACGACTCCTCGGGCGAGGTCGAGCCCTTCAACCCGGACGTCGGCTTCTCGTTCCTGCTCTCGCGCGCCGAGGCCGAACTCAGCAAGCGCAAGCGCCAGGTGGAGCAGGCCGGCCGGGCGGTGGCCGGCATCCTCGCCTCGTACGCCGACTGCCCGGGACCGGGCGTCCGGCACGATCTGGTGGACCGCATCACCGGACTCGACCAGGTCCGCGAACGCCTGGAGGACCTCGCCGCGAACGCCCGCACCGAGTGCCTCTCCCTGCTGCCCGGCGGCGCCCAGCTCCCCGACACGATGGACGCGAGCCAGCCGCTCGACCAACTGGCCCTGGAACGCGGGGTGCTGATCCGCTCCATCTACCAGGAGAGCTTCCGCAACGACCCGCCGACCGTGGAGTACGTGCGCTGGTACTGCGACCTCGGCGGCGAGGCCCGGACCGTGCCCGTGGTCCCGATGCTCATGGTGATCGTCGACCGCGAGGCCGCGCTCGTCCCCGTCGACCCGGAGGACGGCCGCGCCGGCGCCCTCGAAGTGCGCAGCCCCGGCCTGGTCCACGCGCTCCTGGTGCTCTTCGACCGGCTCTGGGACGCGGGCACCCCCTTCGGCGAGGCCCCGCGCCGCGACGCGCACGACCTCTCGCCGCAGGAGCGGGAGTTGCTGATGCTCCTCGGCATCGGCTGCACGGACGACATCGCGGCCCGGCGGCTGGGGGTCTCGCTGCGGACCGTCCGCCGGATGAGCTCGGAGCTGATGAACCGGCTGGGCGCCCGCAGCCGGTTCGAGGCGGGCGTGCGGGCCGCCAAGGAGGGCTGGCTCTGACGAGTCGCTTCCGTTATGCGGACAGGGGTTCCCAGCGGGGGAACAGTCCCCTAGATTTCCCCAGCATTGTCACCGAGGTGATCAGCGAGGGGACGGAATCGCCATGTCAGACGCGCCAGATGCGACACAAGGGAAACAACCGACCATCACGCCCGTGCGCGTGGTGATCGCGCTCTGCCTGATCGCCCCGTTCGTGGCGATGCTCTGGGTGAGCTCCTACGCGAAGACCGAACCGCTCTTCGCGGGCATCCCGTTCTTCTACTGGTACCAGATGCTCTGGGTGCTGATCTCCACGGTCCTCACCATGATCGCCTACCAGCTGTGGCAGCGGGACCAGCGCGCCCGCAAGGGAGGTGACGCGCGATGAAGGACGGCGTGAACGGCGTGGCGCTCGGCGTCTTCGTCTTCTTCTTCCTGGCCGTCACGGTCATGGGCTTCCTGGCCGCGCGCTGGCGCAAGGCCGAGAACGAGCACAGCCTCGACGAATGGGGTCTGGGCGGACGGTCGTTCGGCACCTGGGTGACCTGGTTCCTGCTCGGCGGCGACCTCTACACGGCGTACACCTTCGTCGCCGTCCCCGCGGCCATCTACGCGGCGGGCGCGGCCGGCTTCTTCGCCGTCCCGTACACGATCCTGGTGTACCCGCTGATCTTCACCTTCCTGCCCCGCCTCTGGTCGGTCTCGCACAAGCACGGGTACGTCACCACCTCCGACTTCGTGCGCGGCCGCTTCGGCTCCAAGGGCCTGTCGCTCGCGGTGGCGGTCACCGGCATCCTCGCCACCATGCCGTACATCGCGCTCCAGCTCGTCGGCATCCAGGCCGTCCTGGACGTGATGGGCGTCGGCGGCGGCGAGAACACCCACTGGTTCGTCAAGGACCTGCCGCTGCTCATCGCCTTCGGCGTCCTCGCGGCGTACACGTACTCCTCGGGTCTGCGCGCCCCCGCGCTCATCGCCTTCGTCAAGGACACCCTGATCTACATCGTCATCGCGGTGGCGATCATCTACATCCCGATCAAGCTGGGCGGCTTCGACGAGATCTTCGCCAAGGCGGGCGAGGCGTACGCGACGGTCAACCCGGCCACCGGCAAGCCGAAGGGCGCGCTCGTCCCCGGCGAGGCCGGCCAGTGGACGTACGCGACGCTCGCGCTCGGCTCGGCGCTCGCGCTCTTCATGTACCCGCACTCCATCACGGCGACCCTGTCGTCCCGGAGCCGCGAGGTCATCCGCCGCAACACCACGATCCTGCCGCTGTACTCGCTGATGCTGGGCCTGCTCGCGCTGCTCGGCTTCATGGCGATCGCCGCCGGCATCAAGGTCACGAACGGCCAGCTCGCCATCCCGCAGCTCTTCGAGACCATGTTCCCCGACTGGTTCGCGGGCGTCGCGTTCGCCGCGATCGGCATCGGCGCGCTCGTCCCGGCCGCGATCATGTCGATCGCCGCCGCCAACCTCTTCACCCGCAACATCTACAAGGACTTCATCAAGAAGGACGCGACCCCGGCCCAGGAGACGAAGGTCTCCAAGCTGGTCTCGCTCCTGGTGAAGGTCGGCGCGCTCGTCTTCGTCCTCACCATGGACAAGACGGTCGCGATCAACTTCCAGCTGCTCGGCGGCATCTGGATCCTGCAGACCTTCCCGGCGCTCGTCGGCGGTCTCTTCACCCGCTGGTTCCACCGCTGGGCGCTGCTCGCCGGCTGGGCCGTCGGCATGGTCTACGGCACGGCCGCCGCGTACGGCGTCGCCAGCCCGACCCAGAAGCACTTCGGCGGCTCCTCCGCCGAGATCCCGGGCATCGGGGAGATCGGCTACATCGGCCTCACCGCCTTCGTGCTCAACGTCGTCGTCACGGTCGTCCTGACCTTCGTCCTCAAGGCCGTGAAGGCTCCCGAGGGCGTCGACGAGACCTCCCCCGAGGACTACACGGCGGACGCGGGCGACGCCGGTGTCCGCACCGAGCTCCCGAAGGTCGGCACCTCGACGCACTGACCCACGGACGCGTCACCGGAGGGGCCCGGGAAATCCCGGGCCCCTCCGGCGTGCGCGCGCGGCAGACTGAGACGCATGGACTTCACGATCAGGGCGGTACGGCCCGAGGAGTACGAGGAGCTCGGTGACCTCACCGGGTTCACCTATCTGAATGACGGGCTGCTGCTGCACGGCGAGGACGACTTCTACCTGGACGTGCTCCGCGACACGGCCCGGCGGGCGCGCGAGGCCGAGGTGCTCGTCGCCGCCGACGCCGACGACGGCATCATCGGCGGGGTGACCTTCGCCGCCGGCGGCACCCCCTGGGCCGACATCGCCGTCCCCGGCGAGGCCGAGTTCCGGATGCTCGTGGTCGCCCCGGAAGCCCGCGGCAGGGGCGTCGGAGAGGCGCTCGTCCGCGCCTGCGTGGACCGGGCGCGGGCCCTGCCCGACTGCGCCCGGCTGGTGCTCTCCACGGACGCGAAGATGGTCTCCGCGCACCGGATCTACGAGCGGATGGGCTTCGTCCGCACGCCCGAGCGGGACTGGAACCCGATCCCCGAGCACGCTCTGCGGACGTACGCCCTCGCACTGTAACTCCGGGACCGACACAACATGTGGGGGGTGCTCGAAGGGGCGCCCCCCACATGTATGCTCGTCCTCGCTGTCGACGCAGGGGAATCCGGCGCGAATCCGGAACTGTCCCGCAACGGTGTGCTACGTGCGGATTCGTACGGAGTGAGTCCGAGGACCTGCCGGCAGCCCACCCGGTCCGTCCGTTCCGGGTGCCACAGACGTCCGGGCCTCGCGGAGTGGGCCGGTGGACGCGGCGCGCCCGCGCGTACGGGTGCCCGCCTGCCCGCCTCCCCCGCCCTGGCCCCGAGCCGAGCGAGGGAGAGCCCCCACGTGACCATCGCGCCCGCCGATCCGGCCGCAGCGATCGAGAACGACGGCCCCGGGACCGTACTCCTGCGGACCCTGACCGATCTCACCGCCGACCTCCCGGACACCGACCCCGGCAAGGTCGCCGCCGCCGCGCTCCGCGGCCGCAGCGCCACGTCGGACGAGGCGGAGCTGCGCGAGCTGGCCACCGAGGCCGCCGCCGGCCTGATCTCCGAGGACCCCGCGTACTCCCGGCTCGCCGCCCGGCTCCTCACCCTCACCATCGCCGACGAGGCCGCCGGCCAGGGTGCCGTGTCCTTCTCGGCCTCGGTGGCCGTCGGTCACCGCGAGGGCCTCATCGCCGACCGCACCGCCGAGTTCGTCACGCTGCACGCGGCCCGGCTCGACGCGACGATCGACGCGGCCGGCGACGACCGCTTCGGCTACTTCGGTCTGCGCACCCTCTACTCGCGCTACCTGCTGCGCCACCCGATCACCCGCAAGGTGATCGAGACCCCGCAGCACTTCATGCTGCGCGTCGCCTGCGGCCTCGCCGAGGACGACAGCGTCCGCGCCCTGGACGAGGTGGCCGCCCTGTACGGCCTGATGAGCCGTCTGGACTACCTCCCGTCCTCCCCCACGCTCTTCAACTCCGGCACCCGCCACCCGCAGATGTCGTCCTGCTACCTGCTGGACTCCCCGCAGGACGAGCTGGACTCCATCTACGGCCGCTACCACCAGGTCGCGCGCCTCTCGAAGCACGCGGGCGGCATCGGCCTCTCGTACTCCCGCATCCGCGCCCGCGGTTCGCTGATCCGCGGCACCAACGGGCACTCCAACGGCATCGTGCCGTTCCTGAAGACCCTCGACGCCTCCGTCGCCGCCGTGAACCAGGGCGGCCGCCGCAAGGGCGCCGCCGCGGTCTACCTGGAGACCTGGCACGCGGACATCGAGGAGTTCCTGGAGCTCCGCGACAACACGGGCGAGGACCAGCGCCGCACGCACAACCTGAACCTGGCGCACTGGATCCCGGACGAGTTCATGCGCCGGGTCAACGCCGACGCCGAGTGGTCGCTGTTCTCCCCGGCGGACGTGCCCGAGCTCGTCGACCTGTACGGCGAGGAGTTCGACGCCGCCTACCGCAAGGCCGAGGACGCGGGCCTGGCCCGCAAGACGATGCCGGCCCGCGATCTGTACGGCCGCATGATGCGGACCCTCGCGCAGACCGGCAACGGCTGGATGACGTTCAAGGACGCCTCCAACCGGACCGCGAACCAGACCGCCCTGCCCGGCCGCGTGGTGCACTCCTCGAACCTGTGCACCGAGATCATCGAGGTCACCAACGACGACGAGACCGCGGTGTGCAACCTCGGCTCGGTCAACCTGGGTGCCTTCGTGACCGCTGGGGACATCGACTGGGAGCGCCTGGACGAGACCGTCCGCACGGCCGTCACCTTCCTCGACCGGGTCGTCGACATCAACTTCTACCCGACCGAGCAGGCGGGCCGCTCCAACGGCAAGTGGCGCCCGGTGGGGCTGGGCGCGATGGGCCTCCAGGACGTCTTCTTCCAGCTGAAGCTGCCGTTCGACTCGGCCGAGGCGCGCGCCCTGTCCACCCGGATCGCCGAGCGGATCATGCTCGCCGCGTACGAGGCGTCCGCCGACCTCGCCGAGCGCAGCGGCCCGCTCCCCGCCTGGGAGGAGACCCGCACCGCCCGGGGCGTCCTGCACCCCGACCACTACGACGTGGAGCTGAACTGGCCGGAGCGCTGGGCCGCGCTGCGCGCCCGCATCGCCGCGACCGGCATGCGCAACAGCCTCCTCCTCGCCATCGCCCCGACGGCGACGATCGCCTCCATCGCCGGTGTGTACGAGTGCATCGAGCCGCAGGTCTCCAACCTGTTCAAGCGCGAGACGCTGTCCGGCGAGTTCCTCCAGGTCAACTCGTACCTCGTCGACGAGCTGAAGAAGCTCGGCGTGTGGGACGCGCAGACCCGCGAGGCGCTGCGCGACTCCAACGGCTCGGTGGCCGGCTTCACCTGGGTCCCGGCCGAGGTGCGCGAGCTGTACCGCACGGCCTGGGAGATCCCGCAGCGCGGCCTCATCGACATGGCCGCCGCCCGCACCCCCTTCCTGGACCAGTCGCAGTCCCTGAACCTGTTCATGGAGACGCCGACGATCGGCAAGCTGTCGTCGATGTACGCGTACGCCTGGAAGCAGGGGCTGAAGACGACGTACTACCTGCGCTCCCGCCCGGCGACCCGGATCGCCCGCGCCGCCCAGGCCGCCGCCCCGATCCCCGTCCAGCAGGCGGCCCCCGACACCGACGCGATCGCCTGCTCCCTTGAGAACCCCGAGTCCTGCGAGGCCTGCCAGTAATGAGCTCCACCGAGAAGAAGAACCTCCTGGACCCGGGCTTCGAGCTCACGCTCCGCCCCATGCGCTACCCGGACTTCTACGAGCGCTACCGGGACGCCATCAAGAACACCTGGACCGTGGAGGAGGTCGACCTCCACTCGGACGTCGCCGACCTCGCCAAGCTCACCCCCGGTGAGCAGCACATGATCGGCCGGCTGGTCGCGTTCTTCGCGACGGGCGACTCGATCGTGGCGAACAACCTGGTCCTGACGCTGTACAAGCACATCAACTCCCCGGAGGCGCGGCTGTACCTGTCGCGTCAGCTCTTCGAGGAGGCCGTGCACGTCCAGTTCTATCTGACGCTCCTGGACACCTACCTGCCCGACCCGGACGACCGCGCGGCGGCCTTCGACGCGGTGGAGAACATCCCCTCGATCCGCGAGAAGGCGCAGTTCTGCTTCCGGTGGATGGACTCGGTCGAGAAGATCGAGAAGCTGGAGACGGCCGCCGACCGCCGCCGCTTCCTGCTGAACCTCATCTGCTTCGCGGCGTGCATCGAGGGCCTGTTCTTCTACGGCGCCTTCGCCTACGTCTACTGGTTCCGGTCCCGCGGCCTGCTGCACGGCCTGGCGACGGGCACCAACTGGGTGTTCCGCGACGAGACGATGCACATGAACTTCGCCTTCGAGGTCGTGGACACCGTCCGCAAGGAGGAGCCGGAGCTGTTCGACGACGCGCTCCAGCAGCAGGTCACCGACATGCTGAAGGAGGCCGTCGAGGCGGAGCTCCAGTTCGGCCGTGACCTGTGCGGCGACGGCCTGCCGGGCATGAACACCGAGTCGATGCGCGAGTACCTCCAGTGCGTCGCCGACCAGCGCCTCCAGCGCCTCGGCTTCGCCCCGGTGTTCGGCTCCGAGAACCCCTTCTCCTTCATGGAGCTCCAGGGCGTCCAGGAACTGACCAACTTCTTCGAGCGCCGCCCGTCCGCCTACCAGGTGGCGGTCGAGGGCTCGGTGGACCTCGACGAGGACTTCTAGCCGGTACGCACGAGGGCCCCGCTCCTGGAGAGGAGCGGGGCCCTCGCGCGTCTGCGTGCGCGCGTCAGTCGTTGGCGACGACCGGGTAGCGCGGGGTGCCCTCGGCCATCTGGCGCAGGGCGTCCTTGCGGTCCCGCTTCGACAGCTTGTCGATGTACAGGAAGCCGTACAGGTGGTCCGTCTCGTGCTGGAGGCAGCGGGCGAAGTAGCCGGTGCCCCGGACCTTGATCGGGTTGCCCTGGGAGTCCTGGCCGTGCACGACCGCGTAGTCCGGGCGGGCCAGCTCGGCGTACGCCGTCGGCACGGAGAGGCAGCCCTCGTTGGACTCGTCGAGGATGCGGCGGTCGGCGGGCAGCTCCTGCAGGACCGGGTTGACCACGTGGCCGACGTGCCGGACGCCCTCGTCGTCCATGCAGTCGTAGACGAAGACCTTCTGGTCCACACCGATCTGGTTCGCGGCCAGGCCGACGCCCTCGGCGGTCCTCTGGCTGGCGAACATGTCGTCGATGAGCTGCGCCAGCTCGTCGCCGAACTCGGTGACGTCCTTGCACTCCCGGTGCAGCACGGGGTTGCCGACGACCGTGATCGGACGCGAGGTGCCCCGCTCGCGGTGCGCGAGCTCGCGCTCCTCGCAGTCCTCCGTGTCCACGACGAACTCGTCGTCGCTCTGCGTCTGCTCGTCCGTGTCCTGCTGCGCCATGTCCGGCCGCGCCCTTCTGAAAACCCGATTCCGTCGGAGGACAGCCTACGGGCCCCGAAGCGATCGCTCAGCAGACCTCTTCGAGATCACGCCACTCGCGGGAGTCGGGACTGTCCGCCACCCAGCCGTCGAGGAGCCCCCGCACCAGGCCCGCCGGTGCCGCGATGCCGCACTCCCGCTCCGGGACCCACAGCTCGCCCGGCGAGCGGTGGCCGAGCGGCCCGGGGTGTCCCGGCTCGCTGTGGTCGTGCGGGTCGGAGTGCTCGCCCTCGCCCTCCGCGCTGGGCATGGTCGACTCGGAGCAGGCACGGCAGAGCAGCCGCACCGAGGACGACCAGTCCTCCGCGGCGAAACCGGCCTCGGCGGCGAGCTGCTCCAGCGCGTCCCGGTCGGCCTCGGTGGCGGCCTCCAGGAGGACCACCCAGGTCGGCACGGGCGACGGCGCCCACAGCTCGATCTCGTCGAAGACGGGGTAGGAGGGGCCGGCTGTGGTGGTCCGCTCGCCGTTCGGCACGCCGTCGTGGAGGACGACCTCGCCCCAGCGGCGGCCGGAGGACGGCAGCGGGATGGACAGGACCTCGATGCGGGCCGGGTCGAGCCGGCGGCCCCACACCACCTCCGCCTCACCCTCGGGCGAGAGCCGGACGGCGGCGCTGCCCAGCTCCATGCCGGCGGGCTCGCCGGTGCCCGCGGCGGCGCCGGGCACCTTCAGTCCGTAGGCCTGCCAGGCGCGGCGGGCCAGCGGCCAGTCCTGGAGGGCGGTGGCGGCGATGCCCACGTTCCACCAGTCGGGGGCGCCGGTCTCCTTGTCGAGCAGGGCGACGGCGCGCAGCCCGGCGGCCCGCGCCTGCTCCCAGTCGTGCCGGAACTTGTGCAGCAGCGCCAGGTTGAACCAGGACTCCGAGAGCCAGGGCTCCAGGTCCGCCGCGCGCGTCAGGAGCGCGCCCGCGTCCTCGTACCGGCCGTCGCCGATCAGCGTGAACGCGCGGTCCGTGGCCTGCCGCCATGAGGCGGAGGGCCGATGCCGTACCTTCCCGAAGATCTTCACGATTCCCGCCTGCCGGTCGCTTCACCCTCTTGTTCGCATCCAACCATGCCCGGTCGGACGCGCGCTCATTACCCATGGGTTACCCAGGGACCGCCGAGGTCACCCCAGCGGCTCCGCCCCGCGCCAGGACCCTGGCCAGGCCTTCGACGACATCCGGGTGGAAGTCGCGGGCGGTGCCGAGCCTGAGCCGTTCCAGGGCGCCGAGGGCGGCGCCCGCGCCGTCGCCCGCGAGGTCGTCGTAGGCGTTCACGGCCCGGACGATCCGGGCCGCGGGCGGCTGCTCGCGGTACGGGTCGGCCTGCCGCTCCACGACGACGGCGACGGCCTCGGGGACCCCGGTCCTGCGGACGACCTCGCCGCCCAGGAGCGCGATCCGGCGCTGCTCCTCGGGCGGCAGGAGGGCGGTGGCGCCGCCCGCGACCGGGTCGACGAGGGAGAGCTGCCCGATGTCGTGCATGAGCGCCGCGTGCTCCAGGACGGTCAGCTCGGTCCCGGAGAGGCCCAGCTCACGGCCGACGGCCGCGCTGAGGGCGGCGACCCGGCGGGCGTGTCCCGGCGGGGTGCAGCCGGCGATCTCGGTGGCGCGGGCGAGCGAGGCGATGGTCTGCCGGTTGACGGTCCGGACGGCCGCGTACCGCCGGAAGGAGACCTGGGTGAGCAGCAGCGGGACGGCGAGCACGGGCAGCGCCCACAGTCCGGCGGCGGCGACGCCGAGCGCCATGACGGTGCCGGTGGCGCAGACGGCGGAGCCGATGCCGAGGAAGGCGCGGAGTTCGTCGCGCAGGAGGGGGCCGTACGGGAATCCGGTGCGGGCGCGGAGCACGAGGGAGGCGAGCACGGCGTCGCACAGGGCGGTGAGGACGAGCAGGAGGAGCAGGAAGAGGGCGTAGGCGGGCCCCCGGCCGAGGTGCGCGGTGACGGCGCCCGCGTTGTAGAGGGGCTGGAAGCAGAGCGCGGCGAAGCCGACGGTGAGGACGCGGCGGGCGAGGTGGTCGGCGCCGGGACCGCCGCCGCGGGCGAGGTGCGGGACGATCCCGGCGAGGCCGGCGGCGACGACGACGGCGACGGTCTGGAGGACGCCGTGGGTGGTGGCGGTGCCGGCGCTGGTGCCGAGCAGGGCGTAGGCGAGGGCTCCGGCGGCGGCGAGCGGCGCGGGTTCCCGCTCGCCGGGCGCGGCGCCCCAGCGGGCGAGCTCGCCGAGGGCGATGAGGGTGCCGAAGGCGAGGGCGTTGCCGGGTTCGTCGAGGCCGTACCAGAGGGTGCCGGCGAGGCCGGCGAGGCCGAGGAGGAGGGCGGCGCCGCGCACGGTGCCGACCGTGAGGGTCCCGGGTCTCACGCGTGGTCCTCGGCCGGGGCGGGGAGGGGCTCGCGCGGCGGGGGCACCTGCCCGGGGCGGGCGCCGGGTGCCGTGGCCGGCTCGTCGGCGGTGACGGCGGGCTGCCAGCCGTGCCGGTCGAGGGCCCGGGAGAGGGCGGTGACCATCCGGGGGTCGAACTGGGCGCCGGCGCAGCGCTCCAGTTCGGCGAGGGCGGTGGGCACCGGGCGGGCCCGGCTGTAGGAGCGGGTCGAGGTCATGGCGTCGAAGGCGTCGGCGACGGCCACGACCCGGGCGAACTCGGGGATCTCCTCGCCGTGGAGCCCGTAGGGATAGCCGCTGCCGTCCATGCGTTCGTGGTGGTGGAGGATCGCGGCCCGCGCCTCGCCGAGGAAGCCGATGCCGCGCACCATCTCGTGGCCGTACTCGGGGTGCAGTTCGATGACCCGGCGCTCCTCGGGGGTGAGGGGCCCGTCCTTGGTGAGCACCCGGGTGGGGACGCCGAGCTTGCCCACGTCGTGCAGGATGCCGGCGAAGCGGACGACGTCGAGGCGGTCCTCGGCCATGCCGAGTTCACGGGCGATCAGGACGGAGGCGTGGCCGACGCGTTCGCTGTGGCCGCGGGTGTACCGGTCCTTGATGTCGACGGCCTGGACGAGGGCGCGGATGGTGGCCTGGTGGGCGGCGCGCTCGCGGTGGTACTGGGCGAAGACCCAGCAGGAGATGTACATGGGGAGGAGCACGAAGAGCGCCGCGACCGGCCCGTACGTGCTGCGCCAGAGGACGGCCATCATCAGTCCGGCGAGGCCGTGGACGGCGTGCGGGGCGAGGGCCCGGCCGAGGAGGCCGCGCCAGGCGGCCCGGAGGGAGAGTCCGCCGGCGGTGGCACGGATGCCGCCGTCGAGTGCGGTGAGGACCAGGCAGAAGGCGAGGGCGGCGGCGCCTGCGGGCAGCAGCGCGTAGGGCAGGTCGGGTGCGTCAGTGCCGTGGCCGAGGGCGGCGGGGCCGCCGAGTGCGGCGGCGGTGTGGGCGGCGGCCCAGACGGCGAGGGCGGTGGCGGCGGCCCGCCAGGCGCGGCGGGGTGCGGCAGGGGGTTCCTCGACGCGGGCGAGGAGGCCGCCGGGGATCGCGGTGAGCGCGGCGGCGGCGGGCGGCAGGAGGAGCGCGGCGGCCAGGAGCACGGGGAAGAAGGAGCCGGTGCCCATGGGGACGGCGGCGCCGAGGGCGCGGCCGATGAGCCGGCAGCGGGCGGGCAGCTCGCAGAGCGCGTACAGGACGGCGAGGAGGGCGACCGTGTCCCAGGGGACGGCGGCGTCGGGGCGCAGCGCGGGCAGGGCGCAGGCCCCGGCGCCGAGCAGGGCGCAGCCGATGTACCAGCGGGCCGCGCGCGGAATGACCTTCACGCCCATCACGGCTGTCACGCTAGCGAGTCGGGGGGGCGCGGGACGGCCCGGTCCGAGCGATTCGCACCATCGGGTGATACAAGCTGATATATGCGTGAGGCCGCCGCGAACGCGTCGCGGCGGCCCGTCACTCCCCGGTGCGGGGAGGGGTGTTACTCCTGCGGCGCCGGTGTCGCCGGGCCGCTCACCGTGATGTCCTGCTCGGGCACCATGTGTCCGGCGCGGATCAGGTCGATCCGGCCCATGACCTTGGCGCGCAGGTCGGTGGGGACGTCGTCGCTGCCGCAGCAGCGCTTCACGAGCTTCTTCACCGCCTGCTCCAGGCCGTACTTCTCCAGGCAGGGGGAGCACTCCTCGAAGTGCACCTCGAACTTGGTGCAGTCACTGTCGGGCATCTCATGGTCGAGGAACTCGTAGAGATGATCCAGGACCTCTGAGCAATCCGTCTCGTGCGGCTCTCCGCAGCTCATGAGCCCGAGCCTTTCAGATCGTTCGACGACTCTCCGGCGCCCGCGGGTACCAGCCCGCGGTCGCGGGCGTAGTCCTCGAGCATGCCGCGCAGCTGGCGGCGGCCCCGGTGCAGTCGGGACATCACCGTACCGATGGGTGTCCCCATGATGTCCGCGATCTCCTTGTACGCAAAGCCCTCGACATCGGCGAGATAGACGGCGATGCGGAACTCCTCGGGAATCGCCTGGAGCGCTTCCTTCACGTCGGAGTCGGGCAGGTGGTCGAGGGCCTGCGACTCGGCGGAGCGCAGACCGGTCGACATGTGCGACTCGGCGCGGGCGAGCTGCCAGTCCTCGATCTCCTCGGCGGCGCTGCGCTGGGGCTCACGCTGCTTCTTGCGGTACGAGTTGATGAAGGTGTTGGTGAGGATGCGGTACAGCCAGGCCTTGAGGTTCGTGCCCTCGCGGAACTGGTGGAAGGATCCGTACGCCTTGGCGTAGGTCTCCTGCACCAGGTCCTCCGCGTCCGCGGGGTTGCGCGTCATGCGCAGCGCGGCCGAGTACATCTGGTCGAGGTAGCCGAGGGCGTCCCGCTCGAAGCGCGCGTTGCGCTCCTCGGTCGTCTCCTCGGGGCCGTCGTCGGTCCCTGTGTCGGTCCCAGTGACCGGACCCACCTCCTCCAGCGCGGCGGCGAGCCCGAGGGCGGACCCGCTCGTTTCGGAGGATAGACGAGGAAGCACTCCGCCCGCCGCCCGAATCGGGGCGGCCTTGGGCGCGGGCAGCACTGTCCAGTCGAGGTCAGCGCCCTGCGCGCGCTCCGGGCAGATGGTCATACCCATACGACGGACTCCCTCTTCCTTGCTGTCACACCGACGTTCTCGACAACAGTGGTCCCCCGCTCGGCATTCCCGGGGGCGGCCGGGAACTCAGCGGAGGGCGGAGATCCACTCGGCGACCCCGTCGACGAGGAGGCCGAGGGCCTCGTCCTGACTCAGGGTCGCCCGCTTGGGGATCGCGAAGCCGTGGTCCCCGTACGGGATCTCCACGAGTCCGTACGACCCCTCCGGGTACTCGTCGGGTCTGCCGAACGGGTCGTTGCCGCCCTGGACGACGAGGGTGGGCAGGCCGGTGGAGAGGAGCTCGTCGGCGCGGCTCCGCTCGGGCTTCCCCGGCGGGTGGAGCGGGAAGCTCAGCGCGAGGACGGCGAGCGCGCCGAGTTCCCGGCCGGTGCGGCAGGCGACACGGGCACCGGCGCTGCGGCCGCCCGCGATCACCGGGAGGCCGGGCCTCGCCAGGGCCGGCCAGAGGCCGCGCCAGCCGGTGTCGAGGGTCTTCAGCGCGGGCGCCACCTTCTTGCCGGCGACCCGCCAGGGCTGCTCGACGAGGGCGACGGTCACGCCCCGTGCGGGCAGCGCCCCGGCGAGGGCCTGGAGGTCGCGGGCCTCGACGCCGCCGCCGGCGCCGTGCCCGAGGGCGAGGACGGCCCGGGGCCGCGTCCCGGCGCACCACGTGATGCGTGCCTCACCGGCGTCGGTGGAGACGGTCTCGTACTGTGTCACGTCCCCATCCTGCCGTCCCGGGGGTCAGAAGAGCGTGCCGACTTCCGGTCCCGCCAGCTCCTCCAGGAGTTCGGGGCCGTTGTTGCGGACGTTGCTGACGGCGGTGGCGACCGGGTAGGCCCGCATCAGGCCCTCGGGCGGCGGGGCGAGCAGTCCGCGCAGCTCCTCCGGGTCGGTGCGCGCCGGGTCGAGCCAGGCGTCCCAGCGGTCCTCGGTCAGCATGAGGGGCATCCGGGGGTGGATGTCGGCGAGCGAACGCGGGCCCTCGGCGGGGGCGACGCCCAGCGGGCCGGTCTCGGCCTCGGTGGTGACCACGGAGCAGGTCACCCACCACGCGGAGGGGTGGCCGTCGGGCAGGGTGCGGTCCCGCCAGAACTCGTAGAGCCCGGCCATCGCGAAGACGGAGCCGTCCGACGGGGTCACGAAGTACGGCTGCTTGCGGGGCCGCTTCTTCTTCCCCTCGACCTCCAGGTCGCGCTCGGCGGCCCCGGTCACCCACTCGTAGTAGCCGTCGGCGGGCAGGATGCACCGGCGCGACTGGAAGGCGCGCTTGAAGGACGGCTTCTCGTCGACGGTCTCCGCGCGCGCGTTGATCATCCGGGCGGCGCCCTCGGGCGACTTCGCCCAGGACGGCACGAGCCCCCACTTCAGGGCGCGCAGCTGGCGAACCGGCCGGCGGGAATCGGCGTCTTTCACAGGACGCTCGAGAACGGCCCAGACCTCCTTGGTGGGGGCCACGTTCCAGTCGGGGGCCAGGGTCTCCTCCGGCTCCCACTTCTCGATCCCGAAGAGACCGACGAGGTCCTCGGGACGCCGACTCGATGCATACCGTCCGCACATACGTGCCACACTGCCACGTTCCCGCCCCCGACCGAGGAGCCGTCCGCGAAATGACCGAGATCCTCGGGACCCAGCCCGCCCCGGCCGAGTGGATCGTCTACGTCACGGCCGCCTGCGCGCTCGGCCTGGTCGTGTTCCGGCGGCCCTGGCTCCTGGCCCGGAACGCGGTCACCATCGCCCACGAGGGCGGTCACGGACTCGTGGCCCTCGCCACCGGCCGCCGCCTGGAGGCGATCCGGCTGCACTCCGACACCAGCGGCCTCACGGTGTCCCGGGGCCGCCCGACCGGCGTCGGCGTGGTCCTCACCCTCGCCGCCGGCTACCCGGCGGCCCCGCTGCTCGGGCTCGGCGGCGCCGCGCTGCTCGGCACCGGCCACGTCACCCTGCTGCTCTGGCTCGCGACCGGGCTGCTGCTCGCGCTCCTCGTGATGGTCCGCAACGCGTACGGGGTGCTGACCGTCGTCCTGACGGGCGCCGCCTTCCTCCTCGTGTCCTGGCTGACCGGCCCCGAGGTCCAGTCCGTGTTCGCGTACGCGGTGGTCTGGTTCCTGCTCCTCGCCGGCGTCCGGCCGGCCTTCGAGCTCCAGGCGAAACGGCGCCGCGGCGGGGCCCCCGACTCGGACGCGGACCAGCTCGCGCGGCTCACCCACGTGCCCGCGGGGGTGTGGCTCCTCTTCTTCCACACGGTGGCGATATCCGCCCTGATCGGCGGCGGGCGCTGGCTCCTGGGCTTCTGACTCCCCCGTACAGTGAGTCCATGACCGCAGCAGCTTCCGCGACGCACACCGAGCCGCCCACCGACCTCTGGCCCGCCCCTTATGCCGGCGGCGCCGTCGACGCGACCGTCACCGTGCCCGGATCGAAGTCGGTCACCAACCGCGCCCTCGTCCTGGCCGCGCTCGCCGCCGAGCCCGGCTGGCTGCGCCGCCCGCTGCGCTCCCGCGACACCCTCCTGATGGCCGAGGCGCTCCGCACCCTCGGCGTGCGGATCGAGGAAGGCGTGGGCCCGGACGGCTCCGGCGAGGCCTGGCGGATCATCCCCTCCCCGCTGCGCGGACCCGCCACGGTCGACGTCGGCAACGCGGGCACGGTCATGCGCTTCCTGCCGCCCGTCGCCGCCCTCGCCGACGGCCCGGTGCGCTTCGACGGCGACCCCCGCTCCCACGAGCGCCCGCTGCACGGCGTGATCGACGCGCTGCGCGCGCTCGGCGCCCGCATCGACGACGACGGCCGGGGCGCGCTCCCCATGACCGTGCACGGCGGCGGCGCCCTGGACGGCGGCACGGTCGAGATCGACGCCTCCTCGTCCTCCCAGTTCGTCAGCGCCCTGCTGCTGTCCGCGCCCCGCTTCAACCAGGGCGTCGAGGTGCGGCACGTGGGCAGCCGGCTCCCCTCGCTCCCGCACATCCGGATGACGGTCGACATGCTGCGCGCGGTCGGCGCCCGGGTCGACGAGCCGGAGCACGGCGGCGAGCCGAACGTGTGGCGCGTGGCGCCGTCCGCGCTGCGCGGCCGGGACCTGGTCGTCGAGCCCGACCTGTCGAACGCGCAGCCCTTCCTGGCGGCCGCCCTGGTGACCGGCGGCCGGGTGACCGTCCCGGACTGGCCGGCGAGGACCACCCAGCCGGGCGACGAGCTGCGCCGGATCTTCACCGAGATGGGTGGCTCCTGCGAGCTCACCGAGGCGGGCCTGACCTTCACCGGCACGGGCCGGATCCACGGCATCGACGTGGACCTGGGCGAGGTCGGCGAGCTGACCCCCGGCATCGCGGCGGTCGCGGCCCTCGCGGACTCCCCCTCCACCCTGCGCGGGGTCGCCCATCTGCGGCTGCACGAGACCGACCGGCTCGCGGCGCTCACCAAGGAGATCAACGAGCTGGGCGGCGACGTGACCGAGACCGAGGACGGTCTCCACATCCGGCCGCGCCCGCTGCACGGCGGTGTCTTCCACACGTACCACGACCACCGCATGGCGACGGCGGGCGCGATCATCGGCCTCGCGGTCGAGGGCGTGGAGATCGAGGACGTGGCGACGACGGCGAAGACCTTGCCGGACTTCCCGACGATGTGGACCGAAATGCTCGGGGTCTGAACCATGCGGCGCTACGGCAAGCACACCGACGAGGACGACATCCGCCAGCGGCCCAACCGCAAGGGCACCCGTCCCCGCACCACCATCCGCCCCAAGCACGAGGACGCCGTCGAGGGCATGGTCCTCACGGTCGACCGGGGCCGGCTGACCGTGCTGGTCGACGACCGGGCGGTGACGGCGATGAAGGCGCGCGAGCTGGGCCGCAAGGCGGCCGTGGTCGGCGACCGGGTCTCCCTCGTCGGCGACCTGTCCGGCGAGAAGGACACGCTGGCGCGGATCGTGCGGATCGGTGAGCGCAGCTCGGTGCTCCGCCGCACGGCCGACGACGACGACCCGTACGAGCGGGTGGTCGTCGCCAACGCCGACCAGCTCGCGATCGTCACCGCGCTCGCCGACCCGGAGCCGCGCCCCCGGCTGATCGACCGCTGTCTGGTGGCGGCGTACGACGGCGGACTCGAACCCTTCCTGGTGATGACGAAGTCGGACCTGGCGCCGCCCGAGAAGCTCCTGGAGCTGTACGGCGACCTGGACATCCCGCACGTGGTGGTGAACCGCGAGGAGCTGTACGACGGCGGGGCGGCCGACCGGGTGCGGCAGTACCTGGACGGGCGGGTCACGGCCTTCGTCGGGCACTCCGGCGTCGGGAAGACGACGCTGGTCAACGCCCTGGTGCCGGAGGAGAAGCGGCGGATCACCGGCCATGTGAACGCGGTGACGGGCCGCGGCCGGCACACCACGACCTCGGCGCTCGCGCTGCCCCTCGACGCGGCCGAGGGCTGGGTCATCGACACCCCCGGCGTGCGTTCCTTCGGTCTGCACCACGTCGACCCGTCCCGGGTCATCCACGCCTTCCCCGACCTGGAGCCCGGCACGGAGAACTGCCCGCGGGCCTGCAGCCACGACGAGCCGGACTGCGCGCTCGACGCGTTCGTGGCGGAGGGGCACGCCGATCCGGCGCGGCTGTTCTCGCTGCGGCGGCTGCTCGCGACCCGGGAGCGACGCGAGGGCGACTGACCCGTCGGCGTTTACGTCCGCTCGCTGCCGGTAAGTGCATAATCGCACCAAGTGCGACGAAGCAGTCACCGACGGCGTGGGAGGCACTGACGATGGCGTGGCTGCTGGTGGTGATCGCGGGGATCCTGGAGACGGGGTTCGCGGTCTGCCTGAAGCTCTCGCACGGCTTCACCCGGCTGTGGCCGACGGTCGCCTTCGCGGCCTTCGCCCTGGGCAGCTTCGGTCTCCTCACGCTCGCGCTGCGCAAGCTCGACGTGGGTCCGGCGTACGCGGTGTGGACGGGGATCGGCGCGGCCGGGACGGCGATCTACGGCATGGTCTTCCTCGGCGACGTGGTCTCCACGCTCAAGATCGTCTCGATCAGTCTGGTGATCGCTGGGGTCATCGGGCTCCAGCTCTCCGGCTCGGCGCACTGAGGGCCCACCGGCGGCGCCGGTGCGACGACATGGCTGAGGGCGATCCGTACGGCGAGTTCGCAGGGGGCCGCCCAGCCCTCCCCCGCGCAGGCCGCGGCCTCCGCGACGAGCTCGCCCGGCGCGGGCGGGCCGGCGTCGGCGCGCCGCTGGGCGGGGACGGGCGCGAGCCGGGCGCCGGGCCGGGCCGGGCGGGGCTGGGGCAGCCGCTCGTTCCAGGCGCCGGTGAGCAGGGCCCGGAGTATCGGACGGACGGCGGCGCGGGCGACGATCCACTCGGCGACCGCGACGAGGTTCCGCTCCTGCGGTGCCGGGGCGGCGAGCAGCCGCCGGACGCCCACGAGGTAGGCGTCGGCCTCCCTCCGCACCAGCGCGCGGGCCAGCCCGTCCTTGGAGCCGAACTCGTTGTAGAGGGTCTGCCGGGAGACCCGGGCGGAGGCGGCGAGGTCGGCCATCCGCACGGCGGACCAGGGGCGGTGCGCGAGCGCGACGAGCGCGGCGTCGAGCAGGGCCTCGCGGGCGTTCGCCATCCTCACCTCCGGGAGGGAACGGTTCTCCGCTCAGCGTCGACAGGCGCCCACCCCCTGTCAAGGGGCCCGCACGGACCGTCCGGGCGGCGGCCGTGGACGCGTCCGCGCGCGCTCGCGGCTCGGGGATAGAGTGCCGACCATGGCCGACTACCACGATGATCTGCGTCTCGCCCACGTCCTCGCGGATGCCGCCGACGCGGCCACCATGGACCGTTTCCAGGCGCTCGACCTCCAGGTCGAGACGAAGCCGGACATGACTCCGGTGAGCGAGGCGGACAAGGCGGCGGAGGAGCTGATCCGCGGTCAGCTCCAGCGCGCCCGGCCGCGCGACGCGATCCTCGGCGAGGAGTACGGCGTGGAGGGCACCGGCCCGCGCCGCTGGGTGATCGACCCGATCGACGGCACGAAGAACTATGTGCGCGGGGTGCCCGTCTGGGCGACCCTGATCGCGCTGATGGAGGCCGGGGAGACCGGCTTCCAGCCGGTGGTGGGCGTCGTGTCCGCCCCCGCGCTCGGCCGCCGCTGGTGGGCGGCGAAGGGCCTCGGCGCGTACACCGGCCGCAGCCTGGCCTCGGCGACCCGGATCGGCGTGTCGAAGGTCGCCTCCCTGTCGGACGCCTCCTTCGCGTACTCCTCGCTGAGCGGCTGGGAGGAGCGGGGCCGCCTCGACGGCTTCCTCGACCTCACGCGCGCCTGCTGGCGGACCCGGGCGTACGGCGACTTCTGGCCGTACATGATGGTCGCCGAGGGTTCCGTCGACCTCTGCGCGGAGCCGGAGCTCTCGCTGTGGGACATGGCCGCGGTCGCGATCGTGGTCCAGGAGGCCGGCGGCACGTACACCGGTCTCGACGGTCGCCACGGCCCGCACAGCGGGAACGCGGCGGCGTCGAACGGCCTGCTGCACGGGGAGCTGCTCGGCTACCTGAACCAGGAGAGCGCGCAGGGCTGAGCGCCCCGCCGCACTCCCGGGGGCGCCTCGCGCGCCCCCTTGTCGACCCCTCCGCCCGGTGTCACTCTGAGAGTCCCCCCGCTTGTGAACTTGTGAATTCGTTCTCATTGAAGGCGGGAAGGGTTCACCAAGGAGGTGGCTCCGTCCATGCTCGTCCGTGACGCCATGAGCACGGTGGTCCTGACCATCGGCCCCGCCCACACCCTCCGACAGGCGGCCCGGCTGATGTCGGCGCGCCGCGTCGGCGCCGCCGTCGTCCTCGATGCCGACGCCGGCGGGCTCGGGATCCTCACCGAGCGCGACATCCTCAACTCCCTGGGCCGGGACCAGGACCCCGACCGGGAGACCGCCGGCTCCCACACCACCCGGGACGTCGTCTTCGCCGCGCCCACCTGGACCCTGGCGGAGGCGGCCGAGGCCATGACGCACGGCGGCTTCCGGCACCTCGTCGTCCTCGACGACCGCGGACCCGTCGGCATCGTCTCCGTACGGGACATCATCCGCTGCTGGATCCCGGTGCACAGCGTCGCGGGCTGAGCACGCGAAGGCGGGCCGGTCCCCCGTACGGAGGTCCGGCCCGCCCTCTGCCGACGGCAAGCGTCCTCAGCCGCGCAGGGCCTGGACCGCGGCCTCCAGCCGCTTGCCGAAGTCACCGTCCGCCTGGCGGAAGTTGTCGATCGCCCGCTCGGCGATGTCGTCGCGGGAGACCTTGGCGATGAAGCCCGCCAGGTTCTCGACGAGGCGGCCCTTCTCGGCCTCGGACATCAGGCGGTAGAGGTCACCCGCCTGCGTGAAGTCGCCGTCCTCGGCGTGCGCGGGGGCGGCGTGGTCGCCGGTCACGCCGGTGACGGCGGAGCCGGCCCAGAGCGGCCGGTCCGTCTGGTGCGGGCCGCCGAAGCTGTTCGGCTCGTAGTTCTTCGCGCCCTTGTGGCGGCCGTCGTAGAGGAAGCCGTCGCGGGAGTGGGTGCGCGCCTCGGTGGCGTGCGGGCGGTTCACCGGCAGGTGGTCGGCGTTGATGCCGACGCGGTAGCGGTGGGCGTCTCCGTACGCGAAGAGGCGGCCCTGGAGCATCTTGTCCGGGGAGGGACCGATGCCCGGCACGAAGTGCGCGGGGCTGAAGATCGACTGCTCGACCTCGGCGAAGACGTTCTCCGGGTTGCGGTTGAGCTCCAGCCGGCCGATCTCGATCGGCGGGTAGTCCTCGTGCGGCCACACCTTGGTGAGGTCGAAGGGGTTGAAGCGGTAGTCCGCCGCGTCGGCCGCGGGCATGATCTGGACCTGCACGGTCCAGCTCGGGAAGTCGCCGCGCTCGATGGCCTCGCGCAGATCGCGCTGGTGCGAGTCCGGGTCCTCGCCGGCGAGGCGGTTGGCCTCGTCCTGGGTGAGGTTCTTGATGCCCTGGTCGGTCTTGAAGTGGTACTTGACCCAGAACACCTCGCCGGCCTCGTTGTTCCACTGGAACGTGTGGGAGCCGTAGCCGTTCATGTGGCGGTACGAGGCGGGGATGCCGCGGTCGCCGAACAGCCAGGTGACCTGGTGGGTCGACTCCGGGGAGAGGCCCCAGAAGTCCCAGACGTTGTCCGCCTCCTGCGAGCCCGTGTACGGGTCGCGCTTCTGGGTGTGGATGAAGTCGGGGAACTTGACGGCGTCCTTGATGAAGAACACCGGGGTGTTGTTGCCGACGAGGTCGTAGTTGCCCTCCTCGGTGTAGAACTTCAGCGCCCAGCCGCGGGGGTCGCGCACCGCGTCCGCCGAGCCGAGGCTGCCGGCGACGGTGGAGAAGCGCAGGAAGGTCTCGGTCTCCTTGCCGACCTCGGAGAGGAACGCGGCGCGCGTCCACGGCGTGACGTCACGGGTCACCGTGAACGTGCCGTAGGCGCCCGCGCCGCGCGCGTGGACGACGCGCTCCGGGATGCGCTCGCGGTTGAAGTGGGCGAGCTTCTCCAGGAGGAGTTGGTCCTGGACGAGGACCGGACCGCCGACGCCCGCGGTCTCGCTGTTCTGGTTGTCCGCGACCGGAGCCCCGGCCTCCGTGGTGAGCGGTCCCTGCGTCACGTGCGCCTCCTGGGTGATGTCCTGCGTGTCCTGTCGCCCCGGCCGGGCTCCGCCAGGGAGCCTTGGCCAGTACCGGTTTCGATCCTACATTGGACATTGTCCAAGTCAAGGTAGCTTCCAAAGTCACACCCGTTCGGGACCCCGCTCCCCCGACTGTTAGGCTGGCCCCCATGAGTGACCTGTTGGAACGACTGCGCGGACGCGGCTGGCGGATGACCGCGCAGCGGCGTGTCGTGGCCGAGGTCCTCGACGGGGACCATGTGCACCTGACCGCCGACGAGGTCCACGCGCGCGCCGTGACGAAGCTGCCCGAGATCTCGCGCGCCACCGTGTACAACACGCTGGGCGAGATGGTCACCCTCGGCGAGGTCATCGAGGTCGCGACCGACGGACGCGCCAAGCGGTACGACCCCAACGCCCACCGGCCCCACCAGCACCTGGTCTGCGGCCGCTGCGGCGCGATCCGCGACGTGCACCCGGCCGGCGACCCGCTGGCGGACCTCCCGGACGCCGAGCGCTTCGGCTTCACGATCTCGAACGTCGAGGTCACCTACCGGGGCATCTGCCCGAGCTGCGCCGCCACCGCCTGACGACACGAAGAAGCCCCCGCTCCGGCGGGGGCTTCTTCGTGACCCGGATCGACGACGAAGGCCCGGATCCAGTGACTGGATCCGGGCCTTCGTGATACTGAGTAGCGGGGACAGGATTTGAACCTGCGACCTCTGGGTTATGAGCCCAGCGAGCTACCGAGCTGCTCCACCCCGCGTCGGTGAACACCACCTTACGGGACCGTTCGGAGCAGGGCAAATTCGTTAGGCGGTGAGCTCCTGGTGCAGCGCCTCGCTCAGCCGCGCCGCCCGCTCGGCGACCTCCGCCGGGCCCAGCTCCACCGCGCGGTCGCACCAGCGGCGCCCCTCGGTGAGCTCGCCCCGGCGCGCCGCGAGCAGCGCGAGCCGGAGCGCCGCGCGGCCGTGCCCCGCGCGCGCCGCCCGGGTCCACCAGAGCGCGGCCTCCCGCTCGCTGCCCTCGCGGGCGAGGAGGAGCCCGAGGTTGAAGGCGCCGTTGCGGCTGCCCGCCTCGGCGGCCTCGCGGTACCAGCGGTCGGCCTCGGCGAGGTCACCGCGCCCGGCGGCGAGCATCCCGACCCGCACCTGGGCGCGCCGGTGCCCCTGCTGGGCGGCCCGCTCGTACCACTCCTCGCACTCGGACTTCTCCTCGCGGGGCGCGCCGAGCACGGCGGGGCCCGGCTCGGGGCGACGCGCGTCGAGCACCGAGGCGAGCCGGAAGGCGGCCTCGGCGCTGCCGCCGCCGGCCGCGCACCGCAGGTGCCGCTCGGCGGTCTGCTCGTCGCCGTCCCGCAGGGCCGCGATGCCGACCTGGAGGGCGGCCTCGGTGTGCCCGGCGGCGGCGGCGCGCTCGTACCAGACGAGGGCCGTGCGGTCCTCGTCGCGTCCGGCGTGGAGGATGCCCAGGTTGAACGCGGCGTCCACGCTGCCGGCCTCGGCGGCCTTGGAGAACCACGGCTCGGCGCCGTTGGCGTCGCCGGCCTGGAGGAGCAGCACCGCGAGCGCGTTGGCGGCCTCACGGTGGCCCGCGTAGGCGGCGCGCCGGTACCACTGCTCGGCCTGCGGGATGCGGTCCTGGGCGGCGCAGAGCAGCCCGAGGTTGTAGGCGCCGTTCACGTCGCCGGCGTCCATGGCGGCCCGGTACCAGCGCTCGGCGGTCTGCTGCTCGCCCCGCGCGGCGTGCAGGGCGCCGAGGGCGTTGGCCGCGTTGCCGTCGCCGTCCTGGGCGGCCCGCAGCCACCAGGCGCCGGCGCTCTCCTCGTCGCCCGCGTCCCGGAGCAGGAAGCCGAGCGCGCAGGCGGCCTTCGCCTCGCCCTCCTTGGCGGAGCTGAGGTACCAGCGGCCGGCCTCCTTGAGCTCGCCCCGGTGCTCCAGGATCGCGCCCAGGTGGAGCGCGGCCCGGCGGTGGCCGCGCGCGGCGGCCTGCCGGAACCACTGCTCGGCCTCGGCGGCCTCTCCGGCGCGCTCGCCGGTCGGCTGCCCGGGGACGGCCGTCCCGGTGCCGGTCGCGGCCGCGCCGGGGGGCGCGAGCGCGCGGGCCGGGGGCCGCAGCCGGGTGCCGGTCTCGTGCGGTCCGCGGGTGGTCTCGGTGGCGCGGCGCTCCAGGGCGAGGGCGAGGCGGTACGCGGCCTCGCGGTGGCCCTGTTCGGCGGCGGCGCGCAGCCAGCGCTCGGCGCCGACGTCGCTGCGGTGCTCCAGGAGGTCCGCGAGGGCGTACGCGCCGAGGGCGTGGCCCTGCTCGGCGGCCTGGCGCAGCCAGTACTCGGCGGCCGGTTCGTCGCCGCGCTCGCGGTGGTGGCGGCCGAGGGCGTGGGCGGCGGGCGCGGAGCCGGCGACGGCGGCGACCCGCCACCAGCCGGCCGCCTCGTCGGCGTATCCGCGCTGGTGGAGCAGGACGCCCAGGTTGTTGGCGGCGGCCCGGTCCCCCTCGGCCGTGGCCCGGCGGAGGTACGGCTCGGCGCCGTCGAGGTCGCCGCGGCGCAGCAGCAGCGCGCCGAGGGCGCTCATCGAGGCGAGGTCACCGCACTCGGCGGCCCGTCGGTGCCGGGCCTCGGTCTCGGTCTCGGTCTCGGCGTCGGTCTCGGCGGTGGTGTCGACGGCCGCATCGACGGCCCCTACTGCCTCGATGATCTCGTCTGCGGCGTTTCTGGCGTGCCGCTGCACAAACCGCCCTGTCTCCAACAGAGTTGCCCTGTCCCCCATAAATACCATCGTCGCACCACCCGCAACCCGAGCACACCTGGTATACCGCAGCCAGTGAGGTCACTCAGCGTTTTGTCGACATGCCCACAGAGAGACAAGTCAAACACGACTCACGCCAACTCGCCCCCTCCCTACCGCCCTTCGGCACCCCCCGGCACGTCGACACACGACAAGGGCCCGGATCCTTATGGATCCGGGCCCTTGTCCTCTGAGTAGCGGGGACAGGATTTGAACCTGCGACCTCTGGGTTATGAGCCCAGCGAGCTACCGAGCTGCTCCACCCCGCGTCGGTGAAACCACAGTATCACGACGCGGGGACGGAAAACCTCAGGTCAGCCGCCTGACCCCGGGGTCTTGAGCTTCGCGCCGGCCTCCGCGGCCCGCTGGAGCGCCGCCTGGAGGTCCTCCTGGGCCTTGCCGTACGCGGCCCAGTCCTGCTTCTGCAGAGCGGCCTCGCCCGCGTCGTACGCCTTCTGGGCGTCGGCGATCGCCTGCTGGAGCGCGACGTCGTTCGAGGCCGGCGGCTGGGTCGTGCCAGGCGGCTGCGTGGTGCCCGGCGGGGTCGTCGGCGAGGTCGGCGCCTCCACCCCGAAGACCGCGTTCAGCGCCTTGGTGAGGTTGTCCTCGAAGACCGTGACGTCCTTGGTCGTGTCACCGTCCGGCTGGTCCGCGTCCACGTACGACACCGCGACCTTCTTCAGGAGCGGATAGAGCGCGTTGCGTCCCTGGGCGTACACCGGCTCCACGTACAGGAACCCGCCGTCGAGCGGCACGGTCAGCAGGTTGCCGTACTGGATGTCGGAGTCGGCGCCCTTCATGTCCCGGACGAAGGTGGCCACGGACGGCAGACCGTTCAGCTTGCTCTGCACCTGCGCCGGGCCCGGGACGTCCTCGGTGACCCGGAGCAGTCTCAGCCGGCCGTACTCCTTGCTGGTGGCGTCGGCGTCGACCGCCATGAAGCCGCCCAGGTTGGGCCGCCCGTTCGGCGTGAACGTCGTCGTCAGCGAGAAGCGCTGCGCCGTGTCCCCGGGCATCTTCATGCTCAGGTAGTACGGCGGGACCGCGTTGCCGTCCTTGTTGGTCGGGTCGTCCGGCACCTGCCAGGCGTCCGAGCCGCTGTAGAACTGGGCGGGGTCGGTGACGTGGTACCGGGTCAGCAGCTCGCGCTGGACCTTGAACATGTCCTGCGGGTAGCGCAGGTGCTGGAGCAGGTCGCCCTTGATCTCGGACTTCGGCCTGACCGTGTCGGGGAAGGCCTTCATCCAGGTCTTGAGGACCGGGTCCTGGGTGTCCCACTCGTACAGCTTCACCGTGCCGTCGTAGGCGTCGACGGTGGCCTTGACCGAGTTGCGGATGTAGTTGACCTGGTTCTGCTGGGCGACGACCGTGCGCTGCTGGTTGCCGACGGTCAGCGAGTCGGCCGTGGTGTCGCCGAGCGTGGTGCGCGAGGCGTACGGGTAGCCGTTGGTCGTCGTGTAGGCGTCGATGATCCACTGGATCCGGCCGTCGACGACCGCCGGGTAGGCGTCGCCGTCGATGGTCAGCCAGGGGGCGACGGCCTCGACGCGCTCCTTGGGCGTGCGGTTGTACAGGATCCGCGAGCCCTCGCCGATGGCTCCCGAGTAGAGGATCTGCGGCTCGCTGAAGGCCACCGCGTACGCGGCGCGGTTGAAGGTGCTGGAGAGGCTGACGCCGCTCTTCTCCTTGTAGCTGGTGGTCTTCTCGCCGTTCTCCTCGTAGTCCAGCTCCTTCTGCGGGCCGCCCACGATCGAGTACTGGTCGGTCTTCTCGCCGTAGTAGATCCGCTGCTGGTACGTGCCGAGCGAACCGGTCGTCGGCAGTCCGGACTCGGTGAAGACCGGGGAGCCGTTGGCGTCCGTCTGCGTGCCCGAGGCCAGGATCGCGCCGTAGCCGTGGGTGTAGGTGAAGTGGTCGTTGATCCAGTTCCGCTTGGGGATGCCCTTGATGTTCAGCTCGCGCAGGCCGACGACGGTGTCCTTGCCCTGGTAGCGGTCCACGTCCAGGGTCGTCGGGAACTGGTAGTACTTCCGCTTCTGCTCCAGCTGCTGGAACGTCGGCGACACGATGTTCGGGTCGAGGAGACGGTAGCTCGCCGCCGAGTCGGCGTCCGTCCGGAGCTTCTCCTTGGCCTTGACCGTCGACTTGCCCGAGTAGTTCTCCGGCTTCGTCCCGTCGATGGCGTACGCCTTGCGGGTCGCGTCGATGTTCTTCTGGATGTACGGCGCTTCCTTGGCCTGCTCGTTCGGCTGGACCTGGAACTTCTGCACGATGGCCGGGTACAGGCCGCCGATCAGGACCGCCGACAGGACCATGAGGCCGAAGCCGATCACCGGCAGCTGCCAGGTGCGGCGCCAGAGCGTCGCGAAGAACAGCAGCGCGCAGATGACGGCGATGCAGAACAGGATCGTCTTCGCCGGCAGATAGGCGTTGGCGTCCACGTACCGCAGACCCGTCCAGTTGCCGGTGGCCTTGAAGTCACTGGACTTCACCGCCAGGCCGTACCGGTCGAGCCAGTACGCCACGGCCTTGAGCGCCACGAAGAGGCCGAGCAGCACCGAGAGGTGGCCGGTGGCCGCCGCGGTCGCCCGCGCGCCGGGACTGGTGATCCGCAGCCCGCCGTACAGGTAGTGCGTCAGCGCGGCGGCGATCAGGGACAGCACGGCGGCGGCGAAGCCGAACGCGAGGAGGAAGCGGTACCAGGGCAGGTCGAAGGCGTAGAACGACACGTCGAGGTCGAACTGCGGGTCCTTCTGTCCGAACTTCACCCCGTTGACCCACATGAGCCAGGTGCGCCACTGGCCCGACGCGGAGGCACCGGCGATCAGGGCCACCAGGGCGGTGACCGCGAGGAGCACCCACTTCTTGAACGGGGCCAGACCCATCCGGTACCGGTCGAGGCTCTGCTGCTCCAGCGACATCGCGCTGAGCGGCGGCCGCAGCCGGTACGCCAGCCAGATGTTGAAGCCGACGGCGAGCCCCATCAGCAGGCCGAAGACCGCGAAGAGGCCGATCTTGGTCCACAGAGTGGTGGTGAACACGGACGAGTACTCGACCGAGCGATACCAGAGCCAGTCCGTCCAGAACCCGGCGAACATCACGAACGCCATGGCGAGGACGGCCAGCACCCCGAGTGTCATGAGCAGGGTGCGGGCCCGCCGGGACGGCCGGCCGACTCTCACCCTCGGCCCGGACGGGCCTCGGCCACGGTCCGGCATCTGGAAAGCCAACGTGCGCCCCTCGATGTTGATGCGTCTGAAAGCAGGCCCCGCGATCGTAGAGCCCACTGATGCAACTTACTGAGGCTTTACCTAGTTCCCGCCTTCAGGGGAAGAGGAGGCAGGATATTGGTCATGTCCAACGTTTCCCCCTCCGGCCCGGCCATGGCCGCGAGCCCCCTCACCCGCGCGGTGCTCGAGATCGACGAGTACGCGTCGGGCCTCGGCTGGGACCAGCCCGCCCGCCTGTTCGCCCTGGTCGACACCGCTCGCCTGCGCGCCCAGGAACCCAAGCTCGCCTCCCAGCTCGGGCTGGGCGACGACGCCACCGCCTACACCCCGATCGAGCAGGACAAGCTGCCGCGCGGCAAGGCCCTCGACGAGTTCCTCGGAACGATCGCCTGGCCCGACGCCGTCGCCGGCTGCGCCCTCACCGTGGAGCGGCTCATGCTGCCCCCGTCGGCCGAGGCCCAGGTCCCGCAGGGCCTGAACGAGAAGCAGCTCGCCAAGTGGGTCGCCGGACACCCGGACCGCCAGGAGGTCCGGATGACCGTGGCGGTGCTGCGGAACGGCACGCGCGAGGCGGCGATCCGGCTCCGCGAGAAGGACTCGCCGACCGAGGTGCTGACCGGCCCCGACCTGGTGCCGGGCCTCGCCGAGGCGCTGACCGCCACCTTCGAGGGCTGAGCCGCTCCCGTACGAGGAAGGGGCGCCCGGTCGCTGACCGGGCGCCCCTTCGCGTACGGACCGGGTCAGCTCTTCGAGCAGCTCGGCAGCGACGCCGTGTCGCCCTTGCGGAGCTTCTCCAGCGACTTCGTGGCGTCGTCGATGGTGTCGACCTTGATCAGGGTCAGTCCGTCCGGGGTGTCGGCCGCGGCGGCCTCGCAGTTGTCGGCGGGAGTGAGGAAGTACGCCGCGCCCGCGTTCCGCGCGCCCACCAGCTTCATCTCGATGCCGCCGATCGGGCCGACCACGCCCTTGTCGTCGATGGTGCCCGTGCCGGCGATGAACCGGCCGCCGGTGAGGCTCTCCGGGGTCAGCTTGTCGACGAGGCCGAGGGCGAACATCAGACCGGCGCTGGGGCCGCCGACATCGGCGAGGTTGATGTCGATCGTGAACGGGAAGACGTGGTCGGTGCCCGCCTGGATGCCGACGACGGCCCGGTCGCCCTCCTCCGAGGTCGTGGTCGTGATGACCACCTTCCGGGTGACGGTGGGCTCCTTGTGGGCCTTCTCCGCGGCGGCCGCCTCCTTGGCGGGGACGATCGTGAACTCGACGTCCTGGCCGGGCTTCCGCTTCGTGACCTGCTTGGCGACGTCGGCCTGCTCCTTGACCGGCACGCCGTCGACGGCCTTGATCACGTCTCCGGCGTGCAGCTTCCCCTCGGCCGGGGCGCCCTTGACGACCGTGGCCACCACGACCCGGGCGACGACCGGGATGCCCAGCTCGCCGAGGGCCGCCACCTTGGCGCTCTCCTGGGACTGGCTGAACTCCTCGGCGTTCTCCTGGCTCGACTCCTCCTCGGTCTTGCCGTCCGGGTAGAGGGTGTCGTGCGGCACCACCACGTTGTCGTGGGCGAGCCAGCCGTAGACGGCCTCGACGGCGTTCATCTTGTAGTCCGCGCTGGTGACGCGGACCGTCGTCATGTTGAGGTGGCCGTCGGTCGGGTAGGTCTTGCGTCCCGAGATCTGGAGGACCGGTTCCCCCCTGGCGTCGCCGAGGGTGTTGACCGTGGGCCCCGGGCTCATCTCCGCGTACGGCACCGGGATCAGAACGCCCGCGATGAGCAGACAGATCAGGACCAGGGTGGAGGCGAGCATCGTCGCGGTGCGGCGTGGCATGGAACGACAGTACGGGACTCGTCTGTGGGTGCACCCCTGGGGCGGTCCGTACGGGGCGGGCCTCCTCAGCCGGAGGGCGAGGTGGTGACCGCGGAGGCCGTCGCGGCCGGTTCGCGCTCCGCGCGGGCGGGATCGGCGATCGTGACGTGGGTCCGCTCCATGGCGTCCCGGAAGCGCGCGTAGCCGGCGAGTTCCGCCACGTCACCTATGGTCTTGTTCCTCGAAGCCCAGCTTCCCCATATCGCCGCGCCGACGACTGCGAAAAGCGGAATCAGCAACCAGGCCAGCGCTGCCATCCCGACCTCCCATCCCCAGTTGGTTGATCAGCAGACTCTGTCATCTGTGAGGTCAACGCTGGCGCCTGGGGGGCGGTTACGCAAATCGGGCGGTCGGCTACGCCCTGTCGGCGTGCCGCCTTGCCGCCCTCCGGTGCTGGGGCCGGTGGACCCTTCCGGTCACGGCTAGCAGGACCCCACCCATTCCTCGGTGCCGTCCGAGAACGTCTGGTGCTTCCAGATGGGGACCTCGTGCTTGAGGTCGTCGATGAGCTTCCGGCAGGCCTCGAAGGCCTCGGCGCGGTGCGGGCAGGAGACGGCGACGACCACCGCGATGTCGCCGACGCGCAGGTCGCCGACGCGGTGGACGGCGGCCAGGGCCCGGACCGGGTAGTTCGCCACGACCTTCTCCGCGACCCGGCGGAGCTCCGCCCCGGCGGTCGGGTGACAGGAGTAGCCCAGCGCGTCGACGTCCGCGCCGCCGTCGTGGTTGCGCACCGTGCCGACGAAGAGGGTGGTGCCGCCGGATGCGTCGTCGCCGACGGCCCGGAAGACCTCGTCGACCGAGAGCGGGGTGTCACGGATCGCGAGCAGCTTGATCGGGTCGTCCGCTGCCTGCTCGCCGGGGTGGTCGTGGGTCTGCGCCATGCGCCCATGGTGCCGCACGGCCGCGGCAACCGGTAAGGGACCTTTCGACCTGTGGACGGGAGCCTCCCTAGGAGGGTCCTACAAGCTACAGGCCCCTCCGCTTCCGCATCTGCCGGACCAGGGCCGCCGTGCCGAGCAGCGCCACCGTCGCACCGGCCGCGCCGGCCGCCGTCGCGTCCTTGCGGCCCAGGCGGCGGCCGGCGACCGTGTGACGGCCCTCGACCTCCTCCAGGAGCGCGGCGAGGACCTCCTCGTTCGTCCACTTGGGGCGCCAGCCGGCGTCGTGCAGCCGCCCGACGCTCACCACCCAGGGGTGCATGGTGTAGGCGAGGTCGCCCGCCGGGGACGGGGTGAGCCCGATCCGGTGCAGCCGGGCCGCGGTGCCGAGGGCGACCGCGGAGGGCAGCTCCATGCGGCGGATCCCGGAGAGCTCCTCGACCTCCTCCTGTTCGAGCCAGCCCTCGCAGCCGACCGCGAACTCCCCGTCGACCTTCTCCAGGGCCGCGTACTCCAGGGCGCTGACCAGGTCCTCGACGTGGCAGAACTGCCAGGTGGGCCGGGATCCGGCGACGACCAGCAGCCGCGGCGACTCGAAGTAGCGGGTCAGCGCCGTGTCCGTACCGCCGACGAGGACGGCGGGGCGGACGACGGTGACGTGCAGGCCGGGGTGGGCGCGAGGGGCGCGGCGGCCGAGGCGCTCGATCTCCAGCATGTCGCCGACGCCGGTGGCCTCCGCCGTCGCCCTGAGCTCGGCGTCCTCGGAGAGCGGGATGTCGTTGTCGGGCAGGGCGCCGTAGACCATCGCGGAGGTGCAGAGCACCACCCGGTGGACCCCGGCCGCCGCCGCCGCGGTCAGGACGGTCTGGGTGCCGCGCACGTTGTACGCGGTCCTGGCGGCGGGGTCGGTCTCCAGGTCGAGGTCGACGGCGAGGTGCACGACGACGTCCGCGCCGCGCAGCTTCTCGGCGATGGCCGGGTCCCGCACGTCGAGGATGTGCCACTGCGCCTCGGCGACCTCGCCCCGGCGCTCGTCGATGGCGACGACCCGCTTGATCTCCTCGGACGCGGCGAGGCGCCTGGTCAGCAGGTCACCGACGCCGGAGGCGGCGCCGGTGACCGCGACGACGGGGCCGCGCACGGCGGACCGGGTTGAGGGGTTTCGCGCTCCGCGAACCTGTGGATCTGGGGAACTCACCGGGCGTCTCCAGCGGTTGTCTTCAGTACGGACGCGCATGACGCGTACGGACCAGGTGGCGTCCATCCTGCCGCAGGGCACGTCCCGGCGGAGCACCGAGCCCGATTCCGGCCCGGATGTCTACGCTGGTGGTGTGCGGGGCCGCGTTCTGGCCCTGGTCGGGCAGTCGCCGTCGGCAGGAGGCCGGCGGCCCTACGAGCCGAGGAAACCTGTGAGTGACACCCCATTCGGATTCGGCCTTCCGCCGGAGGAGCCGGAGAACGGCGACGAGGGCAAGAAGAAGGACCCCGCCGGAGGTGGCCAGGGGTCCGGCGGCAACCCGTTCGGTGCGAACCCGTTCGGATTCGGCGGGCTGCCCGGCATGGGCGGTCCCGGTGGCGCGGACAACCCGTTCGCCGCGATGTTCGGATCCCTGAACCCCAACGATCTGGGGGCGGCCTTCCAGCAGCTCGGGCAGATGCTGAGCTACGAGGGCGGTCCCGTGAACTGGGACATGGCCAAGCAGATCGCGCGCCAGGTGGTCGCCCAGGGCACCGCCGACGGCACCAAGGACGCGAGCGTGGGCCCGGCCGAGAAGTCGGCGGTCGAGGAGGCCGTGCGCCTGGCCGACCTCTGGCTCGACCAGGTCACCTCGCTGCCCTCGGGCGCGAACACGGCCGTGGCGTGGAGCCGCGCGGAGTGGGTCGAGGCGACGCTGCCGGCGTGGCAGCAGCTCGTGGACCCGGTCGCCGAGCGGGTCGGCACGGCGATGGGCGACGTCCTGCCGGAGGAGATGCAGGCCATGGCGGGCCCGCTGATCGGCATGATGCGCTCCATGGGCGGTGCCATGTTCGGCCAGCAGATCGGGCAGGCCGTCGGCGCGCTCGCCGGTGAGGTCGTCGGCTCGACCGACGTCGGTCTGCCGCTGGGCCCGGCCGGGCGTGCCGCGCTGCTGCCGCTGAACATCGAGGCCTTCGGCAAGGACCTGGGCGTGCCCTCGGACGAGGTGCGGCTCTACCTGGCCCTGCGTGAGGCCGCGCACCAGCGTCTCTTCGCGCACGTGCCGTGGCTGCGGGCGCACCTCTTCGGCGCGGTCGAGGGGTACGCGCGCGGGATCAAGGTCGACACCTCGAAGCTGGAGGAGGCCGTCGGGCAGCTCGACCCGACGCATCCGGAGCAGCTGCAGGAGGCGCTCCAGCAGGGCATGTTCCAGCCGGAGGACACCCCGGAGCAGAAGGCGGCCCTGGCCCGTCTGGAGACGGCGCTCGCGCTGGTCGAGGGCTGGGTGGACGCGGTCGTCCACGAGGCCGCGAAGTCCCGGCTGACCTCGGCGGACGCGCTGCGTGAGACGCTGCGCCGGCGCCGGGCCTCGGGTGGTCCGGCGGAGCAGACCTTCGCGACGCTGATCGGTCTCGAGCTGCGTCCGCGGCGGCTGCGGGACGCGGCGCGCCTGTGGGCCTCGCTCACGGACGCGCGCGGGGTCGACGGCCGGGACGGGCTGTGGGAGCACCCGGACATGCTGCCGACGGCGACCGACCTGGACGACCCGGACGGCTTCGTGCACCGCGAGCACCTGGACTTCTCCGAGCTGGACAAGATGCTGGGCGAGGCCGCGAAGGGCGAGAGCCCGGAGGACGGGGACGGCGAGAAGTGAGCCTGTACGACGACGCGGTCCTCGTCCTGAAGGGGTACGAGGGCCAGCCGGAGCTGCGCGATGTCTATCTGGACCATCTCGCCGAGCATCCGGACGGCATGTACAAGCCCTGCGGGGCCGGTCATCTGACGTCCAGCGCGCTGGTGATCGACCCCGCGCGCGGGCGCGTGCTGCTGACCCTGCACAAGAAGCTGGGCATGTGGCTGCAGATGGGCGGTCACTGCGAGCAGGGTGACCCGACGGTGGAGGCGGCGGCGCTGCGCGAGGGGGCCGAGGAGTCCGGCATCGCGGGCCTCACGCTGCTGCCGGGCGGTCCGGTGCGGCTCGACCGGCATCCGATCCCGGCGCCCTGTCACTGGCACCTGGACGTGCAGTACGCGGCGCTGGCGCCGGCGGACGCGGTGGCGGAGATCAGCGAGGAGTCGCTCGACCTGCGCTGGTTCGCGTACGAGGACGTGGCGGGCGTGGCCGACACGTCGGTGGTGGAGCTGCTGAAGGGCACGCTGGCGCGGCTGGCGTGAGCACGGCCGAGGGGCGGCCTCCGGTGGAGGCCGCCCCTCGGGTCCGCTGCTCAGTTCCAGGCGTTGTTCTGGTTCTGGGCGTGGGAGCCGTGCTGGCCGGCGCCGAACTGGGCGGCGATGCCCTGTCCGATGGCGGCGTTCTGCGGGGGCATGACCTCGCTCGGCTGGACGAGGGCGAAGCCCTGTCCGAGGAAGCTGAGCTCCCAGCCCTCGCCCGTGTTGCCGCGGCGGCGGCGGACGCTGGAGTTGGTCGTCTGCGCCTGCATCTGGACGCGGAGGCCGGTGGACCAGGCGACGATGGCGTCCGCGTCGACGCTGACGTACTTCTCGGGCGTGACCTGCATCATCAGCGGCTGCCCGGAGGTCATCAGGGCGACCTTGCCGCGGCCGGAGATGTTGAGCTGGTACTTGCCGGTGCCGGAGACGCCGTACTGGCTGTCGACGGCGATGACCTCGGTGTGCAGGGTCGAGTCGAGCGCGAGCACGTAGGAGCTGTCGACCGTGAGGCCCTCCTGCTCGACCTCCACGATGTGGACGTACTGGGCGAGGTTGGCGAAGTAGACCGTGCCCTGGCCGGAGCAGCGCATCAGGTCGAGGCCCTCACCGGTGCGGGCGCGGGCCCGCCGCTGGTTCGGGGTCTGGTACTCGCCGTCGAAGTCGACGAGTCCCTGGTACGCGACCATGGCGCCCTTGCGGGCGAGGACGTCGTCCTGCCCGGTGAGGCTGACCCGCAGGAGCTGCGGGTTCTGGATGACGTACCGCTCCTGGCTCTGCTGCTCGGCGTGGTTGAAAAGCGGGCTCTGCATGGTGTGTTCTCGCTCCCCCTCAGCCCCGGACCCGCAGGCGGTCGGTGCTGTCCTCGCTCGGCTGTACGACGACGATGCCCTGGCCCGAGAAGGCCATCTGGTATGCCTCGCCGCTGCCCCGCCCGATGAGGGAGGACGCCTTGAAGCTGCGCTTGCCCTTGACCTTGAGCGAGGGCGACCAGGCGACGAGCGCGTCGGGGTCGACGTACGTCTCGTCCTCGCCGCGGCCGCAGTCGACGACGATCGGCGTGCCGCGCGAGGTGAGCGCGACCCAGCCGGTGCCGGCGATCTGCACGTTGAACAGGCCCTGGCCGGCGAACTTGGCGAGCCCCTTGACCCGCTCGACGCCCCACTGGAGGTGGGCGTCGAAGGCGAGCACGTTGGTGCCGTTCACCGAGATCGAGTCGTTCTGCAGGTTGATGACGACGACGTCGGCGCCGTAGTCGGCGAGGTAGAGCAGTCCGTCGCCGGCGCACTTCATGATCGGCGCGCCCTCGCCGGTGGCCCACTGCTGGGCGACCTGGCGGACGGCGGGCGGGTTGGGCTCGTAGCTGATGAAGCCCTCGTAGGCGACCATCGAGCCGGTCCGGGCGTACAGGTCCTGGCCGGAGGCCATGGCGACCTTGAGCATGGAGCGGCCGTGGTTCTCCATCCGGGCCGCGACGGGGGTCGGGGCGTAGCCCGCGAGTTGCTGGTTCATGACGGGCTCCCTCAGACCTCGTAGGGCTGGACGACGATGAAGTTGCCGGGGGCTCCCCGGAACTGGAGGTTCACGGTCTCCCCGCTGTGGCCCGGGTAGGCGTTGCGGCGGAGCCGCACCTGGCTGGAGAGGATGACCTGGGACGCGGACGACCAGGCGACGACGGCGTTGCAGTCGGCGAAGGTCGTCGGCGTGACGGGCAGCACGACGGGGACGCCGTGGGTCTTCACGACGACCGTTCCGGTGCCCTGGAACTGCATGGTGAACAGGGCGCCGCCGGGGATGCCGTGGCCCTCGATGCGCCGGACCTCGTACTGCAGGGACTCGTCGAACGCGAGGACGTTCTCGGCGGAGACGCAGATGCCGTCGCCCTGGAGCTCGATCGGGTGCAGATGGGCGCCCTGCTCGGCGAGGAAGACCTGGCCGCGTCCGGTGCAGCGCATGAGCTGCATCTCCTGGCCGGTGGCGTTGCCGACGATGCGGCCGGCGAAGCCCGCGCCCTTGTAGCCGAAGTCGACCTTGCCCTGGTACATGACCATGGAGCCCTGCCGGGCGAGGACGGGGACGCCGCCCATGGCGAGGTCGACCCGCATGAGCTGCTGGTTCTGCGGGGTCCAGCGGGTGCCGGTGGCGGTCTCCTTGTACGGCGCGAGCGCGGCGGCGAGCCCCGCTCCGGTGGCCGGCACGCCCTGCGGGACGCCGGGCTGCTGCCCGTACGCCGGCGGCTGCTGCCCGTACGGGGCGGGGGCGGGCTGACCGTAGGGGGCCTGCGGCGGCTGCCCCTGGCCGGGGTAGTGGCCGGGCACCTGGCCGGGGATCTGCCCGGGGTACTGGCCGGACGGCTGTCCCGGGACCTGGCCGTACTGCGGCTGCTGCGGCGGCTGCCCGTAGGGGGCGGGGGCCGGCGCGGGCGGCGGCACGGGGGCCGGGGCCAGCGGCGCGACCATCGTCGGCTGCGTGTGGACCGGCGGCGCGGGCGGGACGGGCCCGGGCGGGGCCTGCGGCGCGCCGAACGCGGGCGCGGGGGCCGGCGCGGGCGCGGCGGGCGCGCCGAACGCGGGCGGCGCGGCGGCCTGCGGCGGCGGGGCGAAGCCCGGGGCCGCGGCCTGCTGCTGCGGCGCGGCGGGCTCGTCCTCGGCGACCTCGCCGCCGAAGTTCCGCAGGAGCGCGTCCAGGCCTCCGTCGAAGCCCTGGCCGACGGCGGCGAACCGCCACACGTCCTTGAGGTAGAAGTCGCCCAGCATCACCGCGCGTTCGGTGGAGAACTCCGCGCCGGTGAACGCGTAGCGCGCGACCTCCTCGCCGCCCGCCACGATCCGCAGGTGACCGGGTCCGACCTGGGACATCTGGCCGGCACCGTCGATCGTCGCGGTGAACGACAGCTTGTGGATGTTCGCGGGGATGCGGTCGAGGGTGACGCGGAAGGACTCGGTGTCGCCGGACTGCGCGCCGAGCAGCTGGATGGACTCCTCGGGCGACTTCGGCTGGTTGAAGAAGACGAAGTAGCGGTCGTCCGAGAGCCGCTCGTCGGCGTCGAGGCCGAAGCAGCTGATGTCGAAAGTCAGTCCGGGTGCCGCGATCTGCACACCCACGTACAGATCGGTCCCCGCGGTCAGATCACTGATCTTGGCCTTGTGGCCGCGTTGGAATTCCCTGGCCATGCGTAACGACCGTCCCCCATCCCGAATGGCGAATGCTCGCGCCAGGCTAACCGCTGGGCACGACATTGAGACAGGCCAGGTCGTTTTCGGTACGGAATCGGGAAACCGGCCGGCGGGCGCGGGACGGCTCCGTCACTCCTCGCGGGAGGCCGGAAGGTGCGGCAGGCGCGCGGCGGCGACCACGCCCTCCAGGTAGCCGCGTGCCCGCTCGGTGCGGGGGTAGGCCTCCAGGAGCTGCCAGAACCGGGGGCCGTGCCCGGGGACGAGGAGGTGCGCCAGCTCGTGCAGGAGGACGTAGTCGACGACGTACTCGGGCATGCCCTGGAGCCGGTGGGAGAGGCGGATGCTGCCCTCGGAGGGGGTGCAGGAGCCCCAGCGGGTGTTCTGGTTGGTCACCCAGCGGACGGAGCCGGGGCGGGCGCGGCCGTCGAAGTACTGCTCCGACAGGTGCAGCGCCCGCTCGATGAGCTCCCGGTCGCCGAGGACGCTCCGGCTCTCCTGGGCGGCGAGCTTGTCGAGCATCACACCGACCCAGCGGCGCTCCTCGGCCTCCGACATCCGGGCCGGGATGAGCACGATGGTCCGGTCGCCCTCGCGGTACGCCGAGACGGTTCTCCTGCGCCGCGGGCTTCGGCGGACCTCGACCGCACTCGTCCCCGCCCCGCGGGGCGGCTGGCTGGTCACGCTGCGCTGTGGGTCGGCGGGCACGGCCCCGACGTTACCCGCTGGCGGCGCGGGAAGTCCCGCCTCCGGAGTGGTTTCGGGAACGATCCGACCCCACCGCGCACCATTCGAATGACTAATCCCCCCGCCCTGTGGACAACTTTCGGCGGCCGTCACGAAGGCGGGGCATTCTCATTCGGGACGACGGAAAGCCGTTGTCGATCTTGAAGTCGATCTTGAATGCGGTCGGGGCGGAGACGGACGGGGGCGGGGAAGTGCATCCGATGGTGAAACCGGCACTGCGGCGCGCGTGGCGCGGTCTGCGGTGCGTCCAGTTCGGCGTCGCCCCCGCGCACGCGGTGGTGCTCGACCCGGTCGACCCGGCGACGGGGGCGGTGCTCGGGCTGCTCGACGGCACCCGCGGGACCGCGCTGCTGCGGGCCGAGGCACGGGCGCTCGGCCTCCCGGACGGCCGGCTGGACGCGCTGCTCGGCCGGCTGGAGTCGGCCGGGCTCCTCACGGACGCCGCGACCGGGCGGCCGGGAAAGGCGGGGCCGGCCGCCGGCGCGGTGGACGTGGCGCTCGATCCGCTCCGCGCGGACCTGGCCTCCCTGTCCGTGGTCCACCCCGGGCCGGAGGCGGCGGCGCGGACCCTGGCCGCCCGGCGGGCACTGCGCGTCCGGGTCCTGGGCGCGGGCCGGGTCGGCGCGACGCTGGCGGCGCTCCTCGCGGCGGCGGGGGTGGGCACGGTCGAGGTCCTCGACCCGGGCCGGGTGGAGCCCTGGGAGACGGCCCCTGGCGGGCTGCCCCCCGAGGTCGTCGGCGAGCGCCGGGCGACGGCGGCCCGGCGCCTGGTGGGCCGCTGGGCCCGGGACCCCGGCCGCGCCGCGCGCCCGCGGGGATCCGGCGCGTCCGGCGGTCAGGGTGAAGGGCGGGGTCGGCCCGGACTGTCACTCGTCGTGGTGACGCCACGGGACGGCCTCGGGGCGTACGTCCCCGATCCGGTCCCCGCGGAGCCGTGGATCTCCACCGGCACCCCCCATCTCTACGCGGGTGTCCTGGAGGCCACCGGCACGGTCGGACCGCTCGTCCTGCCCGGGGCCACCGCCTGCGCGCGGTGTCTCCAGGAGGAGCGCACGGACCGGGACCCGATGACGCCCCGGCTGCTCGCCCAGTGGCGCTCCGGCGCCCCGCATCCGCTGCCCGCCTGCGACCTGGGTCTCGCCACGGCGGTGGCGGGTCTTGCCGCCGCGCACGCGCTGGCCTTCCTGGACGGGGACCTCCCGGCGAGCACGGGCACCCGCTGGGAGGCGTCCCTGCCGCTCCTGGAGTGGCGGTCGGTGCGGCTGAGACCGCATCCGGACTGCCCCTGCGGCGCGGCGCGCGGCCGAGAAGGGGAGCGCGCCGCGGCGGCCGGGGACGCGCACGACACAATGGCGGGGTAACGGCCCTGCGCGGCACGGCAGTCTGGGTTTTGGAGGGGCGTATGTCTGATCTTCCCCGGAAGGCGGTCACCCGGACCGCCAAGTTGGCCGCGTTGCCCCTGGGCTTCGCGGGCCGGGCCACCTGGGGTCTGGGCAAGCGGATCGGCGGCAGATCGGCGGAGCTCGTGGCCCGCGAGCTCCAGCAGCGCACGGCCGAGCAGCTGTTCAAGGTCCTCGGCGAGCTCAAGGGCGGGGCCATGAAGCTCGGACAGGCGCTGTCCGTCTTCGAGTCGGCCCTTCCCGAGGAGGTCGCCGGGCCCTACCGGGCGGCGCTGACGAAGCTTCAGGAAGCGGCCCCGCCGATGCCGACGCGCACGGTGCACGCGGTCCTCGCGGAGCGGCTCGGAGCCGGGTGGCGGGAGCTGTTCCTGGAGTTCGAGGACAAACCGGCGGCGGCCGCCTCGATCGGCCAGGTGCACCGGGCCGTGTGGCACGACGGGCGCGAGGTCGCGGTGAAGGTGCAGTACCCCGGCGCCGGGGACGCGCTGCTGTCGGACCTGACGCAGCTGAGCCGCTTCGCCCGGCTGCTCGGTCCGCTCGTGCCCGGCATGGACATCAAGCCGCTGATCGCGGAGATGCGGGACCGGGTCTCCGAGGAGCTGGACTACGCGCTGGAGGCGGAGGCGCAGCGGATCCACGCGGAGGAGTTCGCGGACGACCCCCACGTGGTGGTGCCCGCGGTGGTGCACCAGTCGGAGCAGATCCTCGTCACCGAGTGGATGGACGGGGTGCCGCTCGCGGAGGTGATCGCGGACGGCACGGAGGCGCAGCGGGACCGGGCGGGCCAGCTTCTGGCCCGCTTCCTGTTCTCCGGGCCCGCGCGCACGGGTCTGCTGCACGCCGACCCGCACCCCGGGAACTTCCGGCTGCTGCCCGGTGCGGGCGAGGAGGACGGCCCCGAGGAGTGGCGGCTCGGGGTCCTCGACTTCGGCACCGTGGACCGGCTGCCTGGTGGGCTGCCGGAGACGATCGGCACCTGTCTGCGGGGGGCCGTCGCCGGTGAGGCCGACACGGTCTACGAGCTGCTGTGCGCGGAGGGCTTCGTGAAGGAGTCCGTCGCGCTGGACCCGGACGCGGTCCTGGAGTACCTGCTGCCGATCATCGAGCCGGCCGAGGTGGAGGCCTTCGCGTTCAGCCGCGGCTGGATGCGCACCCAGGCGGCCCGGATCGCGGACCCCCGCTCCCCCGCGCACCAGCTGGGCAAGCAGCTGAACCTGCCGCCGTCGTACCTGCTGATACACCGTGTGACCTTGAGCACGATCGGGGTCCTGTGCCAGCTGAACGCGACGGTCCGCCTCCGGTCCGAGCTGCGGGAGTGGCTCCCGGGCTTCTAGGGGGTGTTTCGAAAGACCGCACAGGACTTTCGAAACACCCCCTAGGCGTGACCCCGGCCCGTGTGGGCGGGCGTCCGGCAGGGCGGCCCGCCCACGACGGGGCGGGTCACCACCAGGACGAGTCCAGGCGGCCCTCGATCGCGCGGATGTTGGCGCGGGCGCACTCCTCGCAGAAGTACTCCCTGCGGCCGTTCTCCACCGAGCAGGTCCAGGTCAGCGGCAGGGTCTCGGTGGTCTTGCCGCAGCGCGCGCAGACGAAGGGTGCCTCGGGGGTACGGGCGTCGTTCACCCTCGTGACGATAACCCGCCCGGGGGTCGCCGTGGGGGCAACGCACCGCGGGGGCCGGTCCGTTCGGACCGGCCCCCGCGAGGGCATCACGACGATGCTCAGTTCATGACGGCCATGGCGAGCGCGCGGCGGGCGCGCAGCGAGACGCGCTCGGCGCGGCGCTGCATGCGCCGGGCGGCGACCAGGCGCACGGCCTGGCGTTCCGCGTCGGCCTCACGCTGTCGCTCGTGCATATGGGCACGGGCCAGGGCTTCTGGGATGAGTTGCATTTCACGGGTCCTGTTCTGACGCGCGGTGTGCGCGGCGGCGGGGGAGAAGACTGGGGTCGCGGAGCCTGCGGGCTCGCCGGCGGAAGAGGTCATCGGGGCCTGCTTCTGGGGATCGTGCGTGAGGGGGCGGTCGATGGTTCCGGTGGCGCTCATGCCGCGACGACCGGGTTCTTGCGAGGACGGCCACGGGGCCGCTTGCGGGCGACGACCACGCCCTGGACGAACAGCTCGCCGCCCCAGACGCCCCAGGGCTCGCGGCGCTCCTGGGCGCCGGCGAGGCAGGCGGCCATGAGCGGGCAGGTCCGGCAGAGGGACTTCGCGTACTCGACGTCGGCCGGGGACTCCGCGAAGAAGACCTCGGGGTCGTAGGCGCGACAGGGGACGGGGACGCCGAGGTTCTCGATGGCGTCGTCGAGCGCGGTGAGCGCGGTGAGGGGGGTCAAAGCGGGGTCCTCCGTGAGGCCGGGCAGGGGGATCGATTCGGAATGCGGTACGGACGGGGCGTGCGCTTCGAGTTGCACGGTGGTCTTTCCTCGTCTGGTCGTTCCGGCCTGTTGGCCGGGGTTTCGGCTGGTACCGGGCGGTGTCTTTCCCGAGGCCCCTTCGCGCTGCCGTCCCCGTTCGGGGACAAACAGAAGGGCCGCGGATCCCGGGTGGGGTTCCGCGGCCCTGAAGGCGCCGGTCTGATCATGGATCAGACTGGATCACTCCAGGGTTCGAGCCCACGGAAGGCCCACATCATGTGGTCGTGCGTCGTCGTCTGCTGCTCGGTTCCGGCACCGGTCGCCGCAAAGTCATAGGCCTTGGCCTTGCCTGCAACTCCTGCTTCCAGTGCCTTGGTCGGTCGCTCATTGCGCGGAGCCACGGCGACCGCACCGAGACCGGAGAGACCGGTGACGGGCAGGCCGGCGACGGGCAGACCGGTGCCGATGAGAGCCGAGGCGGAGAGGCCGAGCGAGCAGGCGGAGACGACCGAGAGATCGGTCATTTTGGCCGTGCCGACGATGCTGACGGTGGTGCTGAAGCTGGCGGTGCGGGTCTGAATGGTGGTGCTGATCACTGGAATCGCCTCCTCTCGGCGTCTCGGAGGGCTCGGGTGCGAGCCGGACCCTCGTGTTTATTTGGACAAGTACAGCACGAAGACAGGGCTTCGGAGAAGCGCTGTTTCCGTGGTTAAGAACCTATGGGGCTTGACGGGGCGGGCGCAAACTATTTTTCCCACGAGTTTTCCTCAGCCCTCGTCGGCGCCGGTCCCACCCTCCTCACCTGCACAGATGGCCAGGACCTCGGCTCCGAAGCGGCCGAGCTTGCGGGCGCCGACCCCGGAGATCGAGGCGAGCTCCCCGTCGGTGGCGGGGACGCGCTCGGCGATCGCCATGAGCGTCTTGTCGGTGAACACGCAATACGCCGGCTGGCCGAGCTCCCTGGCCTGTTCCGACCGCCAGTCCCGGAGCCGCTCGTACAGCGCCTCGTCCATGTCCGAGGGGCAGTCCTCGCAGCGCATCAGCTTCATCGCGCCGGCCTCGGTGAGGGTGGCGCCGCAGACCCGGCACCGGACGGGGCCGCGCGCCGTGCGCCGGACGGGGCCGCCGCCGCCCCGCTCGACGGAGCCCGTGCCGCCCGGGCCGACGGCGCCGAGCGAGCCGGAGCCGGGCCGCAGCCCCTTGAGGAAGCGGCTGGGGCGCCTCCCCGGGCGGCCGCCCGGGGAGCGGGAGAGCGCCCAGGAGAGCGTGAGGTGGACCCGGGCCCGGGTGACGCCCACGTACAGCAGGCGGCGCTCCTCCTCGACCTGTTCGTCGGTCTTGGCGTAGGTGATCGGCATCATGCCCTCGGTGAGGCCGACCAGGAAGACGGCGTCCCATTCGAGGCCCTTGGCCGCGTGCAGCGAGGCGAGGGTGACGCCCTGGACGGTGGGGGCGTGCTGGGCGGCGGCCCGCTCGTCGAGCTCGGCGACCAGGTCGGAGAGGGTCGCGCCGGGCTTGGCGCGGGCGAAGTCCTCGGCGAGCCGGACGAGGGCGGCGAGGGACTCCCAGCGGTCGCGGACGGAGCCGGATCCGGCGGGCGGCCGCGGGGTCCAGCCGTTGGTCGAGAGGACGGCGCGGACCTGGGCGGGCAGGTCCTCGGCGTCGTCGAGGAGGGAGTCGTTGCCCCCGGCGCGGGCGGCGCCGCGCAGGGCGATGCCCGCCTTGCGCACCTCCTCCCGCTCGAAGAAGCGCTCGGCGCCGCGGAGCTGGTAGGGCACTCCGGCGTCGGCGAGGGCCTGCTCGTAGACCTCGGACTGGGCGTTGATCCGGTAGAGGACGGCGATCTCGCCGGCCGGGACGCCGGCGGCGATGAGGTCACGGACGCGGCGGGCGGTGCCCTCGGCCTCGGTGGGCTCGTCGGCGTACTCCGTGTAGACCGGCTCCGGGCCCGGGTCGCGCTGGGAGATCAGCTCCAGGCGGTGCTCGGCGGCCCGGCCGCGGGCCTGGCTGAGCAGCCCGTTCGCCAGGTGGACGACCTGGGGGGTGGACCGGTAGTCGCGGACCAGCTTGACGACCGTGGCGCCCGGGTGCCGGGTGCGGAAGTTCAGCAGGTGGTCGGGGGTGGCGCCGGTGAAGGAGTAGATCGTCTGGCTGGCGTCGCCGACGACGCAGAGGTTGTCCCGGTCGCCGAGCCACAGGTCGAGCAGCCGCTGCTGGAGCGGCGAGACGTCCTGGTACTCGTCCACCACGAAGTGCTGGTACTGGCGGCGGATCTGGTCGGCGATGTCGTGCCGGTCCTGGAGGATGCCGACGGTGAGCAGCAGCACGTCCTCGAAGTCGATCACCGAGCGGTCGCGCTTCAGCTGCTCGTACAGGGCATAGAGCTGGCTGATTTCCGCCGGGTCGCGGGGGGCGTCCCTGACGGACTTGGCGACGGCGGCCGGATAGTCGGCGGGGACGGTCTGGGTGACCTTGGCCCACTCGATCTCGCTGGTCACGTCCCTGAGCTCGTTCCGGTCGAGCCGGATCCGGCAGCGGGCCGCGGCCTCGGAGACCAGCTGGACCTTCCGCTCCAGGAGGCGGGGCAGCTCGCCACCGACTGCTTTCGGCCAGAAGAACTGAAGCTGGCGGAGGGCCGCGGAGTGGAACGTGCGGGCCTGGACGCCGCCCGCGCCGAGCTGCCGCAGCCGGCCGCGCATCTCCCCCGCGGCACGGTTGGTGAAGGTGACGGCCAGCACACTGGAGGGCTGGAGGACGCCCGCCCGCACCCCGTACGCGATGCGGTGGGTGAGGGCCCGGGTCTTGCCCGTGCCGGCTCCCGCGAGGACGCACACCGGTCCGCTCAGGGCTAGGGCGACCTCGCGCTGCTCGGGGTCGAGCCCGTCGAGCACCGCGTCGGCCGTCTCCGGGACCTGCGGGAAGAGAGTGGAGTGCGTTGCTGCTGTCACCCCCCAATGCTGCCAGGTCGGCCGGGCTCGCCGTCGGGGCTTGTCCACAGGGGGGTGCCGCCGGTCATACATATTCCGGGAATGGGGCGGGCAAGGCGTACGTTCTTCCCCTTGGCACCCGTCCGCGAACAAGAGGAGCGCCTGGCCATGCAGGGCACTGTGACGATGTACAGCACCACGTGGTGCGGCTACTGCCGTCGGCTGAAGAGCCAGATGGACCGCGAGGGCATCGCGTACACGGAGATCAACATCGAGCAGGACCCGGACTCGGCCGCGTTCGTCGAGAAGGCCAACGGCGGCAACCAGACCGTGCCGACCGTCCTGGTCGTCTCCCCGCAGGGCAGCGAGTCGGTCATGACCAACCCGTCGCTCGCCCAGGTCAAGCAGGCGCTGGCGGTCTGACGCCCCGCGCGTGACGAAGCCCCCGGCCACGGATGGCCGGGGGCTTCGTCACGCGCGGGCGCCGGGTCAGACCACGTCGCCCGGCTTCGGCAGCGGCTTGCCGTACCAGCGCTCGATCAGCCGGGAGGCGATCGAGATCCCGTACGGCGGCAGCACCTCGCCGGACTCGAAGCCTGCGGCCAGGTCCTCGCGGGAGAACCAGCGGGCCTCGTGGATCTCCTCGCCGTCCACGTGTATCTCCGAGGACGTGGCGCGGGCGAAGAAGCCCAGCATCAGGCTGGACGGGAACGGCCACGGCTGACTGGCGATGTACTCGACCTCGCCGACCGTGACACCGGCCTCCTCGAAGACCTCACGGGCCACCGACGCCTCGATGGACTCGCCCGGCTCCACGAAGCCCGCGAGGGTCGAGAAGCGGCCTTCCGGCCAGTGCACCTGGCGGCCGAGCAGCGCCCGGTCCTGCTCGTCGGTGACCAGCATGATCACCGCGGGGTCGGTGCGCGGGTAGTGCTCGGCGCCGCACGCCTGGCAGCGGCGGATGTGACCGGCGGCCGCGACGACCGTGCGCTCGCCACAGCGCGAGCAGAAGCGGTGGAGGCGCTGCCAGTTCTCCAGGGCCACCGCGTGCACCATGAGGCCCGCGTCGCGGTCGGAGAGCAGGAGGCCGGCCTCGCGCAGCCCGGCGGGGCGGGCGGACTGGTCCATGCGGCCGGGCAGCGAGTCCTTCTGGAGCGCGAAGTACGAGACGCCGTCGGCGTCCGTGCCCAGGAAGTAGCGGTGGGTCTCGGTGACCGGGGCCTCGAAGGCCGGGGTCATCACCAGCTCGGTGGTGCCGTCGGGGCGGTCGTCGATGAGCACCTGCCCTCCGGAGACCACGAAGACCCGGGTGGTGGGGTGGCTCCAGGCCGCCGCCAGCCACGCCTCGTCGAGGCGGTGGTGGGCGGCGCGGTCGATGCCGCTCGGGGCGGTGAGCGAGATCGGGCGGTCCGCTGACGCGTTCTTCAAGGTGCTCACAGGTGCTTCCAACTCCCCCGGATCGGTGTGTGGGTTCAGCGCGCGTTCAGGGCGGCGGGCAGGTCGCCCCACAGGTGCGCGGTCGTCTCGACGCCCTTCATGAGGAGATCGAGCTCGATCTTCTCGTCGGGGGCGTGCCAGCCGTCGGACGGCACGGAGATGCCGAGGAACAGGACGGGCGCGTCGAGCACGTCCTGGAGGTCGGCGGCCGGTCCGGAGCCGCCCTCCCGGGTGTAGCGGACCTTGGCTCCGTCGAAGGCCCTGCTCATGGCCCCGGCCACCGCCTTGAGGGCGGGGTGGTCGAGGGGGGTGAGGCAGGGGCGGGTCGGGGCGCCGAAGACGATCTCGTACCGGATGCCGGCGGGCACGAGCGCGGCCAGCCAGTCCCGTACCGCGAGCTCGATCTTGGCCGGGTCCTGGCCCGCGACCAGCCGGAACGACAGCTTGAGCATCGCGGAGGCGGGGACGATCGTCTTGCCGCCGGGGCCCTGGTAGCCGCCGCCGATGCCGTTGACCTCGGCGGTGGGCCGGGCCCAGACCCGCTCCAGGGTCGTGAAGCCGGCCTCGCCGAGGGTGCCGTGGGACTTGGCGGTGCGCAGCCAGGCCGCCTCGTCGAAGGGCAGCTCGGCGACGAGCGCCCGCTCGGCCTCGGTGAGTTCGGTCACGCCGTCGTAGAAGCCGGGGATCGCGACGTGCTCGTGCTCGTCGTGGAGGGCGGCGACGATGCGTCCCGCGACGGTCGCCGGGTTCGGCACGGCGCCGCCGAAGGAGCCGGAGTGGATGTCCTGGTCGGGGCCGTACAGCTCGATCTCGCAGTCGGCGACCCCGCGCATGCCGGTGCAGACGGTGGGGGTCGTCTCGGACCACATGCCGGTGTCGGAGACGATCACGGCGTCGGCGGCGAGCCGCCCGGCGCGCTCCTCGACCAGCGCGCGGAAGTGCGGGGAGCCGGACTCCTCCTCGCCCTCGACGATCAGCTTGAGGTGGACGGCGGGCGCCGTGCGGCCGGTGGCGGCGAGGTGGGCGCGGACGCCGAGGGTGTGGAAGAACACCTGGCCCTTGTCGTCGGCCGCCCCGCGCGCGTACATCCGGCCGTCGACCACCGTCGGCTCGAACGGGTCCGTGTGCCAGCCGTCCTCGCGGGCCGCGGGCTGCACGTCGTGGTGGCCGTAGACGAGGACGGTCGGGGCGTCAGGGTCGTCGGAGGGCCACTCCGCGAAGACGGCGGGGGCGCCGTCGGTCTCCCAGACCTCGACCGTGGTGAACCCGGTCTCCGTGAGCTTGGCGGCGAGCCACTCGGCGCTGCGCCGTACGTCCCCGGCACGCTCCGGCTGGGCCGACACGGAGGGGATGCGCAGCCACTCGGCCAGGTCGCCGAGGAAGGCGTCGCGGTGCTGCTCGACGTACGTGCGTACGGTGCGGACGGCGCTGTCCGGGGTCTCGCTCATGCCCCCGAGCCTATCCGGCGTCCGGGGGTGCCCCGCCCAGCAGGACGGCCTCCAGCTCGGCCCGGCCGGGCAGACGGGCCGGGCGGGCGACCTCACCCGTCCGGACGTACACGAAGGCGGCCGCCACCTCCTCCGGCGGGAGGCCGTGCTGCTCCGCCCAGGCGAGCCGGTAGATCGCGAGCTGGAGCGGATCCGCGGAGCGCTCCCGGCTGGTCTTCCAGTCGACGATCTCGTACGCGCCGGACTCCGGGTCCCGGTAGACGGCGTCGATCCTGCCCCGGACGACCCGGCCCGCGAGGGAGAGGTGCACGGGGACCTCGACGCGGTACGGGGTGCGCCGGGCGTACGGCGTGCGGGCGAAGGCCTCCTTGAGCTCGTCGAGGTCCCGCTCGTCGAGGATCTCCGGCTCCCCCGCGAAGTCCTCGCCGCCGGGCAGCTCCTCCGGGCCGAGGAACGGCAGCGGAAGCTCCTCGAAGCGGGACTCCACCCACGCGTGGAAGCGGGTGCCCCGGCGGGCCGCGGGCTGCGGCGCCTTGGGCATCGGCCGGGCCAGCTCCTGGGCGAAGCCGTCCGGGTCGGCGGCGAGGCGCAGGACCTGCGACGCGGAGAGGTACGCGGGCAGCAGGACGTCACGGGTGGTCGCGCGGGCACGCCGCAGCTCCGACGTGAGGGCGGTGAGGTCGCGGTCCCAGGACGCGACGGTTCTCGTGTCCTCGGGGGCGAGCGGCCGGGGCTCCTCGGGCCGCGCCTCCTCGCGGGGTGCGGGTACCGCGTCCCTGTGGAGGTCCTCGGGGAGGGCCTCCTCGTCCCACACGGGTTCCTCCTCCTCGGGCCAGAGGTCCTCGGGGTCGGGGCCCGGGTCGGGGCCCGGGACTGCGGCCGCCGCGCGGGTGGGCTCGTGCCCGGCCGTTCCGTCCTGCGGAACGTACGCCCACATCCGGCGGGCGACGGCCTCCGCCGCCTCCTTCCGGCGCTTGAACGACTCCTCGTCCAGCGGAAGCGGCCAGGCCTGGTCCTGTCCCCGCTCCGTCAGGGACGGGTTCTCCGCGTCCTTCTCCGGTTCGTCCGCCCAGGCCTCGATGTCGCCGTGGCCCCGCGCGGAGTGCTCGTACAGCGCGCGCAGGAAGTCCGAGGGGCCCCGGGGCTTCTTCTGCGCCGGACCCCACCAGTGGGCGGAGCCCAGGAGGAGGGAGCGGGGGCGGGTGAAGGTCACGTAGCCGAGGCGGAGCTCCTCGGTGTGCTGGTGGTCCCGCATCTCGTTCTTGAAGGACGTGAGGGACCTCGCGTCCCAGGTGTCGATCCCCGGCAGGGTCGCCGCGTCACCGCGCAGCGCGTGCGGGAGCACCTGGGGCTGCGACGTCCACGACTCACGGGCCCTGGTGCTGGGGAACTGGCCGGTGACCAGGCCGGGGACGGCGACGACGTCCCATTCGAGGCCCTTGGACTTGTGCGCGGTGAGGACCTTCACCGTGTTCTCGCCGCCCGGCAGCGCGCTGTCGAGGCCCTTCTCGAACTGGACGGCCGTCCGCAGGAAGCCGAGGAAGGCGAGGAGGCTGGCCTCGCCGTCGAGGGAGGCGAAGCCGGCGGCGATGTCGAGGAAGTGGCCGAGGGTCTCGCGGCGGCGGGCCGCGAGCGCGTGCGGGGAGGCGGAGAGCTCGACCTCGAGACCGGTGGCGGCGAGGACCCGGTGCAGCACGTCCATCAGGGGGTCGGCGAGCGAGGTGCGCAGCGCGCGCAGCTCGGTGGCGAGGCGCGCGAAGCGGACCCGGGCCTCGGCGGAGAACGCCAGGCCGTCGTCGGTGCCGCCGAGGTCGAGGAAGGTGTCGAGGGCGTCGGCGAGGGAGACGACCTCGGCCGGGTCGACGCCCTCGACGGCGGCGGCGAGCCGCTGCTCGGGGTCCGTGTCCTCGCCGCCCCGGTGGACCAGGAGGCGGGCGCGGCGGCCGAGAAGGGCCAGGTCGCGGGCGCCGACGCGCCAGCGGGGGCCGGTGAGCAGGCGGACCAGGGCGGCGTTGGCCCCCGGGTCCTGGAGGACCTCGCAGACGGCGACCAGGTCGGCGATCTCGGGCAGGTGGAGCAGGCCGGAGAGGCCGACGACCTCGACGGGCACGTCACGGGCGACGAGGGCCGCGTGGATGGCGGGGAAGTCGGTGGCGGTCCGGCACAGGACGGCGATCTCGCCGGGCTCCCGGCCGGTCCGTACGAGGTGGGCGAGGGAGTCCGCGAGCCAGTCGATCTCCTCGGCGTGGGTGGGCAGGAGCGCGATCCGCACGCTGCCGTCGGCCTCGGCGCCGGGCGCGGGGCGCAGCGCCTCCACGCCCGCGTGCATGGCGCGCAGGGGGGCGGCGAGGCCGTTGGCCAGCTCCAGGAGGCGGCCGCCGCTGCGACGGTTCTCGGAGAGCGCGTAGCGGTTCGCGGGCGTGCCGTCCGCGTGGGGGAAGTGCTCGGGGAAGTCGTCCAGGTTCGCGACGGAGGCGCCGCGCCAGCCGTAGATGGCCTGGCAGGGGTCGCCGACGGCGGTCACGGCGTGTCCGGTGCTCCGGCCGGAGGGGCCCTGCCCGAAGAGGCCGGAGAGGAGCAGGCGCTGGGCGACGGAGGTGTCCTGGTACTCGTCGAGGAGGACGACCCGGAACTCGTCCCTGAGGATCGCGCCGACCTCGGGCCGGGTGGTGGCGAGTTCCGCGGAGCGGGCGATCTGGTCGCCGAAGTCCAGCAGGTCCCGGGAGCGCTTGGCCGCGCGGTAGCGGACGACGAGGTCGAGGAGCTCGCGCCGCGCGGCACTGGTCTCGGGGAGTTTGCGCAGGTCGGCGTTGGTGAGCTGGGCGCCGGCCAGCTCTTCGAGCAGCCCGGTGTCATGCGCGAGGAGCCGCTCGGGCGGTACGAGGTGCTCGGCGAGCTCCGCGTCGAGGGCGAGCAGGTCGGTGATGAGGGTCGGGAAGGACCGGGTGAGCGCGGGGTACGGGCCGGGGGCCTCGCGCAGCACGCGCGCGGCGAGCTGGTAGCGGGTGGCGTCGGCGAGGAGCCGGGAGGTGGGCTCCAGGCCGATGCGCAGGCCGTGGTCGGTCAGGAGCTGCCCGGCGAAGGCGTGGTACGTGGAGATGCGGGGCTCGCCCGGGGGGTTCTCGGGGTCGATGACGTCGGGGTCGGTGACGCCGGCCCGGACGAGGGCGGTGCGGACGCGCTCGGCGAGCTCGCCGGCCGCCTTGTTGGTGAAGGTGAGACCGAGGACCTGCTCGGGGGCGACCTGGCCGGTGCCGACCAGCCAGACCACCCGGGCGGCCATCACCGTCGTCTTGCCGGAGCCCGCTCCGGCCACGACGACCTGCGGGGCGAGCGGCGCGGTGATGCAGGCCGTCTGCTCCGGGGTGAACGGGATGCCGAGGAGCTCCTTGAGCTGCTCGGGGTCGGTGAGGTGCGCGGTCACCCCAAAGAGGCTAACGGGGCCGACCGACAGTCCGGCCCCGTACGCCTGTGACCTTCGCCTTCACGCGGGTATGCCGCTGTCCAGCTTGGAGAGGTCGACGGTCTCGTCGGCCGGCGGGACCTTCACCTTGACCGGCTTGTCGTAGTCGGAGAGCACCATCGTGCCGGGCTCGTCGCCGCCCGCCTTCACCATCTTCAGGATGTACGGCTTGCCCCGCTGGGAGACGGACACGGTGGTCGTCTCGCCGCCCGCCCTGTGCTTCACCAGGGTCGCGACGGGCGTCTTGCCGACCGTGCCGTCCGGTCCCCGGACCAGTCCCGTGCTGTCGTCCTCGTCCTTGTCCAGGTCGGCCAGGAGCCCCTTCAGGTCGCACACGCCGCTGAGGTCCTCGCTGCCCTCCTGCCCCGGGGCGATCTTCAGCCAGCGGCCCTTGATCAGTTCGATGGTGACCGTGATCTGCGGCTCCGGAAGGCCCTGGGAGGACATGGAGGCCCGCCAGAACGCCTCGTCGCCCTTCATGTAGGTGATGTGGTCGACGCGGCGGAGTTCGGCGGTGCCGCCCTGGATCCTGATCAGGCCGGTGCACCGGTCGTGGTCGTCGACGGCGAAGTCGATGTCGAGCGGCTGTCCCTCGCTGACGACCCGGCCGGTCATGCGCAGGGAGGTCGCCGACCGGGTGGCGTCCACGGCCCGCTCGCCGATCTCGTCCGCGCTCAGCCCCGCGAACGGGTCCGGGGAGGGGGCGGGGGCCGCGGCGCCGGGCGGGACGGCGGCCGGGCCGCCGGCCGCCGCCCAGGCCGCCACCGGCGCGGGCCCGGTCACGACGACGACGGCGCAGACGACGGCGGCGGCGCGGAGCTTTCGGTGGGACGCCATGCGAGCCTCCTCGCGTTCCCCGACACCCCTGTCCACCAGGGTCGCCCCGCGCGCCCGCGCCCGCTACTCCGCACGGGTGGGCGACGGGCGCGGGCCGGGTCAGTCGACGACCTGGCGGCCCTCCGGCCGGGCGCTGCACGAGGCCCGGAACGAGCAGGTCGCGCAGTGCTGGCCGGTGCTCGGCGTGAACCGCTCGTCGAGGACGCGGCCCGCCGCCTGCGCGAGCAGCTCACCGACCCACTCCCCGGTCAGCGGCTCCTGCGCCTGGACCTTGGGCAGGGCGTCGCCGCCCTCCTTCTTCGGGGCGGCCTGCCGCAGCTGGACGAGCTCGGCGCCGCCGGGCTCCGGGCGTGCGCCGCCGAAGACCTCGTCGAGGGCGCCCTCCCGCACCGCGAGCTGGTAGACCGCGAGCTGCGGGTGGTGGGCGACCTCGTCCTTGGTGGGGGCGGACTTGCCGGTCTTGAAGTCGACGACGTACGCGCGCCCGTGCTCGTCGGTCTCGACCCGGTCCATGGAGCCGCGGATGCGGACCTCGTACTCCCCCGCCCCCAGGGTCACGTCGAAGCCGTGCTCGGAGGCGGCGGGGGTGCGGCCGCCGCGGTCCATGACGTGCCAGCTCAGGAAGCGTTCGAGGGCCACGCGCGCGTGCTGCTTCTCCTGCGCCGACTTCCAGGGCGCGTCGAAGGCGAGGGCGTCCCAGACGGAGTCCAGCCGGGCCATGAGGACGTCCAGGTCGGCCGGGGTGCGCCCGGAGGCGACCTCGTCGGCGAGCACGTGCACGACGTTCCCGAAGCCCTGGGCGGCGGTGGCGGGGGCCGCGGCCTTGACCTCGCGGCCCAGGAACCACTGGAGGGAACAGGTGCCGACCAGGTTCTCCAGGGAGCTGGGCGACAGGGCCACCGGCCGGTCGCGGTCGCGCAGCGGCTCCGGGCTCCGGGTCGGCTCGGCCAGGCCCCACCAGCGGTCGGGGTGCGCGGCCGGGACGAGCGGCTGACCGTCCTCGTCGGTGAGGGCGGCCAGCCGGGCGAGCCGGTCGGCGGCGGCCTCGCGGAGCCCGGGCGAGGCCTGCGGGTCGACGGTCGTGGCGCGCAGCTCGGCGACCAGGGCGGAGACCGCGAGCGGGCGGCGGGGGCGGCCCGGGACGTCCTTGGGCTCGGCGCCGAGCTCGGTGAGGAACCGGGACGGCTGGTCCCCGTCCTCGGCGGCGGCCTTCACGGCGGTGACGACGAGCCGGTCACGCGCGCGCGTGGCGGCGACGTAGAAGAGGCGTCGCTCCTCGGCGAGGAGGGCGCCGGGGGTGAGGGGTTCGGCGAGGCCGTCGCGGCCGATGCGGTCGGCTTCGAGGAGGGAGCCGCGGCGGCGGAGGTCGGGCCAGAGGCCCTCCTGCATCCCCGCGACGACGACGAAGCCCCACTCCAGGCCCTTGGAGCGGTGGGCGGTCATCAGACGGACGGCGTCCGGGCGGGTGTGCCGGCGGGTGAGGGTGTCGGCGGCGATGTCCTGGGCGTCGAGCTCTTCGAGGAAGTTGAGGACGCCTCGGCCGCCGACGCGCTCCTCGGCGCGGGCGGCGGTCTCGAAGAGCGCGCAGACGGCGTCGAGGTCACGGTCGGCGTTGCGTCCGGCGGGGCCGCCGCGCAGCGCGGCGCGCTCCAGGCGGCCGGGCCAGGGGGTGCCCTTCCAGAGCACCCAGAGGGCCTCCTCGGCGGTGCCGCCCGCGTCGAGCAGGGCGCGGGCCTCCTGGAGGAGCAGCCCCAGGCGCTGGGCGCCGCGCGCGTAGGCCGGGTCGTGCGCGACCAGGCGCTCCGGCTCCGCGAGGGCCCTCGCGAGGAGGACGTCCGAGGGCGGCGGGACCTTGTTGCCGGCGGCGCGCTCCTCGTCCCTGAGGGCCCGCCCCAGGCGTCGGAGGTCCGCGGGGTCCACCCCGGCGAGGGGCGAGGCGAGAAGTTCGAGCGCGGTCTCGACGGTCAGCCAGGAGCCCCGGCCGCTCCCGTCCCCACCGCCCGGCACGGACTCGACGCCCGGCACGGACTCGGCACCCGGCGCGGGCTCGGCACCCGGCGCGGGCTCGGTGTCCGGCACGGACTCGCCGCCCGGCACGGACTCGGTGTCCGGCACGGACTCGACGCCCGGCACGGACTCGACGCCCGGCACGGACTCGACGCCCGGCACGGACTCGACGCCCGGCACGGACTCGGCACCCGGCGCGGGCTCGGTGTCCGGCACGGACTCGCCGCCCGGCACGGACTCGGCACCCGGCACGGACTCGGCACCCGGCACGGACTCGACGCCCGGCACGGACTCGGCACCCGGCACGGACTCGACACCCGCCACGGGCTCGGCGCCCGGAGCAGGCTCGATCGCGGCGACCGCTCGCAGGGCGAGGAGCAGCGGTGTCACCGCCGGTTCGTGGCGCAGGGGGGTGTCCGCCGCGTCCGTCTCCACCGGGACGCCCGCCGAGGTGAGGGCGCGGCGGAGGGACGGCAGGGAGGCGGCGGCGCGGGTGAGGACGGCCATGTCCTGCCAGGGCACGCCGTCCTCCAGGTGCGCGCGGCGCAGCAGGTCGGCGATGTTCTCGGCCTCCGCCGAGGCCGTCGGGTACGTGTACGCCTCCGCCCGGCCGCCGTCCCGCGTCGGGGCGAGCTCGCGGTGGGCGCGGACCTTGTCGGCGGGGAGCCGGGGCATGGGCATCCGCTGGGCGAGCAGCCGGGTCGCCCCGAGCAGCGCGGCGCCGGAGCGGCGCGAGGTGCGCAGGACGCGGACCGCGGCGCCGCCGAAGGCGGACGGGAAGTCGAGGATGCCGTTCACGTCGGCGCCGCGGAAGGCGTAGATGGACTGGTCGGGGTCGCCGAAGGCGACGACCGTGCTCCGGCCGTCGCCGGCGAGCGCGTGCAGCAGCCGGACCTGCGCCGGGTCGGTGTCCTGGTACTCGTCGACGTAGATCGCGTCGTACGCGGGCAGGCGGCTGTCCCGGGCGAGCGGTACGGCCCGGTGGACGAGCTCCGCGTAGTCGAGGACGCCCTGGAGGTCGAGGACGTCGAGGTACTCGGCGAGGAAGCCGGCCGCGGCCTTCCAGTCCGGGCGGCCGACGCGGTCGGCGAAGCGGGCCAGCGCGTCCGGCCCGAGGCCCAGCTCGCGGGAGCGCGCGAGGACGGCCCGTACCTCGTCGGCGAAGCCCCGGGTGGTGAGGCAGGCGCGGAGTTCGTCGGGCCAGCGGACGTGTCCGAGGCCCGTCTTCGCCAGGTCGATCTGGCCCGCGAGGAGTTCACGGACGGCGAGGTCCTGCTCGGGTCCGGAGAGCAGCCGGAGCGGTTCGGCGAAGAGCTCGGCGTCCTGGTGGGCGCGGATCAGGGCGTAGCAGTACGAGTGGAAGGTCGTCGCCTGGGGCGGGCGGCGGCCGCCGAGCCGTGCGGCCATGCGGTCGCGGAGTTCGACGGCGGCCTTGCGGCTGAAGGTGAGGACGAGGAGGCGTTCGGGGTCGGTGCCGCTCTCCATGCGGGCGGCGACCGCTTCGACCAGCGTGGTCGTCTTGCCGGTGCCCGGTCCGGCGAGGACGAGGAGAGGTCCCGCGGTGTGGTCAACCACTTCCCGCTGGACTGCGTCCAGCTGAGGGGGATCCAGGGGGGCCGGCGTGGTGCGCACCAGTCGGTACGCGCCCGGGGTCCGCTGCCGTCCCGGACCCGGGTACGGCTGTCCCTGGTGCGGCGGCGTTCGCCGGGTGGTGGAGGAGGAGCTCACGTGGATCGCCGGTCCTGGTGGGTGTGGTGGTGCGGGTGAGGCGGCTGTGTGCCGTGGCCGCCGCCTCGGGAGACGCGAACGTCGACGTTACGCGAAGCGGGCCGTCGACGAGCCGTACTCCGTACCGCGTCCACCCCCGGGGAGCCGTCCCGGCCGGTCCGGCCGGGGGCGCGCCCTCAGGTGTGAGTTCCGGCACCCCGAGCCGTACCGCTTCCCCCGCCCCCGGCGTCCTCGCCGTCCTCGCCGCCCCCGGCGGTCCCGCCGTCCCAGCGGGCCCGCCGCATGTCGATCCTCGGGACGTGGCCCCCGGCCGTGCGGCCCGCCTCGCGCAGCGGAGTGCCCTCCTCGCGGTAGTGGCCGAGGGCCCGCAGCTCGTGGCCCGGCAGCAGCGTGCCGTCGGCGCGGACCACCCGCCACCACGGGGCCGCACCGCCGTACAGGGCCATGACGCGGCCGACCTGGCGGGGGCCTCCCTCGCCGAGCCATTCCGCCACGTCGCCGTAGGTCATCACGCGCCCGGGAGGGATCGCGTCGGCGACGTCGAGCACCCGCTCCGCGTACTCGGGCAGCTCTCCGGACTCCCCGGGGGTCCCCCCGTCAGACTCCCCCACAGGCTCCTCCATGCTCATCCGCACCATCCTGCCTCACCCCACCGACATGGCCCTGATGCCTCCGCCCGGCGGCTCTTCGTGCCACCATCGTCCGGGCGGTGACTGGTGATACGAGATCAAGAGCGACAAGTACAAGAACACGAACACGATCACGCACAAGATCGACAAGACGCACGGGCAGAGACGGACATGGTGATGGGGCAGGACACGCAGCCTCCCGGGGGGGCTCAGCCCGACGTGCCCGAGCGGGTCTCCGGCGACGAGCCGCTGCTCGCCGCCCGCGTGCACCGGCCCTCCGACCTGATGCGGCTGCTCGGCGGCCTGCTCGCCATCGGTCTCGTCATCGCCATCGCCGCGTTCGCCCACGCCACGACCTCCGGTCTGGAGGAGGACATCAACAAGGGCGCGGTCGGCGCCCCCGACGTCTTCGTCAAGATCGCCGGCCTCGTCTCGTCCATCGCCGTCCTGCTCGTCCCGGTCGCGTTCGCCATCGAGCGGCTGATCAAACGCGACGGTCTGCGCATCGCGGACGGCGTCCTCGCCGCCGTCCTGGCGCACGGCGTCACCCTCGCCACCGACCTCTGGGTCGCCCAGGCCGCGCCCGGCACCATCCAGGACGCGCTGACCCAGCCGCAGTCCGGCGGCGGTCTCACGGACCCCGTGCACAACTACCTCGCGCCGGTCATCGCGTACATGACCGCCGTCGGCATGGCCCGCAGGCCCCGCTGGCGGGTGTCGCTCTGGGTGGTGCTGCTCCTCGACGCGTTCACCATGCTGGTGGCCGGCTACACCACCGCCCTCTCGATCATCCTGACCGTCCTGATCGGCTGGACGGTGGCGTACGGCACGCTGTACGCCGTCGGCTCGCCGAACGTCCGGCCCACCGGGCAGACCCTCCTCGCCGGCCTGCGCCGGGTCGGCTTCCGGCCGGTGACGGCACTGCGCGCCGAGGGCGTGCCCGAGGCGGCGGACAGCGGGGACCGCGGCCGCCGCTACCTCGTGACCCTGGAGGACGGGCCGCCGCTCGACGTCACCGTCGTCGACCGCGAACAGCAGGCGCACGGCTTCTTCTACCGCGCGTGGCGGCGGATCACCCTGCGGACCATCACCACCCGCCGCTCGATCGTCTCGCTGCGCCAGGCCCTGGAGCAGGAGGCGCTCCTCGCGTACGCGGCGATCGCCGCCGGGGCGAACGCGCCGAAGCTGATCGCCACCTCCGAGCTCGGCCCGGACGCCGTGATGCTCGTGTACGAGCACATCGGCGGCCGGAGCCTCGACTCGCTCGACGACGTCGAGATCACCGACGAACTGGTCCGCAGCGCCTGGCGCCAGGTCAGGGCGCTGCAGTCGCGCCGGATCGCGCACCGCCGGCTCTCCGGGGACGCGATCCTGGTGGATCGTTCCGGCAGGGTGATCCTCACGGACCTCCGGGGCGGCGAGATCGCGGCCGGCGACCTGGTCCTGCGGATGGACATCGCCCAGCTGCTCACCACCCTCGGCCTGCGGGTCGGGGCGGAGCGGGCCGTCGCCGCGGCCGTCGAGGTGCTCGGCCCCGACACCGTCGCCGACTGTCTGCCGCTGCTCCAGCCGATCGCGCTGAGCCGCTCCACGCGCGCGACGCTGCGGAGACTGGCCCGGGAGCGCTCCGCACGGGAGCGGGAGGCCGTGCTCGCGGCCTCCGAGGCCGCCAAGCACGAGCGGGAACTCGCCAAGGCCGAGGCCGCGGCCGACCGGAAGGCCGTACGGGCGGAGACGAAGGCCGAGAAGAAGGCGGACAAGAAGGCCGAGAAGCGGGCCCTCGACACCGCCCTCGACGAGGCCCGCGAGGAGGACCTGCTCGCGCAGATCCGGCAGCAGGTGCTGCTGATCCGCCCACAGGCCCCGGTGGAGCCGGTCCGCCTGGAGCGGATCAAGCCGCGGACCCTGGTCAGCATGATCGCGGGCGCGGTCGCCGCGTACTTCCTGCTGTCGCAGATCGCCCGTACGCCGCTGTCGACGGTCAGCGAGGCGGACTGGCGGTGGGTGGCGGCGGCGGTGCTGTTCTCGGCGATCAGCTACGTGGCGGCGGCGATGAGCCTGCTGGGCTTCGTGCCCGAGCGGGTCGGGTTCTGGCGGACGGTGGTGGCGCAGGTCGCCGGCTCCTTCGTGAAGATCGTCGCCCCGGCGGCGGTCGGCGGTGTGGCCCTGAACACCCGCTTCCTCCAGCGCGCGGGCGTACGCCCCGGACTCGCGGTGGCGAGCGTCGGCGCCTCGCAGCTCTTCGGACTCGGGGCGCACATCCTGCTCCTGCTCTCCTTCGGCTATCTGACGGGCACGGAGAAGTCGCAGTCCTTCACCCCGTCGAGGACGGTCATCGCCGGACTCCTCACGGTCGCGGTGCTCGTCCTGGTGGTGACGGCGATCCCGTTCATGCGCAAGTTCGTGTCGACGCGGCTGCGCTCGCTCTTCGCCGGTGTGGTGCCGCGCATGCTGGACGTGCTCCAGCGGCCGATGAAGCTGGCCACGGGCATCAGCGGCATGCTGCTCCTGACCATCGTGTTCGTCCTCTGCCTGGACGCCTCGATCCGGGCCTTCAGCCACGGGAACCAGACGATCAGTTACGCGACCGTGGCCGTCGTCTTCCTCGCGGGCAACGCGCTCGGTTCGGCGGCGCCGACCCCGGGCGGTGTCGGCGCGGTCGAGGGCGCGCTCACCGTCGGCCTGGTCACCGTCGGCGGTCTGCCGATCGAGGTCGCGACCCCCGCGGTGCTCCTGTACCGCCTGCTCACGCTGTGGATCCCGGTGCTGCCCGGGTGGATCTGCTTCAACTGGCTGACGAAGCGGGAGGCGCTCTAGGGGGTCCCGGCCGGACGGGCCGGACACCCCCGAGAGCCCCACCCCCCGGTTGGACCCCCGTCCCGCGCGGGGGCGCGGTCGGCGGCCCACGATGGGCCTATGCCGATCTCCGCCGCCCAGCGCGCCGCTCTGCTCACCGCCACCACCGTGCTGCTCGCCGCCGGATGCTCGGACGGGGGAGACGACGCGGCGGACCCGGTGACGTCGAGCCCCACCGGACTCGCGGCGCTGACCTCGCAGAAGCTGTCCTGGGCGCCCTGCCCGGCGCCGTCCGCCGCCGAGGGCGGCGGGGCCGCGCCCTCCCCGCTGCCCGGCGGCACCGCCTGGGAGTGCTCCTTCCTCCAGACACCGCTCGACTGGTCGGTGCCGGAGGGCGAGACCATCGAGCTGGCCCTCATCCGGGCCAGGGCCCGGGACAGCGCCCGGCGGATCGGCTCCCTCGTCTTCAACTTCGGCGGGCCCGGCGGCTCCGGCATCACCGGCCTGCCCGGCTTCGCCGCCGACTACGAGACCCTGCGCGGCCGCTACGACCTGGTCTCCTTCGACCCGCGCGGCGTCGGCCGTAGCGACCCCGTTGAGTGCGCCACCGACAAGGAGCTCGACGCGTACTACGCCCTGGACTTCACGCCCGACGACACCGCTGAGGAGCGGACGCTGTCCGACGCGCAGAAGGCGTACGCGAAGGGCTGCGAGCGTGACGCGGGCGCGGCCCTGCCGCACGTCGGCACCGAGAACGCGGCGCGGGACATGGACCTGATGCGGCAGGTCCTCGGTGACGAGAAGCTGCACTACTTCGGCATCTCGTACGGCACGGAACTCGGCGGCGTCTACGCCCACATGTTCCCGAAGAACGTGGGCCGGGCCGTCTTCGACGCGGTCGTCGACCCGGAGGCGGGCGTCGAGGACGGCGCCCTCGGCCAGGCGAAGGGCTTCCAGCTCGCGCTGGACAACTTCGCGCAGGACTGCGTGGACCGCGGCGACGAGTGCGCGCTGCCCGGCAGCAGCGTCGCCGAGATCGAGAAGGGGATCACCGACCTCCTGGCGGCCCTCGACAAGAAGCCGATCCCCGGCATCGGCTCCCGCGAGCTGACCCAGACGCAGGCCACCAACGGCATCGCGCAGGCCCTGTACTCGAAGGAGTTCTGGCCCTACCTGGAGCAGGGGCTCGACGCGGCCGACGGCGGCGACGGGGCGCTGCTGCTCTCCCTGTCGGACTCGATGAACGGGCGCGGCGAGAACGGCTCGTACAGCAACATCCAGGCCGCGAACGCCGCCATCAACTGCGTGGACTTCAAGGAGCGCTACACCCTGGGGCAGGCGAAGGAGCGGCTCGGCCAGTTCCGGGACGCCTCCCCCGTCTTCGGCGACTTCATGGGCTGGGCGCTCGCGAGCTGCTCGCAGTGGCCGGTGCCGGGGGTCTGGGACCACCCGGACGTCTCGGCTCCCGGCGCGGCGCCGATCCTCGTCGTGGGGAACACCGGTGACCCGGCCACGCCGTACGAGGGCGCACGGTCGATGGTGGAGGCGCTCGGCAAGGGCGTCGGCATCGAGGTGACGTACGAGGGCGAGGGCCACGGCGCGTACAACGGCGGCAGCGCGTGCGTGAAGAAGACCGTCGACGCGTATCTGCTCGACGGCAAGGTCCCGGCCTCGGGCACGGTCTGCAAGTAGCGCCCCCGGGACGGCGGAAGGCCCCGGACCTGAGGTCCGGGGCCTTCCGCACAGCGTTGCCGGATCGGCTGCTAGTAGATCGGCTTCTCGGGCTCGATCTGGTTGACCCAGCCGATCACGCCGCCGCCGACGTGGACGGCGTCCGCGAAGCCGGCGGACTTGAGCACCGCGAGGACCTCCGCACTGCGGACACCCGTCTTGCAGTGCAGGACGATCCGCTTGTCCTGGGGGAGGTCCTGGAGGGCGTTGCCCATCAGGAACTCGTTCTTCGGGATCAGACGCGCGCCCGGGATCGAGACGATCTCGTACTCGTTCTGCTCGCGGACGTCGATGATGTCGATGTCCTCGCCCTCGTCGATCCACTCCTTGAGCTGCTTGGGAGTGATCGTCGAGCCGAGCGCCGCCTCCTGGGCCTCCTCGGACACGACGCCGCAGAAGGCCTCGTAGTCGATGAGCTCGGTGACGGTCGGGTTCTCGCCGCAGACCGCGCAGCCGGGGTCCTTGCGGACCTTCACCTGGCGGTACTGCATCTCCAGGGCGTCGTAGATCATCAGACGGCCGACCAGCGGGTCGCCCACGCCGGCCAGGACCTTGATGGCCTCGGTGACCTGGATGGAGCCGATGGACGCGCACAGCACGCCCAGGACGCCGCCCTCGGCGCAGGACGGGACCATGCCCGGCGGCGGGGGCTCCGGGTAGAGGCAGCGGTAGCAGGGGCCGTACTCGGACCAGAACACCGAGGCCTGGCCGTCGAAGCGGTAGATCGAGCCCCAGACGTACGGCTTGTTGAGCAGCACGCAGGCGTCGTTCACCAGGTAGCGCGTGGCGAAGTTGTCCGTGCCGTCGACGATCAGGTCGTACTGGCCGAAGATCTCCATCACGTTGTCGGCCTCAAGCCGCTCCTCGTGAAGGATCACGTTGACGTACGGGTTGATGCCGAGGACCGAGTCCTTCGCGGACGCGGCCTTGGAGCGGCCGATGTCGGCCTGGCTGTGGATGATCTGGCGCTGGAGGTTCGACTCGTCGACCTCGTCGAACTCCACGATGCCGAGCGTGCCGACACCGGCGGCGGCCAGGTACATCAGGGCCGGGGAACCGAGGCCGCCGGCGCCCACACACAGCACCTTGGCGTTCTTCAGCCGCTTCTGTCCGTCCATCCCGACGTCCGGGATGATCAGGTGGCGGGAGTACCTGCGGACCTCGTCTACGGTGAGCTCGGAAGCCGGCTCGACCAGGGGTGGCAGCGACACGGAGTCTCCGATGGTCGGTATGTCAGTACGGTTGTTCTCCCCGTAACACTGCCACGCCCCTCCTCATTCCGAGACACCCGTTCCGATCCGCGAGACGATTTCGTCCCAGTAGCCGGGCAGCGATTGGAATGGGGCACTTTGTCCCGGCCGGCCCGCCCGGTCCGTGAAGAAGATCGTCCCCGCGCCCTGCCAGCGGGCGATCCGCAGGGCCTCGTCGAGGTGGGTGCGCGGGACGCCGTGGACGAGGTGGACGAACTTCGTCTCCGTGTACTCGGCGGTCCACTCCGCCACCTGCGACCAGCGGTAGTCCACCCAGGACCCGGCGAAGGTCACCAGCTGGTCGGCGGTCTCGGCGTACCCCGGGTGGGGGTGGGTGCCGTGGCCGAGGACGAGGTGCGCCTCGCCGCCGAGCACGGCCTCCAGGGTCGCGGTCAGCCGCCGCGTCCCGGCCAGGTCCGCCCGGTCGGCGGGGGCCCGGTCCAGGTAGAAGCCGCCGACCTTGTACCAGTCGAGGAAGCGGTGGGCGTCCGAGACCAGCTCCCCGAAGGGCCGGGAGCCATGGGCGAGGTCCAGGTGCCCGAGGACCTTGACCCCGGCGTTCCGCAGCTTCCCCGCCGCCTCCAGGCAGTGCGGGTCGGGGCGGCTGCCGGGGCCGTCCGCCACGTTGAGCACCGCCCAGTGCAGCGGGGTCCCGGGGCGGGTCAGCTCCGCCCATTCGACGGGGGCGAGCAGCGGATGGGCGTAGCCGGGGACGCCGAAGCCGAGTGCCTGGACGGCTCCGGTGGCCGTGGTCGTCGTCAGATGCGACACGCCGCCTCCATCCAGATGTCGGCGAGGGACTCCTCCAGATTGATCCGGGGCCGCCAGCCGAGCCGGTCGCGGGCGGTGCGGACGTCGGCCTGCTGCCAGGGCCCGCAGCCGTCGGGGTACGGGTAGGGGGCGGAGGCCAGCTGTTCGGCGATGGTCCCCTCGCCGCGGGGGGCGCCGATCATCGGCCGCTGCGGGATGCCGTGCGGGGCGTCCAGCTCGTGCAGGTTGCCGGCGTAGCCCGCGACCCTGGCGAGGACGGCGGCGGCGTCGCGGAGCTTCACGGCGCGGCCGGTGCCGATGTTGACGACGCCCTGCGCGGCGGAGAGCGAGGCCGCGTGGACGGCTCGTGCCACGTCCCGTACGTCGACGAAGTCCCGCTGCACGCCGAGTCCGCTGAGCTTGAGCTCGCCGTCGCCGGCCTGCATGGCGCGGCGCATGGCCTCGGCGAGCCGGCCGAGCGGCGAGCCGGCGGGCGTGCCGGGGCCGACCGGGGAGAACACGCGCAGGACGACGGCGTCGAGCCCGGAGCCGAGGACGAGTTCGGTCGCGGCGAGCTTGGAGACGCCGTACGGGCCTCCCGGGCGCGGGACGGCGTCCTCGGCCGTGGAGGAACCGGGCTGGCTCGGTCCGTACTCCGAGGCGCAGCCGACCTGGACGAGCCGGGCCCCGCACCCGCTGCGGCGCAGGGCCTCGCAGACGGTGGCGACGGCGACGGTGTTGTGCCGGGTCAGCTCGCGGGCGCCGCCGCGGGTGGCTCCGGCGCAGTTGACGACGACCCCGGGGTGGACGGCGTCCAGGAAGCGGGTGAGCGCGCCGGGGCTGCCGGAGGCGAGGTCGAAGCGCACGTCGGCGTCGTCGCCCCGGCCGAGCGCGGTGAGGTGGACGGCCGGGTCGGCGAGCAGCCGGTCGGCGACGAATCGGCCGATGAAGCCGTTGGCTCCGAGCAGTAGCACCCTCATCGTGCGGCCCCTGTGTGCCGACCGGCCGGTGCCTGGGGTTGGGGGGTCATGGTCTTCGTTCTCCTTGCGGGGGTGATGAGAGAGGTGACGGGACGCGCCCGCGGCGTCGGCTCCGCGGGTGCGAAGGGGGGTGGGGTTCCGGGGTTTTCATCGGGTGGCGTGGGCGGAGGCCCGCGTCAGGGTGCCGGTCGCGTGGGCCAGCAGGCCGAGCGCGGCGGCGCCGCAGACGAGGGTGGGTACGGCCCCGGGACCACCGGCCTCGACGAGGGCGCGCACGGGGACGGCGAGCGCGTCGAAGCCGGGGAGGGGCACGCGGGCGGCGAGGACGCTCGCGAGGGCGAGGGCCTCCGCGGCGGAGGCCGCGGCGAGCGCTGCGGCGGCCGTCTCGGGGAAGCCGTGGACGGTGAGGAGCCGGGCGAGCAGCAGGAGGGCGCCGAGGGCGAGGGCGCCGGGGCTGAAGCCGGTGAGGGCGAGCAGGGCGGTGAGGGCGAGGAGTTGGAGCGTCACGGTGCCGAGGAGCAGCGGCCGGGTGACGGCGGCGAAGTCGGCGAGTCCCCGGCTGTCGGCGATGCGGCGGCGGGCCCGGCTCGTGAAGAGGTGGGTGCACCAGGCGGCGGGTGCCACGGCGAGCGCGAGGCCCAGGAGGGGCGCGGGGGTCAGGTCCCAGGGCCCGTCGGGGCCGCCGCTGACGACCTGGTCCAGGAGTCCGTCGCCGCCGACCGCGTAGGCCAGGAGCCAGAGGGTCCAGAGCCGTGCGGCGGGAACGGTTCCGCCGTCGGGGGCGCGGAGGGGGCCCCGGCGGACGGCGAGCAGCAGTGCCCCGCCGAGGGCGAGGGCCCCGGCGGCCCCGACGGCGATCCGCACGGGCCCGTGGGCGAAGGCGAGCCCGAGCCCGGTGAGCGCGGCGGCCCCGCCGGGGGCGAGGGCGGCGAGGGCCCAGGGCGCGCGGGCCGGCTCCGGTGCGCCGGCGGGCGCGGGCCTCTCCTGTCCGCGCGGCACGCGCGCGTACAGCTCCTCGGCGAGCGAGAACACGTCCCGGTGCCGGAACCGCGCGGCGGTCCGGTCGGTGAAGCCCTGCGCTTCGAGGCCCGCGGCGATCTCCAGCGGGTCGACGGCCCGCTCGCAGAGCTCCCGGTGCCGGTGCATGAGGACCTTGACGGGATCGGCGTTCCCCCGCCGGTTCCTGGACGCCCCACCGGGAGCGGGCACGGGGACGGGAGCTCGGGGGACAGGGGCGGGTGCCGGAGCCACGGGCGCGGGCACGGGCACGGGCACGGGCACGGACGGCGGAGCCTCGGGAACGGGCACGGGCGCCGGAGCCTCGGGCGCAGGGGCGGGCGCGAGGCCGGGTGTCGGTGCCTCGGGTACGGAGCCCGGTGCCGGGGCTGCCCCGGGTGCCGTCCTCCACGCGGCGCCGCGCGCCGGGGCGTCGCCGCCGTCGGCGGGACGTCGGTCGGCGCCGGGCCCCGGGCACGTCGCCGCGGCCTCCTCCGACGCCTCGCCCGCGCCGGTCCGGGCGCGGGCGGGGTCCGACGGGCGCGGGTCGGTCTCGTCCTCCGCCCGGTGCGGGTCGACCGTCTCCTCCGGTACGACGCCGGCCCCGGCCGGGCCGGCTATCCCGGAGGGCGCCGCGTCGGCGGGGTCCTCGGGGGCGGGGGCGCGCAGGTCGAGGGCGCCGGCGGCCGTGAGGGCGGGGGTGCCGAGGAGGGCTTCGGAGCGGGCGTCCCAGGCTCCGGGGCTCGTCGGGGCGGCGGAGCCGCGCATGGGTGTGCCTCCTTCAGGCATCGGGGGCTCCTGTCCCCGCGGTCACGGCCTTGGGCGCCCAGCTGCCCGGCACATGGGCCTCGGCCGGGTGGGCGAAGGGGACGCCGTCCCCGGGGCGGTGGCGCACCGGCGCGTGGGAGAGGAGTTCGAGGTAGATGCCGCGGAACGCGGCGAGGTTCTGTTCGACCGTGAAGAGTTCGAGCGCGCGGGCCCTGGCGGCGGCGCCGAGCCGGTGGCGGCGCTCGGGGTCGCGGAGCAGCGCGAGGCAGGCGTCGGCGAGCGCCCGGGGGTTGCGCGGGGGGACGACGAGGCCGGTGCCGCCGATGATCTCGACGACGGCGCCGACGTCGGTGGAGACGGTGGCCCGGGCGCAGAACATGGCTTCGACGAGGCTGGCGGGGAAGCCCTCGACCAGGCTGGACATGACGACGAGCGCACCGGAGGCGTAGGTGTCCTCCAGGGTGGGCGCCTCGGGGCCGCCGAGCTCCTCGAAGGTGACGGGGTTCTCGCCGACGGCGTGCGCCCCGGTGGCCTCGTCGGGGAAGAGCTGGGCGGCGAGCCCCTTGCAGGAGGTGAGATAGGCGCCGGCGCCTGGTTCGCGGACGGGCACGGCGACGATCCGCAGGCGGGCGTCGGACTGCCGGGCCCGGATCTCGGCGAAGGCGTGGAGGAGACCGACGAGGTCCTTGGCTGGTTCGACGCGGCCGACCCAGACGAGGGTGGCGGGGTCGCCGCTCTCCTCGTCCTCGCCGACCTCGGCGAAGCGTTCGGCGGCCATGCCGGGGTGGACGGTGCGGATGCGGGCCCGGTCGGCGCCGCACTTCTCCTGCCAGCGGCGGGTGTGGGCGTTGCCGGGGGTGAGGAGGGAGGCCTGCCGGTAGATCTCGTCGGCGAGCCTGCCGTGGAGCCCGGCGAGCAGGGCGCGGAGGGGGGCGGAGCGGTCGGCGCCGGAGGTGGAGAGGTAGTGGGCGCGCAGCGGCGCGCCGTACTCGGTGACGAGCAGCGGGGTGCCGAAGAAGCGTTTGGCCAGCAGGCCGGGGAGGGCGGTGGTGCCACCGGCGGCGGCGTGGCAGAGGTCGGCCGCGCCGAGCGCGTCCTCCTCGTACCAGTCGAGGGAGAGGGGGCGCAGGGCCCGCTCCAGGTGCTCGGCGAAGGCGAGGTGGTCGGGGAGCCCGGCGGCGGCCGCGCCCCGGCGTGCGCCGGGCGCGCGGCAGGCGGCCTCCAGGGCACGGACGGCGTCGTCGGAGCGGAGGGCGCCGGCCAGCCCGCCGCGCTCGCGGGCGAGTTCGGCGAGGGTGTAGAGCCCCTCGGCGAAGGAGTCCGTGCCGTCCTCGGCGCAGAGTCCGGTGGCGAGCCGGTGGTAGGCCTCGGTGAAGCGGCGCCGCTCATGGCGTCCGTAGGCCCGGCGGGCGGTGCGGGGCCGGCCGGGGCCGCAGGACGCCGGGGCGGTGCCGGGGTCGGCGGCGCGGGCGACGCGGGCGTTCGGCGGCAGCGGCGGCGGGGTGCCGGTCGCGCCGAGGGCGTAGAGGTCGAACTGGTGCTGTCCGAGCCCGCGCACGAGCCGTTCGCACCAGCGTCCGGTCTCACCGGTGGCGTACGGGTAGCCACCCTCCGTCAGCAGTCCGATCCGCACGCGTGCACCCCCGATCTCCCTTGACGGCGGTCACCGTCGGCCCGGTGACTCGCAGCGGGAAGAACGTAAGCGGATACACCGGTGGTGCGACGGACGGTTGTCCGTCGCACCACCGGAAGGGGTGAATGCACGTAACTTTCCCACCCCGGTCGCGTTCTGTCGCGGTACGCGGCGGAACGGTCACGGAGGGTCAGGCGGCGGCCAGCTCCTGGCGGCGTTCCCTGCGCTCGGCCGCGAGCAGCGGGTCGAGCGAGGGGACGGCGGCGAGCAGCTGCCGGGTGTACGGATCCCGGGGTGCGCCGTACACCTCCTCGACGGTGCCCTGTTCGACGATCCGTCCGCCGCGCATGACGGCGACCCGGTCGCTGACCTGGCGGACGACCGCGAGGTCGTGGGCGATGAAGACGAGCCCGAGGCCGAGTTCGGCCTGGAGTTCGGCGAGCAGGGCCGTCACCTGGGCCTGGGTGGTGACGTCGAGCGCGGAGACCGGCTCGTCGCAGACGATCAGGCGGGGTGCGGCGGCGAGCGCGCGGGCGATGCCGACGCGCTGGCGCTGGCCGCCGCTGAACTCGTGCGGATAGGCCCCGTACCGGTCGGGGTCGAGCCCGACCCGGTCGAGCAGTTCCCGCACCCGGCCCCGGATCCGGGTCTCGTCCCGCTCCCCCGCGACGCGCAGCGGGTCGGCGATCGACTCGCCGACGGAGCGGCGGGGGTTGAGGGAGGCGACCGGGTCCTGGAAGACCATCTGCAGCTCGCGGCGGTACGGGCGCAGTTCCCGCTCCGGCAGGGCGCCGATCTCCGCGCCCCGGTAGCGGAGTTCGCCGCCGGTCGGGTCGAGGAGCCGGACGAGCATCCGGCCGAGGGTCGTCTTGCCGCTGCCGGACTCCCCGACGACGCCGAGGGTCTCGCCGGCGCGGACGGTGAGGGAGGCCTCGTCGACGGCGGTCACGGCGCTCCCGCCGCGGCCGAAGTCCCGCCGCAGGCCGACCGCTTCGAGGAGGACCTCGCCCTTCTCGGCGGCGGTCCTGGCCGGCCCGTCGAGCCGGGGCACGGCGGAGAGCAGGGCGCGGGTGTACGGCTCCGAGGGCGCCCCGAGCACCCCGGCGACGGGGCCGCGCTCGACCTGACGCCCCTCGCGCATGACGAGCACCTCGTCGACGCTCTCGGCGGCCACGCCCACGTCGTGGGTGACGAGGAGGAGCGCGGTGCCGGTCTCCCGCCGCAGCTCGTGCAGCAGGTCGAGGATCTGGGCCTGGACGGTGACGTCGAGGGCGGTGGTCGGTTCGTCGGCGACGATGAGCTTCGGCTCGCAGGCGAGGGCCATCGCGAGGAGGGCGCGCTGCCGCATGCCGCCGCTGAACTCGTGCGGACGCGAGCGGGAGCGGCGGGCCGCGTCGGGGATGCCGACCCGGTCGAGGACCTCGACGGCGCGCGCCCGGGCGGCCTTCCGGGACACCGGATGGTGGATGCGGTGGACCTCCGCGATCTGGTCGCCGACGGCGTGGTACGGGTCCAGGGCGGACAGCGGGTCCTGGAACACCATGGCGGCGACCCCGCCGCGCAGCCGCCGGAGTTCGGCGGGGCCCGCGGCGGCGACGTCGATGCCGTCGACGCGCACGGTCCCGCCCACGCGTGCGCCCGTGCCCCGGTGGAGGCCGAGGAGGGCGCCGGCGACGGTGGACTTGCCGCTGCCGGACTCGCCGACGAGGGCCAGCGCGCGGCCCTCGCCGAGGGTGAAGGAGAGCCCGTCGACAGCGCGTACGGCTCCGGCCTCCCGCTCGAACTCGACGGTCAGGCCGCTGACCTCCACCAGCGGGGGCGGTCCCGGTGCGGGCGCGTGAGCGGCTTCGGCGGACGCGGTCACGTCAGGACCACCCTTCGGTCGGCGGCCGCGTACAGCAGGTCCGCGAGGACGTTGGCGAGGACGACGGCGGTGCCCATCACCAGGACGACGCCGACCACGACGGGCAGGTCGATCGCGCGGACCCCGTCGAGGAGGGTCCTGCCGAGCCCGGGGATGCCGAAGAGGGACTCGGTGAGCACGGCCCCGCCGAACATCGAGCCGAGGTCGACGGCGCTGACCGCGATGACCGGCGGGACGGCGCCGCGCAGCGCGTGGCGGGTGACGACGGACCGCTCCCCCACCCCGTACGCCCGGAAGGTGCGGATGTGGTCCTCGGCGAGCGTCTCCAGGGTGGAACTCCGCGTCAGCCGGGCGTACTTCGCGGACTCGAAGAAGCCGAGGGTGAGCCAGGGCAGCAGCATGTTCCAGGCCCACTGCTCGGGGTCCTCGCCGAGCGGCACGTACGAGGGGAAGGGCAGCCACTGGAGGTAGGCGCAGACGGCCATGAGCAGGAGCAGCCCCAGGATGAAGACGGGCATGCCGGTCCCGGCGAGGGTGAGGACGGTCAGGACCCGCTCCGTGACGCCGCCCCGGCGGAGGGCCGAGAGGAGTCCGGTGCCGACGCCGACGACGAGCCAGACGGCCATCGCCCCGAGGGCGAGGGACGCGGTGGCCGGGAGGCGCTCCAGGATCAGTCCGGTGACCTGCTGGTCGTTCTGGTACGAGAGCCCGAGGCAGGGTGCGTCGCAGTGGGTGACGGCGGTTCCGGTGGAGTAGTCGCGGCCGGCGAGGACGCCCTGGAGGAAGTGCAGGTACTGGCTGAACACGCTCTCGTCCAGGCCCAGTCGTTCGCGCACCTGGGCGATCTGCTCGGGGTTGCAGCGCTCCCCGCAGGCGAGCCGGGCGGGGTCGCCGGGCGCCAGGTAGAAGAGGGCGTACACGAGGACCGAGAGCGCCAGCAGGACGAGCACGGCACCCGCGAGCCGCTTGAGGACGAAGCGGGTCATCGGGAGGACTCCTTACGGGTGCCCACGCGCAGCCGGCTCGCCTCGCGGGGGTCGAGGGCCGTGCGCACGGCGTCGCCGAGGACGGTGAAGGCCAGCACGGTGGCGAAGAGCAGTCCCGCGGGCAGCAGGACGTACGCGGGATCGGCCCGGAACCAGGTCTGGGCCGTCGACAGCATCTGCCCCCAGGAGGGGGTGGGCGGGGTGACGCCCACGCCGAGGAAGGACAGGGAGGCCTCGACGACGATGTTGGTCGGGAAGGAGATCGCCGCGTAGGTGATGACGGGCGCGGCGAGCGAGGGCAGGAGTTCCCGGCGGGCGGTGCGCCACCGGCCGGAGCCGGCGAGCCGGGAGGCGGCGACGAAGTCGAGGCCCCTGAGGGTGAGCGTCTGGGCGCGCACGATCCGGGAGGTGGAGGCCCAGCCGAGCAGCCCGATGACGAGGACCAGCAGCAGCGGTCGGGGGAAGTCGCGCGGGACGACGGCGGTCAGCGCGAGCGCGAGGACCAGCATCGGGAGGGCGACGAGCACGTCGGTGACGCGGCTGAGGAGCCCGTCGAGCCACCGGCTGCCGAGCCCGGCGGTGAGGCCGACGAGGACGCCGATGAGGATCTGGACGGCGGTGGCACCGACGGCGACGAGCAGCGAGACCCGGGCGCCGTACAGGAGCCGGACGAACAGGTCACGGCCGGTGCCGGGTTCGACGCCCAGCCAGTGGTCGGCGCCCGCCCCGCCGAAGGCGCCGTACGGGACGCCGCCGCGGGCCGAGTCGACGAGGTCGTCGTGGTACGTGTGCGGGTCCTGGCCCTCCAGGGCGGCGAGCAGCGGCGCGGCGAGGGCGAGGAGGACGAGCAGGAGGAGGACGGCGGCGGAGACGAGGGCGGCCGGGCGGGTGCGGAGCCGTCGCCACACCTGCCGGGCGGCGCCCGTGGCGGGGAGGCCCGCCACGGGCGCCGGGACGTCGGTCAGGCTGGTCACTTGACCGCGACCAGCGAGATGTCGAGGACTCCGGTCCAGTCGCTGATGACGACGTTCTTGACGTCCTTGCCGACGAGCTGCTTGTAGACGGGGTGGAAGAGGGGCACGTCGAGGGCCTGCTCGCCGATCTTCTTGTCGAGGGCGCCCCAGCGGGCGGCCGCGGCCTTCTGGTCGGTCAGCTTGTTGATCTCGTCGATCTCCTGGTTGACCGCCGGGTCGTTCAGCTGCGCGTGGTTGTAGTTGGAGCCGTCGGTGACGATCTGGCGGCCGTCGAAGATCGGCGCGAGGAACGGGCCGCCGGCCGGCCAGTCGGCGCCCCAGCGGGACAGGAAGAAGCCGGGGGCGTCCTTGACGCTCCAGCGCTTCTCGTTGAAGGAGTTGGGCTCCTGTCCGTCGAGCTTGACGGTGATGCCGGCCTTGCCGAGGGCCTCCTGGACGGCGGTGGCGATCTCGGGGCTGGTGGTGCGGTTCTGGGCGGTGGAGTGCAGCAGGGTGACGGTCAGCCCGTTCGGGTAGCCGGCCTCCTTGAGCAGCGCCTTGGCCTTCTCCGGGTCACCGGTCTTCCCGGCCGGGAAGTGGTCGTACGCGGTGAAGCCGAAGGCCTTCTGCTCGGGCAGGAAGGTGGTGGCGGGCTCGGCGAGCGCGGAGCCGCCGGCGGCGTTGACGACGCTGGTGCGGTTGACCGCGTACGAGATGGCCTGGCGGACCTTCGGGTTGTCGAAGGGCTTCACCTTCGGGTTGAACGCGATGTAGTTGGTGAAGCCGAAGCGGCCGGTGCCGACGCGGGCGGCGAGCGCCTTGTCGGAGCCGATCTGGGCGAGTTCGGCGGGTCCGAGGTTGGTGTCGGCGGTGAGTGCGGCGGCGTCGGCGCCGGAGGAGGTGGCGAGGCGCTGGTTGATGACGGCCTGGTCGAGCCCGGACTTGACGTCGATCCGGTCCGGGTAGGCCTTGCGCTCCTCGTCGGTCTTCGGGTCCCAGTGCGGGTTGCGCTCCAGGACGAGGTGCTCGCCGTCGTTCTCGTTCTCGACGACCTTGTACGGGCCGGAGGAGACCGGGTGCTCCTCGTACTTCGCGCCGGTGTCCTTGGCCTTGGGGACGGGGGCGAACTGGGTCTGGGTGGCGACGAAGGGGAACTCGCCCTCCGGCTTCCTCAGCTTGAAGACGATGGTCCGGGCGTCGGGGGTGACGATCGACGCGAGGTCCTTCCCCTTCTTCCCGTCGGATCCGGCCTTGTAGGGGCCCTGGTAGGTGTCGCCTCCGACGAGCCAGTCCCGCAGGTAGGGGGCGCCGCCGGAGAGCTCGGCCGCGAAGGAGCGCTCGATGCCGTACTTGATGTCGGCGCTGGTGATGGGCGTCCCGTCCTCGAACTTCAGGCCCTCCTTCAGCGTGTACGTCCACTCGGTGGCGTCCTTGTTGGGGCGGCCGGTGTCGGTGGCGAGGTCGGGGACGACCTGGGTGCCGGCGGCGCCCGCCTCGCGGTTGCGGGTGGTGAGCGTGCGGAAGACCAGGGAGGGGACGTTGCCGCCGCCGGAGGTGTAGAGGCGGGCCGGGTCGAAGTCGCTCTGGGCCTCGTTGTTGAGGACGGTGAGCGTGCCGCCCTTCTGCGGGGCTCCCGCGGCCTTGCCGGAGGTGCCGCCCGCGGCGCCGGCGTCCTCGGGACCGCACGCGGCGGCGCCCGAGGCCAGGACGACACTGACGGCGGCCGCTGCCACGCGGCGGGAGACGACGGACGATGAACGCATCGGAAGGAGACCTCTCGGGGTGAACTGCGGGAAAGGGAAAGGGAATTCCGCAGGCACGGGGAAACAGCCCGAAAAGGGAGGACGGTGCGCGCCTGCGGGAAGGAGGAACCCGGGCGCGGCGAGAAACAGGAAAGGCCGACGAGCGCTCGGGCTGCGTCAGCTACAGAGAATGTCGGCGACCGTGTGTCCGGTCACGCCGAAGAGCGCCAGCTCAAGGGCGGCGCTATCGGAAACGGCGTGACGGTGCGACATGCCGAGAAATATGGACGAACGCGTGAGCGATGTCAACGCGCATCCGCGTCATCCCGAGACGCGCGTCTCGGGATGTGGACGGCCGCCGCCCGGACCGTCCGTCAACTCGTGGGATACACCCAGGGGTTGGGGCGGCACTTGATCCCGTCGATGTCCAGGGACTTGGTCTGCTGCTGCATCACGGGAGCCAGTGCACCCGGCGTGCGACAGCTCACGTGACCGTGGCCGAGCCGGTGTCCGACCTCGTGATTGATGAGCATCTGCCGATAGGCGTACATCGCCTTCGGGCCGAAGGTCTGCGAGCCCTGCGCCCAGCGGAAGGCGTTGATCATCACGCGCTGGGTGGAGGCCGAATCGCAGGAGACGTTGTCGACGGTGGTGTCGAGACCCGACTTCGCACACCACGCGCCGGTGGTTCCCGGACTCGCCAGGGTGATCACGAACTGGGGATCTCCACTGGAAATGCGCTCGAAGGTCTTCTCTCCCCGACCGGCCCAGCTGCGCCGGTCGTTGAGGGTCTTCTGCACGGCGTCCGCGAAGAGTTTCGGGTCCAGGCCGAGGCCCTTCTCGACGTCGACCCGGTAGCGGATCAGCTCCCCCTTGCCGGGCGCCTTCGCCAGGCCCGGCACGGCCTCGAACTCCCCGGAGCCCCTCAGCTTCGGGTCGATCGGGAACTGGCGGGTCATCAGCTGTTCGTAGGTCGGCGGGGTGACGGCCGGCGCCGGCTTCGACGGGACGGCCCGGTCGTCCGAGCGGGAGGCGGAGGTGTGGTCCGCGGGCCGCTCCGCCGGTTCCCCGGCCGCGCGGGTGGCCGGCGGGGTCTCGTCCCGTGCGGTGACCTGCCCGGCGACGATGACGGCGAGGACCGTGGCGACGGCGGCGGCCGCGACTCCGGTGAGGGTGCGGCCGAGACCGCCCCGGCCGGCCGGGGTCTCCGCCTCCGGGTCCTCCCCCGCGCCCTCGCGGCGGGGGCCGGGGATGAACGGCGCCTGGGAAGCGGCCTGTTCGGTCGCGGCGGTTCGCGACGTGCCGTGCCGGGGCCCGGGACGCGGGGTGGAGGTCTCCTCGTGCTGCGGGTGCCCGCCCCGTACGGACGCCCCGATGACGGGGACACCGTGCGCGGGGGTGCCGGGGGTGCCGTGCGCGGGGGTGTCGAAGGCGGGGGCCCCGACCCGCGCGGCGGCCGACGCCGGGGCGCCGTACCGCGGGGTGCCGTGGGCGGGGGTGCCGCACTGCGGGGTCCCGTGCGCGGGGGTGCCGTACACCGGAGTCCCGTGGGCGGGGGTCCCGACCTGCGGAACCCCGTGCGCGGGGGTCCCGTACTGCGGGGTCCCGTACTGCGGAGTCCCGTGCGCGGGCGTGCCGTACACCGGAGTCCCGTGCGCCGGGGTCCCGTACCCCTGCGCGTACGTGGTCTCCTGGCCGCCGTCCGCCGTCCTGCGGCGGCGCCCCGTCCCCGGCGGCGGTCCCGCCGGGCCCGCCCCCGCCCCCGCCCCCGCCTGTTGCCCGGTGTCGGCCACCGAGGGCGCGGAGCCCTTACGACTATGTCGTCCCACGCCCCTGCTCAGCTCCCGCCGTCATCGGCGATCAGTTCCCGGACGGCCTGGGCGACCGTCTCCGGGTACTCCATCATCGCCACGTGCCCCGCCTCGGGGAGGGTCAGCAGGCGCGAGCCGCGGAAGGCGGCGGCCGCCCTCCGGGCCATCCGGTACGAGACGAGCCGGTCGCGCCGGCCGTAGACCAGCAGCGTCGGGGCGAGGACCCGCTCCGCCTGCCGCCACAGCCCGTGCTGCCCGCCGAGGGTGTACGCGTCGACGATGCCGCGCGAGGAGCGCGCCATGACGTCCCAGAAGTAGGGGAGCTCCAGGCGCCGCTCCATCTCCTCCACCGCGTGGAGGAGGCCCTCGTCGGTGACCATGCCGGGATTCCCGTAACAGAGGGCGAGGACGCCCTTGACGCGCTGTTCGGCCGTCCAGTCCTTGGTGAGCTTCGCGAAGAAGGAGGCGACTCCGGGCACCGCGAGCAGCGCGGTGGGCCATGCGGTGCGCTGGGCGCGCAGCTCGGGCAGGGCCGGGGAGACGAGGGTGAGGGTGCGGACCAGGTCGGGCCGGACGGCGGCGACGCGGGTGGCGACGGCGCCGCCCATCGAGTTGCCGAGGAGGTGGACCGGTCCGCGTCCGCCGGCGTCCAGGAGCCGGATGACGGCCCGGGCGTGTCCGGTGACCGAGTAGTTGCCGTCGTCGGGCGGCGGGGAGTCGCCGAAGCCCGGCAGGTCGACCGCCTCGCCGTCGACGAGGTCCGCGAGCAGCGGCATCAGGGCGGACCAGTTCTGCGAGGAGCCGCCGAGGCCGTGCACGTACAGGGCGGGCGCGAGACCGGGCCGGGTCCCCGGCCGGGCGCGCACGGTGAGGGTGAGTCCGGGCAGCGCGACGGAGCGGAGCTCCTCGCCGTCGGCGACCCGTACGGCGCGGGTCCGCGACGCGGTCGGTGCGGCGGCGGTCCGGGTTTCCGGCAGCTCGGTCGAGGACATGGCCGCAATATTACGAGACGATCACGCGCGGACGTGTGTGGGTGCGGTCACAGGTGCGTGTGCGGCGGGGCGCGTTCGCTCCTAGGCTCGAAGAGAGGGCCATCGGGAGCACCGCGACCCGCACCCCCGGAAGGAACCGCATGACTGTCGATCCGAGCGAGCCGGACACATTCACCGAGGAAGAGGACGTCGTGCTGGACCAGGAAATCCCGGAGGCCGACGCTGCCGAGCAGCACACCGAACTCCAGCAGCGCGAGGACGAGCAGCCCACCCATCTGGAGCGCGACTCGGCGAACGAGGCCGACGCGTCCGAGCAGGCGCGTGTCGTCGCCCTCGACGAGGACGACTACCGCTGAGCACACGACTCCCGCTGATTTGTTCGGTTTAATCTTGAAGCGACTGTCGACCCGGGCGTCCGGTCCGTGAAATTCTGCGTTCGCACCGCACACAGCCGGGTTACCCAAAAGTACGATGGCGGCGCGGCGCGACAGCGCGCATGGATCGATTTTTGGGAGGCCGCGTGAGCGCCATCGAGCAGACAGAGGCAGCACGCCCTCGGGGCACGCGCCTGCCGCGACGTGCCCGACGGAACCAGCTGCTCGGCGCGGCCCAGGAGGTCTTCGTCGCCCAGGGGTACCACTCCGCCGCCATGGACGACATCGCCGAGCGGGCCGGGGTCAGCAAGCCGGTGCTGTACCAGCACTTCCCGGGGAAGCTGGAGCTCTACCTCGCGCTGCTCGACCAGCACTGCGAGTCGCTCCTCCTCGCCGTGCGCACGGCACTGGCCTCCACCACGGACAACAAGCTCCGGGTCGCCGCGACCATGGACGCGTACTTCGCGTACGTCGAGGACGAGGGCGGCGCGTTCCGTCTCGTCTTCGAGTCGGACCTCACGAACGAGCCGGCCGTGCGCGAGCGCGTGGACCGGGTCAGCCTGCAGTGCGCCGAGGCCATCTCCGAGGTGATCGCCGAGGACACCGGCCTGTCGAAGGACGAGTCGATGCTGCTCGCCGTCGGCCTCGGCGGCGTCTCGCAGGTCGTCGCCCGCTACTGGCTGTCGAGCGGCTCCGGCATCCCCCGCGACAAGGCGGTCGGACTGCTCACCTCGCTCGCCTGGCGCGGCATCGCCGGCTTCCCGCTGCACCCGGTGGACGGTCAGCTGAGCGCCGAGGGCCACTGAACCGCTCCCGCCGCGGCCGTGTTCCCGGACGGTGTTCGCTCCTGGCGTGCGGCGGCTGCCCCGTGCGGGTCCCCTCACCGGGCTAATGTGTGCAGCGTACGGCGCGGGTCGTCCGCGCAACGCTGACCGTTCGGAGGGACATAGCCGTGGAGGTCAAGATCGGCGTGCAGCACGCACCCCGGGAGATCGTTCTGGAGAGCGGGCAGTCCGCCGAGGAGGTCGAGCGCGCGGTGGCCGACGCGCTGGCCGGCAAGGCGCAGCTGCTCAGCCTCTCGGACGAGAAGGGCCGCAAGGTCCTCATTCCGGCCGAGAAGATCGCGTACGTGGAGCTCGGCGAGCCCGCCGTGCGCCGCGTGGGTTTCGGCGCGCTCTGAGCCAGGGATCCGACGGGAAGGGCCCGGTGGACCGCATCGGTCCGCCGGGCCCTTCGTCTGTCCGTCCGGCCGTTCGGCCACGTCAGGGGGTACGGAAGGATTGCGTCGAGGACGCCGGGGGTAGGACGCCCTTGACCGCACCACCCGCCCCGCACCCCTCGCGAGGTGATCCGCCGTGTTCCTGGAAGCCCTCGGCTCCGCCCTGCTCGGTTTCGCCCTGGCCTGGGCCGCCGCGCACCGGCTGCCCGACCGCCTCCCCGTCCGGGCGATCGTCCTTGTCACCGGCACGCTGGGCGGCGTCTTCGGTGCGCTGGTGACGCACGGGGCGCTCGGCCCCGGGCATCCCTTCGCCACCCTGATCGGCGCCGTGGCGGTGGCGGCGGTGCTGCTGTCGCTGCTGATCCGCCCCGCCTCGCGCAGGCTGCGCCGATCAGCCGCGGTCTGACCGGCGCGTCCGGCTGAGGCGGCTCAGGCCGCGAGGCCCAGCGCCGCCATGCGCTTGGTGTGCGCCTCGGTGATCCGGGAGAACATCCGGCCGACCTCCGCGAGGTCGAAGCCGTCCGCGACCCCGCCGACCAGCATCGTCGACAGTGCGTCGCGCTCGGCGACCACGCGCTGGGCCTGCGAGAGCGCCTCGCCCATCAGGCGGCGCGCCCAGAGCGCGAGCCGGCCGCCGACGCGCGGGTCGGCGTCGATCGCCGCGCGGACCTTCTCCACGGCGAAGTTGCCGTGCCCGGTGTCGTCGAGCACCGCGAGGACGAGCCCGCGGGTGTCGGAGTCGAGCCGGGCCGCGACCTCCCGGTAGAAGTCACTGGCGATCGAGTCGCCCACGTACGCCTTGACCAGGCCCTCCAGCCAGTCCGACGGCGCGGTCTGGCGGTGGAAGTCGTCGAGCGCCTTCGCGAAGGGCTCCATGGCCGAGGTCGGCTCGGCGTCGACGGCCGCGAGCCGGTCGCGCAGCCGCTCGAAGTGGTGGAACTCGGCCGAGGCCATCTTCGCCAGCTCCGCCTTGTCCGCGAGGGTGGGCGCCAGCTTGGCGTCCTCGGCGAGCCGCTCGAAGGCCGCGAGCTCTCCGTAGGCGAGGGCGCCGAGGAGGTCGATCACGGCGGCGCGGTACTGCGGCTCGGCGGAAGCCTCCGCCCAGTCCTTGGCGGCGATCCCGGTGGGTGTGGCGTTGTCAGGCGTCTCCATGAAGCGCACAATAGCCCGCCCGCGCGGCCCGGTAAGGCGCTGGTCAGTCAGTGTGACCGTGCCCTCATCACCATTTCTCCCAACACACATGCGCGAATCCGGGGTACAGTGATAAGGCGCCTGCTGAGTATGCGGACATGCTTTCGCACGTTCGGACGTATTCGGTGGGCCGACTCATGAATGAGGATGCCCGGTCGGTGGCCCGATCGGCTCCGGCCCGACAGCCCTTCCGGCGGACCCGCGGAAGGGTCACCCTCAGCGGTACGACGCTCGAGCGACGGCAGTGGTCCCGTGCCACCCGGCGGTGATCTCCCCGATCCCCCCGGAGGATCCCGGCACGGTACGACCCCCTTCGTTCGCCTCGCGCCGCGTCTCACAGAAGAGGCAGCACCCTGACTACGACTTTCCGAGAACTCGGAATCCTCCCCGAGACGGCCGAGGCCCTGGAGGCCGTCGGCATCGTCACCCCCTTCCCCATCCAGGAGATGACCCTCCCGGTCGCCCTCTCGGGCACCGACGTCATCGGCCAGGCCAAGACCGGCACGGGCAAGACCCTCGGTTTCGGCCTCCCCATCCTGGAGCGCGTCACCGTCCCCACGGACGTCGAGGCCGGCCGGGCGAAGCCCGAGCAGCTGACCGACGCCCCGCAGGCGCTCGTCGTCGTCCCCACCCGCGAGCTGTGCCAGCAGGTCACGAACGACCTGCTGACCGCCGGCAAGGTGCGCAACGTCCGCGTGCTCGCCATCTACGGCGGCCGGGCGTACGAGCCGCAGGTCGAGGCGCTCCAGAAGGGCGTCGACGTCGTCGTCGGCACCCCCGGCCGTCTCCTCGACCTGGCCGGGCAGCGCAAGCTCGACCTCTCGAAGGTGAAGGTCCTCGTCCTCGACGAGGCCGACGAGATGCTCGACCTGGGCTTCCTGCCCGACGTCGAGAAGATCATGAACATGCTTCCGGCGAAGCGCCAGACCATGCTGTTCTCGGCCACCATGCCGGGCGCGGTCATCGGCCTGGCCCGCCGCTACATGTCGCAGCCCACCCACATCCGGGCCACCTCGCCCGACGGTGAGGGCGTGACCGTCGCCAACATCAAGCAGCACGTCTACCGCGCGCACAACATGGACAAGCCGGAGATGGTCTCCCGCATCCTGCAGGCCAACGGCCGCGGGCTCGCGATGATCTTCTGCCGCACCAAGCGCACCGCCGCCGACATCGCCGAGCAGCTGGAGCGCCGCGGCTTCGCCTCCGGCGCGGTCCACGGCGACCTCGGCCAGGGCGCCCGCGAGCAGGCGCTGCGCGCCTTCCGCAACGGCAAGGTCGACGTGCTCGTCTGCACCGACGTCGCCGCGCGCGGCATCGACGTCGAGGGCGTCACCCACGTCATCAACTACCAGTCGCCCGAGGACGAGAAGACCTTCCTCCACCGCGTCGGCCGCACCGGCCGCGCGGGCGCGAAGGGCACGGCGGTGACGCTCGTCGACTGGGACGACATCCCGCGCTGGCAGCTCATCAACAAGGCGCTCGGCCTCGACTTCCACGAGCCGGTCGAGACCTACTCCAGCTCCCCGCACCTGTACGAGGAGCTGGACATCCCGGCGGGCACCAAGGGCATCCTGCCCCGCGCCGAGCGGACCCGTGCGGGTCTCGACGCGGAGGAGCTGGAGGACCTGGGCGAGCCCGGCGGCCGCCGCGCTCGCGGCCCGAAGGCCGCCGAGCGGACCGAGGAGCGCCCGGCCCGTACGCGGACCCCGCGCCAGCGTCGCCGCACCCGCGGCGGCGAGCTCGGCGACGCCCCGGCGTCGACGGCCCCCGCCGTCGAGGCCACCTCCGCAGAGGCCACCTCCGTCGAGGCCCCGGCCGACGAGTCCCGCACCGAGCCCGCCGCGCGCACCCCGCGCCGTCGCCGTCGCACCCGCGTCGGCGCGCCGGGCGCGGCGCCGGGCGCGGCTGCCGCGGCTCCGGCCGCCGAGGCTCCGGCCGCCGTGAAGGCGCCGGTCGTCGAGGCCGCCCCCGTCGAGGCCCCCGCCGCTCCGGCCCCGGTCGTCGAGACCCCGGCCGCCGAGGAGCCGAAGGCCCCGCGGCGCCGTGCTCGCACCCCCCGCCAGGAGGCCGTGACGGCCGCCCCGGCCGCTCCGGCGCCGGCTCAGACCCCGGCCCCGCGCCGCCGTCGTGCCCGGGTGCTGCGTCCGGTCGAGGACACCGTGTCGTTCCAGACGCCCGAGACCGCCGCGGTCGCCCTGATGGCCCGGCGCAGCGTCGAGGAGCCGGCCGCCCCGGCCGCCCCGGTCGTCGAGGCCCCGGTCGTCGAGGAGCCGAAGAAGGCGGCCCCGCGCCGTCGCACGGTCAAGAAGGCGGTCGCCGAGCCGGTCGTCGAGACCGCCCCGGTCGTCGAGGCCCCGGCCGCCACGGTCGTCGTCGAGACGCCGGTCGTCGAGGCCCCGGTCGTCGAGACGCCGGTCGCGGAGGTCCCCGCGCCGCGCCGTCGTCGCACCGCCCGCCGTCCCGCCGGATCCCCGGTGACCGCCGAGGCGCCGGTGGCCGAGGCCCCGGTCGTCGAGCCGGTCGCCGCTCCGGTCGAGGAGCAGCCCGCGCCGCGCCGCCGCCGTGCGGCCAGCCGCCCCGCCGGGTCCCCGGTGAGCGCCGGTGCGCCCGAGGTCATCGTCGTGGCGTCCACCGCCGCGCCGGTGGTCGAGGAGGCGCCGACGGAGGAGGCCCCGAAGAAGGCCGCACCGCGCCGCCGGACGGCGAAGAAGGCCGTGGCCGAGCCGGTCGTCGAGGCCGCCGCGGAGGCCGAGGAGGCCCCCAAGGCTCCCCGTCGCCGCACGGCGAAGAAGGCGGTCGCCGCCGAGGCTCCCGAGGCCTCCGCGCCGAAGACCGAGCCGAAGGCCCCGGCCCGCCGCCGTACGACCAAGAAGGCCGCGGCCGCCGAGGTCGAGGCGCCGGTGGAGGAGGCCCCCAAGAAGGCCGCGCCGCGCCGCCGCACCACGAAGAAGGCCGTGGCCCAGCCGGAAGGCTGACGCGCGACACCACCGAGCGGCCGGGTCCTGACCAGGACCCGGCCGCTCGGCCGTTCCCCGGCCGGTGCGGGCACCGCCCACGACGGCGCGGCCCCGCGCTGCCCGTTACAGTCCGGATATGAGCAAGCCCCGTTCCCTCGTTCTCCCGCCCCGCACCCGTCGCCGGCGCATCGAGACCGTGCGCGGTCCCTTCGCCGTGTTCGACGCGGAGCCCGTGGGCGAGCGGCGGGGCACGGTGCTGCTGCTGCCGGGCTACACCGGCAGCAAGGAGGACTTCATCGAACTGCTCGGCCCGCTGAGCGAGGCCGGGTACCGGGCGGTGGCCGTGGACGGGCGCGGCCAGAACGACACGCCGGGCCCCCGCGGCCGGGCGGCCTACCGCCGCAGGGCGCTCGCGCTCGACGCGGTGGCGCAGGCCGCGGCCCTCGGCGACGGCCCCGTGCACCTGGTCGGCCACTCCTTCGGGGGCCTGGTGGCCCGCGCGGCGGCCGCTCTCGCGCCGGGCGCGTTCCGTTCGCTCACCCTGCTCTCCTCGGGCCCCGGCCGGGTCGCCCGGCCGCAGCGGATCCGGGTGAGGGTGCTGCGCGCCGCGCTCGCGGTGCTGCCGAAGGAGCGGGTGTGGCAGGCGATGTGCTGGCTGGACAGCCGGGGCGAGGAGCCGGACACGGGGGACACCCCGGAGCTCAGGGCGTTCCTGCGGCGCCGCTGGATGCGTACCCGCATCGCCCAACTCGCGGGCGCCGGGCGGCTGCTGCTGGACCGTCACGACGGTACGGAGCAGCTGGCCGCGCTGCGCCTGCCGCTGCACTTCGCGTACGGGGCGGACGAGATGGTCTGGGCGCCGGCCGACCTGGCGGCGGCGGCCGCCCGCACCGGCGCGCACCGCACGGTGGTGGCGGGCGCCGGCCACTCCCCCAATGTGTCGCACCCCCGGGAGCTGACGGACCGCCTGGCCGAGTTCTGGGAGCGGGTGTGCAAGCGGCCCGAGGTCAGTACTGCGCCTTGAGGTGCTGCCAGAAGCCGTCGCGCAGGGCCCGCCGGAGCGAGGCGTGGCCGCGCAGCGAGCGGCTGAGCAGGCGTTCGGCCTCGACGAGCAGGTCCTGGTCGACCGGCCCGGGGAGGTAGGGCGCGCCCGGCAGCAGCTCGGCGAGCCGGTCCCGGCCGCGCTCGGCGAGCCAGGTCGCGGCGATCTGGGCGCCGACGAAGCGGACCTCCTCGCGGGAGGGCGGCGGCTCGCCCTCGTTCTCGTACGTGGTGACGGGGCGGCGCGTGACGTACGGGCGGCAGAAGTCGAGGTCGAAGGTGCGCTGGCTGTCGACCTCCCAGAGCAGCGCCTCGGCCTGGTTGCGTCCCTCGGCGGCCTCGATGCCCCAGAGGTGGACGCGGGCGCCGTAGCCCTGGGCGGCCTCGACGGCCGAGACGAGGTCCTCGTCGCCGCCGACGAGGGCTGCGTCGCTGATGGCGCGGTGCCGGGCGAGGGACTCCAGGTCCGTGCGGATGAGGGAGTCGACGCCCTTCTGCTGGTTGTTGGCGTTGAGGTTGCCGAGGCGGACCTTGACGTCGGGGAGTTCGGCGATGGCCTGCTGTTCGGGGGTGTGGATGCGGCGTCGGGCCCCGTCGTACCAGTAGACGCGGAGGAGTCTGCTGTCGGCGAAGATCGTGCGGGCCTTGTCGATGAAGGCCTCGATCATGCCCTCGGCGTCGAGGTCGAAGGAGCGCCGGTCCTCGGTGCCCGCCACCAGCAACCCGGCCGCAGCATGGACGTAACCCGCGTCGACGAAGATGGCGTGCGTGGAGGGGGTCTTGGCCACTTCGGCCAGCATCCGCTGGAGGAGCTCATTGGTGCGCTCCAGGCGGGCGTCCAGGGCCTCCAGGGCGGGCGTTCGGGCGTCGGTCTCGGTCACCGTGGGGGTGTCTGCGTCGTTCATACGGGGCTCATTCTCCGCCGCCGGGGACCGGGCCGCCACACCCTCCCTCCCGAAGATATTTAGCCATCCGAAAATTTTCCTTAGCGTAGGGAATGTTTGCAGGGTGCACGTCGTTGGACCCGTACGTAACGCAGTTCTCCATCAGGAGGATCAACTCAGACGAAGGGAGAAGCCCGTGCGCTTCGAAATCCTGCGACTCGACGACATCGACGGCACGCCCGTCGACCGGACCGTCGTGGACGCCGCCTCCGTCAACCGGATCGTGCAGCAGGCCGCCGCGATCGGCCAGCGCATCTGGATCCGCCCCGCCGAGACCTCGGCCTCGTAACAGGCCGGGTTCCACACCACGCACCGCGCCCCCGCACGGACTTCGCCAGAGCGGAATCCGTACGGGGGCGCAGTGGTGTCCGGGCGGGCCTCAGGCGTTCTGGACGACCTGGGTGACGCCGTTGATGATCTGCTGCACGGCGATGGCGGAGAGCATCATGCCGGCGAGCCGGGTCACCAGGACGACACCGCCGTCCTTGATGACGCGGATGATCAGCAGCGAGTAGCGCATGGTCAGCCAGAGCACGACGTGCATGGCGGCGATGGCGGTCCAGACGGAGACCTGCGAGGCCACGCTGTCGGCGTTCTGCACGGCGAGGATGACGGAGACGATCGCGCCGGGCCCGGCGAGCAGCGGCATGCCGAGCGGGACGAGGGCGACGTTCACGTCCTTCGTCTGCTTGGGCTCGTCCGTCTTGCCGGTGAGCAGGTCGAGCGCGATGAGGAGCAGCAGCAGACCGCCCGCGATCATCAGCGCGGGGACGGAGACGTGCAGGTAGTCCAGGATCTGCTGGCCGAGCAGGCCGAAGACGGTGATGACGCCGAAGGCGACGGCGACGGCCTGCCAGGCCATCCGGCGCTGCACCTTGGCCGGACGGCCGGAGGTGAGCGCGAGGAAGATCGGGGTGATCCCGGGGGGATCCATGATCACGAAGAGGGTGAGGAACAGCGAGCCGAAGACGGCGACGTCGAACACGGTGGGGTGCCTTGCGGGAGAGGTGGAACGGTGGGGTGTACCCCTACGGGGCGGAATACGGGATTCCGGCGTCAGGGCAGGAGGAACGCCACCCCGCGCACGGCACGGAGCCGTACGGGTGGCGTGAGACCGGGGTGTGGGTGGGCACGCGCCGCCCGGGACGCGGCCGGGCCTGGCGGCCGGCCGCCGTCACGGGAAGCGGCGGCGAGGGGGCCCCGAGGGGCTCAGCGGGCTCCGCCGGCGCCCGGGACCGGGAAGGCGCCCGCAGCGCGGCGGGTGATCTCGCCGTAGATCTCGGGGTCGGTGGTGAACTCGCCGGGGCGGCAGGTCTTGCGGCTGCCGTGGTAGTCGCTGGAGCCGGTGGTCAGCAGACCCAGCTCCTTCGCGAGACCGCGCAGCCGGGCGCGCGTCGCCTCGTCGTGGTCCATGTGGTCGACCTCGATGCCGTCGAGCCCGGCCTCCGCCAGGCGGGCTATCGAGGCCTCGGGCAGCACCTGGCCGCGCTTGACGGCGAGCGGGTGCGCGAAGACGGTGACGCCGCCCGCCGCCTTGACGAGACGGATCGCGTCGAGCGGGTCCAGCTCGTGCTTCTCGACGTACGCCCGGCCTCCGTCGGCGAGCCACTCGGGCGTGAAGGCGCCGGACACGTCCGGTACGACCCCGAGCTCGACGAGCGCCTCGGCGACGTGCGGGCGGCCGACGGAGCCGTCGCCGGCGATCCGGGCGACCTGCTCCCAGGTGACGGGGACGCCCAGCTCCTGCAGCTTGCCGACCATGCCGCGGGCGCGCGGCACCCGGTCGTCGCGGACCAGTTCGCGCTCGGCGAGGAGCGCGGGCTCCTCCGGGTCGAAGAGGTACGCGAGCATGTGCAGCCCGATGCCGTCCATCCGGCAGGACAGTTCGGCGCCGGTGACGAGGGTCAGCCCCTCGGGCAGGGCGGCGATCGCCTCGGCGTGGCCGCGGGTGGTGTCGTGGTCCGTGAGCGCGACGACGTCCAGGCCGGCCGCGGCCGCGTTCCGGACGAGTTCGGCCGGGGAGTCCGTGCCGTCGGAGGCCGTGGAGTGGGTGTGCAGATCGATGCGCACGACGCGGTACTCCAGGGCTCGGGGCGGACGAGGGGACGCTCCAGCATAACGGGCGAATCGAACACGCCCGCACGGAACGTCACCGCGGGACGACCCCCGGGGAGGGTCCCGGGGCCCGCGAGCCCGACCTCGCCGGGGGACGGGCCTCGGGCCCCACGCGCCCGACCTCGCCCCCCTAGCCCAGGAGCCTCGGGGTGAGCGCGCCGCAGGGCAGGAGGTCGACCTCGGCGCCCGCGTCGCGCAGGTCGGTGAGGACCAGCTCGTCGTACATCAGGAGGCCGGACTGCTCGGGCCAGACGATGGCCCAGAGCCAGAGCCCGCGCGCCTCGCCCGCGAAGACCGCGCGGTCCTGCGGGGCGCCGGTGACGTGCCAGAGCGGGGTGGGGCGCCCGGCGGCGAGCACCTTCGCCTGGGGCGGTTTGTCGATGGCCATGCCGGAGCCGGGATCGAGGCCGTCGATCCCGGCGTACCGCGCGCCGAGTCCGACGCCGAGTTCCTCGGCGACCAGGAGCAGCTCGCCGATCCCGCCGAGCGGGCCGGGGCCGGAGCAGGCGACGGCCGTGGCGCGTCCACCGCTGCGGTCGTCCCCCGCGTACGCGACTCCGGTGAAGAGCCAGCCGACGGGCAGGGGCCACGGCATCCACACGGGCACGTGGGACCTGTGCACCACGACCCCGAGGCCCTCGACGCTGGGCGGGATCACGGGCTGGAGCGGGTGCACCGAGCCGTGCACGTCACACTGCCAGGAGTCGGCGAAGAGACCGGGCGCCCTGACCCGGCCACCGCACTTCGGACAACTGGGTTCGCCCCTCATAGGGCTCAACGGTCCTAGCTCTTCCGCCCCGCGTCAAGGACGGCAGCACACGATCACCCGTCCGGCCCGGGGCGTTCACCCGGGGCGTCCGGGCCGTGGCCGCATGGACCGGCCGAGATAGATGTATCTTGCATTCATTAGCTCGTCTAACTTATTCTGTGCATAGACCAACCATCTCGACGCGGAGGAGCGCCACCCATGGAGAGAGAAGAAGGCACACCCGGCGGGCTACTGCGCCAGCCCCCGGCCGTCTGGGCCACCGCGGGCGCCTCGGTCGTGGCCTTCATGGGCATCGGCCTCGTCGACCCGATCCTGCCCTCGATCGCCGAGGGCCTGCACGCGACCCCCAGCCAGGTGTCGCTGCTCTTCACCTCGTACTTCCTGATCACCGCCGTCGCGATGCTCGTGACCGGCTTCGTCTCCAGCCGCATCGGCGGCCGCAAGACCCTGCTCGCCGGACTCGCGCTCGTCGTCGTCTTCGCCGCCCTCGCCGGCACCTCCGACACCGTCGGGCAGCTCGTCGGCTTCCGGGCCGGCTGGGGCCTGGGCAACGCCCTCTTCGTCTCGACCTCGCTGGCCGTCATCGTCGGCGCCGCGGCCGGCGGAAGCGCGGCCGCGATCCTCCTGTACGAGTCGGCCCTCGGCCTCGGCATGGCCTGCGGCCCGCTGCTCGGCGCCGTCCTCGGCGACGCCAGCTGGCGCTACCCCTTCTTCGGCACCGCCGCCCTGATGGCGATCGGCTTCCTCTGCATCACGGTCTTCCTCAAGGAACAGCCGAGGCCCGCCCGCAAGGTCTCCCTGCTCGACCCGATCCGGGCCCTGGGCCACGGCGGTCTGGCCTCGGCCGCGGCGGCCGCGTTCTTCTACAACTACGCGTTCTTCACCGTGCTCGCCTTCACGCCCTTCGTGCTGAACATGACGCCGTACAAGTCCGGGGCGGTGTTCTTCGCCTGGGGCGTGCTGCTCGCCGTCTTCTCGGTGCTCGTCGCGCCCCGGCTCCAGCGGCGCTTCGGCTCGCTCACCGTGCTCGGCGGCTCGCTGGTGCTGCTCGCGGCGGACGTGGTGGTGCTCGGCTACGGCGGGCACACCACCGCCATCGTCTGCACGGTCCTGTCGGGCGCGTTCATCGGCGTCAACAACACCGTCTTCACCGAGCTGGCCCTCGGCGTCTCGAACGCCCCGCGCCCGGTCGCGAGCGCGGGCTACAACTTCGTCCGCTGGTTCGCGGCGGCGGCCGCCCCGTACTTCGCCCCGAAGATCGAGGCGTGGAGCGACGTCCACATGCCGTTCGTGGTGGCCGGCGTGGCCGCCGTCATCGGCGCCGCGATCGTCCGGGTCCGCCGCACCGCCCTCACGCACGACGCCGAGGCACTCGCCCCGAAGCACGCCACGGAGGACGGGATCGGCGTCTTCGCCCACCAGGACCGCCCTTCCGGCCATGTGGAAACTTCGGTTTACACACGATGATTCGGAAACTATGGTTGTCGCATGACGGCTTCGGAGATCACCCCGGAAGAGCGGGCAGGGCTCGACACGGCCCTGTACGACGCCCTGAATCCGCTGGCCTCGGCCATCCGCACCCGGCAGACCGGGCTACCCGCCGACCGCATGTGGGAGGCGGATCCGGTCGACGTGGCGCTGTCCGTCCTGGCCGCGTGGAAGGTGATGGACAGGGAGATCAAGCGGCTCACGGCGCAGGCCGCGGCGACCGCCGGCTCCTACGGCGCGAGCTATGAGCAATTGGGAGCCGTCTGGGGCATCACCCGCCAGGGCGCCCGCAAGAAGTGGCCCGAGGCCGTCAGCCGCCCGGCACCCGCGACGGCGGGCAGGAGCACGCTGACGCTGTTCGGAGGGACCGCCGAGCTGGTGCGGTCGCCTTCCGGCGACTGGGGCTGGACCGGGCGAGGTGCTGACGGAGCGTCCGGCACGGCCGCCGACGGGGCGCCGTACGCGACCGCCGAAGAGGCGGCGGCCCACGCGGGCGCGTTCCTCAAGGAACACGCCCGCTAGGGGGTGTTCCGAAAGTCCTGCGGGCGCCGCGGGTGCTGTGCGGGACTTCCGAAACACCCCCTAGCGGGCGATCGTGCGGGGCACCCGCGGACCCGGGTCCTCGGGCGCTCGCGTGGGCACCCGCGGGCCCGGGTCCGCGGAACGGCCTCAGTCCAGGTTCACGGACCTGCGCAGCGGATCGCGCAGGTCCGTCCCCGCTGCCAGCCAGCGCTCCTCCAGGGCCTGCGCCCCGTGCACCCGCTTCCACGCCGCCTCGTTCGGCGTCATCGGGAGCAGGGGCAGGAAGCGGACCGGGTCCATCGGCGCGTCGAGCTCCAGGTCCTCCACCAGACCGCCCGACCCGGCGACGAGCACCGAGCTGAAGGGGGCGCCCGGCCAGAGCGGATCGCCGACGTCGAGCGAGGCGCCCGCGGCCACGACGACGCCCTCGACCTGCGGGGTGGCGGCGAGGACGGCCAGCGGGCGCAGCACCTTGTCGGTGTCGGCGAGCCCGCCCCGTACGGTGAGGACCAGCTCCGCGCGCGGGCCCTTCACCGGGTCGGCGAGCGCGGAGGTCGGATCGGCCATCGGCTGCGCGGACATCCCGAGGGTCGCGTACCGCACGAGGTCGCCGTCGACGAAACGCAGCACCTCGATCCGGTCCGTGCCGAGGAACGTCACCGCGGCGCGCGCGTCCGGTTCGCCGAGCGCCGTCCGCAGCCGGGCCTCGACCAGTGCAAGAACTTCTCCCATGTGGGGAGCATAGATCGCGTATGGAACGGGCAAAGTAAGGGATTGACCCGCTGTCGGCTGATAGTGTTGGCCACTGGTCGGGATTCCCGACTGCTCGTCACATGTCATCCCCGACAGGGGACCGGCCGGAGGAGGTGGGACTGCGATGGACCGAAGTCGATCGGGCAGTACCAGCCGCTCTTCCGCCGCTCCGCACCCCAGCCCGGTGCGCTCCTCCCGGTGACGTCCGGGTCCGGCACGGACCCGCCCCTCCGGCATCTCGCACGACGGAAGAGCAATTCTCGCCTTTCCCTGTCTGTAGCGACCGCCGTCACCGCGACCCCTCGGTGCCGCCCGCTTTGTGGACGACGTACCTCCCCGTCCTCATTCCGGGCTGTGCCACGCTCGCCGACGGCCGATCCGTGAAGGAGCACGCCCATGTCGATGATCCGTGACCTCACCGCCGCCGTCCGCCCGAGCCTGCGGCACTCCCTGCGCAAGACCCCCACCACGTACACCGCGTACGACCCCACGCGCGACCACTCGGCGTCCAGCGCCGTGGTCGACTGCGCCGTCTACCGCGACGGGCGCCGGGTCGACGACCGCGACTGCCTCACGCCGCGCGGAGCGATGCGCCAGGTGCGGGAGAGCGGCGGCTTCGCGTGGATCGGACTGCACGAGCCGACCGAGGCCGAATTCGCCGGCATCGCCGCCGAGTTCGGGCTGCACCCGCTCGCCGTCGAGGACGCCGTCCACGCCCACCAGCGGCCCAAGCTGGAGCGGTACGACGACACCCTCTTCACGGTCTTCAAGACCATCCACTACGTCGAGCACGCCGAGCTCACCGCGACCAGCGAGGTCGTCGAGACCGGCGAGGTCATGTGCTTCACCGGCCCCGACTTCGTCATCACCGTCCGGCACGGCGGCCAGGGCTCCCTGCGCAACCTCCGCCACCGCCTCCAGGGCGAGCCCGAGCTCCTCGCCAAGGGCCCCTCGGCCGTCCTGCACGCCATCGCCGACCACGTCGTCGACGGCTACATCGCGGTCGCCGACGCCGTCGAACTCGACATCGACCAGCTGGAGATCGACGTCTTCTCGCCGGCCGCCAAGGGCTCCACGCGCGGCACGGACACGGGCCGGATCTACCAGCTCAAGCGCGAGGTGCTGGAGTTCAAGCGGGCCGTCACGCCGCTGCTCCGCCCGATGCAGCTGCTCTCCGAGCGCCCGATGCGGCTCGTCGACCCCGACATCCAGAAGTACTTCCGGGACGTTGCCGACCACCTCGCCCGCGTCCAGGAGCAGGTCGTCGGCTTCGACGAGCTGCTCAACTCGATCCTCCAGGCCAACCTGGCGCAGGCGACCGTCGCGCAGAACGAGGACATGCGCAAGATCACCTCGTGGGCCGCGATCGTCGCCGTCCCCACGGCGGTCTGCGGCGTGTACGGCATGAACTTCGACCACATGCCGGAGCTGCACTGGAAGTACGGCTACCCGATGGTGCTGACCGGCATCATCGCGATCTGCTTCACCATCCACCGCACCCTCAAGCGCAACGGCTGGCTCTAGATAGGCTTCGGCCATGACCGATCAGTCGCTCGGGCCCGCCCTCGTCGAGGAGGCCACCAAGAAGTCCGGCCTCGTGTGGGTGCGCGGCACCGAGCCCGCCCGCGCGCTCTGGCACGTCTGGCACGACGGCGCCGCGCACGTGGTCGGCGACGGGCCCGGCGAGCAGCCGCTGCCGGGTCTGGTCGACGGCGGTACGGCCGAGGTGACCGTCCGCAGCAAGGACAAGGGCGGCCGGCTCGTCGAGTGGACCGCCACCGTCCGCGACCTCTCCCCCGGGACGGAGGAGTGGGACGCGGCGGTCGCCGAACTGAAGGGCAAGCGGCTGAACGCCCCCGACGGCGAGGCCATGCCGGGCCGCTGGGCGCGCGAGTGCCGGGTGGTGCGGCTCGACCCCCGGTCCTCGACCACGGAGCTGCCGGACGGCTCCCTGGCCGCCGTACCGCTGCCCACGTGGGCGAACACCCGCCGTCCGATCCCGGCGGGCCTGCCGAGACTGCTGTTCCGCAAGAAGCGGCACTGAGGCCTCAGGTCCGCGGCAGCTGCTTGCCGTAGTCGAGGGTCTCCTCCTTCGAGGGCTCCGTGAGCGGGAAGTCCCTGTCCCACTCGGAGAGCACCACGACGCCCGCTCCGCCGGCGCGGGAGAACTGCAGCGGGTACGGCTCGCCGTCCAGGGACACGTCGAGGGTGCCGCCCTCACCCTCGGCCCCGCCCTTGACCTTGACCGTGCGGACCCCGCCGATCTGGTCCCGGTCGCCCTTGACCATCTCACCGTGCAGGCCGATCAGCCCGTCGAGGAGCGTGCCCATGTCGGTGAAGCCGCGCAGCTGCTTGTACGAGGGGTCGCCCTGCGGGACCTTCACGTACTTGTCGTCGAGGGTGTCGGCGGCCTCGGCGTCCGCCTCCGACGGCGCCTCGCCCTCCTTGCCGTCGTGGGCCCAGAACCCCGCGTCGGCCTTCAGGTAGAGCGCGTCGCCGACCCGGAGCAGCTCGAAGGTGCTGTTCTTCGTCGTCACCGAGCCGGTGGCGCCGTTCTGCTTGAGCCGCATGTTCAGCTTGAAGGTGCCGCCCTTGCTCACCAGGGTGCCGGAGAGCCGTACGGCGGTCGCCGCGTCCGCCGCGGTCTGCGCCTTGCGTTCGATCTCGGGGGCGGAGAGTCTCCCCACCCCGTTGGTCCCCTCGTCCGGGTCGGCGGCGCAGGCCGTGAGTCCCACCGTCAGTCCGGCGCAGAGCGCCAGGGGCGCGACCGCCCTGCGGATACGCGACGACGGGGTACGAACGGTCATCTGCGCTGCCTCTCGTGTCGTGGGGGGGCGACGGGCAGGGCCCGTACGGGATGCCGGGGGGGGCGGCCGCGGGCCGGCCGGGCGGAAGGGCCGGGTCCGGTGCCGGGGCCGATGGGGGGAACGGCAGACCGCAGCGTACCCGGGCCACGTGACGGGCCCCGCAGGCAGCCGTACGGAGGCTCTGCCGGAGCGGTGCGGAACGTCACGGGCTAGCCTGAACCCGGCAAAGCTCTGCGATCACCGGCAAAGCTCTGTGACGACTCGCATCGACCACTCGAATCGTGCGGCACCGAGGAGGCGCGTGGCATGGCGGCAGGCGCCCCCCGGATCTTCGTCTCCCATCTCGCCGGAGTGCCCGTCTTCGACCCCGTCGGCGACCAGGTCGGCCGCGTCAGCGACCTCGTGGCCATGCTCCGCGTCGGCCGCAGGCCGCCCCGCCTGCTCGGCATGGTCGTGGAGGTGCTGAGCCGCCGCCGGGTCTTCGTGCCCATGACCCGGATCACCGGCGTCGCCTCCGGCCAGGTCATCACCACCGGCGTCGTCAACATGCGGCGCTTCGAGCGGCGCCCCACCGAGCGGCTCGTCCTCGGGGAGCTGCTCGACCGGCGGGTGACCCTGGTCGAGTCGGGCGAGGAGGTCACCGTCCTCGACGTCGCCATCCAGCAGCTGCCGGCCCGCCGCGACTGGGAGGTCGACAAGGTCTTCGTCCGCAAGGGCAAGGGCGGGGTCCTGAGCCGCAAGGGCGAGACGCTGACCGTCGAGTGGTCGGCCGTCACCGGCTTCTCCCTGGAGGAGCACGGGCAGGGCGCCGAGAACCTGCTCGCCACCTTCGAGAAGCTCCGCCCCGCCGACCTCGCCAACGCCCTGCACCACCTCTCCCCCAAGCGGCGCGCCGAGGTCGCCGCCGCCCTCGACGACGACCGGCTCGCCGACGTCCTCGAAGAGCTGCCGGAGGACGACCAGGTCGAGATCCTCGGCAAGCTGAAGGAGGAGCGGGCCGCCGACGTCCTGGAGGCGATGGACCCGGACGACGCGGCCGACCTGCTGTCCGAGCTGCCCGAGGAGGACCAGGAGCGGCTGCTGACCCTGATGCAGCCGGACGACGCGGCCGACGTGCGCCGCCTCCTGGCGTACGAGGAGCGCACGGCGGGCGGTCTGATGACGACCGAGCCGATCGTGCTGCGCCCGGACGCGACGGTCGCGGACGCGCTCGCGCGGGTCCGGCAGCAGGACCTGTCCCCGGCGCTCGCCGCGCAGGTGTACGTGTGCCGGCCGCCGGACGAGACGCCGACCGGCAAGTACCTGGGCACGGTGCACTTCCAGCGGCTCCTTCGCGACCCGCCGTTCACGCTGGTCAGCTCGCTCGTGGACAGCGATCTGCCGCCGCTCGGCCCGGACACCCCGCTGCCGGCGGTGACCAGCTACCTCGCCGCGTACAACATGGTCGCCGCGCCCGTGGTGGACGAGAGCGGTTCGCTGCTCGGCGCGGTCACCGTCGACGACGTGCTCGACCACCTGCTGCCGGACGACTGGCGGGAGACCGAGTTCCACGAGGAGGGGGTCCGGCATGGCCGCTGAGCGCACGCAGGACCGGGAGCGGGAGCGCTCCGTGCCGCGCATCCGGCTCGACCTGCCGCGCGAGCGGCGGACCCGGCTCCTTCCGGAGTACGACCCCGAGGCCTTCGGGCGGCTCTCGGAGCGGATCGCCCGCTTCCTGGGGACGGGCCGCTTCCTGGTCTGGATGACGCTGACCGTCGTCGTCTGGATCGGCTGGAACGTCTTCGCGCCCGCGTCGCTGAGGTTCGACGAGTACCCCTTCATCTTCCTGACGCTCGCGCTGTCCCTCCAGGCCTCGTACGCGGCGCCGCTGATCCTGCTCGCCCAGAACCGCCAGGACGACCGGGACCGCGTCAATCTGGAGCAGGACCGGAAGCAGAACGAGCGCTCGATCGCGGACACCGAGTACCTGACGCGGGAGATCGCCGCGCTGCGGATGGGCCTCGGCGAGGTGGCCACCCGCGACTGGATCCGCTCCGAGCTCCAGGACCTGATCAAGGAGCTGGAGGAGCGCCGGGATCTATTCCCGTCCGGCGAGGACCGGGGAAGTGACGTACCCGACCGTTGACAGCCCTTTCATGCGCCCGTGGTCCGCGCCGTACCATCGTCGGTATGGCTACGGAAGACGCGGTGCTCGAAGCACTGGCGACGGTGAACGACCCTGAGATCAACAAGCCGATCACTGAGCTCGGCATGGTCAAGTCGGTGGAGATCGAACCGGACGGGAAGGTCGCCGTCACGGTCTACCTGACGGTCTCCGGCTGCCCGATGCGCGACACCATCACGCAGCGCGTGACCGAGGCCGTCTCCCGGGTCGAGGGCGTCACCGGCGTCGACGTCACGCTCGACGTGATGAGCGACGAGCAGCGCAAGGAGCTGGCGGCGGCGCTGCGCGGCACGAGCGCCGAGCGCGAGGTGCCCTTCGCGAAGCCGGGATCGCTGACCCGGGTGTACGCGGTGGCCTCCGGCAAGGGCGGCGTCGGCAAGTCCTCCGTGACCGTGAACCTGGCCGCGGCGATGGCCGCCGACGGTCTCAAGGTCGGTGTCGTCGACGCCGACATCTACGGGCACAGCGTGCCGCGGATGCTGGGCGCGGACGGCCGTCCGACCCAGGTCGAGAACATGATCATGCCGCCGTCGGCGAACGGCGTGAAGGTCATCTCCATCGGCATGTTCACCCCGGGCAACGCGCCGGTGGTGTGGCGCGGCCCGATGCTGCACCGCGCGCTCCAGCAGTTCCTCGCCGACGTGTACTGGGGCGACCTGGACGTCCTCCTACTCGACCTGCCCCCGGGCACCGGCGACATCGCGATCTCGGTCGCGCAGCTCGTCCCGAACGCGGAGATCCTCGTCGTCACGACCCCGCAGCAGGCGGCGGCCGAGGTCGCCGAGCGGGCCGGCTCGATCGCCGTGCAGACCCACCAGAAGATCGTGGGCGTCGTCGAGAACATGGCGGGCCTGCCGTGCCCGCACTGCGACGAGATGGTCGACGTGTTCGGCACCGGCGGCGGCCAGAAGGTCGCGGACGGTCTGACGCAGACCACGGGCGCGACCGTCCCGGTCCTCGGCTCGATCCCGATCGACGTGCGGCTGCGCGAGGGTGGCGACGACGGCAAGCCGGTCGTCCTGTCCGACCCGGACTCCCCCGCGGGCGCCGCGCTCCGCGCGATCGCGGGCAAGCTCGGCGGCCGTCAGCGCGGCCTGTCGGGCATGAGCCTGGGCATCACGCCGAGGAACAAGTTCTGAGAGACACGACATGACCGAAGGGCGCCCCCGTGCGGGGGCGCCCTTCGCCGCTTCTACGCGCCGTACGCGCCGAGGTCCTTCACCTGCGAGAAGCCGAGCCCGTACGCGCTCATCCCCCGCCCGTACGCACCGATGTGGACGTCCCCGGCGGAGCCGGCGAGGACCCAGCCGAACTCGGACTCCCGGTAGTGGAACGGCACCGTCACCCCGTCCACCGGCAGCGACAGCGCCGACCAGGCCGGCCCGTCGAGGTCGTCGGCGAGCTCGAAGGCGGTCTCCGTCTGCTGGTCGAGCCAGTGGTCCCGCAGCGCGTGGTCGAGCGAGGCGGGCCAGGTGTGGGCGAGGAGCCCGGAGCCGGCCAGCCAGGCGGCGGAGGACACCGTCGTGGCGTCCAGGACGCCGGTGCCGTCGCCGGTGCGGCGCACGGGGTTCGCCGCGACGGTCACGACGACGGCGAAGCGCTCCTTCTCGGCGCCGCCGGCCTCGGACTTTATCGACGGCTCGTCACCGTGCCCCATCGAGCCGTGCTGGACGGTGCCGTCCGCCGCCGTGCCGATCTGCATCAGCCGGCGAGGACCGCTGAACGCCTCGTCCAGCCCGTACCAGGCGAAGGGTGCGCGCAGAAAGCCATCGGCTTCCACCCGACTCGTCGTCTTCATCTCGGCCGCCTCCTCGTTCCGTCAACAGAGGGAGGATAGCCACCGCTGAGGAGCGGTTCGGTGACAGGCCGTCGTCAGGTGGCGTCGGAGTCGTACGGAGGACGCTCAGGAGCGCCCGGATCGTCCCGCTTGTCCTGCTTCTTCAGCAGGTCCGGGGAGCCGTTGACGGCGGCCGGGGCGGACGCGGGCGCGCTCTCCCGGCCGTGGACGGCGTCGGCGACCTCGTTCATCTCCTTCTTGAGGTCGAACGTACCGCGCAGCTCCTTGAGCTCCTTGAGGTCCTCGTTGCTCTCCATCTGCTTGCGGAGGAACGTCTTGGGATTGAGGTCCTCGAACTCGAAGTCCTTGAACTCCGGCCCCAGCTCGCTGCGGATGTCCTGCTTCGCGCTGTCGGAGAACTCACGGACCTTGCGGATGAACCGCGAGACGTCCTGGATCACCTTCGGGAGCTTGTCCGGCCCGAAGACGAGCACGGCGAGGACCACGAGCGTCACCAGCTCGAGTGCGCCTATGTCGCTGAACACCTAGTAGCTCCTTCACGCCGGTCCAGGGCCCGGTCCACGGTACCCGCCGAAACTGCCGGACGGGTACCTCCGGGTGTCCGCCACGTGGCGCTCACGTGCCCTGCGAGGAGCCGAGCGTCAACGTCTTTGTCAGCTCTTTGCCGTCCCGGGTCAGGGTGAGCTCCAGCCGGTCGCCGGGCCGGTGGGCGCGGATCTTCACGATGAGCTCCTCGCCGTTGTGCACGCGCTGGCCGTCGACCTTGGTGATGACGTCGCCGGGCCGCAGTCCCGCCTGGGCGGCCGGGCCGCCGGCGGTGACGGAGGCGGAGCCGTCCTTGCCCTTCTCGCCGACGCGGGCGCCGTCGCCGTTGAACTGCATGTCGAGGCTCACACCGATGACGGGGTGGGTGGCCTTGCCGGTGTTGATCAGCTCCTCGGCGACGCGCTTGCCCTGGTTGATCGGTATCGCGAAGCCGAGACCGATGGAGCCGGGCTGGCTCGCGCCGCCCTCGCCCTCGCCGGAGCCGCCGCCGGCCGCGCGGATCGCGCTGTTGATGCCGATGACCCGGGCCTTGGAGTCGAGCAGCGGGCCGCCGGAGTTCCCGGGGTTGATGGGGGCGTCGGTCTGGAGCGCGTCCACGTAACTGACGTCGCTGCCGTCGCCCTTCTCCCCGCCGGCCGTGATCGGGCGCTCCTTGGCGCTGATGATCCCGGAGGTGACGGTGTTGGAGAGGTCGAAGGGGGCGCCGATGGCGACGACGGGGTCGCCGACGCGGACGTTGTCGGAGTTGCCCAGCGGCAGCGCCTTGAGGCCGGAGACGCCGGTGACCTGGACGACGGCCAGGTCGTAGCCGGTGTCCTTGCCGATGAGCTTGGCGCGGGCCGTCTCGCCGCTGGAGAAGGTCACCGAGATGCTCCCGGAGGCCCCGGCCCCGTCGACGACGTGGTTGTTGGTGAGGATGTGGCCCTTGGTGTCGAGGACGAACCCGGTGCCGGTGCCGGACGATCCGCTGCCGGTGACGTGCAGGGTGACCACGCCGGGAAGGGCGCTGGCCGCGATCCCGGCGACGCTGTCGGGGGCGCGGTCGGTGTCCCCGGCCTCGGCCTGCGGCAGCTCGACGGTGGTGAGTCCGCCGTTGCGCTCGACGTACGCGCCGATCCCGCCGCCGATGACGCCGGTGATCAGGGCGAAGACGAGCGCGCCCGCGATCGCGAGCCCCTTCCGGGACTTCTTCGCGGGGAGCGGCGGAACGCCGGTCCCGGGAGCGCCCCAGGGGTCGTACTGCACCCAGGGCGCGGCGGCCGGGCCCTGCGGCTGCGGATGCGGGTGCTGGTGGGGCTGAGGCTGCGGGTGGGGCTGGTGAGGTGCCTGCTGCGGCGGTACGGAGGCGGGCGGGCGCTGTACGGGCGGCGCGGGCGCCCACGGCCCCGGCTCGCCGTACGGCGGCGTGCGGTACTCGTCAGGCGCGTGCAACGGCTGCGGGGCCGGCTCCGCCGGGGGGACGGGGGCGACCTCGGCGACGGGCTCCGGCGCGGGCGCGGGCACGGGGGCGGCGACGCCCTCCGGCGCGGGCGCGGGGGGCGCGGGCGCGGGAGCCGGCCCCGGCGCGGGCACGGGGGCTGCGACGGCCTCCGGCGCGGGCGCGGACTTCGTCAGCTCGACGACCGGTTCGGGCCCTGCGGCTGCCGCCGGGGCGACGGAAACCGGCGCGGGCTCTCCGCCCTGCGCGGGCACGGCGGCCGGCGCGGGACCGTCGGGCGCCGCGGGGTCGGCCGACGCGTCCGGCGCGGCAGGCTCAGCGGCCGAGGCGGGCGCGGCAGGCTCAGCGGCCGAGGCAGGCTCAGCGGACCCGGCCGGCACCGCGGCCTGCGCGGGGGCCGTGGTCGGGGCCGGTTCGTGGGGCGGCTGGGGTGCGGGCAGGGGGAAGTCGCCGCCCTCGTCGGCCGGGGACGGCGTGGGTATCCGCGCCGCCTCCGGTGCGCTCGAAGGCCGGCTCCACCAGTTCGGCTTCCCGTTGTTCATGCTCTCCCCGCAACCGCTGACCCGTCCGCGCCCCTGGGTCGGGCGCCCCTGCCCCTGGATTCAACCAGGTCGCGGGTCAGCGGTGGGAGCCGAGCGGCTCGGTCGTCGGGCTCGCCATCGGGCTGGGCCCGGGGGCGAAGGCCAGCTGGAGCGCCGGACCCGTCGGCCGTATGAACGGCGAGAGCGCGAACAGCGACTGCGGGACCCGCTCCCGGAGCCGTACGGCCACCAGCGGAGCGGCCGCGGAGCGCACCGCGTCCGGAGGGACCGCGCCCGACGGGACCGTGCCCTGGGCCGTGGCCGCGACGGGTCCCTGCGGCACGGCGGCCGGGGTCACCGCGGCGAGCGGCTCGGCTGCGTCGACGGACCGGGCGCCCGAACGCTCCCCGGACCGCGTGCCGCGCCCGGTGGCCGACGTGCCCGAGGACGCGCCGGCGCCGGACGTGGTGGCGCGCAGCGGGGTGACGGCGGTGCCGGTGCCCTGGGTCCCGCGGGCGCTCGCGTTCACCGAGGCTTCGAGCGGCAGGGTGCCGCCGAGGGCGATCGCCGCGAACGAGACGGCTCCGGCCGCCGCGACGGCGAAGCGCCGCCCCCGGCCGGAGGGCCCGGAGGGGCGGTAGCCGACCTCGTGGATGCGGAAGCCCGTCCCGGGGGTGCCGGGGCGCGGGGTGACGACGGCGGCCGTGGCGAAGCCGTCGGACTTCACTCCGCCCGCGCCGAGGAGCTCGTCGAGGGGGCCGCGCGGTCCGCCGGGGCCGCCCGGCTCACCGGGTCCCCCGGGGAGGCCCTGCAGCCGGGCGAGGAAGCCCTCGGACGGCGGTGGCGGGGCCGCGGAGGCGAAGACGCTCTTCAGCCTGCGCTGGGCGTCGGCCTCGGCCTTGCAGCGGGCGCAGGTCGCGAGGTGGGCGAGGACCCGCTCGCGGGCGTCGTGGCCGAGCTCGCCGTCGACGAGCGCGGCCAGCCGGTCCCCGAGGTGGTGCTCCGCGGGGGTCGGCGACGTGGGACGTGTGCCGCTCACGCTGTCCCTGCCTCCCATCCGACGGAGGCCAGCGCACGCTCCGCCCGGGCCTCGGGCGAGCGGTGCTTGAGGGCCTTGCGCAGGTGGGAGCGGCCGCGGTGGATGCGGCTGCGGACGGTGCCGAGCTTCACGCCGAGGGTCGCGGCGATCTCCTCGTACGACAGCCCCTCGATGTCGCAGAGCACGACGGCCGCGCGGAACTCCGGCGCGAGGGTGTCGAGGGCCTGCTGCACGTCGGCGTCGAAATGGGTGTCGTTGAACGCCTGCTGCGGGGAGGGCTCGCGGCTCGGGAGCCGCTCGGCGGCGTCGTCGGCGAGCGCGTCGAAGCGGATGCGCTGCTTGCGGCGGACCATGTCGAGGAAGAGGTTGGTGGTGATGCGGTGGAGCCAGCCCTCGAAGGTGCCCGGGGTGTACGTCGACAGCGAGCGGAACACGCGGACGAAGACCTCCTGGGTGAGGTCCTCGGCGTCGTGCTGGTTGCCCGTCAGGCGGTAGGCGAGGCGGTAGACCCGGCCACTGTGCGTGCTGACGATCTCCTCCCAGGTGGGAGGGGTCCACGCCTGCGATTCCGCATCCGATGCGAAGGTCGCGGTGGTGGGAGCGGAGTCGGTGGTGCGGAAACGGTCAGCGGTGTCGGTCACGGATTTCGGCTCACCCGCCGACCTGAGAAGACGCCGAAGCACTCCTCCCCGATCCACAGGCGCAGCCGCACCTCCCCTGTCGGCTCTGGTGGTGTCCAGTGGAGCCCCTACCATAGCCACCTCGCCCGTTAGCTCCGGATAAGAATCTTTACGCGAATTTGGGGCCGGGTCGCCCGGCCGCCTCCTGTCGCGTCCTTCCCCTGGTGAACGCACGGTCCCATCTGCGGGTTCCCGCGCACAGCGGATACAGTCACCGTTGCGTCAACTACGGGGACAGGAGAGGGCCATTACCGCCAACCGGCAGACGAGCTGGTCGTTCGCCGACGCCTTCGTCGCCGAGGACGAGGCTCTGCGCTGGGCCCGGGAGCGGGCCCGGGAGGCAGGGCTGCCCTCGGTGTCGCCGGGCACCGGTGGGGCGCTGCGCCTGCTCGCCGCGACGGCGGACGCCAAGGCGGTGGCGGAGATCGGCACGGGCACGGGCGTGTCGGGCATCTACCTGCTGCTCGGGATGCGGCCGGACGGCGTCCTGACGACGGTGGACCTCCAGCCGGAGCGCCAGCAGCTCGCCAAGACGGCGTTCCGCGCGGCGGGCTTCGCCGGCAACCGGGCCCGCTTCATCCCCGGCCGCGCCCTGGACGTGCTGCCGCGGCTCGCGGACGGCGGGTACGACCTCGTCTTCTGCGACGGCGACCGTCTCGAGTACCTGGACTATCTCGCTGAATCGTTGCGCCTGCTGCGACCGGGGGGCCTCGTCTGCTTCGAGGGGGTCTTCGCGGACGGCCGCACGGTCGATTCGGGGGCCCAGCCGGCGGAGGTGCAGCGGATCCGCGAGCTGCTGCGCGCGGTGCGGGAGAGCCAGGAGCTCATCCCGTCGCTGCTGCCGGTGGGCGACGGCCTGCTCTGCGCGGTGCGCCGGGGCTGACCGCGCCCCCGTCCGTCCCGTACCGCCCCTGCTCTCCCCGTGGGCCCCGGCCCGCCCCGTACCGTCCCCGGAGACACCACTGCCCCGGGGCGGCGGACCGTCCCGGGGCAGTGCTGGAAATCATGGAGAAGAGGGTCAGCCGACGACCTTCTTGAGGGCGTCGCCCAGTGCCTCGGCCTCGTCCGGGGTCAGCTCGACGACAAGCCGACCGCCGCCTTCGAGCGGAACGCGCATGACGATGCCCCGCCCCTCCTTGGTCACCTCGAGCGGGCCGTCACCCGTCCGCGGCTTCATGGCCGCCATGCTTGTTCCCCTTCCTGAAACCAGCTCATCGTCAGCCGGGCAGCTCCTTGATGTGGAGCACGCGTCACCGGCTTCGAACACATTGCTTCCAGGTCATTATCCCGCATGGCAGGACCCGATGACCAACATCGATCGGCATCGCTTGTGCAACGCGCTCCCGCAAAACCCCACAATTCGGCGATCGGCCTGCGATACTTCGCCGCTCGACGTCGGACGGACCCCCTCCGATCTCCCTCGGAACTCCCTCGATTCTTTGACGCAGCTCACATGGGCGGCGCCGGTGATCTCCGCCATGCTGGGCAGGTCAACCACGCGATGAGGCGAAGGGATCCTGATGGCCGACACGGTGCTGTACGAGGTGAGCGACGGGCTCGCCACCATCACGCTCAACCGGCCCGAGGCCATGAACGCGATGAACGTGGCGACGAAGGTCGCCCTCCGGGACGCCGCGGAGACGGCCGCGGCCGACCCCGCCGTGCGGGCGGTGCTGCTCACGGCGGCCGGCGACCGGGCGTTCTGCGTGGGCCAGGACCTGAAGGAGCACGTCGGGCTGCTCACGGCGGACCAGGAGTCCGGCACGCGCGAGACCATGAACACGGTCCGTGACCACTACAACCCGATCGTCCGCGCGCTCACCGGCATGCGCAAGCCGGTCGTCGCGGGCGTGAACGGCGTCGCCGCCGGGGCCGGCTTCGGCTTCGCGCTCGCGGCGGACTACCGGGTGGTCGCGGACACGGCCTCGTTCAACACCTCGTTCGCGGGGGTGGCGCTCACCGCGGACTCGGGCGTGTCGTGGACGCTGCCCCGGCTGATCGGCGCGAGCCGCGCCTCCGACCTGCTGCTCTTCCCGCGCTCGATCGGCGCCCAGGAGGCGTACGAGCTGGGCATCGTGAACCGTCTGGTCCCGGCCGCCGAGCTGGCCGCCGAGGCGGAGAAGGTGGCCCGCACCCTCGCGGCGGGCCCGACGGTGGCGTACGCGGCCCTCAAGGAGTCCCTCGCCTACGGCGCCGACCACTCCCTCACCGAGGCCCTCGGCAAGGAGGAGGAGCTCCAGAACCTGGCGGGCGCCTCGGAGGACCACACGATCGCGGTCCGCGCCTTCATCGCCAAGGAGAAGCCGCGGTACGTGGGCCGCTGAGGCCCGTCGGCCCGGGGCCCGCGGACTACCGCGCGCCCCGGGCCACACAGCCCGCCAGGTGGTCGTCGACCAGGCCGCAGGCCTGCATCAGGGCGTAGGCCGTGGTGGGGCCGATGAAGCGCAGGCCGCGCTTCTTGAGGGCCTTGGAGAGCGCCGTCGACTCGTCGGTGACCGCGGGGACCTCGGCGAGCGTGCGCGGGGCCGGGCGGGTCGCCGGGTCGGGGGCGTGGGACCAGATCAGCGCGTCGAGCTCGCCCGGGGACCAGTCGGCGAGCAGCTTCGCGTTGGCCAGGGTCGCGTCGACCTTGGCGCGGTTGCGGATGATGCCCTCGTCGGCGAGGAGCCGCTCGCGGTCGGCGTCGGCGAAGCGGGCCACGTCGGCGATCCGGAAGCCGGAGAACGCCTTCCGGAAGCCCTCGCGGCGGCGCAGGATGGTGATCCACGACAGGCCCGACTGGAAGGCCTCCAGGCAGAGCCGCTCGAACAGCGCGTCGTCGCCGTGGACCGGCCGGCCCCACTCCTCGTCGTGGTACGCCACGTAGTCCTCGGCCGACAGGCCCCAGGGGCAGCGCAGCCGCCCGTCGGGCCCGGGGATCGCCTCGCCCGTCACCGCTCGCCGCCCCCGGCGTCCGCGTCCCCGGCCGGGCCGGCGCCGGCGAGCGCCTCCTCCAGTTCGGCGATCCGGGCGTCGCGCTCGGCGAGCTCGGCGCCGAGCCGGACGAGGACGTCGTCCACGTCGGCCATCCGGTAGCCGCGGGGCGCGACGGGGAGGCGGAGCGCCTCGACGTCGGCGCGGTCCACCGGGCGGGCGGTGGGGAGCGGGTCGACGAGCTGCTCGGGCGCCACCTCGGGCAGCACCTCGCTGTCGCCGCCGCCGACCACGGCGAGGGTCACCGCGGCCACGACCACCACCATCGTGATGAGCAGAAACCAGAACACTGCGCGCCTCTCCCCGGAGTGGAAAACGTCCCGTGCCGATCGTGCCATGCGCCACCGACGGTTAGGGTCGCAGGCGAACGGACGCGAGGGAGGACAAAAGGGATGCTGCGCTTGGGACGGCGTGAATTCGGGCCGCACGAGCCGGTGATCATGGCGATCGTGAACCGGACCCCGGACTCCTTCTACGACCAGGGCGCGACCTTCCGGGACGAGCCGGCGCTCGACCGGGTCGAGCAGGCCGTGGCGGAGGGCGCGGCGATCATCGACATCGGCGGGGTGAAGGCAGGTCCCGGCGAGGAGGTGACGGCCGAGGAGGAGGCGCGGCGCACGGTCGGTTTCGTCGCCGAGGTCCGCAGGCGCCACCCCGACGTGGTGATCAGCGTCGACACCTGGCGGGCGGACGTCGGCGAGGCGGTCTGCGAGGCCGGGGCGGACGTCCTGAACGACGCGTGGGGCGGCGTCGACCCCCGGCTCGCGGAGGTCGCCGCGAAGTACGGCGCGGGCCTGGTGTGCACGCACGCGGGCGGCGCGGAGCCCCGGACCCGGCCGCACCGGGTGGAGTACGAGGACGTGATGGCCGACATCCTGCGGGTGACGGTGGGGCTCGCGGAGCGCGCGGCCTCGCTCGGCGTGCGGCGCGACGGCATCATGATCGACCCCGGTCACGACTTCGGGAAGAACACCCGGCACAGCCTGGAGGCGACCCGGCGGCTCGGCGAGATGGCGGAGACGGGGTGGCCGGTGCTGGTGTCGCTGTCCAACAAGGACTTCGTGGGCGAGACGCTGGACCGGCCGGTGAAGGAGCGGGTGCTCGGCACCCTGGCCACGACGGCCGTCTCCGCGTGGCTCGGCGCGCAGGTGTACCGGGTGCACGAGGTCGCCGAGACCCGCCAGGTCCTGGACATGGTGGCGTCCATCGCCGGCCACCGCGCCCCGGCGGTGGCCCGGCGCGGGCTGGCGTAGGAGACGGAAAGGGGGCGCCGGGATCCGGCGCCCCCGCCGGGGAGGGACGGGCCTACTTGCCGGTCTCCTTCGTGACCAGCGCGACCGCCTCCTCCACGTCGTCCGTGACGTGGAAGAGCAGGAGGTCGCGCTCGGAGGCCTTGCCGCCCGCGACGACCGAGTCGCGCAGCCAGTCGACCAGGCCCTTCCAGTACTCCGTGCCGAAGAGCACGATCGGGAAGCGGGTGACCTTGCGGGTCTGGACCAGGGTCAGCGCCTCGAAGAGCTCGTCGAGGGTGCCGAGGCCGCCGGGCAGGACGACGAAGCCCTGCGCGTACTTCACGAACATCGTCTTGCGGACGAAGAAGTAGCGGAAGTTCACGCCGATGTCGACGTGCGGGTTCAGCCCCTGCTCGAAGGGCAGCTCGATGCCGAGGCCCACCGAGACGCCCTTGGCCTCCCTGGCCCCCTTGTTGGCCGCCTCCATGGCGCCCGGGCCGCCGCCGGTGATGACCGCGAACCCGGCCTCGACGAGCGCCCTGCCGATCCGTACGCCCGCCTCGTACTCCGGCGACTCCGGCTTCGTGCGGGCCGAGCCGAAGACGCTGATCGCGCTGGGCAGTTCGGCGAGGGCGCCGAAGCCCTCGACGAACTCGGACTGGATGCGCATGACCCGCCAGGGGTCGGTGTGCACCCATTCCGAGTCGCCCTCGGTGTCGAGCAGCCTCTGGTCCGTGGTGCCCGGCTGGACCTGGTCCCTGCGCCTGAGCACCGGTCCCAGCCGCTGCTCCTCCGGCTTCGTCTCCCCTTCGGGGATACCCATGGCCTGCTCCCTCCGTCGAACCGACGATCTTCTGGTTGGGTCAGCGTAGGACCACAGAGGTGACGAAATGCGAAATTACGGGAGTCAGGCGGTCAGCCAGTCGCGGAGCCGTGCCTCGCAGTGGTGGATCCGCTCGACGGGGACGTGCTCGTCGCGCTTGTGCGCGTAGATCGGGTCGCCGGGACCGTAGTTGACGGCGGGCACCCCGAGGGCGCTGAAGCGGGCGACGTCGGTCCAGCCGAACTTGGGCTGCGCGCTGCCGCCGACCGCCTTCATGAAGGCCTCGGCCGCGGGGTGGGAGAGGCCGGGCAGGGCGCCGGGGCTCTCGTCGTCGACGACGAACTCGGAGATGCCGCAGCCGTCGAAGAAGGCGCGGACGTAGGCCAGGGCCTCGGCCGGGGAGCGGTCGGGGGCGTACCGGTAGTTGACGGTGACGGCGCAGGCGTCGGGGATGACGTTGGTGGCGACGCCGCCCTCGATCCGTACGGCGTTGAGGCCCTCGTGGTACTGGAGGCCGTCGATGACGGGCTTCCGCGGCTCGTAGGCGGCGAGGCGCGCGAGGATCGGGGCGGCGGCGTGGATGGCGTTGGAGCCCATCCAGGAGCGGGCGGAGTGGGCGCGCTCACCGGCGGTGTGCAGGATGACGCGCAGGGTGCCCTGGCAGCCGCCCTCGACCTGGGCGTCGGAGGGCTCCAGGAGCACGGCGAAGTCGCCTTCCAGCCAGTCGGGGTGCGCGGCGGCGATCTTCCCGAGGCCGTTGAGGTCGGCGGCGACCTCCTCGTTGTCGTAGAAGACGAAGGTGAGGTCGCGGTTGGGCTCGGGGACGGTGGCGGCGATCCGCAGCTGGACGGCCACCCCGGACTTCATGTCGGAGGTGCCGCAGCCCCACAGGACGCCGTTCTCGTCGAGGCGCGAGGGGACGTTGTCGGCGATCGGCACGGTGTCGATGTGGCCGGCGAGGACGACGCGCTCGTCGCGGCCGAGGTTCGTCCGGGCGACGACGTTGTTGCCGTACCGGTCGACGGTGAGGTGCGGCAGGAGGCGCAGGGCCTGCTCGATCGCGTCCGCGAGCGGCTGCTCGGTACCGCTGACGGAGGGGAAGTCGACGAGGGCGGCGGTGAGCTCGCCCCCGTCGCGGGAGAGGTCGAGGGCGCCGTCGAGCGGGGTGATGTCAGCCATGTGCCGACCCTAACGCGGCCTCCAGTACGGTGGGCCCCGTGTCCGAGTCCACCCGCCCCCGCCGTCGCGGCCGCCTCGCCCGTTCCGCGGCCGCCTTCGCCGCGCTCCTCGGCCTCGCCGCGTACGTGGCCTTCCACCAGATGACGGGGAGCACGGGCACGCCCCGGTGCACCGTGGGCAGCGGGGACAACCGCTACGAGTTCACTCCGGAGCAGGCGTCCAACGCGGCGACGATCTCGGCGGTGGGCACGACCCGGGGGCTGCCGGAGCGCGCGGTGACGATCGCGCTCGCGACCGCGCTCCAGGAGTCGGCGCTGCGGAACATCGAGCACGGCGACCGGGACTCCCTCGGCCTCTTCCAGCAGCGGCCCTCGATGGGCTGGGGAACACCGGCGCAGATCATGGACCCGGTGTACGCGTCGGGGAAGTTCTACGAGGGCCTGGAGAAGGTCCCGGGGTATTCGCGGCTGCCGCTGACCGTGGCGGCGCAGAAGGTGCAGAAGAGCGGTTTCCCGCAGGCGTACGCGAAGCACGAGCCGGACGCCACCCTGCTCTCGGCCGCGCTGACCGGCCGGTCCCCCGCGGCGCTGAGCTGCACGGCGAGCGAGGCGAAGGGCCGGCCGGGCGATCCCGAGCAGGTGCGCCGGGAGCTGGTCCGTGCCTTCGGGGAGAAGGCGGCGCCGAAGGCGGTGACGGGCGGTCCGAGCGCGGGGCGTTCGGCCTCGGAGCCGACGGTGCTCGTGGTGCCGGTGCGGGCGGCGGGCGCGTCGGGCCCGCCGGGAGCCGGTTCGGACGAGCGGCGCGGCTGGGAGCTGGCGCAGTGGGCGGTGGCGCGGGCGGACGCGCTGCGCATCACGGAGGTCTCGTTCGGGAACCGGGTGTGGCGGGCGGGCGAGGCCCGCGGCGGCTGGTCGGCTTCCACGCTCGGGGACGCCGTCTCCGTGCGGATGCGGCTCGCGCAGTAGCCGTCGGGGACCGGGCATCCGTACGGTCCTTCACCCGGTCGTGGCATGGTCCGGCCTCGTGGCGGAAGGAAATCGCGCGGCTCGCGAGCCGTCACCCCCCGGTGTCACTCCCGCCCCGCACACCCCTTGCGGCACAAGGGAAGTGACGGTTCGGCAGCGCGCCACGCAATGACACGTTCGTCCGTTTTCCTCCCCACCCGACAATACGACGCATTGCCAACTCTTTACCTTCGGTCGCCGCAACCTCCCCCGCCCCAGGGCCGGTTGTCACGGCGTAATCGTCCTCTCCGCCGAAGGAGCACCATGTCCCTCTCCCTGACCCGCCGGATCGCCCGTGCCGCCCTCATCGTCGCGGCCGGAGCAGCCCCCGTGGTCGGTGCGGCCGGCTCCGCGAGCGCCCTGGACCAGGGCCTCGCCCCCACCGGCGCCCTGGGCGGCGTGACCGCCCTGGACGCCGCCGGCGCGGGGAGCGCCCTCGACGGCGCCTCGCAGACCGCGACCGGCGTGGTCGGCGAGACCGGCAGCAAGGCCGTCGGCACGGCCGTCCCCGCCGCCGGCAAGACCGTCGGCACTGCGGGCAAGACCGCCACCCCGGCCGCCCAGGAGGTCGTCGGCAAGACGGCCGGCAGCACGGGCGAGGTCGTCGGCCAGACCGCCGGCGCCGCCGCCGAGAGCGCCGAGGCCCCCACCGGCGGCGCCCTCGGCGGCGGCCTGGGCGGCCTGCCGACCGGCCAGACCCTGGGCGGCCTGCCGATCGGCGGCTGACAAGCACCACGCTGCGCGAAGGGCCCGGGGAGCACACGCTCCCCGGGCCCTCCCGCGTTCCGCTCCGCCCGTCAGCCCAGGCGCTTGACCGCGGCCTCGACCCGCTCGTCCGTCGCCGTGAACGCCACCCGCACGAACCGCTCCCCGGCCTCGCCGTAGAAGTCGCCGGGCGCCACCAGGACGCCCTTCTCCGCCAGGTACGCCACCGTCTCCCAGCAGGGCTCGTCCCGGGTCGCCCACAGGTAGAGGCTCGCCTCGCTGTGCTCGATCCGGAAGCCGTGCGCCTCCAGGGCCGCCCGCAGCGCCGCCCGCCGGGCCGCGTACCGCTCGCGCTGCTCCGCCACGTGCGCGTCGTCGCCGAGCGCCGCGACCGTCGCCGCCTGCACCGGGGCCGCGGTCATCATGCCGCCGTGCTTGCGGATCTGGAGCAGCTCGCCCAGGACGGCCGCGTCGCCCGCGATGAACGCCGCCCGGTAGCCCGCCAGATTGGAGCGCTTGGACAGCGAGTGGACCGCGACGACGCCCTCGTACGAGCCTCCGCAGACGTCCGGGTGCAGCACCGAGACCGGATCGGCCTCCCAGCCCAGCTCCAGGTAGCACTCGTCGGAGAAGACGAGGACGCCGTGCTCGCGCGCCCAGGCCACGATCCGGGTCAGCTCGTCCTTCGCGAGGACCTTGCCGGTCGGGTTGGACGGGGAGTTGAGCCAGAGCAGCTTCAGCCCCGCCGGGTCCAGCTCCGTCGGGTCGTCGTAGACGACGGGCGTGGCGCCGCAGAGCCGCGCGCCGACCTCGTACGTCGGGTACGCCAGCCGCGGGTAGGCCACCACGTCACCGGCGCCGAGCCCCAGCTGCGTCGGCAGCCAGGCCACCAGCTCCTTGGAGCCGACCACCGGCAGCACGTTCTCGTGGGCGAAGCCGGTCGCGCCCAGGCGCCGCTCGCACCAGCCGGTGAGCGCGTCCCGCAGCTCCTGCGTCCCCCACACCGTGGGATAGCCCGGCGAGTCCGCGGCCGCGACCAGGGCCTCCTGGATCAGCGCGGGGACCGGGTCCACGGGCGTGCCGACGGACAGGTCGACGATTCCGTCCGGATGCGCCAGGGCCGTCTTCTTGTACGGCTCCAGCTTGTCCCAGGGGAAGACGGGAAGGCGCGAAGAGACTGCGCTCACGGGTTGGCTCACTTCCTCGTACGTACGGAAAACGCTTCGGCCCCGTACAGCGGCGAGGCCGTACGGGACCGAGGGCGGCGAACGATCAGCCGTTCTGCGGAGGCAGGGCGGCGATGAAGGGGTGGTCGCGCTCGATCTCGCCGAGCTTGGAGGCGCCACCGGGCGAACCGAGCTCGTCGAAGAACTCGACGTTCGCCTTGTAGTAGTCCTTCCACTCCTCCGGGGTGTCGTCCTCGTAGAAGATCGCCTCGACCGGGCAGACCGGCTCACAGGCCCCGCAGTCGACGCATTCGTCCGGGTGGATGTACAAGGACCGCTTGCCCTCGTAGATGCAGTCGACGGGGCACTCCTCGATGCACGCCTTGTCCTTGACGTCGACACAAGGCTGCGCGATGACGTAGGTCACGCTGTCGTTCCTCCTCGATAGGGCTGGTCTGCGCGGGAGCGCGGCGTCGTCGATGCCCGCACCTAGTATCTCCGTTCTTGGGGGCGATCCGAACAGGAGGGGCGGAGAAGCTGTGGAAATCACCGGCGGAGGGCGCCTTGAGGTCCGAATTACCAGCGCTGACGTGGGAAAACGTGTCTCCGTTCGGTACGTGACGGACTCGGCGGAAGCGGGCGCGAGGTTCACCGACGCGGTCGGGGTTCTCACATCATGGGACACCGGTGTGCTGCTGATCACACGAAAGAGCGGTGAGAGCGTCCGGATCGCGGAATCCGCGCTGGCCGCGGGCAAGGTCGTGCCGGCCGCCCCGGCCCGCCGGCGCGGCCCCGCCGCCACCTTCCCGGAGCTCGCCCGCGCCACCGCGCGCGCGTGGCAGCCGGTCGAGAGCGAGGCCCTCGGCGAGTGGACCCTGCGGGCGGCCGACGGCTTCACCCGCCGCGCCAACTCCGCTCTTCCGCTCGGCGACCCGGGCATGCCCGTCGCCGAGGCCCTGACGCACGTGCGCGCGTGGTACGCGGCCCGGAATCTGCCCGCGTACATCCAGACGTCCACCGGAGCCGAGGGCACCCAGGAACTCCTCTGCGCCGACCTCGACCGGCACGGCTGGCGGCGCGAGGTGTCCGCCGAGGTACGGATCGCGGCGCTCGCCCCGATCGGCGACCTGGACGCCGACGTCTCCGCCGTACGCCTCTCCCGGACGGTCGACGAGCCGTGGCTGCGCCGCTACCAGCGCTTCTCCGGCGACGGGCCGGCGAGCCCCACGGTCCGCTCCGTCCTCGCGTCCGGCCCCCGTGTGTGGTTCGCGTCCGTCGCGGGCACGGGAGGGACACCGGCGGCGATCGGACGCTGTGTGGTCGACGGCCGCTGGGCCGGCTTCATGGCGGTCGAGGTCGACCCCGACAGGCGGCGCCAGGGCCTGGCGACGGCCGTCATGACCGCGCTCGCCCGACAGGCGCTCGACGAGGGCGCCTCGGCGGCCTGGCTCCAGGTCGAGGCGGACAACGACGGCGCGCGGACGCTCTACGACGGGATGGGCTTCGCTCCGCACCACCACTACCACCACTACCGATGGGCGGAGGCGTGAGCGAGGACGAACCACCGGTCGACGCGCACGACTGGCGGCGGGAGTTCGCCGAGGAGGCCCGGGCCGAGCGGCCCGACCTCGCCCGGCTCTGCCTGCTGATCGGCGCGGTGGCCGATCCCGGATTCACCCGGCACGACCTCGACGAGGCCGAGATCGAACTCGACCGCCTCGCCGGACTCGTCCCGTACGCGACCCGGATCACCGGCGACTGGGCCGCCGAACTCGCCGCGCTCCTCGGCCGCCACGAGGGCTTCGAGGGCGTGCCCGCCGATTACCAGCGCCTGGAGTCCTCGCTCCTCCACGAGGTGCTCCGGCGCCGCCGGGGCCTGCCCATCCTGCTCTCCGTGGTCTGGATGGAGGTCGCCCGCCGGGCCGGCGCCCCCGTGTACGGCCTCGGGCTGCCCGGTCACTTCGTCGTCGGCTTCGGCGACCCGGCCGACCTGGACCTCGCCGACCCGTTCGCGGGCGGACGGGCCATGACGGGCGCGGACGCCGAACTCCTGGTGGCGAGCGCGACGGGCGAGGCGCTCGACCGCTCGATGCTCCGCCCCGCCGAGCCCGGCGCGATCGCCCTGCGGATCCTCAACAACATCCGCGCCTGGGCGGCCCCCCGCCCCGAACGCTCCGACGTGGCGCTGTGGGCGGTGGAACTCGCCCTGCTGCTCCCCTCGCACCCGGCGAGACTCCGCTACGAGAGGGCCGAACTGCTCGTCCAGCGCGGCGAGTTCCTCACGGGCGCGGTGGAGATGGAGGCGTACGCCCAGGTGATGGACGCGGTGGACCCGGAATCGGCCACGATGATCCGCCGGCGGGCCCAGGCGGCGCGGGCGCTGCTCAACTAGACGGACGGGGTGACCGGACGCGAACCGGGGGAGGCGGCACGCGCGAGCCCCCGTCCCGGAGGGGCGGGGGCTCGCGCGGGTGGGCAGGTGCGGTCAGCCCTGTCCCGTGAGGTCGATGGTCTTCGTGCGCTCCGCGAGGTTCTTGCCCTTCAGGGCGTCGCGCATCACGAAGGCCACGTCGTCAGCGGAGACCTGGTGCTTGCTGCCGTCACCCTTGGTGATCATGACGCCGTCGAACGCGCCGTCCAGGAGCCGCTCGATCGCCTTCTTGTCGTAGACCTCGATCAGACGGCCGTCGACGGCCTTCATCGAGAGGATCTGCGGCAGCGACCGGGCCGGGCCGAAGTCGATGTGCCTGCCGCCCGCCTGGATCCTGATCAGACCGGACATGGCGGGCGTCGCGAACTCCTTCATCGCCCGGTCCAGCTCGGCCTTGGTGACCGTCGGCCGGAGCGTGGTGACCGGCAGCTCGACCAGAGTGTTCCGACCGGTCTCCACCTGGGCGCGGAAGGCGTCCTGGACGGAGATCATCGAGCGCTGGACGTCGAGGCCCTTGCCCGGCTTGCCCTCGACCGGGGTCACCTTGTTCGGGGCGAAGACGATCGTGCCCTCGCTCGCCGAGGCCGAGGAACCCGCCAGGTCCGTCAGGGCCACGGCGAGCTTCTCCTTGTCGACCGGGAACACCGGGTTCGCGACCCGCTCCTGGCCGAAGAGGGAGCCGATGACCGACATCGGGTTGTAGTCGCTGCCCGCCGCCGCGCGGACGGTCTCCTGGGCGTCGAGCTTCAGACCCGCCTTGTCCGGTGCCAGCTGGACCTTCTTGCCGCCGACGTCGAGCTGGAGCGGTGTGGTCGCCCGCTTGCCGAGCGCCGCGTCCAGCTTGTTGACGGCCTCCTCCTTCGTACCGCCGCCGATGTCCACCCCGAGCACCGTGGTGCCCTTGGGGACGTCGGAGTGGTTGAGGAGCAGCCCGGCGCCGTACGCGACGCCCGCGAGGCCGAAGACCCCGGCCGCGACGAGCACCAGCTTGGAGCGGCCCTTCTTCGCCGGGGCCCGGCCTGCCGCCGGCGCCTGGCGCGGCGCCGGGGCGGGGGCCGGGGCCGGCCGCTCCTCGATGCGCGGGGTCAGGTTCGGGCGGGCCGCCGTCGGCGGGACCACGGGGATGCCGCTGGTGAGCGTGTCCCCGGAGATGTGCCCGCCGTCGCCGGCCGCCGCTGCGGGACCGGACCCCGGCACCGGGGCGGGCTGCTGCGGCGTCAGGATCGCGGTGTCGTCGGACATGCGGGGCGCGCCGCCGCCGTCGGCGGCGAACGGGGAGCCCACGCCCTGGCCGGCCCCGAACGGGCGGGGGGCGGTGGTGGCGCCGCCGAGGGAGGCGGTGCCGGTGACCGGGCCCGTGGTGGGGCCGGTCGGCGCCTTCGGGCCGCCCGGGCCGCGGTAGGCCGGCGTGCCGGAGGCCGGGGTGCCGTCGTACATCGGGGTGCCCGCGGCGGGCGTCCCGTCGTACCGCGGCGTGCCCGCGGCCGGCGTTCCCTCGTACCTCGGGGTGCCGCCCGACGGGGTGCCGTCGTACATCGGGGTGCCGCCCGACGGGGTGCCGCTGTCGTACAGCGGGTTGCCCGGCGGGGTCGGGGCGGAGGCCGTGACCGGACGGCTCGACGGGGTCGTGCCGACCGTCGGGACGCCGGAGGTCGCCGAGCCCGCGAAGCCGGTGCCCGGGGCGTCCGGTCCGGGGAGCGCGGGCGCCTGCTTGGCGGCCGGCGCCGGGGCGGGCGCGGGGGCGGGGCTGGGGCTGGGGGCCGACGGCTTGCGCGGGGCGAACCAGTCGCTCGTCTCCTTCGCCTGGGGAGCCTGAGGAGCCGACGGAGCCGACGGGCCGGACGGGCCCGCAGCGGCCGACGGGCCCTGAGGCGCCGCCTCGGCCCGCTGCGGCTCCGGGGCCACCGGCTCGGGCTCGGGCTCCGCGACGACGGCCGCGGCCGGGGCGGCGGGCTCCGGCTCGGAGTTCGACGCGGACGCCTCGTTGACCGTCTTGCGGACCACGACGGGCGGAATCGGACGCGAACCCGGGATGTTGATCCGGATCCGGGTCGTCAGCGTCGTCTCGGTCTTGGGCTCCTCCGGCGGCGCGGACGCGGCGGGCTCCTCCGGCGCGTCCTGCGTGGGGTGGAGCGACGGATACTGGCGGGATCCGTACGGCGGGGTACCCGAGGGGTAGGCGGCTCCACCGCGCCCCTGGGCGCCGGAGGACGAAGTGTCAGTCTCTCGACCAGTTTCACGACTCAAAGCAGGATCTCCCGGTTGGCTCCACCGCCCGCTCTTGCTGATGCTCGTGATGACCCGGGCGGTTCGGCGGCGCGCACCACCATACTGAACGCCGCCGACTCATACCCGACCCCTGGGCCACGGACGACGGGCAATCCGGCCGAAGTCAGGACGTCCCCGGTATCAAGTCGTCCTGTTCACGGGGCCGGTCGCGGCAGCCGGGGCAGCGTGGCGCACATCACAGCGAGCGCCATGCCTCCGAAGAGGAAGAGCAGCTCGCCGCCGCCTCCGCCGAACACGCCGTCGCCCTCGGGGCGTCCGAGACTCAGCAGGATGACGGCGACGAGCCAGCCTCCGCCGGCGGAGGCGACGCCGACCTGGGTGCCGGTGGCACGCAGGCCTCCGTAGAAGAGTCCGGCGGTGGCGAGGAGCGCGAGGAGCAAGCCGCCGGGGAACCAGGCGGCTTGGACCAGGGAGCCCGCGACGCCGACGAGGGCGCCGAGGACGAGCAGGACGGCGTACGCGGCGTACCGGACGCCCGGGGGGACCGCGGTGTCGCTCACCCCGTCACCCCCGCGAAGAGGTCCGTCTCGCGCTCGCCCTCCGGGGCGCCCGAGGCGCCCTGGACGAGTTCGTAGTACTCGGTGGTGAAGATCGGCTGGCCCAGGTCGTTGGAGAGGGCGAAGAAGGGACCGTCGACGGCGACTTGGGTGGCGTGCGCGGCCATCGCGGCGCTCTTGCGGGCCGTGTACGCGGGATCGGCGGCGATCTCGGCGGTGATCCGGTCCTCGTCGACGACGCCGGGGACGTCGTCGATCTCCGCGACGGCCGGGAAGACGGAGCCCTCGGCGCGGAGCCGGGCGAAGGCGGCCTCGGCGACGGGGCGCGGGACGCGGTTCCAGTAGATCTTGGCGATCGTGTGGGCCGGTCCGAGGTCGGTGCGGTAGTCCGGGTCGGCGGCGAGTTCGGCGGCGCGGGTGGCGACCCGGTGGGCCTGGATGTGGTCGGGGTGGCCGTAGCCGCCGTCGGGGTCGTAGGTGATCAGGACCTGCGGGCGGGTCTCGCGGATCACCTCGACGAGGTGGGGCGCGGCGGTGTCGACGTCGGTGTTCCAGAAGGCGTGGGCACGCTTGTTCTGCTCGGCGCCCATCATCCCGGAGTCGCGGAAACGCCCGGGGCCACCGAGGAAGCGGTGGTCGGTCACGCCCAGCTCGGTCATCGCGGCGGCGAGTTCGCCGACGCGGTGCGGGCCGAGCCGGTCCTCCCGGTCGGGGGCCAGGTGCGCGAGATCGGGCGGGATGACCTCGCCCTCCTCGCCGAGGGTGCAGGTGACGAGGGTGACGAGGGCGCCCTCGGCCGCGTACCTGGCCATGGTCGCGCCGTTGTTGATCGACTCGTCGTCCGGGTGCGCGTGCACCAGCAGCAGACGGCGGGCGGGGAGATCGGACATGCCCCCACCCTACGAGGTCAGCCGGCCGGTGGCGTCAGAACTTGAGGCCGCCGATCATGCCCGCCACGTTCGTGGTGAGGGTGCTGATGGAGGGGGCGATGGAGGAGCTCGCCAGGTAGAAGCCCAGGAGCGCACAGATCGCCGCATGTCCAGCCTTCAGTCCGGATTTCCGGATCAGCAGGAAGACGACGATCGCCAGCAGCACCACCACGGAGATCGAGAGTGCCACGGCGGTTCACCTCCACCTTCGGTCGGATATTCGATCGGTTCGGTCGATCAGCATGTGCCAGAGGGCATGCCAGTCCGATGCATACCCACCTAGCGCTACGGATCATAACTATCCGTGCGGCCGCATCGATCGGCGGACGGAGGCACGAGGGGGGCGCACAGCGCTAGTTTCAGCCGCATGACCTTGTCTTCGCAGCAGCCGGCCACACCCTCGGCCGGGCTCTCCTTCCCCCGCCAGTACGCCCGTACGCAGCGGTTCACCCTGGGGGTCCCGCGCGGTTTCTCGGTCTCCCCGGACGGGGAGCGCGTGGCGTTCGTCAGATCCGGGTCCGGGACGGACCGCTCGCACCGGCTGTGGGTGCTCGACCTGCCCCGGGACGGCGAGCCCGTGGAGCGGGTCGCCGCCGACCCGGTGGCGCTGCTGGCGGGCGCGGAGGAGGAGTTGTCGCCGCAGGAGCGGGCGCGCCGGGAGCGGAGCCGTGAGGGCTCGGCGGGGATCGTGGCCTACGCGGTGGACGGGGCCGTGGAGTTGGCGGCGTTCGCGCTGTCGGGGCGGCTGTTCACGGCGGAGCTGCGGGCGGGGACGGCGCGGGAGCTGCCGGTGCCGGGCCCGGTGATCGACCCCCGCCCTTCGCCGGACGGACGGTTCGTGGCGTACGTGACGGAGGGCGCCCTGCGGGTGGTGGGCGCGGACGGTACGGGCGACCGGGAGCTGGCCGGCCCCGAGGGCGGGCACGTCTCCTACGGATTGGCCGAATTCATCGCCTCGGAGGAGATGGGCCGGGAGCGCGGGTTCTGGTGGTCGCCCGCCTCGGACCGGCTGCTGGCGGCGCGCGCGGACGACCGGGCGGTGGGGCGCTGGTGGATCGCGGACCCGGCGCACCCGGGGCGGGAGCCGCAGTCGGTGGGGTATCCGGCGGCGGGCACCGCCAACGCCGAGGTGCGGCTGTTCGTCCTGGGCCTGGACGGCTCGCGCACGGAGGTGGTGTGGGACCGGGAGCGGTATCCGTACCTCGCGCGGGCGCACTGGTCGGCGGCGGGGGCGCCGCTGCTGCTCGTGCAGGCGCGCGACCAGCGGGAGCAGGCGTTCCTCGCGGTGGACCCGGAGTCGGGCAGGACCGCGACCGTACGGACGGAGACGGACCCGGCGTGGGTCGAGTTGCACCCCGGGGTGCCGGCGTGGGGGCCGGACGGCGGGCTCGTCCGGGTGACGGACGAGGGCGGCGCCCGTGTCCTGGCCGTCGGGGAGGAGGCGTGGACGGGCCCGGAGCTGCACGTCCGGGCGGTCCTCGACATCGGGGCGGACGACGTCCTGGTGTCGGCCTCGGCGGGCGAGGCGGCGGCCGAGCCGGAGACCGGCGAGATCCATGTGTACCGGGTGTCGGGGCGGGGCGTCGAGCGGCTGACGGGGAGCGTCGGCGTGCACGGCGCGGTGCGCTCGGGCGCGGTGACCGTCCTGGTGTCGACGCGGCCGGATGAGCCGGGCGGCGTGGCGCGGGTGCTGCGGGACGGCGAGCGGGTCGCGGTGGTGGCCTCGTACGCGCAGCGGCCGGTGATCTCCGCGCGCGTGCGGCTGACCGAGGCGGGGGCGCGGCGGATCCCGTGCGCGGTGCTGCTGCCCGCGGGGTACGAGGAGGGCGACGGGCCGCTGCCGGTCCTGATGGATCCGTACGGCGGTCCGCACGGGCAGCGGGTGCTCGCCGCGCACAACCCGCACCTGACCTCGCAGTGGTTCGCCGACCAGGGCTTCGCGGTGGTCGTGGCCGACGGGCGGGGCATGCCGGGCCGCTCCCCCGCCTGGGAGAAGTCGCTGCTGCGCGACCTGACGCCGACGCTCGACGACCAGGTGGAGGCGCTCCGGGGCCTCGCCGGCCGGTATCCGCTCGATCTGGACCGGGTGGCCGTCCGCGGCTGGTCGTACGGCGGATACCTGGCGGCGCGGGCGGTGCTCCAGCGGCCCGACGTCTTCCGGGCGGCCGTGGTCGGGGCGCCGGTGACGGACTGGCGGCTGTACGACACGCACTACACCGAGCGGTACCTCGGCACCCCGCAGGACGACCCCGAGGTGTACGCGGCGCAGTCGCTGCTGACCGACGACGGTCTCTCCGCCCCGGAGGAGCCGGCCCGGCCGATGATGATCGTGCACGGTCTGGCGGACGACAACGTGGTGGTGGGGCACGCGCTGCGGCTCTCGTCGGCGCTGCTCGCGGCGGGCCGGCCGCACGAGGTGCTGCCGCTGTCCGGGGTGACGCACATGACCCCGCAGGAGCAGGTGGCGGAGAACCTGCTGCTGCTCCAGGTCGACTTCCTGCGGCGGGCGCTCGGTCTCGCCCGGTGAGTCACCAGCCCGGCGGCCGGCGGCGCGGCGGGGCCGGGGACGGCACCCCGGCCGCCGGGTACGGTCCGGGCGCGGCGGCGGGGGCGCCGCGCCCGGCCAGGAGCACGAGCACCGTGAGGCCGGCGAGCAGTTCGAAGGCGCTGGTGAGGACGTCGACCGCGTCCGGGGTGGCGAGCTCGCCGAGGCGGACGAGGGTCTCGTACCGGACGGCGCGGGCGACCCCGCCGAGGCCGCCGGCCGTCAGCAGCACGGCGGCGAGGAGCCCGAAGGCCCGGCCGTGGCGGGCCCGTAAGAGGCAGGAGACGGCGGCTGTTCCGTACAGCCCGACGGCGATCGCCGACAGCCAGCCGGGCGGGGGCGCGAGGGCCGGTTTGACGACGGAGCGGCCGCCGGTGAAGCGGTCGACGGTGATCTCCAGGGGCAGTTCGCCGGCCCAGTACAGCTCCCACAGGGTCACGCCGAGCGCGGCGAGCGCGAGGAGGACCCCGGCGGCGATCGCGGGGCCGGTACGGGGCCGGCCCGGCTCCCGCTCGTGCGGGGTGTCCGCCGGGCGGCGGCCGACGGCGGCGGTGAGGACGAGGCCGGCGGCGAGGGCCAGTTCGAGGAGGGCGGTGACGAGGGTGCCGGTTCCGGGCGCCCAGAGTCCGGGGAGGCGCAGGGCGAGGGTGACCGCGCCGGCGGCGGCGAGGGCGGAGGCCGCGTGCCGTGAGCGGAGGGCCGCGACGACGGCGGCGGCGTAGACGGCGAGGAGGACGGGGTCGATCAGGGAGGTGGTGGAGCGTCCCCGGATCAGGAAGTGGTGGTCCCCGGCCCAGTACCACGCGAGGTCGGCGGGCGATCCGAGTGCGGCGAGGTCCTTGAGGATCCACACGGCGGCGATGAGGGCGAGCGCGGCGCAGAGCGCGGCGCCCGTGAGACGTGCCGGGCGTGTCACAGTCACGGCCCCGATACTCACGGTCGCGACCGACCGAAACAAGCGGTTCCGCATGAACGGCTCATGGCGCCGGCCGGGACGCGTGATGCGTCCCGGCCGGCTCACGGCACCCGCACGGCCGTACGGAGCCACGCTCCCGCGCCCGTATATCGGAACCGATTCCGCCGGGTTGCCCGCGGGTTAAAGCGACTTGGGCGCCTCCCCTGGGCCCTTCCCCGGGCCCGCACCGGGCGTCTCCCCTGAGCCCTCCCCTGGGCCCGCACCGGGCGTCTCCCCTGAGCCCTCCCCTGGGCCCGCACCGGGCGTCTCCCCTGAGCCCTCCCCCGGGCCCGCACCGGGCGTCTCCCCTGAGCCCTCCCCCGGGCCCGCACCGGGCGTCTCCCCTGGGCCCGCACCGGGCTGCGCCCCGGGCGCCTCCCCGCCGTCCTCCGGCGGCACCACCTGCTTCTCCTCCGCGAAGTGGCAGGCCGAGTCGTGTTTCGCGGGGCTGTCCGTGAGGCGGAAGACGGCCGGGACGGCGAGCAGCGGGACCTCCAGTTCGCAGCGTTCCTGGGCCTTCCAGCAGCGGGTGCGGAAGCGGCAGCCGGACGGGATGTTCGCCGGGGAGGGGACGTCGCCGGTGAGGATGATCCGCTCGCGGTGGGCGCGCGCCTCGGGGTCGGGGACGGGGACGGCGGAGAGCAGCGCCTGGGTGTAGGGGTGGGTGGGGTGGTCGTAGATCTGGGCGTCCGTGCCGATCTCGACGATCCGGCCGAGGTACATGACGCCGACGCGGTCGGAGATGTGCCGCACGATCGACAGGTCGTGGGCGATGAAGACGTACGACAGGGAGAACTCGGACTGGAGGTTGTCCAGGAGGTTGACGACCTGCGCCTGGACGGACACGTCGAGCGCGGAGACCGGCTCGTCGGCGACGATGATCTCCGGCTGGAGGGCGAGGCCGCGGGCGATGCCGATGCGCTGGCGCTGGCCGCCGGAGAACTGGTGCGGATAGCGGTTGATGTACTCGGGGTTGAGGCCGACGACGTCGAGGAGGTCCTGGACCTTGCGGCGCCGGTCGCCCTTGGGCGCGACCTCGGGGTGGATCTCGTACGGCTCGCCGATGATGTCGCCGACCGTCATGCGCGGGTTCAGCGAGGTGTACGGGTCCTGGAAGACCATCTGGATGTTGCGGCGGACGGCCTTGAGGGCCCGCGGGGAGAGCTTGGTGAGGTCCTCGCCCTTGTAGCGGATGGTCCCGGAGGTCGGACGCTCCAGGTTGACCAGCATCTTCGCGACGGTCGACTTGCCGCAGCCGGATTCGCCGACGATGCCGAGGGTCTCGCCGGCGGCCAGGTCGAAGTCGACGCCGTCGACGGCCTTGACGGCGCCGACCTGCTTCTTGAAGAGGATGCCCTGGGTGAGCGGGTAGTGCTTGTGGAGGTCCCGGACTTCGAGAATCGCCTCAGCCATGGAGGCACTCCTTCCAGAAGTGGCAGGCGCTGGTGCGCGGCACCGGGGACTCGGTCACGTCGTACAGCGGGGGTACGTCGGTCCGGCAGCGGTCCCGGGCGAGCGGACAGCGCGGGTTGAAGGAGCAGCCGGAGGGAATGGCGAGGAGGTTGGGCGGCAGGCCCTTGATCGCGTAGAGCTCCTGGCCCTTCTGGTCCAGGCGCGGGATCGAGTCGAGCAGGCCCCGGGTGTACGGGTGGGCGGGGGCCTTGTAGATTTCGTGGACGGGCGCCTGTTCGACGATCTTCCCCGCGTACATCACGGCGATCTTGTCGGCGACGTCGGCGACGACGCCGAGGTCGTGGGTGATGAGGATGAGGCCCATGTTGAGCTCGCTCTGGAGCTCGGCGAGGAGGTCCATGACCTGGGCCTGGACGGTGACGTCGAGGGCGGTGGTCGGCTCGTCGGCGATGATCAGCTCGGGTTCGAGGGCGAGCGCCATCGCGATCATGATGCGCTGGCGCATGCCGCCGGAGAACTGGTGGGGGTACTGGCCGACGCGTTCCTTGGCGGCGGGGATGCGGACCCGGTCCATCAGCTCGATGGCCTTGGCCTTGGCGTCCTTGCGGGACATCCCCTTGTGGACCTGGAACATCTCGCCGAGCTGGTCGCCGACGCTGAGGACGGGGTTGAGGGAGGACAGCGCGTCCTGGAAGATCATCGCCATCTTGGCGCCGCGGATCTTGCGCCGTTCCTCCTCCTTGAGCTTGAGGAGGTCCTGGCCCTGGAAGAGGATCTCGCCGGCGCTGATCTTCCCGGGCGGGATGTCGAGGATGCCCATGACGGCCTGGGCGGTGACGGACTTGCCGGAGCCGGACTCGCCGAGGACGGCGAGGGTCTCCCCCGCGTCGACGGAGTAGTTGACGCCGTTGACCGCCTTGGCCACCCCGTCGCGGGTGTGGAACTCCACGTGCAGGTCGCGCACTTCGAGCAGCATGGGTCCCTACCTCAGCTTCGGGTCGAGGGCGTCGCGCACCGCGTCGCCGAGCATGATGAACGCGAGGACGGTGATGGCGAGCGCGCCGGCCGGCCAGAGCAGCATGTGGGGCGCGTTGCGGATGTACTGCGAGGCCGAGGAGATGTCGATGCCCCAGGAGACGGTCGGCGGCTTCAGTCCGACGCCGAGGTACGACAGGGTCGCTTCGAGGGAGATGTACGTACCGAGGGCGATGGTGGCGACGACGATCACCGGGGCGACGGCGTTGGGCGCGATGTGCCGGAGCATCATCCGGGAGTTGGAGGCTCCGAGGGCCCGGGCGGCCTGGACGTAGTCGTTCTGTTTGGCGGTGATGACCGAGCCGCGGGCGATCCGGGAGAGCTGCGGCCAGCCGAGCAGCACCATGAAGCCGATGACGGGCCAGACGGTGGAGCTGGTCACCACGGACAGGAGCACGAGGCCGCCGAGGACGACGGGGATGGCGAAGAAGACGTCGGTGATCCGGGAGAGGACGCCGTCCCAGGCTCCGCCGAAGAAGCCGGCGAGCCCGCCGAGGATGCTGCCGAGGATCGCCACGCCGAGGGTGGCGAGGACGCCGACGGTGACGGAGGTGCGGGCGCCGTAGACCGTACGGGTGTAGACGTCGCAGCCCTGGCCGTTGAAGCCGAAGGGGTGGCCGGGCTGGGAGCCCTCCTGCGCCTTGGACAGGTCGCAGTCGAGGGGGTCTCCGGAGGCGATCAGCTGGGGCCAGATGGAGATGATCACCAGGAAGAGGATGACGAGCCCGGAGATGATGAAGATCGGGTTGCGGCGCAGGTCGTGCCAGGCGTCGGACCAGAGGGAGCGGGGCTTCTTGTCGGGACCGCTGTTCTCGGGCCCGTCATGAAGGTCCTCCAGGGTCTCCGCCTCGGCGGTGGCGAGGTCCGACGCTCCTCCGGCGCCGGTCGAGGCGATGGCGCGTCCTTCCTCGCCGTACGACTCAAGCGGCTCAAACGGCTCGGGCTCAGGCATAGCGGATCCTCGGGTCAAGGACGGCGTACAGGAGGTCGACCAGGAGGTTGGCCAGCAGGAAGATCAGGACGAGGATGGTCACGAAGCCGACCACGGTCTGGGTGTTCTGGCGGACGATGCCCTGGTAGAGCTGGTAGCCGACGCCGTGGATGTTGAAGATCCGCTCGGTGACGATGGCGCCGCCCATGAGCGCGCCGATGTCGGCGCCGATGAAGGTCACCACGGGGATCAGGCTGTTGCGCAGCAGGTGGCGGCCGATGACCCGGCGGCGGGGCAGGCCCTTGGCGACGGCGGTGCGGACGTAGTCGGCGCGCTTGTTCTCGGCGATCGAGGTGCGGGTGAGCCGGGTGACGTACGCGAGGGAGACCGAGGCGAGGACCAGGCCGGGGACGATCAGCTCGTCGAAGGGGGCCTCGGGCGAGACGGCGGGCTTGATCCAGCCCCACTTCACGCCGAGGAGGAGCTGGACGAGCAGGCCGGTGACGAAGGTGGGGACGGAGAGGACGACCAGGGTCAGCAGCAGGACGGTGGTGTCGACGGGGCGGCCGCGCTTGAGGCCGGTGACGACGCCCAGGCTGATGCCGATGACGATCTCGAAGAGGATCGCGACGATGGTGAGCCGGATGGTGACCGGGAAGGCGTTGGCCATCAGCTCGGTGACGGGCTGGCCGTTGAAGGCCGTGCCGAAGTCCCCGGTGAAGACGTTGCCCATGTACGTCAGGTATTGCTGCCAGACCGGCTTGTCGAGGCCGAACTCCTTCTCCAGCTGGGCGGCGGTGGCCGGGTCGCACTGGCGGTCGCCGCACAGTCCGGCGATGGGGTCGCCCATCACGTTCACCATCAGGAAGATCAACAGCGTGGCGCCGAAGAAGACCGGGATCATCTGCAGCAGCCGCCGGATCACATATCGACCCACGGGAACCTCCAGGGTGGGTGGGGTGCGGGACGGCGTACGGCCCGGTGCGGGGGTCCGCGGCCCGGGCCGTACACCGCCGAACTGCTACGGCGTCACTTGACCTTGATCTGGTCGTAGACCGGGACGCTGAAGGGGTTCAGGGTCACGTTCTCGACCCGGTCCGAGTAGCCGGCGCTGCCGTTCTGGTACCAGAGCGGGATCGCGCCCATGTCGTCGCGGAGGACGCCCTCGGCCTGCTGGAAGAGTCCGACGGCCTTCGCGGTGTCGGCCTCGGCGTTGGCCTCGTTGACCAGCTTGTCGAACTCGGGGCTGGAGTACTTGCCGTCGTTGGACGAGGCGTTGGTGTAGTACAGCGGCTGGAGGAAGTTCTGGATGAGCGGGTAGTCCATCTGCCAGCCGGCCCGGAAGGGGCCGTCCATCTTCGACTGGGTGACCTGGTTGCGGAAGTCGGCGAAGGTGCCGACCGGGTTGCCGACGCAGGCCTTGTTGTTGCCGAGGGCGCGGTTGATGGAGTTGCAGACGGCGTCCACCCACTCCTTGTGGGAGCCGGTGTCGGCGTTGTACGAGATCTTCATGGTGCCGCCGGGGATGCCGCCGCCCTCGGCGACGAGCTTCTTGGCCTGGGCCGCGTCGTACTTGCAGAAGTCGCCGCAGACGTCCTTGAAGCCGCCGTCCTCGCCCAGGACCGGGGAGGTCCAGTCGACGGCGGGGGTGCGGGTCTTCTGGAAGATCGTCTCGGTGATCTGGTCGCGGTCGATGGCCATGGAGAGGCCCTGGCGGAGCTTCTCCTGCCCGGGCTTGTTCCAGGCCGGGTCGTAGAACGGGAAGGAGAGCGTCTGGATGATGCCGGCGGGGACGTTGATGTACCGGCCGCCGAGGTCGGCGTCGACGTTCTTGAGCTGGGAGGCGGGCACGTCGTCGACGAGGTCGAGGTTGCCGGCCGTCAGGTCCGTGTAGGCGGTGTTGTTGTCGGTGTAGACCTTGAGCGTGATGCCGCCGTTCTGGGCCTTGTCCGGGCCGGGGTAGGCGTCCCACTTCTTCAGGGCCATCTGGGAGCCCTTGGAGTACGAGTCGACGGTGTACGGGCCGTTGCCGACGGGCTTCGAGAGCCATCCGGCGTGGTCGGTGTAGAACGCCTGGGGCAGCGGCGAGAAGGCCGCGTAGCCGAGGGTGATGGGCCAGGTGGAGAACTTCTGGGTGAGCGCGACCGTGAAGGTCTGGGGGCCCGTCACCTTGAGGCCGGACATCGTCTCGGCGGTGGGTTCGCCCTGGTCGGGGTGGACCTTGTCGTAGCCCTGGATCTGACCGAAGAAGTAGGCGTTCTTCTGGTTGTTCTTGAGGTGGGCGCCGTAGTTCCAGGCGTCGACGAAGGACTTCGCGGTGACCTTCTCGCCGTTCGAGAAGGTCCAGCCGTCCTTGACCGTGATGGTGAAGTTCTGCGAGTCGGTGGTGTCGATCTTCTCGGCGAGCATGTCCTTGGCCTCGCCGGTCTTGGGGTCGTACTGCTTGAGCCCCCGGAAGATCATGGAGAGGACCTTGCCGCCCTGGACCTCGTTGGTGTTGGCGGGCTCCAGCGGGTTCTGCGGGTCGCCCCACGAGGAACTCACGATGCCGTCGGCCCCTCCGCCACCGCCGCTGTCGTCGCCGCCGCCACAGGCGGTCGCCGCGAGGGCGACGGCGGTGGCCAGTGCGGCCCACTTGGCGTGCGTGGCTCCGCGCATGGAGTGCCTCCCGAATGTCCCTGAATGTGACTTAGGGCTCAATATGACCCGTATTCAAGAGGACTGCATGTTGTCCGCACCCATCGGTGCGCGACGCCGTCGGCACGACGAAGGGCGCCCCGGACCGTCGACACGGTCCGGGGCGCCCTCCCCGCTCGGGGCGTCAGTGCGTCAGTGCACCGGGACGACCTGCTTCTCCTCGGCGAAGTGGCACGCCGAGGAGTGCGCGGCCGGGGTGTCCAGGCCCTTGAAGCGCTGCGGCACCGCGAGGAGGGGCACCTCCTGCGAGCACTTCTCCTGCGCCTTCCAGCAGCGGGTGCGGAAGCTGCAGCCCGACGGCGGGTTGGCCGGCGAGGGGACGTCACCGGTGAGGATGATCCGCTCGCGGTGCGCGCGGGCCTCCGGGTCCGGCACCGGCACCGCGGAGAGCAGCGCCTGGGTGTACGGGTGCGTCGGGTGCTCGTAGATCTGCTCGTCCGTACCGATCTCGGCCATCTTGCCGAGGTACATGACGCCGACGCGGTCCGAGATGTGCCGGACGATCGACAGGTCGTGCGCGATGAAGATGTAGGACAGGTTGAACTCGTCCTGGAGCTTCCCCATCAGGTTGATGACCTGCGCCTGGACGGAGACGTCCAGGGCCGAGACCGGCTCGTCGCAGATGATGATCTCCGGGTTCAGCGCCAGGCCGCGGGCGATGCCGATGCGCTGGCGCTGGCCGCCGGAGAACTGGTGCGGGTACCGGTTGATGTACTCCGGGTTCAGACCGACGACGTCGAGGAGCTCCTGCACCTTGCGGCGCCGGTCGCCCTTCGGGGCCACCTCGGGGTGGATGTCGAAGGGCTCCCCGATGATGTCGCCGACCGTCATGCGCGGGTTCAGCGAGGTGTACGGGTCCTGGAACACCATCTGGATGTTGCGGCGGACGGCCTTCAGCGCGCGCCCGGACAGCTTGGTGATGTCCTGGCCCTTGTAGAAGACCTCGCCGGCGGTGGCCCGCTCCAGGTTCATCAGGAGCTTGGCGACCGTGGACTTGCCACAGCCGGACTCGCCCACGATGCCGAGGGTCTCGCCCTGGAAGAGGTCGAAGGAGACCCCGTCCACGGCCTTGACCGCGCCGACCTGCTTCTTGAAGAGGATGCCCTGCGTCAGCGGGAAGTGCTTCTGCAGGTTGCGCACCTGGAGGATCGGCTCGCCGCGGCCCACGGGGGCCTCGATGGCGGCGGCCACGGCCTCGTCGTTGTTGCTGAGGTCAGCCATGGATCGTCTCCTTCCAGAAGTGGCAGGCGCTCTTGCGGCCCGGGAGGTCCGCGCCGTTCTGCTCGGTGACCGGCACCAGCGCCGGGATCTCCGTGCGGCAGATGTCGTCGGCCTTGGGGCAGCGCGGGTTGAAGGCGCAGCCGGTGGGCACCTTGAGCAGGTTGGGCGGCAGGCCCTTGATCGCGTAGAGCTCCTGGCCCTTCTGGTCCAGGCGCGGGATCGAGTCGAGCAGACCGCGGGTGTACGGGTGGGCCGGACGCTTGTACAGCTCGTGGACCGGCGCCTGCTCGACGATGCGGCCGGCGTACATCACGGCGATCTTGTCCGCGACGTCGGCGACGACGCCGAGGTCGTGGGTGATCAGGATCAGACCCATGTTGTATTCCTGCTGGAGCTCCGCGAGGAGGTCCATGACCTGGGCCTGGACGGTCACGTCGAGAGCCGTGGTGGGCTCGTCGGCGATGATCAGGTCCGGCTCCAGGGCGAGCGCCATGGCGATCATGATGCGCTGGCGCATACCGCCGGAGAACTGGTGGGGGTAGTCGGTGACCCGGGCCTTGGCGGCGGGGATCTTGACCTTGTCCATCAGCTCGATGGCCTTGACCGTGGCGTCCTTCTTGGACATGCCGTGGTGCACCCGGAACATCTCGCCGAGCTGGTAGCCGACGGTGAGGACCGGGTTCAGGGAGGACAGCGCGTCCTGGAAGATCATCGCGATCTTCCGGCCGCGGATCTTCCGGCGCTCCTCCTCGGACATCTTCAGCATGTCCTCGCCGCGGAACAGGATCTCGCCCTGCGGGATCTTGCCGGGAGGCATGTCGAGGATGCCCATGATGGCCTGGGCGGTGACGGACTTGCCGGAGCCGGACTCGCCGAGGACGGCGAGGGTCTCGCCGGCGTTCACCGAGTAGTTGACGCCGTTGACCGCCTTGGCCACACCGTCACGGGTGTGGAACTCGACGTGCAGGTCCTTGACTTCGAGCAGCGGACCGTTGTGGTCGGAGCCGCCGCGCGGCGCGGGGACGGCCGCGGTCTTGTCGATGATGCTCATCTGGTACGCCCTCCTCAGCGCAGCTTGGGGTCGAGGGCGTTGCGGACGGCTTCGCCGAGCATGATGAACGCCAGAACGGTGATGCTCAGCATGATCGAGGGCCAGAGCAGGACGTGCGGGGCCACTCGGATCTGGGCGACACCCGCGGAGATGTCGACGCCCCACGAGACGGTCGGGGCGGCGAGGCCCAGACCGAGGTAGGACAGGGTCGCCTCGGCCGAGATGTAGCCGCCGAGCGCGATGGTGGCGACGACGATCACGGGGGCCATGGCGTTCGGCAGGATGTGCCGGAAGAGGATCCGGACCGTGCCGGCGCCGAGGGCCTTCGCCGCGTGGACGTAGTCGGCCTGCTTGACGGTGATCACGGCACCGCGCATGACGCGGGTGATCTGGGTCCAGCCGAGGAACGCGAGGGCGAAGACGACGACCCAGACGGTCCGCTCGACGAAGGCCTGCAGGACGACCATGGCGCCGAGCAGGAAGGGGATGCCGAAGAAGACGTCGGTGAGCCGGGAGAGCACGACGTCGACCCAGCCGCCGAAGTAACCGGCGATCATGCCCATCACGCCGCCGATGATCGTGACGATCGCGGTGACGGCGATGCCGACGGTGACCGAGGCGCGGGTGCCGTGGATCAGTCGGGCGTAGACGGAGCGGCCCTGCTGGTCGTAGCCCAGCCACTCGGGCGAGCCGACGCTGCCGAGCTCCGGCTTGCCGAGGAAGTGGTGGACCAGGTCACCGGCGGTCGGGGACGCGCTGGTGAAGAGGGTCGGCCACGCCGAGATCAGCAGCAGCAGCGCGATCAGGATCGAGGAGACGATGAAGTACGGGTTGCGGCGCAGGTCGGCCCAGGCGTCGCCCCAGAGGCTACGGGCCTTCTCCGCCTTGGCCGCGGGTGCGGACGCGTCCACCGAGGGGGGAGCGACGGCGTCCTCGACGGCGGCAGCGGTCTTGGTCACGTCAGGCATACCGGATCCTCGGGTCCAGGACCGCGTACAGCAGGTCGATGAGCAGGCTGGTGACGAGGTAGACGATCACCAGGATGGTGACGAGGCCCACCAGGGTCGAACCTTCGCGCCGGGAGATCGACTCGGCGATGACGCCGCCGATGCCCTTGATGTTGAAGATCGACTCGGTGACGACCGCGCCGCCCATGAGGGCGCCGATGTCGGTGCCGAGGAAGGTCACGACGGGGATCATCGAGTTGCGCATCAGGTGCACCCCGATGACGCGGCGACGCGGCAGGCCCTTGGCGACGGCCGTGCGCATGTAGTCGGCGCGCAGGTTCTCCGCCATGGAGGTGCGGGTGAGCCGCGCCACATAGGCAAGGGAGAGTCCACCGAGGACGATGGCGGGGGCGATCATCTCGGCCCACTGCGGCTCGGTGCTGACGTTCGGGTCGATCCAGCCCAGGTTGAAGGCGAACACCATCTTGATGATGTAGCCGAGGACGAAGACCGGGATCGCGATGATCAGCAGCGTGAAGATCAGGATCAGGTTGTCGGCCAGGCGGCCGGCGCGCAGACCACCGATGATGCCGAGGCCCAGGCCGAAGATGAGCTCGACGGCGAAGGCCAGTGCGGCCAGCTGGAGCGTGATGGGGAACGCGTCGCCCAGCACCTCGGTGACCGGCAGACCGTTGCGGATCTGGGTACCGAAGTCCAGGTGAAGGATCATGTCCCGCATGTACGTGACGTACTGCACCGGCAAGGACCTGTCGAGACCCAGCTCATGGCGCTTCGCGGCGAGCGTCGCCGGGTCGGCGCCCTTGTCGCCGAACATCGCCAGCACGGGGTCACCGGGCAGGCTGTGCACCATGAGGAAGATCAGCAGGGTTGTCCCGAGGAATACCGGGATCATCTGGAGCAGTCGTCGTGCGACATAACGCCCCATCATGCCTCCGTTGAGATGTGACAGCGCAACCGACGGGCCCTCCCCCGACAGCATGCCCGGATCCGGGCATGCCGATGTCGTGGAAGGGCCCCCCAGCCGCTGCGTAAGGCACCGAGACGGGACTGACGTTCCGTCAGTCCCGTGACGGCGTGCGGACTACGCTTGGGTGATTACTTCTTGACCTCGACGCCGGTCAGGATCGGGTCGCCGTCCTGACCGTAGGCGACACCCGAAACCTTCTCGGAGAAGCCCGCGTTGACCTTGTAGTACCAGAGCGGGATGGACGGCATGTAGTTCTTGAGGTCCTTCTCGATCGCCTGGTAGGCCTTGACGGACTCGTCAAGGGTGGCGGCCGAGTCGGCCTTCGCGATCTTGGCGTCCAGCTCCTTGTTGGAGAAGTCGCCCTGGTTGCCGCCCGCACCCGTGCGGAACAGGTCCGAGATGAAGTTGGCGTTCACCGGGTAGTCGAGCACCCAGCCGGAGCGGTAGAGCGACTTGACCTGCTTCGTCTTACGAGCGGTCAGGTCGGCCTGGAAGTCCGGCTTGCCGTCGCCGACGCACTGGACGCTGGTGGCCTGCTGGATGGAGTTGCAGACAGCGTCCACCCACTCCTTGTGGCCACCGTCGGCGTTGTACTGGATGGAGATCTTGTTGCCGGGGACGCCGCCGCCGGCCTTGATGAGCTCCTTGGCCTTGTTCGGGTCGAACGTGGTGACGCCGGCGCCACCGTCCTCCTGGAAGCCCAGGACACCCTTGGCGACCCAGCCGGTCGCGGGCTCACGCGTGCCGTTCAGCACCGTCTTGGTGATGGTGGCGCGGTCGATCGCCATCGAAAGACCCTGGATGACGCGCGGGTCGATCTGCTTCGGCTTCTTCCACTGGTCGGAGTAGAAGGCGACGGCGATGGTCTGGATCGCGGAGTACGGCTGGTCCACGGCGCGGTCGCCGAGGTCCTGGCGGTAGACCGGGAGGTCCTTCGGCGCGATCTGACGCAGGACGTCGACGTTGCCGGACTTCAGGTCCTCGTACGCGGCCTCGAGGGTGGTGTAGTTCTTGAAGACCACACCGCCGTTCTTCGCCTTGTTCGGGCCCTTGTAGCCGTCGTACCGGGTGATCTCGATCTTCTTCTTGTGGTCCCAGCTCTTGAACTTGTAGGGACCGTTGCCGACGGGGGCCGCACCGCGGGCCTTCGCGTCGAGCTTGTAGAAGGAGTCCGGCAGCGGCGCGAACACGATGTACGCGAGCTTGTGCGCGAAGTACGGGACCGGCTTGACGAGCTCGATCTTGAAGGTGTTCTCGTCGACGACGGTCAGACCGTCCATCTTGTCGGCGGTCTGCTTGGCGCCCTCGGCGTCCGGGTGGACCTTGTCGTAGCCCTTGATGTCCGCGAACCAGGACGACAGGCCCTGGGCGTTCTTCAGGCCGGCGTTCCAGTTCCACGCGTCCACGAAGGACTTGGAGGTGACGGGGGTGCCGTCGTGGAAGGTCCAGCCCGGCTTGAGCTTGACGGTCCACGTCTTCGAGTCCGTCGTGGTGACCGACTCGGCGTTGATCATCTCCAGGGAACCGTCGGCCTTGTAGTCGACCAGGGTCGAGAACAGGCCGGCCATGACGGCGGAGCCGTTGGACTCCATCGTGTCACCGGTGAGCAGGGGCTTCTCGGGCTCGCCCAGCTCGATGGAGAAGATTCCGTTCGGGTCAACAGCGCCCTTGGCGTCGCTGCCGCCGTCGCTCTTACCCCCGCCACAGGCGGTCGCAGCAAGGGCGACGATGATCGCGCCCGTTACCCACTTGGCGCTCTTGGCACCGCGCATGGGTTCCTCCTCATGAGTCCACTTTGTCACTACAAGAGGGGCACTCCGAGTTTCGCCGACACCCCTGACGGCTTTGGACTCAAGTGCCCCGAGTGTGCTCGTGAGTCGGCACTCCCCACAGTGCGTGACCCATTGACCCGAGCTCAATGGAGCCAACTATTAAGTACGTCCGGGCTGTAAACCACACTTAAGTGGTCTCGTTTTGACAACATCGCCAAGGCCCCGAAGACCGAAATCCGGACAAACTGAGCACAGACAGACACGCCCGAAACGGACCGTTAACACACGTACCGGAGAGCGATCGCCGATAACCGGACACCTCTGCTCCGAAATGGAGTTGACGGAACTTGACGAAAAGCCCGGGCCCCCACAGCTTCTGTGGGGGCCCGGGCTCCGGTGCTGACGTCATGTCAGCCGAGAGCGGCGAAGATCACAGGACCATGATCTACCCCGCCGTACTCGGCCGTATGCGACCTTACTCAGCCGTTCTTGGCGCGGGAAGACGCACGGCCACGCGCGTTCTGGTCGAGGATGACCTTGCGGATGCGCACGGCCTCCGGGGTCACCTCGACGCACTCGTCGTCGCGGCAGAACTCCAGCGACTGCTCCAGGGAGAGCTTCCGCGGCGGGACGATCGCCTCGAAGGAGTCGGCGGAGGAGGAGCGCATGTTGGTGAGCTTCTTCTCCTTGGTGATGTTCACGTCCATGTCGTCGGAGCGGGAGTTCTCGCCGACGATCATGCCCTCGTACACCTCGGTGCCGGGGTCGGTGAACAGGACGCCGCGCTCCTGGAGGTTGGTCATCGCGAAGGCGGTGACCGCACCGGCGCGGTCGGCGACCAGCGAGCCGTTGTTACGGGTCGTCAGGGCGCCGAACCACGGCTCGTGACCCTCGTGGATCGAGTGGGCGATGCCCGTACCGCGGGTGTTGGTGAGGAACTCCGTACGGAAGCCGATGAGGCCACGGGACGGAACGACGAACTCCATGCGGACCCAGCCGGAGCCGTGGTTCGACATGTTGTCCATGCGGCCCTTGCGGACGCCCATGAGCTGCGTGACCGCGCCCATGTGCTCCTCGGGGACGTCGACCGTGAGGCGCTCGACGGGCTCGTGGACCTTGCCGTCGACCTCCTTGGTGACGACCTGCGGCTTGCCGATGGTGAGCTCGAAGCCCTCGCGGCGCATCTGCTCGACCAGGATGGCGAGCGCGAGCTCACCGCGGCCCTGGACCTCCCAGGCGTCGGGACGCTCGGTGTCGAGGACGCGGAGCGAGACGTTACCGATCAGCTCGCGGTCCAGACGGTCCTTGACCTGGCGGGCGGTGACCTTGCGGTTCTTGACCGCGGCCTTGGCGTCCGCGCCCTTGCCCGTGCCACCGCGGCCGACGAGCGGCGAGGTGTTGGTGCCGATGGTCATGGAGATGGCCGGCTGGTCGACCGTGATCAGCGGGAGCGCGATCGGGTTCTCCGGGTCGGCCAGGGTCTCGCCGATCATGATGTCGGGGATACCGGCGACGGCGCAGATGTCACCGGGGCCGGCGACCTCGGCGGGCTTGCGGGTGAGCGCCTCGGTCATCATCAGCTCGGTGATGCGGACGTTGGAGATGGTGCCGTCCCGCTTGATCCACGCGACCGTCTGGCCCTTGCGCAGCTCGCCCTGCTCGACGCGGAGGAGCGCGATGCGGCCGAGGAAGTTGTCGGCGTCCAGGTTGGTGACGTGGGCCTGGAGGGGGGCCTCCTCGTCGTACACCGGGGCCGGGACGTGCTCGAGGATGGCCGAGAAGAACGGCTCCAGGTTGTCGCTGTCCGCGGGGACCGTGCCGTTCTCCGGCTTGGTCAGCGAGGCGATGCCGTCACGGCCGCAGGCGTAGACGATCGGGAACTCGATCTGGTCCTCGTCGGCGTCCAGGTCGAGGAACAGGTCGTAGGTCTCGTTGACGACCTCGTCGATCCGGGAGTCCGGGCGGTCCGTCTTGTTGATGCAGAGGATGACGGGCTTGCGCTGCTGGAGGGCCTTGCGCAGCACGAAGCGGGTCTGCGGGAGCGGACCCTCGGAAGCGTCCACCAGGAGGACGACCGCGTCGACCATCGACAGACCGCGCTCGACCTCGCCACCGAAGTCGGCGTGGCCGGGGGTGTCGATGATGTTGATCGTGATCGGGGCCCCGCCGTCCTTGGGGTGATACTTCACCGCCGTGTTCTTGGCGAGGATCGTGATGCCCTTCTCACGCTCCAGGTCGTTCGAGTCCATCATGCGGTCGTCGAGCTGCTGGTGGGCGGCGAAGGCACCGGCCTGCTTGAGCATGGCGTCGACGATGGTCGTCTTGCCATGGTCGACGTGGGCGACGATGGCGACGTTACGGATGTCGTGGCGCGTGGGCATGGGTGCTTGCGCTTCTCTCGGATCGTGGGATGCGGCGTCAGTTCCTCGTACGCCCGCCGGGCGGACGCGCCACGGCTATGTCCTATGGTACGGGGCTGCCGCGCAAGGGGCTTCCCCGGCCAAGATCCGAGAGGTGTTACCGGTAGTTCTCAAGGGTGTGGGGCAGGTCGTGCGACCGGGTCAAAGGGCCGACGCGATCCTGCCCGCCGGGATCACCGGCGGGCAAGGAACTTGAGCTGCTTCTGAGGTTGTGACCTGCGGTTTCAGAGGTTTCAGCGGTTTCGTTCCGCTCCCTTGGAGGATTCGGGCTTCTTGAAGCCGATGTCCTGGTAGCGGGGAGCGGCGAGACCCCAGGCCCCGGCGTTCACGAGATCGGCCCTGGCGGCCACGAGCTGCGGGCGCTGGTAGAGCGGGATGGAACCGGCGGCGGCCCAGATCCGGGCGTCGGCCTGGCGCACCAGCTCACGGGACTCCTCCTCGTCGAGCGTCCCGGCCGCCTGGTCGAAGAGCTGGTCGATGCGGTCCGTGCCGACCCGGGAGTAGTTCTGCTCGACCAGGAGCGAGCCGTCCGAGGCCGGCTCGGGCTTGGCGAAGATCGGCCGGGCGTCGGTCGCCGGGAAGGCGGAGGCCGGCCAGGAGTACAGCGCCAGGTCGTAGTCGCCCGAGGCCACGTGGTCCTTGAAGAAGCTGTCGTCCGAGACCTTGGTGACCTCGGTGCGGATCCCGACCGCGTCCAGCATCCGGACGATCCGGTCCCCGACCGTCCGCAGCGACTCGGAGCCCGGTCCGGACGGCAGGACGAAGCGGAGGCTGAGTGCCTTGCCGTCCTTGCCGAGCGCCTTGCCGGCCTCGGGGGCCGTCACCGGGGCGGCGGTGCCGCGCGGGGCGTAGGCCCCGGCCATGCCCTGGTCCGGCTTGGCGGCCGACTGGGCGCCGCGGGTGGTTCCGGTGTCCAGGGCTTCGGCGCGGGCGAGGAGCGCGGCGCTCTGGCGGGCGGCGGCGGGGGCCGGGGCGAGGACGCCGGTGCCGCTCTCGGGGCCGTTCGCGCCGATGGCGGGGGCGGGGGCGTCGGGGTGATCGGCGGGCTTGTCGTCGCCGACGATGTAGAGGCCCTCGTCGGAGGCGGTGTCGCTGCTCTTCTTGGCGTCGGTGGAGCCCTCGGCCTTCTTCTCCCCTTCCTTCTTCTCCCCTTCCTTCTTCTCCCCTTCCTTCTTCTCGGTCTTCTTCTCGGCCTCCTTCTCCGCCTCGCTGCCCGCCTTGGTGCCGGCGGGCTTCCGGAGCGCGCCGCCGGGGACCCAGCCCGCGTCGGCGAGGAGCGCCTGTGCCTCCTTGGTGTCCTGACCGCCGAGCGCGTCGCTGCTGTCCGCGTACGCCGCCTGGCCCGCGAGGGCGAGGTGGCTGCCGGGGGGCTGGGCGGGGAGGCCGAGCGGCTTGAGTACGGATTCGGCCAGTTCCTGGCGGTTGATGGCGCGGGCCACCGCCCGCCGCACCCGCTCGTCGGCCAGCGGACCGGACTCGCCGTTCAGCGAGAGCTGGGTGTAGGCGGGCTCCAGGGACTTGCGGACCACGTACTTCGCCAGGGTGTCCTGGGCGCTCGCGTACCGGGCGATCGCCTCCTGGTTCTCCTTGCGGGCGGCCCGTACCTCCGCCGCCTTCTCGTCGTCGGAGCCATGGGCGAGGGCCCAGGACTTCAGTGCCTTCGAGGGGGTGATCGACGAGCCGGGGCCGTGGGCGGCGGCGGCCTCGGCGCCGTTCCGGCCGGCGCGGGCGTCCCGGAGGGCGAGGGAGATCCGCTCGGCCGTGGAGCGGTCGATCTCGGCCAGGTCGAGGGTGCCGGCGGCGAGCGCGGCGGACCGCTCGGCCCGGGGGACGGCCTTGAGGACGACGCTGTCGAGCTTGGCGGGCTGTCCCCACCAGCGGGGGTTGCGGGCGAGGGTGACGTCGCCGCTCTTCCGGTCGATCGTCTTGAGCAGGAACGGTCCTGCAGTGGCCTTGAGGGTGGTGCGCGCCCCGTCGTTGAAGGAGTTCGGGGAGCCCATCACCTGCTTGGGGTAGAGCGGGGTGAAGAGGGACTGCCAGTCGGCGTAGGGCTTGGCGAAGGTGACCCGGACCTCCAGGTCGTTCTTGCCGCGCTCGATCTTCTCGATCCGCTCGTAGCCGGAGTTGCGGGCGGTCCAGTACGCGGTGTCGCGGCCGCTCAGCGCGCGCCACTGGGCCACGAAGTCGGGGGCGCCGATCTCACGGCCGTCGCTCCACACCGCCTGCTGGTTGAGCTTGTAGAGGACGACCTGCTTGGGCTCGGTCTCGACGACCTGCGCGGACTCCAGGTAGTCGGGGTTGAGTCGCGGCCTGCCCCGCCCGTCGAGCGTGTAGAGGGAGGGGAGGACGGCTCCGGCGATCCGCGAGGTGGTGCCGTCGGCGTCGGCCTGGAAGGTGTTGAGCGTGGTGGGCAGTGCGTCGACGGCCCAGCGCAGGGTGCCGCCGTCGGCGACCCGGTCGCGCGGCGCGGGCGCGTTGTCCTGGGCCGCCGCCGGGCTCTCGTCGGCCTCGTCGCCGGAGCTGCAGCCGGCGAGGACGGTGACGGCGAGGACCGCGCTGGTGAGGGTGGCGACGGAGCGGAGCGTGCGGGAGCGGGGGCTCCTGGAGCATGTCCTCCCGCGAGGGGCGCCGATCTGGGACATGACTTGTACCCCTTCGTCCAGATTTATTCCATTTGGAGATGATCAGACCTATTGCTCATACACTGAAAAGGACGGATCGGATCCGGCCACGGCGACACGGCGGCACCGCCGCCAAACCCCACTCGTGCGGCCCAACCGCTCGTGCACACGACTTCCCAAGCGGGATGTGACGCGCGACACTCACGAAGGTGAGGCCAACCATGTCCGTTCAGGACGATCTGGCGGCCGTCAGGCGCCGCCTGCAGGACCTGGAGCACACGGTCGAGGAGCTGGAGCGCCGCGTCGGCGGGGAGCGGGGCGCGCCTCCCCCGCCGTCCGCCGGCCGTGCGAAGAGCATGGTGACCATCCCCGACGCCCCGTACGACGCCGGGAAGTGGACCGACGTCGACGACGAGGGCCTCGGCGCACGCGACCGGCACGCGCCGTAGGACCGGGAGCCGCTCCGGGCCGTACGGCAGGAGAGGCAGCGGACGAGCCGTACAGCCGCAGAGCAGTGGAGCCACAGAGGTAGAGCCGTAGAGGTGGAGCCGTAGAGCCGAGGAGGCCCTGTTGGCCACAGGTACGCAGCCCCCGACGAGTCACAGAGCCGCGACGGGGGTGCGCTCCCCGGGGCGCGCCGCCATCGCCGCCCGCCATCTGCGGACCGACCGCTGGTGGCTCTCCCCCGCCGTCACCGCGGCCGGACTGCTCGCCTTCGTCGCCTACTCGACCTGGCGGGCCTTCGCGAACGCCGACTACTACGCCGCCCCCTACGTCTCCCCGTTCTACTCGCCCTGCCTGGCCGAGAACTGCGTGCCCATGCGGGGCGGCCCGAACTGGGAGCTCTTCGGCAGCTGGTGGGGACTCTCCCCCGCCCTCCTGATCCTGGTCTTCCCGCTGGGCTTCCGGCTGACCTGCTACTACTACCGCAAGGCGTACTACCGGGGCTTCTGGGCGGCACCCCCGGCCTGCGCCGTCGCCGAGCCCCACCGCACGTACACCGGAGAGACCCGCTTCCCGCTGCTCCTGCAGAACCTCCACCGGTACTTCTTCTACGCGGCCGTGCCGGTCGCGGGCATCCTCACGTACGACACCGCGCTGACCTTCCGGAACGCGGACTACGCGTGGGGCCACGCCGGGCTCGGGACGCTGATCTTCCTCGTCAACATCGCCCTCATCTGGGCGTACACCCTCTCCTGCCACTCCTGCCGGCACATCGTCGGCGGCCGCCTACGGCACTTCTCCAAGCACCCCGTCCGCTACCGGCTGTGGACCTGGGTGGGACGCCTGAACCGGCGTCACATGCAACTCGCCTGGGCGTCGCTGATCAGCGTCGCCGTCTGCGACCTGTACGTGTACCTGCTCGCCACCGGTGCCTTCGACGACCCGAGGTTCTTCTGACATGAGTCCTGTGAGCTCCGTGGAACGGCAGCGGTGGGACGTGGTCGTGGTCGGCGCGGGCGGCGCCGGGCTGCGGGCCGCGATCGAGGCGCGCCGGGCCGGCGCCCGCACCGCCGTCATCTGCAAGTCCCTCTTCGGCAAGGCGCACACGGTGATGGCCGAGGGCGGCATCGCCGCGTCCATGGCGAACGCCAACGAGCACGACGACTGGAAGACGCACTTCCGGGACACCATGCGCGGCGGGAAGTTCCTCAACCAGTGGCGGATGGCCGAGCTGCACGCCCAGGAGGCCCCCGAGCGGGTCTGGGAGCTGGAGACCTGGGGCGCGCTCTTCGACCGTACGGCCGACGGCCGGATCTCCCAGCGGAACTTCGGCGGCCACGAGTACCCGCGGCTCGCGCACGTCGGCGACCGCACCGGCCTCGAACTCCTGCGGACCCTCCAGCAGAAGGTGGTCGGCCTCCAGCAGGAGGACCACCGCGAGACCGGCGACCACGAGGCGCGCCTGAAGGTCTTCCAGGAGTTCACCGTCACCCGCGTCCTCAAGGACGGGTCGGGGAACGTCGCCGGGGTCTTCTGTTACGAGCGGGAAAGCGGCCGCTTCCTCGTCCTGGAGGCGCCCGCCGTGGTCCTCGCGACGGGCGGCATCGGCAAGTCCTTCAAGGTGACCTCGAACTCCTGGGAGTACACGGGCGACGGCCACGCGCTCGCCCTGCTCGCCGGGGCGCCCCTGGTGAACATGGAGTTCGTCCAGTTCCACCCGACCGGCATGGTCTGGCCGCCGTCGGTGAAGGGCATCCTCGTCACCGAGTCCGTACGCGGCGACGGCGGCGTCCTGCGGAACTCCGAGGGCCGGCGCTTCATGTTCGACTACGTCCCCGACGTCTTCAAGGAGAAGTACGCCGAGTCGGAGGAGGAGGGCGACCGCTGGTACGCGGACCCCGACCACAACCGGCGCCCGCCCGAACTGCTGCCGCGCGACGAGGTGGCGCGGGCCATCAACTCCGAGGTGAAGGCCGGACGCGGCTCCCCGCACGGCGGGGTGTTCCTGGACGTGTCGACCCGGATGCCGGCGGAGACGATCAGGCGCCGGCTGCCCTCGATGTACCACCAGTTCAAGGAGCTCGCCGACGTCGACATCACCGCCGAGGCGATGGAGGTCGGACCGACCTGCCACTACGTGATGGGCGGTGTCGCCGTCGACTCGGAGACGGCGGCCACCGTCGGGGTGCCCGGCCTCTTCGCCGCCGGCGAGGTCGCCGGCGGCATGCACGGCTCCAACCGGCTCGGCGGGAACTCCCTCTCCGACCTGCTGGTCTTCGGGCGGCGGGCCGGGCTCCACGCCGCGCAGTACGCGATGTCGGGGAGCGGAGGCGGAGTCGTCGAGGACGACGTGGCCGCCGCGCGGACGGAGGCACTGGCCCCGTTCGACCCGGCCGGCGCGGGGCCGCCGGAGAATCCGTACACACTGCACCAGGAGCTCCAGCAGACCATGAACGACCTCGTCGGGATCATCCGGCGGGAGGGCGAGATGGCCGAGGCCCTGGAGCGGATCGCCGCCCTGCGGGAGCGGGCCGGACGGATCGAGGTCGAGGGCCACCGGCAGTTCAACCCCGGCTGGCACCTCGCCCTCGACCTGCGGAACATGCTCCTCGTGAGCGAGTGCGTGGCCCGGGCCGCCCTCGAACGCACCGAGTCCCGGGGCGGGCACACCCGCGAGGACCGGCCCGCGATGGAGCGGTCCTGGCGGCCGGTGAACCTGCTCTGCCGGGCCGCGGACGGCGGCGTCGCCCTGGAACGGGTCCGCACCGAGCCCATCAGGCCCGACCTGCTCGCCCTCTTCGACAAGGAGGAGCTGGCGAAGTACCTGGCGGAGGAGGAGCTGGACGCATGAGCACGTATCAGGCCCGCTTCCGGATCTGGCGCGGGGACTCCGACGGCGGGGAACTCACCGACTACACCGTCGAGGTGCACGACGGCGAGGTCGTCCTCGACATCGTCCACCGCCTCCAGGCCACCCAGGCCCCCGACCTGGCCGTGCGCTGGAACTGCAAGGCCGGCAAGTGCGGGTCGTGCTCGGCCGAGGTCAACGGGCGGCCCCGGCTGATGTGCATGACCCGGATGTCGGTCTTCACGCGGGACGAGGTGGTCACGATCACCCCGATGCGCGCCTTCCCGGTCGTCCGGGACCTGGTCACGGACGTCTCCTTCAACTACGCGAAGGCCCGGGAGATCCCGGCGTTCGTCCCGCCCGCCGGGCTCGGCCCCGGCGAGTACCGGATGCGGCAGGAGGACGTGGACCGCTCGCAGGAGTTCAGGAAGTGCATCGAGTGCTTCCTGTGCCAGGACACCTGCCACGTGGTGCGCGACCACGAGGAGAACAAGGAGGCCTTCGCCGGGCCCCGCTTCCTCATGCGGATCGCGGAGCTGGACATGCACCCCCTGGACGCGGCGGAGGAGGCCGGGCTCGACCGGCGGGCGACCGCGCAGGAGGAACACGGCCTCGGCTACTGCAACATCACCAAGTGCTGCACCGAGGTCTGCCCGGAGTCCATCCGCATCACCGACAACGCCCTGATCCCGCTGAAGGAGCGGGTCGTGGACCGGAAGTACGACCCGCTCGTCTGGCTCGGGAAGACGATCAGGCGGCGGAAGACCTAGCTCCGGCGTCGCCCGCGCCCGCGCTCCACCGGCCGAGGACCGGTTCGGCGAGGGTGCGGGCGGGGAGGCACAGGGTCTGCCCGTGGCGGTCGAACAGCTCGTCGCGCGAGTCGAAGCGGCCGAGGTCCGTCCGCAGGTGCGCGGACAGATCGCAGGGGGCCGAGCCGGCGCACGCCGCCGGGGCGTCCCAGTCGACGGTGGTCCGGGCGACGGCCTCGAAGAGCGTCTCGGCACCGGAGTTGGTGAATCCGCCGCCGTGCGCGGAGGGGGCGAGGCCGGTGAAGAGCTCGGCGATCGGGACCCAGGCGTCGTCGAGGAGGAACTCCGGCCAGGCCAGCAGGACCTCCTCGGGCACGAGGGGGCGCAGCCTCGGGAACCTCGGGTACCAGAAGGAGCCGTCCACGAGCAGGCCGCGCACCCGGGTCGCCACGCCGAGGGACCGGGCCACCGCCTCCAGGACCGCCATCCGGCGGCTGCACGAGCCGCGGCCGAGCCGGAGCGTGCGCGACACCCGGTGCCGGTCCTCGACCGAGTACACCGGCCGCACGGCGGTGACGAGGATGCCGTGCGCCACCTGGAGCCGGCCACGGTCCGTGACCGCTCCCCGCGCCTCGGACTCGCGCAGCACCCTGGCCACGAGCTCCGTCACGAGCGGATGCTCCAGGTCCAGGATCGGGGTGGCCCGGGTGGACCCGGGGACCTCGCGCACCGGTGTGCGCTCGCCACGGGTGCGGACGGGCATCAGCAGACGGCTGGTCATGACGTTCTCCCCCTCGCCGGGCGGCCCGCCCGGGCCACCCGCCACCATCCTCCTCCGCACGCCCGACCCGCCACGCACGGGGTCCTGCGGCCGAGCGTGCGGTCGCGCTGCCGGGCGGGCGTGCGGTCGCGCTGCCGGGCGGGGGGTCCCGCTGCCGCGCGGGCGTGCGGAGTCCCGGCTACCGGGGCGTGCGGTCGCGCTGCCGGGCGGGTGGTCCCGCTGCCGGGCGGGTGGTCCCGCTGGCGCGCGGGTGGTCCCGCTGCCGGGCGGGCGTGCGGAGTCCCGGCTACCGGGGCGTGCGGTCGCGCTGCCGGGCGCGTTCGCGCGAGGACTCGCTGCCCCGGCCGCGGGCGGCGGCCCGCTCAGAGCCAGCCCTCGCGATAGGCGGCCCAGTCCCCCTCCCTCGCGGCGAAGTCGACGTACAGCGCGAGGCCGAACCGCTCGCGGCCGGGGTCGGTGCGGCCCAGGCCGAGTCTCGCGCCCTTGACCGCCGCGGCGACCGTCTCCGCGTTCTCGTGGTGGCCGAGGTCGTCCTCGTGGAAGAAGGGGAGGCCCATGAGCAGGTCCGTGGACTCCGGTGTGACGTCGAGGGCGAGGGCCGTCTGCTGGGCGACGTACCCGCCGTACAGGCTCTCCAGCGGCATCCAGGTGTCGTACGACATGACGGCGATCTGGTCGACGCGCCGGGCGACCTCGCCGAAGAACTCCTGCGACCACCACTTCTCGCTCCCGCTGAGCGCGCCGTTCACCGCGTGCAGGCCCGGCAGCGGGTCGATCTGGTGGGCGGCGACCGAGAGCGGGACCTTTCTGGAGCGGGTCAGCTTCCCGAGGTCGTCGAGGAGCGAGAGGTAGTCGCGGTCGTCGGAGAGCAGCGGCTCCAGGTCGAAGTGGACCCCGTCGAAGCTGGCGTCGAGGACCTGCCGGGCCGACCCCACGACGGCCCGGCGCGACCCGGCGTCCTCCAGGCGCAGCCCCACGGGCCCCTCGGTGGCCAGGACGTCGCCGAGCCAGGCCTGGACGCGTATCCCGGGCATCGCGCGGTGCACGCCGTCGATCAGCCATCGGGCGCGGGGGTACTGCGCCGCGCTCAGGGTCCCGTCGTGCTCCAGGGGCCCGGCGTGCACGTACAGGTCGCGTATGCCGCTGTCCTTCAGCCGCGCGGCGAGGGCCGTGAGGTCGGCGTCCTTCTTCCGTCCGTCGACCCAGGCGTGCCCGATCCAGAAGGCGTCCTTGCCCCGGGTCCGCGCGTCGTCCCTGAGGTCGCCCGTGTAGCTGACGCGCAGGGCCAGGGCGCCGAACAGCGGGGGCACCACGAGCAGCAGGACCAGGCCGAGGGCGAACCAGCGCCCCCGCCTCCACACACGCCTCAGCCGTCCGTCCACCCGAGCCCCCCAAGAGCCGTCGCGTCACTGGAAACCACCGTAGCGGCGGCTACCGACAGTGACGTTCGGGCGAGGGGAACAGTTGCAGGCCGCACAGGTCCGGTCGCGGGCGGCGATACCCGGACATAACCTCCCCCATGTGACGCGAATAGCCACCCGAGCCCTCCTCGCGGTGCTGGTGGCGGCGTGGTGGCTCCTCGTGCCCGCCGTACACGGCGCCCACGCCGACGACCCCGTCGTCCTGTCCCGGGACGGCCAGATCACCGACCGCGTGGACGCGCTCGGCGACCGCCGCCCCTCCGTGGTCCAGGCCCTCGAACGGCTCTACGAGGACCGGCGCGTGCAGCTCTTCGTCGTCTACGTACGGGACTTCTCCGGGCGCTCCGGCCAGAGCTGGGCCGACGCCACCGCGGAGCGCAACGCGCTCGGTCTCGACGACGTCCTGCTCGCCGTGGCCACCCACGACCGGCAGTACGGCTACTCGGCCGACCCCGGCTCCCGCTTCACCCAGGCCCAGCTCGACGAGGTCGCGCGGACCGCGATCGAACCGGCCCTGCGGCAGAACGACTGGGCCGGCGCCGCCATCGGCGCGGCGAACGGCTACGACGCCGTCCTCGCCGGCCGGCCCGTGCCCACCCCGACGATCACCCCCGGGCCGGCGGACCCCGGCGCCGCCGCCGACGACGGCACCTCGGCGACCGACCTCGTGCTGCCCGTGGTCCTCGTCGGCGGCGCGGCGGCCGTGGCGGCGTACGCGTACACCAAACGGCGGCGGCGCGCCGAGACCCGCACCACGCCCGGCGGCGGGCAGGGATGGGGCCCTCCCACGGAGACCGCGCCACCGTCACTCGACGAGCTCGACGGGGAGGCCCGGCGGACCCTGGTCGCCACCGACGACGCCGTCCGCACCAGCCGGGAGGAACTCGGCTTCGCGTCGGCCCAGTTCGGCGAGGAGGCCGTCCGCCCCTTCACGGAGGCGGTCGACTTCGCCGGAGAACAGCTGACGGCCTCGTTCCGGCTGCGGCAGAAACTCGACGACTCCTTCCCCGAGGACGACTCGACCCGCCGGGGCATGCTGGACGAGATCCTGCGCCGCTGCGCCGAGGCGAACGCGCGGCTCGACGCCGAGACGGAGGACTTCGACCGCCTCCGGGCCCTGGAGCGCACGGCACCGCAGGCGCTGGACACGGTCGAGGCGGCCTTCCGCGAGCAGACCGGGCGGATCGGGACGGCCGGGGCGGCGCTGACGGCGATGCGCGAGCGGTACGCCGAGTCGGCCGCCGCGCCCGTCGCCGGTGACGTCGAGCAGGCGAAGGACCGGCTCGTGTTCGCGACGACCCACGTCAACCAGGCCCGCCAGCAGATCGACGCCGGTGACAACGGCGCGGCGGCCGTCCACATCCGGGCCGCCGAGGGCGCCGTGGACCAGGCGGCCCGGCTGATCGAGGCGGTGGACCGACGGGCCCAGGAGCTGGCGGAGGCCGTGGGGAAGCTGACGGGCGCGCTCGCGGAGACGGACGCGGACCTGGCGGAGGCCCGCGGTCTGCTGCGGGGGACCGCCGAGGGCGTGTCCACGGCCGATCTCCAGGGCCGGATCGCCCGCGCCGAGTCGGTGATCGCCGAGGTCCGGCGCGTCGTGGACGCCGGGCGGTACGACCCGATCGACGCCCTGCGCCGGGTCGAGGAGGCCGACGCGGTGCTCGACGAGGCGCTGGAGGGCGCACGGGAGCGCGAATCGGGCACGCGGCGCGCCCGCGCGCTCCTCGATCAGGTGATGCTGACGGCCCGTTCGGCGATCGGCGCGGCCTCCGACTACATCACCACGCACCGGGGCGCGGTGGGCAGCGAGGCCCGTACGCGCCTCGCCGAGGCCCAGCGCCGCTGGGAGAAGGCCCGGTCACTGGCGGCCGACGACGACCCGCAGACGGCGCTCGTGGAGGCGCAGCAGGCGGACGCGCTGGCCCGGCGGGCGCAGGAGGTCGCCGAGCAGGACGTCCGGAGGTATGGGAACCCGAACGGCCTGGGCGGTGTAACAGGGGTGGGAGGAAGCGGTGGCGGCGGGCTCGGCGGTGCGGTGCTCGGCGGCATCATCCTCGGCGGATTGTTCGGTGGGGGACGGGGAGGCGGACATGGGGGTTTCGGTGGAGGTTCCGGTGGTGGTGGCGGGGGGATCGGGGGCGGAGGCTTCGGCGGCGGGCCCGGCAGCTTCGGCGGCAGCGGCACGCGCGGCCGACTGGGCGGCGGAGGCCGTTTCTGAGTTCCACGAGTTCTCCAAGGAGCAGAGCGATGAGCAGCAAGCAGACGATCCTCGGCCGGGTCACCCAGCTGGCGAAGGCGAACATCAACGCCCTCCTCGACCAGGCGGAGGATCCGCGGAAGATGCTGGACCAGCTGATCCGCGACTACGCGAACAACATCGCGGAGGCGGAGGAGGCGGTGGCCGCGACCATCGGCAACCTCCGGCTGATGGAGCAGGACCACCAGGAGGACCTGGACGCGGCGAAGGAGTGGGGCGGCAAGGCGCTCGCCGCCAGCAGGAAGGGGGACGAGCTGCGGGCCGGCGGGCAGACGGCGGAGGCGGACCGCTTCGACAACCTGGCGAAGGTGGCGCTGGGCCGCCAGCTGCAGTCGGAGAAGGAGGCGAGGACCGCCGAGCCGACGATCGCCGCCCAGACCGAGGTCGTGGGGAAGCTCAAGGCGGGACTCGACCAGATGAAGGCCAAGCTCGGCGAACTCCAGGCCAAGCGCGACGAGCTGGTCGCCCGCGCCACGTCGGCCCAGGCGCAGAACCGGATGATGGACGCCGTGAAGAACATCGACGTGCTCGATCCGACGAGCGAGCTGAGCCGCTTCGAGGACAAGGTGCGCCGGGAGGAGGCGAAGGCGCTCGGCAAGCAGGAGCTGGCCGCCTCCTCGCTGGACGCCCAGTTCGAGCAGCTCGACGCGCTCGGCGACAGCGCCGAGATCGAGGCCCGGCTGGCCGCGCTCAAGGGCTGATCCGACGGCTCCTCGCGTCTGTGTCGGAGTCCTGGTCAGAACATGCTGAGGAGCTGTTCCACCGTGGGCTCCGCCGCGCCCTCGCCGTCCGGCAGGTCCAGTTCGAACCAGACCGTCTTGCCGCGCGGGGTGCGGCGCGAGCCCCAGGAGGCCGAGAGGAGCCCGACGAGCTGGAGGCCGCGGCCGCCCTCGTCGGTGTCCCGGGCCCTGCGGCGGCGCGGCTGGACCAGGCCGGCGTCCCAGACCTCGCAGACGAGGGTGCGGTCGCGCAGCAGACGGAGCCGGATCTCGCCCTCGCCGTAGCGCAGGGCGTTGGTGACGAGCTCGCTGACGAGGAGTTCGACGGTGTCGACGAGGGGTTCGAGGTCCCAGGCGGCGAGCTGGGCGCGGGCGAGCTCGCGGGCCCGGCCGACCGAGCGGGGTTCCCTGGGCAGCTGCCAGTCGCCGACGGCCTCGCTGGGCAGCCCCTGGATCCTGGCCATGAGGAGGGCGATGTCGTCCTCGCCGTGCCCGGTGTTCAGGCTGGTCAGGACCCGGTCGCAGACGTCCTCCAGGGGGCGGGCCGGGTCGGTGAGGGCGCGCCGGAAGGCCTGGAGGCCCTCGTCCAGGGGGTGGTCGCGGGACTCGACGAGCCCGTCGGTGTAGAGGGCGAGGAGCGCGCCCTCGGGGAGTTCGACCTCGACCTCCTCGAAGGGTTCCCCGCCGACGCCGAGCGGCATCCCCGGGGGGACGTCGAGGAGCAGGGCCGCCTCGCCCGGTTCGACGAGGACCGGCGGGAGGTGCCCCGCGTTGGCGAAGGTGCAGCGGCGGGTGACCGGGTCGTAGACGGCGTAGACGCAGGTGGCGAGGTAGACCTCGGAGAGTTCGGGGCCCCGGTTCTTGTGGGCGCGGGACTGCTGGGCGCCGATGGGGGCGCCCAGGCCGCGGGCGATCTCGTCGAGGTGCGAGAGGACCTCGGCGGGCTCCAGGTCGAGCTGGGCGAGGGTGCGGACGGCGGTGCGGAGTTCGCCCATGGCGACGGCGGCGCGCAGCCCCCTGCCCATGACGTCGCCGATGACGAGCGCGGTGCGGTGGCCGGGCAGTTCGATGACGTCGAACCAGTCGCCGCCCACCTCGGTGGCGGCGGTGCCGGGGAGGTAGCGGCAGGCGATGTCGAGGCCGGCGGCCTCGGGGTCGCCGGGCGGGAGCAGGCTGCGCTGGAGGATCAGGGCCCGCTCGTGCTCGCGGCGGTACAGGCGCGCGTTGTCGATGCAGACGGCGGCGCGGGCGGCGAGTTCGACGGCGAGGGCGCGGTCGCGCTCCCCGAACGGCTCGCTGCCCTTGGTGCGGGAGAACTGGACGAGGCCGACGACCGTGTCGTGGGCGACCATCGGGACGACCAGGGTGGACTGGACGAGGTCGCCCTCGGAGCCCGGGACCGTGCGGATGCGTCCGGTGCGCAGGGCTCCGGCGCAGGGCGAGTTGAAGGGGTAGCGGTGGACGGCCCCGACCTCGATGGGCACGGGTCCGCAACACCCGCTGCCGGGGCCGTGGCCCTCGTCGGTTCTGAGGGGGGTGTCGGAGACGGCGCTGGCGAAGGCGACCCTGCGGAGTTCGGCGCTGCCCGCCCCGTAGCCGACGTCGTGGGAGTTGCCCCAGCGGCCCGGCGGAGCCTCGTCGCCGGTGAGGAGGCCCTGGTAGAGGTCGACGGAGGCGAGGTCGCAGAAGCCGGGGACGGCGACGTCGAGGAGCTCGCGGGCGGTGGCCTCCAGGTCGAGGGAGTTGCCGATGCGGGCTCCGGCCTCGTTGAGCAGGGCCAGGTTGCGGCGGGCGCTGGCGGCTTCCCGGGCCGCGTTGTGGCGACGGGTGACGTCGATGCCGAGCCCGGCGACGCCGATCGGGCGGCCGGAACCGCTGTGCACGCGGTAGAGGTTGATGGACCAGTGGCGGCGGTCCCGGGCGCCGGGGGCGGCGCCGACGATCTGGAAGTCGGTGACGGACTCGCCGGTCTCCAGGACCCGCCGGAGGGCGGCGGTCATCCGGTCGGCCTCGGCCCGGCCCAGGTAGTCGTGGACGGTCCGGCCCCGGTGGTCGTCGGCCTCGCCGCCGAAGACGGTGGCGAAGCGCCGGTTGGCCCGCTTCACGGTGAGGTCGGTGCCGAAGAGAAGGAAGCCGAAGGGGGATTGGCCGAATATCGCCTGGGAGGCGGCGAGGTCCGTCTCGATGCGGCGGAGGGCGCGCACGTCGACGACGATGCACAGCGCGGCCCGCTCCCCGGTCTGGGTCTCGCTCGGCATGACGTACATCTCGGCGATGCCCCGGGGTCGGTCCTCGCCCGGCATGCGGAACGGGACGAGGCCGGTCCACTCCTTGCCGTCGAGGATCTCCTTGACCCGGCGGTGACCGCGCTCTCGCAGGTCGGCGGGCATGAAGGCCTCGACGGGGTCCTTGCCCCTGGCCTCCTCCGCGGTGACCCCGAAGAGGTCCACGGCCCGTCGGCTCCACTGCTCGACGAGGCCGTCGGGCCCGATCGAGAAGGAGGCCACCCGGATGTAGTCATAGATCGAGCCGGGCGGGCTGCTCTGCCACACGACGCCGCCGCTCGCCGTCTCAGGTATCTCGCTCACGCGACCGTCCCCTCCAGCTCACCGCACCGGACCGGCCATGCCCGCAGTATTCAATACGGCAGGCCCCGACGGCACGACGTTCACGATCACAGGGTGGTCTCGTTCGTCCCTCGCCGAGTACCGGTGATCGTTGTCCCACCCTGTTTACTCACCAGGGAGAGCCAGCTCGAACCATACGGTTTTGCCCGTCCTTCCTCTACGGGTTCCCCAGCGGCGTGCGGAACAGGCCACGAGACCGAGCCCGCGACCCCCTTCGTCCTCGGGTCCAGGGGCCCGCGCGGTCGGGGGATCCGGAAGCGGATCGGAGACCTCCACCAGGAGCGCCGGCGGATGCGCCGGGTCGGCGCCGTCGGAGCGGGGGCGGACGAGACGCACCCCGATGGGGCCGGAGGCGTACCGCAGGGAGTTGGTCACCAGCTCGCTGACCAGCAGGACGGTCAGATCGCCGAGGGCCGTGTCGAGCTCCCAGGCACGCAGGGTCTCGCGCACCGCGTGGCGAGCCGTGCGCACGGCGTTCGCCTCCGCCGGGAAGTTCCACTCCGCGCGGTCGCCGTCGGTGTCGATCACACCCGATCACTTCCCCAGCCGTGCGTCAGCAGGAAGGCCCATGCCCCCTCCCAGGGGGTCATTCTGGACATACCCGCTATTTGGGGCGGGATATCCCGCCGGGGGCGTGAGCGGGCGCACGGTGGCACGAACGGCGTAGGGAGTCAGTCGCGCGCTCCGGCGGCAGGGCCCCCGGGGGGATCACCGCGCGCTCCGGCGGCAGGATCCGCTGGGGATCAGCCGCGTGCTCCGTCGGCAGGGCCCGCGGGGAGTCTCAGCGCCGCCTCGGCGACGGCGGGGCGGTCCTGGTCGAGCCAGTCCACGGACTCCAGCTCGTCCCGGGTGAGCCAGCGGAGTTCGTCGTGGTCCTCCAGGGGCCGCGGTTCACCGGAGAGCAGCCGGGCGGTCCACACCCGAAGGACGTATCCGGGCTTCAGCGGCCACTCGCCGGGAATGCGCTCGCCCGGCTCGACCTCCACGCCGAGTTCCTCGCGCAGCTCGCGGACCAGGGCCTGTTCCGGGCTCTCGCCCGGTTCGAGCTTGCCGCCGGGCAGTTCCCAGCGGCCGGCGAGTTCGGCGGGGGCGCTGCGGCGCGCGGCGAGCAGTCGGCCGCGGTCGTACAGGGCGCCCGCGACGACCACGACGCCGGCTCCCTGGCCGGGGCCGGCGTCGCGGTGGGACTCGTGGGGCGCGGTGTGGTCGGTGGTGCGTTCGGTCATGGGCGCGAGGGTAGCCCGGCCCGCTCGGTGCCCGCCGGGGTCAGAGGGCGGGGGTGCCGATGCGTTCGACCCAGTAGAGCTGCTTGTGGCCGCGGTCGTCGAGACTGTCCGCGATCTTCTGGGCTTCGTCCTTGGTCGCGTACCGCCCCACTCGGTAGCGGTTGCCGTTGTCGTCCTGCCGTATGACGAGCCAGGGAAGGACGGGGCCGCTGTCGGTCATCAGGCTTCTCCCTCCGCCGGTCCGGGTGCCGCTGAGGGTCTCCGGGAAACCGCAATCCGCATATGCCGGAGCTTACGCCTGACCTTCACACAGCGGATACGGGTTTTCACAAAGAGGCACGGATCGGCCGGGAACCGACGGAGGGAGGCCGAAGGTCACACCCCGGGCGCCCCCGTGGGGACGGTGGGCACCGGCATCAGGACCGGGCCCCGGCCCGCGCCCCCGGGGTCCTCGCGGCAGGCGTCTCCGCACGTGGCGTCGAGCGAGCAGCACAGGGAGCAGACGGGCCCGGACCGCACCGGGCAGTCGGCGACGTCCGGCAGCTCGTAGGCCGTCTCGCACTCCGCGCAGGTGTGGGTCGCCCGCTCGTCGGCGACCTCGGCTCCGGGGCCGTTCACCGTGTTGGGGCGGGCCAGGTAGTAGCGGCCCCGGGTCGCCCACGCGATGAGCGGGCAGAGGACGAGGGCGAGACCGGCGGCAATGAAGGTGGAGAAGGCCTCGGCGTAGTCGCCGAAGAGACCGAAGAAGGCGAGGATCGACACGACGGACGCGATGACCATGGCGCCGAAGCCGGCCGGGTTCACGGCGTACAGATAGGCGCGCTTGAACTCGATGTACGGGGGGCTCCAGCCGGCCCGCTTGTTGATGACGAGATCGGCGGCGACGGCCGTGATCCAGGCGATGCCGACGTTGGAGTAGAACCCGAGCAGCTTGTTCAGGGCGGCGAACATGTTCATCTCCATCAGCGTCAGCGCGATGGCGAGGTTGAGGAAGATGTACCAGACGCGCCCGGGGTGCCGGTGGGTGACGCGGGAGAAGAAGTTCGACCAGGACAGCGAGCCGCTGTAGGCGTTGGTGACGTTGATCTTGATCTGGGAGACGATCACGAAGAGCGCGGCGGCGGGCAGCGCGAGCGAGCCGAGCCAGGGCCTGAGCGCCTCGATCTGCGGGGCGATCGGCTCCAGGGCGTGGGTCTTGCCGACGGCTTCCAGGGCGACGAAGGCGAGGAGGGCGCCGCCGAGCTGCTTGGCCGCGCCGATCACGACCCAGCCGGGTCCGGCGGCGAGCACGGCGAGGTTCCACCGGCGCCTGTTCGTCTCGGTCTTCGCCGGCATGAAGCGCAGATAGTCGGCCTGCTCGCCGATCTGGGCGATCAGGGAGAGCGCGACGCCCGTGCCGAGGCCGAAGCCGATCCACGAGAAGCCGGCGCCGGCGCCCTCCGTGCCGCCGAAGGAGGTGAAGGCGCCCCAGGCGTCGGGGGCTTCGAAGGCGAGCACGACGAAGGGCAGCACCAGGCCGATGAGCCAGATCGGCTGGGTCCAGGCCTGCACCTTGGCGAGGGCGCCCATGCCCCGGAAGACGATCGGGATGACGATCAGGGTGGTGACGAGGTAGCCGATCTGCACGGGAAGGCCGACGGCCTGGTGCATGGCCTGGGCCATGATCGACCCTTCGAGCGCGAAGAAGATGAAGGTGAAGGAGGCGTAGATCAGCGAGGTGAGCGTGGAGCCGAAGTAGCCGAACCCGGCGCCGCGCGTGATGAGGTCCATGTCCAGGCCGTACGTGGCGCAGGCGCGGGCGATGGGGATGCCGGTGAGGAAGATGACGGCGGCGGCGGTGAGGATCGAGGCGAGGCCGCTGGTGAAGCCGTAGGTGAAGACGATCGAGGCGCCGATCGCGAAGTCCGCGAGGTAGGCGATGCCGCCGAGCGCGGTGCCGGCGACGGTCCCGGGGGACCATCGGCGGAAGGAGTGCGGGGCGTACCGCAGGGAGTAGTCCTCACGGCTCTCGTCGGCGGCGAGCCTGGCGTAGCTGCGGCGGGGGCCGGTGGGCGGCGGCGCGGGGACCGCCTCCGGTTCCGGGGTGGGTGGGGTGACCGTGTCCGTCATGGGGCTTCCTGTCGTCCGACCGGGTCGCGGGTACGGACGAGGAAGGTAGGAGCCGTGCGTGTCGCCCGGCGGCGACGGGCCGTTGCCGGGCGGTTACGCGAGCTGACGCCCCGTTAACTCGCGGTAACCCACCCGGACGCCGGGATCCGCTGAACGATCGCCGGGGCTGACGCCCCGGACCTCCCCCGATTCCGGAACCGTCCCCGGACGGGCGCCCCGGGGGCTCACCGACCGGGCCCCACCGTCCCGGGCCTCACCGACCGGGCCTCACCGACCCGGACTCACCGACCCGGACTCACCGACCCGGACTCACCGACCCGGACTCACCGACCCGGACTCACCGACCCGGACTCACCGACCGGGCCTCACCGACCCGGACTCACCGACCCGGACTCACCGACCGGGCCTCACCGTCCCGGGACTCACCGGCCAGGTCCCACCACCCAGGTCCCACCGCCCAGGACTCACCGGCCAGGACTCACCGGCCGGGCCCCACCGACCAGGGCTCACCTGACCGGCAGGTGGTAGGCGACGCGGTAGCGGTCGGCCGGGACGACGACGTCGGCCGTCTCCACGGCGCGGCCCGAGGCGTAGTACGTCCGCTCCAGGACCATGACCACGTGCCCCGGCACGCCGCCGAGGGCCAGGAGTTCCTCGGCGAGGCCGGGCCGGGCCCCCACCTCCTCCACCACGTTGTCCACGACGATGTCGATGGCCGCCATGCGCTCGACGACCCCGCAGCCGCCCAGCGGGCCGTCCTCGGGCAGCATGACCGGCGTCCGGCCGGTGACGGCGAGGGGCTCCCAGGAGGTGGAGACCATCATGGGCTCGCCCCCGTCCCGGTACACGTACCGCGTGCGCATCACCCGCTCCCCCGGTTCGATGCCGAGCCGCTCGGCCACCTCGACGCCGGCCGGCTCCTGCTCGCTGCGCGACTCCCAGGTGCCGCGGGCCCCCTCCGCGGCCTGCTCCTGGCGGAACGGGCTGGCGCCGGACACGGGGCGGTAGCCGGAGCGGGCGATCCGGCGCGGGACGGGCCTCTCGCGCACATAGGTCCCCGAGCCCGAGCGCCCCTCCACGAGCCCCTCGGCCATGAGCACCTTGCGGGCCTCCAGCGCGACGGTGTCCGACACCCCGTACTCCTCGCGGATGCGCGCCTGCGAGGGGAGGCGGGTATGCGGCGGAAGCGAGCCGTTGGCGATCTTCTCCCGCAGATCGCTCGCCACGCGCAGATAGGCGGGCTGCTCACCGAACGTCACTGGACACTCCCCTCAGGTTGACTGACAGCTACAGACTGACAACCGAGGGTCGCGATCCGCAAGCATGGGCCAGAGTTTCACTCGAAGTGATGACAATCCCGACCACCCCGGGTCACCCCGGAGAGATGCGCGCACACCCCTTGACCCCTATTGGTCCAGACCAATAAGTTCCTGCCCGCACGCTCCATCCCGCCTCGCACAGGAACGAGCCCATGCGCCCCAGAGTCCTGACCAAGCTGACCCTCGGCACCGCCGCCGCGGCCGCCCTCGGCCTCCTCGCCACCCTGGCCCCCGCCGCCGACGCCCACCCCCGGCCCGGACACGCGCCCGGGCTCAAGCGGATCGGCTACTTCACCCAATGGGGCATCTACGGAAGGAACTTCCAGGTCAAGGACCTGGAGACGAGCGGGACCGCCGCCAAGCTGAGCCACATCAACTACGCCTTCGGCGTGATCGGTCCCGACGGCAGGTGCCTCATGGGCAACGCCCCCGGCTCGGACCCCTGGGCCGACTACGTCCGCCCCGTCGACGCGGCGAACTCCGTCGACGGCGTCGGTGACACCGCCGACCAGCGACTGGCCGGGAACTTCAACGAACTGCGCGAGCTCAAGGCGAAGCACCCCGGCCTCAAGGTCATGATCTCGCTGGGCGGTTGGAGCGGTTCCGCGCACTTCTCCGACGCGGTGCGCACCGACGCCGGCCGCAAGGCCCTCGTGGCCTCCTGCATCGACACGTACATCAAGGGAGACCTTCCGGTCGACGGCGCCCGGGGCGGCGCCGGGGCGGCCGCCGGGCTCTTCGACGGCGTCGACCTGGACTGGGAGTGGCCCGGCTCCGAAGGCGCCCCCGGGAACGTGATCCGGCCCGAGGACAAGACCAACTTCACCAAGCTGGTACGGGAGTTCCGCACACAGCTCGACGCCTACGGCCGCTCGCGGGCGCAGCGCAGGCACTACGAGCTCAGCGCGTACGTGCCGACCGCGCCCGCCAAGATCGACGCGGGCTTCGAAGTCGCCAGGATCATGCGGGACTTCGACTTCGTGAACCTGCAGGGCTACGACTTCCACGTCTCCGGCGAGAAGACCACCGCCCAGCAGTCCGCGCTCTTCGCGAAGGACGACTTCAGCGTCGACCAGACCGTCCGGGCCTGGCTGCGGCGCGGCGCCCCCGCCCACAAGCTCGTGGTCGGCATGCCGTTCTACGGCCAGGGCTGGACCGGCGTGACCGGCGGCGGCGACGGACTCGGGCAGCCCGCGTCCGGCCCCGCCCCGGCGACCTGGACGGCCGGCTCGGAGGACTACGAGAACCTCAGGAAGCTGGCGGACTCGGGCACGTACAAGCTGTACCGCGGCCCGAAGAACGGCGACGCCTGGCTCTTCGACGGCACGACGCTGTGGACGTACGACGACCCGACCGTCCTGCGGACCAAGGCCTCGTACGTCCGGCAGCGCGGGCTCGGCGGCGCGATGGTCTGGTCCCTCGACGGGGACACCGCGGACGGCGAGCTGATCACCGCGATCGACCGGGGCCTGACCCGGCGCTGACGTCCCCAGGGGGTGTCGTACCGGTCAGGGCCGGACACCCCCCTCGCGCCTCTGCGCGCCCCATGAGCCGCGGACCGGCACCCCGCCGCTCACGGTGATCCGGAACGGCGGTCGGTCACGGGCCGCCGTCCCCGGTCCACCGTCCCCGGTCCGCACACGGCGGGGCCGGGCCCCACCAGGGAGCCCGGCCCCGTTCGCGTACGGCGGCGGCTCAGGCCTCGGTGCCCTCGCCCGCCGGCGGCGTGCCCGTGAGCCCGAGCGCGGCCCTCGCCTCGGCGCCCAGGTCCTCGGGAAGGGCCTCCCAGGCGGCGTCGTAGGCGGCCCAGTAGGCGTCGGCGTCGGCCGCGTGCGCCAGCGCGCCCCAGCGCTTCGAGGCCGTGTCGAGCTCCTTGCCGAGCGCCGCGACCGGGGCCTCGGACGTGCCGGGCCAGTCGTGCTCGCGGACGCCCGCGCGTGCGCCGTCGATCGCGGCCATCAGCTCTCCGGCCCACCGCCGGTTGACCTCGAAGTCCTCGTCCGGGTCCTCCTCCGGCTCCTGCCGGCCGACGGTCTCGATCGGGTTGACGCTCCGCAGGAAGTGCTCCTGGTCGGCGGTCAGTCGGCTCGCGTCGGAGCGCACCGAGCCCGAGAACGGCTTGTCGCCGGCGAGCACGCAGGTCACCATGCGGTCGCCGAGGCGCCAGCTCTCCCTGCTGGGCTGGTAGTAGGAGGTCCCGACGTCCCGGGGGATCGCCCAGGTGTCCATCGCGTACGCGAGGTTGGCCTCCTCGCAGCGCTGCTCGGCGATGCCCTCGATCGCGGTGTCCCCGGGCCACTTGGCGATGCCGGTGAGCTCGAAGCCTCCGCTGACCTCGCCGTCGTGCGGGCGGGCGCAGTCGACGACCTCGATGTCCGTCGCGTACTCCTCGCCCTGGCTGCCGTCGGTGAAGCACTGCCCCTCGCGCAGGTCGTAGGCCGACTGCGACCGGGAGGCCTCCTCCACGCCCTTCTCGAACTCGCTCCACGCCGAGCTGAATCCGCCGGTGGCGAGGCCGAGGACGAGCAGCAGGCAGCTGAGGGCGGAGAGCACGGTGCCGGCGATGGCCAGCCCCCTGCCGGACTGGTTCCTCCGCCTGATCTGCCGGAGGGCGACCAGGCCGAGGATCAGCCCGAGGGGCGGGAGGCAGCAGACGATGCCGGAGACGAGCGAGCCGATGGCGAGCCCGTTGGTGGTGCGCCGCGGCGGCTGTCCGTAGGGGGTGGTGTGGGGCATCCCCGGCGGCCCGTAGGGGGCGTACGGCATCCCCGGTGAGGTGTACGGCCCCGGGGATGCCCATCCCCCGGGCCGCCCCGGGGGATGCGCGGGCGGCTGGCTCGGCTGAGGCTGCGGGCTCGGCTGGCTCGGCTGGCTCGGCTCCACGAGTACGGGCTCCTGTTGCGGACGGGCGATGCGAACAAACGCTCGGTCGCGCATCGTACGCAAGGGGCGGCCGCCCGCAGGCGACCGCCCCCCGTTTCACGCCGTGTACCGGACCGCAACCGTCAGAACTGCAGGGCCCAGGAGTCGATCTTCCCGGTGTCGAGGTTCGCGTTGTCCGTGACGCGCAGCTTCCAGGTGCCGTTGGCGGCCTCCGAGGAGGCGTTCACGGTGTAGGTGGTGTTGATGTTGTCCGTGCTGCCGCCGGTGCCGAAGGCCTTCAGCGTGTACGCCGAGCCGTCGGGGGCGATCAGCTGGACCTGGAGGTCGCCGATGTACGTGTGGACGATGTTCACCGGCACCTGGAGCGCGGCGGGGGCGTTGCCCGTAACGCCGCTGACGGTGACGGGGGACTCCACGGTCGCGTTGTCGTTGATCGCGAAGTCCGCGGTGTTCTCGAACTTCGGTCCCGTGGGCGGCTGGGTGGTGCCGCCGCCGACGTACAGGAGCCTGTTCGGGGATCCGCTGCCGGGGCTGGTGACGACGTTCGGCGTGGCGGCGCTCACGAGCGCCGTGGAGACCTGCGCCGGGGTCGCCGTGGGGTTGTCCGCCAGGTAGAGGGCGGCGGCGCCGGCGACGTGGGGGGTCGCCATCGACGTGCCGGAGATGGTGTTGGTGGCGGTGTCGCCGGTGCCCCACGAGGAGGTGATGGAGGAGCCGGGGGCGAAGAGGTCGAGGCCGCTGCCGTAGTTCGAGTAGCCGGCCTTGGCGTCGCTCGACGTGGTGGCGCCGACCGTGATCGCCTCGGCCACGCGCGCGGGTGAGTGGTTCGCGGCGTTGTCGGTCTCGTTGCCGGCGGCGACCGCGTAGGTGACGCCGGAGGCGATCGAGTTGCGGACGGCCTGGTCGAGGACGCTGTCGACGCCGCCGCCGAGGCTCATGTTGGCGACGGCCGGCTTGACGGCGTTCCGCGTGACCCAGTCGATGCCGGCGACGACCTGCTCGGTCGTGCCGGAGCCGGAGTTGTCGAGCACGCGGACGCCGACGATCTTCGCCTTCTTGGCGACGCCGTACGACGTGCCCGCGACGGTGCCGGCGACGTGGGTGCCGTGGCCGTGGCCGTCCTGGGCGGTGTTGTCGTTGTCGATGGCGTCGTAGCCGTAGGAGGCGCGGCCCCCGAAGTCGGTGTGGGTGATGCGGACGCCGGTGTCGATGATGTACGCCGTGACGCCCTGGCCCGCGGAGTCCGGGTAGGTGTAGCTCTGGTTCAGCGGAAGGGCCTTCTGGTCGATCCGGTCCAGACCCCAGGAGGGCGGGGAGGGCTGGGTGCCGTCGACGTGGAAGACGCGGTTCTGGACGACGGACGTCACGGCCGGGTCGGCCGCGAGCTTCTTCGCCTGCGCCTCGGAGAGCTCGACCGAGTAGCCGTTGAGCGCCGAGGTGTAGGTCCGCTTGATCTTCGCGCCGAACTTGGCGGCGACGGCCCGCCCCTGGGCGGTCTCGGCCTGGGCGGACTCGTCGAGGGTGACGAGGTAGCTGCCCGGGACGGTGCCCTCGGCCCCGGCGTTCTCGATGACGCCTTCGGGGGCGCCCGGCGCGGCGGCGGCCGGGAGGGCGGTGAGGGAGCCGAGGGCGAGGGCGGCGACGGCTATGGCCGCCGCGGTGGCGGTCCTGCGACGCGGCGCGCGCATCACTGACATGTGGGGATCCTCCTCGTGGGGGTAAGGCAGGAGCACGACATGATTCAGACATGGACATGTCAATAAGACGCGGAGACCCGCGCCGTCTCGAACGTCCGGCTGCCGAGCGAAAGATTGACTGATCCATAGGAATCACACAAGGGCTCGCACAGACCCGCAACACCCCTGCCACGCGGGTGACATGCTTCCTGTCATGACCACCTACGAGTGCCCCAGCTGCCGGATCCAGTCCCCCGTCGACGCCCTCACCTGGTGTTGTCCGAAGTGCCGCGGCCCCTGGGACCTCGTGTTCACGAGCGCGCCGGTTCCCCTCCCGTCACTCGCCTCACGCGTGAATTCACTGTGGCGTTACGCGGAAGCACTGCCTCCGCTCCCGCACGGGCCCGAGGTGAGCCTCGGCGAGGGCCGCACGCCGCTCGTCCGGCTCGACGACTCCGTCTCGGCCAAGCTCGACTTCCTCATGCCGACCCTGTCCTTCAAGGACCGCGGTGCCGCCCTGCTCGCCGCGCACGCCCGCCGCCTGGAGCCCCGCACGGTCCTCGCCGACAGCAGCGGCAACGCGGGCACCGCGATCGCCGCGTACAGCGCGCGGGCCGGACTCGACTGCGTCGTGTACGTCCCCGAGGGCACCTCCCCCAAGAAGCTGGAGCAGATCCGGGCACACGGGGCCCGGGTCGTCGAGGTGGCCGGAGACCGCGAGGCGACGGCGCGCGCCGCGCGCGAGGCCGCCGACGAGCCGGGCGTCTTCTACGCCTCGCACGTCTACAACCCGTACTTCCTGCACGGCACCAAGACCTACGTGTACGAGCTGTGGGAGGAGCTCGGCGGACGCCTCCCGGACACGATCGTCGTCCCCGTCGGCAACGGCACCCTGCTCCTCGGCGCCGCCCTCGCCCTCGACGAGCTGCACCGCCACGGCCTCGTCGACAACCGGCCCGCCCTCGTCGCCGTACAGGCGGAGGCCGTGTCCCCGCTGGCCGAGGCCTTCCACGCGGGCGCGGACGACCTCACGGGTCCGGCCGCCGCGCGCCCCACCCTCGCCGAGGGCATCGCGATCCCGGCCCCGCCCCGCGCCCGCCAGATCCTGCGGGCGGTCCGCGCGACGGGCGGTACGTTCCTGACGGTGACGGAGGACCAGATCCGCGCCGCCCAGCGGGACCTGGCCCGCCGCGGCCTCTTCGTGGAGGCGACCGGCGTGGCCTGCTGGGCCGCGGTGAACGCGGCCCCGCCGCGCCCCGGCCTCACGGTGGTGCCGCTGTGCGGCGCGGGCGCGAAGACGGGCCTGGCCGCGTGAGCCCCGGGCCGGCGCGGGCCTGACGGACGGACGGGGCGTAAACGCCTGGCCGCCCGGCGCCGTTCCCCGGCAGACTGCGCCCCATGAGCAGCAGCCGAGAGGTGACCGGCGTCGAGGCCCACGTGGCGGGCGCCGCCGGACGGGTCGTCGTGCGGGACCCCCGGGACAGCGGGCACGGCGACGTCGTGGAGCGGTACGTGATCGCCCGGGGCGAGGGCCGCCCGCGCTATCTGCGGCTGCTCGGCGGCCGCTTCCTGCAGCCCGGGCAGCAGCCGGACCACGACTTCGTCCGCCGGATCGTCGAGGACGCGGCGGCCGTCACCGACGGGGAGCTGGACGCCCTGCTCGCCTACGAGTGGCGGTCACGGTTCACGGCGGCCTGGCTGATCGGGGTGGACCGGCGGGACCGGTTCCGCGAGCGGCTCGGCGAACTGCTCCTGGCCAGCGAGGTCTGCTACGCGGGCGGGGCCTACTGCTTCGCCCTCGCCAGGTTCGGCACCCGTGCCGACGCGGAGCTCCTCGTCGCCTACCTGGACCGCTACCTGCCCCGTACCGACCTCCGGTACGAACAGCCCACGGCCCTCGGCTCCCTGCTGCGGCTCGACGCCGCCCTGGGGACCTCGTACGCCGAGCGGTTCCTCACCCCGGACGGACTCTGGGACAGGTGGCTCGGCGCGTCGTCCGGGCTGCGCGCGTCCCCCGCGTTCACCCCGGCGAACCTGCGCGGGTCGAGTGACCTCCGGTGCGACTTCGCGGACGGCTGGACCCGTCCCTGATGCCGCACCGGCGGCGCGCATGCCGTCGTACGGATCAGAACTCGTCGGCGCCGTTGCGGAGCTCGTACGTCCAGTAGCCCGTCTTCGCGGCGGCCTCGTCGACGGCCAGGCCGCCGGCGGGGGCCTTGACGACGATGCTGCCCTCGGCCGGGCCCTCGGCGGCGAAGAGGTTCACGTTGAACTCGTTCACGACCTTGTTGTCCTCGTGGACGCCGCCGAGCGAGACCCGCACGTTCGCGTAGGCGGGCGCACCGGGCTTGAGCACGATCGGCGTGCCCGGCTTGCTCTTCGCGACGGACGGGACGTCCTTGGCGGTCTGGATCGGACCGAAGGCGATGAGCGGGTACTCCAGCAGGGTGCACGAACGGCCGGAGGTGTTGGTGGCGGTGAGGACGATGTGCTCGGTCGGGACCTCGTCCGCCTTCGCCGCCGTGACCTTGATGTCGCCGTAGGCGCAGGCGCGGGCCTCGGTGGAGCTCTTGCCGCCGGTGGAGGAGCCGGTGGAGCCGGAGGCCTTCGTGGAGCCGGAGCCCTGCGTCGAGCCCGAGGCGGTCGACCCGGAGCCGGTCGAGCCGGAGCCGGTGGAGCCGGAGGCCGTGGAGCCGCCGGTCGAGCCGCCCGCGGAACCCGAGCCGCCCTTCGCGGTCGTCTGGTCCGCCGTGCCGCCGGCCGTGACGGTGGTGGACTGGGCGGAGCTCGCGCTCCCCGCGTCCTTGGCGGCGTCGTCCCCGCCGCCGCAGGCGGTCAGGCCCAGCGAGAGGGCGGCGATGGCGGCGGCCAGGACGGTGTGCTTGCGGTGGTTGCGCATGGTGGTTCTCCCCCGTTGACGCGGTCGGCCGAGGAGCGCGCCCGGTGCGCGTGCCTCGCGGCACCGTCGTGCTCTCCTCGGTGCCGCGTTCAGCTTCGCGGCCCGCGCTGCCGTCCCGCTTGCGTACCGCTAACGATTCGCTGTCAGCCGCGACAGGTGCGCCGCCGCGCGCGCCGAACCCTCCTTGAAACCGGCCGCGTCGGCCGCGACGATCGCACGTTCCAGCTGGTCGGTGGCCTCGTCGAGGCGGCCGATGCCGGCCAGTGCCTCACCCAGGGTGATCTGCAGCGAGGCCCGGATGACCACCGCGTCGGGCGCGACCAGTTCCCCGGCGCGAAGGGTGTGGGCGAGCGCCGCCTCGTACTCCTGCGCCTTCAGGCAGTGGCCCGCCAGGTGCTGGAGCGTGAGCACCTGGGTGGACGGGTGGCCGGTGCGGTCGGCGAGCGAGACGGCGTGCAGCATGAGCAGCCCGGCCCGCTCGTGCTCCCCGGTCGCGTCCAGGACGGCGGCGTGGTTGACGTACGCGATCGCCTCGCTGATCGGGTCGCCGGCCCGGGCGGCCAGGCCGGGCGCCTTCTCCAGGTGGACCAGCGCCTCGGCGTCCCGGCCCTCCTCGTGCAGGATCCAGCCGAGCAGGGCACAGGTGCGTGACTGGGCGTCGAGATCGCCGACCGCCTCGGCCGAGGCGAGCCCGGCCTCCAGGAGCGGCGTCCAGCCGTCCCCGATCCGCATGAGCATCAGCGGCCACGGGACGAGCGCGATCCGCCAGGCCCGGTCGTGCATGCCGAGGGCGGCCGCGGCGGCGACCGCGCCCTCCAGGGCGGTCCGCTCGGCCGCGTACCAGTCGAGCGCGGCCGTGCGGTCCTCGAACTCCCTGGTCGAGGCGGGCCGCCGGGCGTCGGCGGGCAGCCCGTAACAGGGCTGCGAGCCGGGCTCGGCGGCGGCGTCGGCAGCGAGGCCGGTGTACAGGTAGTGGTCGAGCAGCCGGGGCAGGCCCTCCTGGTCGGCGCCCGGGGCGACGTGGCGGGCGTAGAGCCGCACCAGGTCGTGGGGCGTCCAGCGGCCGGGGACGGCCTCGGTGAGCAGATGCGCGGCGGAGAGCCGGTCCAGGTCGGCGGAGGCCTGCCAGGGTGTCGTCCCGGCGAGCGCGCCCGCGGCGAACCGGTCCACGTCGGAGCCGGTGTGCAGGCCGAGCGCGCGGAACATCCGGGCGGCGGACTCGGGCAGTTGCTGCACGGTGAGGCGCAGCGCGGCCGAGACGCCCCGGTCCTCGACGTCCAGCAGCGCCAGCCTGCTCTGCTCGTCGGCGAGCTCGCCGACCATGGCGTCGAGCGTCCACTGCGGCCGTTCGGCCAGTCGGGCCGCCGTGACCCGCAGGGCCAGCGGGAGGCCGTCGCAGAGACGGGCGAGACGGGTGGCGGCGGCAGGTTCGGCGGCGACCCGGTCCTGGCCGAGCACGGTGGTGAGGAGGGCCGCGGAGGCGGCGGCCTTGAGGTGCCCGAGGGGTACGGGGCGGGCGGCGTCGGACGCGACGAGGCCGCCGAGCCGGTCACGGCTGGTGATGAGCGTGGCGCAGTGATCGCCGCCGGGCAGCAGCGGCCGGACCTGCTCGGAGGAGCGGGCGTTGTCGAGGACGACGAGCAGCCGCAGACCGGCGGTGAGGGAGCGGAACAGCGCACCGCGCGCGTCGACGGTCTCCGGGATCCGCTGCGGCGAGACGCCGAGCGCGAGCAGGAACTCGCGCAGGACGGCGGCGGCCTCGGGCGGCGGGGTGTCGCTGAAGCCGCGCAGGTCGGCGAAGAGCCGCCCGTCGGGGAAGTCGGCCCGCCGCTCGTAGGCCCAGTGGACGGCGAAGGCGGTCTTGCCGACGCCCGCGGGCCCGGTCACGAGACAGACCGGCCCGTCCCCGGCGCGGACGGCGCGGTCGAGGGCTGCCAGCTCGGCCGCGCGCCCGGTGAAGCCGCGCGGGGCCCGGGGCAGGCCCTCGGGCGCCGCGGCCTTGACCTCGGCGGCGGGCCGGGGCACGGAGACCGGCTCGGCGGAGCGGAGCAGCGTCGCGTACGCCTCGCTGAGGGTCTCGCCCGGGTCGACGCCCAGCTCCTCGGCGAGCAGCCGCCGCGTCCGGTGGTACCAGTCGATCGCGTCCGACTGCCGGCCGGAGCGGGCGAGCGCCAGCATCAGCGCGGCGGCCAGGGACTCGCGCAGCGGGTGGGCGACGGCCTCGGTACGGAGGACGGCGGCGGCCCTGCCGTGCTCGCCGAGCTGCCCGTACGCCTCCGCCAGCGCCTCCACCGACGCGAGGCGCATCTCCTCCAGGCCCCCGGCGGCGGCCTCCAGGGGCATGCTGTGCACCGTCCCGGTGAGCGCGGGCCCCTGCCAGTACGACAGCGCCTCCCGCAGCATCCGCACGGTGTCGGCGGGGCGGCGCTGCGCCTGGGCGAGCCCGACGAGCTCCTCGAAGCGGTGGGCGTCCACCAGTGACTCCGGCATCCGCAGCACATAGGCGGACCCCTGCGTGGCGAGCTCGACCCCGTACGCCTCGGCCCCGCGCTCGGCGAGCAGCGCCCGCAGCCGCGAGACGTGCCCCTGGAGGACGGTCTTGGCGTGCGTGGGCGGCTCCTCCTCCCACAGGGCGTCGATCAACTGACCGACGTTCACCGCGGTGTTGGGCCGCAGCAGGAGCATGGCGAGCAGACTGGACCGCTTGGCGGGCCCCAAGGCTACGTCCCCGTCCTCCGTCACCAACGCGACGGAGCCGAGCAGCCGGAACTCCACCAGTACACCTCCGCGATCCGTTCCCCCCGTTCCGAGGAAACGAGGATACGCGGGGCCACGAGCCGCCGGCCGTGCGCTCCCCCCTGCCCGAAACGACAAGACCGCCCCCGTCCCGTCATTCCCCGACGTCAGACGGCGAAAGCCGCCACGGAGACGGCCACCGCGTCGATCGGGACCGATGAGTCGCTCATGGCCGAATGTCAGGTGGGTGGCCGGTTGCGGCGCGGCACGTCGCCGAAAGCTCGACCAGCGCAACCGAGTCAGCACGGGGACGCAGAAGGGGTCGGACTCACGCGAGTCCGCCCCCTTCCGAGCTGCAGACGCTTCGACTACACGTTGAAGCGGAACTCCACCACGTCGCCGTCCTGCATGACGTACTCCTTGCCCTCCATGCGGGCCTTGCCGGCCGCGCGGGCGTCGGCGACCGAGCCCGTTTCGACGAGGTCGGCGAAGGAGATGACCTCGGCCTTGATGAAGCCCTTCTGGAAGTCGGTGTGGATGACACCGGCCGCCTCGGGGGCCGTCGCGCCCTGCTTGATCGTCCAGGCGCGGGATTCCTTCGGGCCGGCCGTCAGGTAGGTCTGGAGGCCGAGGGTCGCGAAGCCGACGCGGGCGAGGGTGGCGAGGCCGGGCTCCTCGGCGCCGACGGACTGGAGGAGCTCCATGGCGTCCTCCTCGTCGAGCTCGGCGAGGTCCTGCTCCAGCTTGGCGTTGAGGAAGATCGCCTCGGCCGGGGCGACCAGGGCGCTCTGCTCGGCCTTGAAGGCGTCGTCCGTCAGCTCGTCCTCGTCCACGTTGAAGACGTACAGGAACGGCTTGGTGGTGAGGAGGTGGAGGTCGTGCAGGAGCTCCGCCTTCTCCGAGCCCTGGACGATGCCCTGCGAGAAGAGCGTGTCGCCCTTCTCCAGGATCGCCTGGGCGGCCTCGACGGCGGCGACCTTGGGCGCCGTGTCCTTCTTGATCCGCATCTCCTTCTGGAGGCGCGGCAGGACCTTCTCGATCGTCTGGAGGTCCGCGAGGATCAGCTCCGTGTTGATCGTCTCGATGTCGTCCTTCGGCGAGACCTTGCCGTCGACGTGGACGACGTTCTCGTCCTTGAAGGCACGGATGACCTGGCAGATCGCGTCCGACTCGCGGATGTTCGCGAGGAACTTGTTGCCGAGGCCCTCGCCCTCGCTCGCGCCGCGCACGATGCCGGCGATGTCGACGAAGTCGACCGTCGCCGGGAGGATGCGCTGGGAGCTGAAGATCTCCGCGAGCTTGGTCAGGCGGGCGTCCGGGACGCCGACGACGCCGACGTTGGGCTCGATCGTGGCGAACGGGTAGTTGGCCGCCAGCACGTCGTTCTTGGTCAGGGCGTTGAACAGGGTCGACTTGCCGACATTCGGCAGACCGACGATTCCGATCGTGAGCGACACGGTGGCGACTTCCTGAAGTGTGGATGGTGGGCCGATCCCCCAGTTTACGGGCGGGCCGAACCGGCCAGTGACGCCGACCTTCGGTCGTTCTGAGGGGCAACGTCACCCAAAGGGCGTGTCCCGGACCCGGTTCCCGCCCCCTTCCGACCTACGTTGGTCGTGTGGAGCAGCACAGGACAAGTCAGCCGCAAGGCCGCCGAAGGCCGCAGAACCCCGCCACGCCGCCGGTCGCACCGCCCGGCGCGCTCGTGGAGGGGGCGGCCGTCTACCGCGTGACCGGCAGAGCCGGCCGCGCGCGCGTGGAGCGGGCCGCCGCGGCCGCAGCGGGTGCGGCCGCCGCCCCGGGTGCCGCCGGGGCGGCTCCGGCCGGCCGCGGTTCCGGGCGCCCCGCCGGGCGCCGATCCGTGCCACCGGTGGTCCTCGCCCTGCGCCGGCTCCCGTCGCCCCGCCTCACCGGGCTCGGCGCCGGGCTCTTCGCCTCGGCCGTCATGCTCGCCCTCGGTCTTCTCGACCAGCTGCTCCTCGACGGCTCCGCCGTCGTCTACGGGCTGCTGTTCCTGCCGGTCAGCGCCCTGACGGCGCTCTGGGTCCGGACCGCCGACCTGGTCACCGCCCCGATCGGCGTCCCCATCGCGTTCGCCGTCGGCGTCGTCCCCATCGCGGGCGGCACGGGCGGCTTCGGCGGCCAGGCCATGGCGGTGGTGACGGCCCTCGCCGTGCACGCCGGGTGGCTCTACGGCGGCACCCTGGTCGCCGGTCTCATCGCGAGCGTCCGCAAGGTGCGGGACATGGGCCGCCGCCACCAGCGCGCCACCGCCCGGACGGCTTCCGGGGGCGGCGCCGGTTCCGGCGAAGCCCCGGGCGTGCGCCCCCGGGCGGCGGGGCGCAGGCCGGTGACGTAGCCGAGGGGTACGTCGGCGGCGGGGCGTCCTCAGGCCGCTCCCGCCGCCATTCCCGCGCCCACGATCCCCGCGTTGTTCTGGAGTTCCGCCGGGACGATCTCCGCGCGGATGCCCTCGATCAGGGGCAGGAACTTGTCCGCCTTGCGGCTCACGCCGCCGCCGATGATGAACAGCTCCGGCGAGAAGAGCATCTCCACGTGCGCGAGGTACTTGCGCAGCCGCCGGGTCGCCCAGTGGTCCCAGCTGAGGTCCTCGTCCTCCTTGGCCTTGGTGGAGGCCCGGGTCTCCGCGTCGTGGCCCTTGAGCTCCAGGTGGCCGAGTTCGGTGTTCGGGACGAGCCGGCCGTCGACGAAGAGGGCCGAGCCGATGCCCGTACCGAGCGTCAGCAGGATCACCGTGCCCTTGCGGCCGCGGCCGGCGCCGAAGGTCATCTCCGCGACCCCGGCCGCGTCCGCGTCGTTCAGGACGGTCACCGGGAGCCCGCCGAGCCGGTCGCTCAGCAGGGTGCCCGCGTCGACACCGATCCAGGACTTGTCGACGTTGGCGGCGGTACGGATCGTGGAACCCGTCACGACGCCCGGGAAGGTCACCCCCACCGGCCCCGTCCAGCCGAAGTGCGCCACGACCTCCGCGACGCAGCCCGCCACACCGTCGGGTGTGGCGGGCTGCGGGGTCAGTACCTTGTGGCGCTCCTCGGCGAGCACGCCGTGCTTCAGATCCACGGGGGCGCCCTTGATGCCCGAGCCGCCGATGTCCACTCCGAAGACGTTCATGGACCCACGGTAAGGGCTGGCGCGCCGCGCTACTCCTCGACGGAGGAGACGGGGCCGGCCGCCGCGAGCTTCTCGGCCTCGGCCCGCAGGTCCTTGTTGCGGAGCTCCTTGGGCAGCGAGAAGGTCAGGGACTCGTCCGCCGTCTTGACGATCTCCACGTCCGCGTAGCCGCGCTCGGCGAGCCACTCCAGGACCTCCTGGACGAGGACGTCCGGGACGGAGGCGCCGGAGGAGAGGCCGACGCTGGTGACGCCCTCCAGCCAGGCCTCGTCGATCTCGCTGGCGAAGTCCACCAGGTACGCGGCGGGGACGCCGGCCTGCTTGGCGACCTCGACCATGCGGATCGAGTTCGAGGAGTTCTTCGAGCCGACGACGATCACCAGCTCGGCCTGGCCGGCGAGCTCCTTGATCGCGATCTGGCGGTTCTGCGTGGCGTAGCAGATGTCGTCGGAGGGCGGGGAGATCAGCTGCGGGAACTTCTCCTTCAGCGCGTCGACCGTCTCCATCGTCTCGTCGACCGAGAGCGTGGTCTGGGAGAGCCAGACGACCCGGGAGGGGTCGCGGACCTCGACCTTGGCCACGTCCTCGGGGCCGTCGACCAGCTGGATGTGGTCGGGGGCCTCGCCGGAGGTGCCGATGACCTCCTCGTGGCCCTCGTGGCCGATGAGGAGGATGTCGAAGTCCTCCTTGGCGAAGCGGACGGCCTCCTTGTGGACCTTGGTGACCAGCGGGCAGGTGGCGTCGATGGTCGCGAGGCGGCCCGCGCGGGCCTCCTCGTGGACGGTCGGGGCGACGCCGTGCGCGGAGAACATCACGATGTTGCCGGGCGGCACCTCGGTCGCCTGGTCGACGAAGATCGCGCCCTTCCGCTCCAGGGTCTGGACGACGTACTTGTTGTGGACGATCTCGTGCCGGACGTAGATCGGCGCCCCGTACTGCTCCAGGGCCTTCTCCACGGCGATCACGGCACGGTCCACGCCCGCGCAGTAGCCGCGGGGGGCGGCGAGCAGGACACGCTTCGGGCGGTTCGTCGCGGAGGCGGAATCGGGCGTCGGCGCGGGCGTTGCAGTCATGCGTCCCATCGTAAGGCCGCGTCGGTGAGGGCTTGGAGCGGCGCCGTGGCCGAAACTGGCGCCATGGCTGAGGAGACGCGGGTGGCGGACCACGAGAAGCTGCGGCGGAACCTCGGTTTCCGTGACCTCGTCGTGTACGGACTGCTGTTCATCGCCCCCATGGCGCCGGTCGGCGTCTTCGGCACGCTCGACGCGAAGTCGCACGGAGCGGTCGCACTGGTGTACGTCGTGGCCACCGTCGCCATGGCGTTCACGGCGTTCAGCTACGCCCAGATGGTGCGGGTGGCGCCGCAGGCCGGCTCCGTCTTCGCGTACGCGCGCAAGGGCCTGGGGGAAGGGCCGGGTTTCATCGCCGGGTGGATGGCGATGCTCGACTACCTGCTCATCCCGGCCGTCGCCTACCTCTTCGCGGGCATCGCGATGGAGGCGCTGGTCCCGGAGGTCCACCGATGGGTGTGGACGGGGATCGCGGTGGTGCTCACCACCCTGCTGAACCTGTGGGGCGTGCGGGCGGCGGCCCGGGTCGGTTTCGCGGTCCTCGTGATGGAGATCGTCGTCCTCCTCGTCTTCGTCGTCTCGGCGGTGGTGGTGCTCGTACGGGACGGGGCCGAGCGCGACGCGTGGTCGCCGCTCACCGGCGACGGCTCCTTCTCGCTCGCGGCGGTCGTGGGCGCGGTGTCGGTGGCCGTCCTGTCGTACCTGGGCTTCGACGCGATCGCCTCCTTCGCGGAGGAGGTCACGGGGGGCTCGGCGAAGGTGGCGCGGGCGGTGCTGTTCTGCCTGGTCCTCGCGGGCGCCCTGTTCGTGGCCCAGACCTGGCTCGTGGCGCTCCTCGAACCGGTCTCCTCGGCCGAGCTCGCCGCCGACCCCGGCAAGCAGGGCTCGGCCTTCTACGACGCCGTGGACGCCTCGGTGGGGGGCTGGCTGCACGACCTGGTGGCCGTGTCGAAGGCGATCGGCGCGGCCTTCGCGGCGCTCGCGGGACAGGCGGCGGGCGGGCGGCTGCTGTTCGCCATGGGGCGCGAAGGGCGCCTTCCGCACCTCCTGGCGCGCACCGACGGGGGCGTCCCGCGGGTGGCGCTGCTCGTGTCGGCGACGGTGACGATGATCGCGGCCCTGTGGGCGGCACGCCGGGACGACGGCCTCGACCACCTGGTCTCGGTCGTCGACGTCGGCGCGCTGACCGCCTTCATCCTGCTGCACGCGAGCGTGGTGGGCTGGTTCGCCGTGCGGCGGGCCGAGGGGCCGCCGCACTGGCTGAGGCACGTGGTCCTGCCGGTGGTCGGCGCGGCGATCCTGATCGCGGTGATCGTCGAGGCCTCGGCCGCCGCGCAGGTGGTGGGCGTGGTGTGGCTGGGGGTGGGCCTGGTGGTCCTGGCGGTCCAGGGCGCGACGAGGCCGCCGGCGAACCCCTGAACCGGCGCGGGACGCCGGGCGCCGGGGCCGTCGTGTCCGGCGCCGCGTCGCGCGGCCCTGACGTTGTCGTACCGCGCGGTTACGCTCGGTCCATGGGTCTGACTACGTCCGCAGAAGCACCGCTTCCCGTCGGTGAGGTCTCCCGGATGATCGGGGGGTGGATCGACCGGCTCGGGGCGATCTGGGTCGAGGGGCAGATCACGCAGCTGTCCCGGCGCCCCGGCGCCGGGGTCGTCTTCCTGACGCTGCGGGATCCCTCGTACGACATCTCCATCGGCGTCACCTGCTACCGCCAGGTCTTCGACGCGGTCGCGGACCTCGTCTCGGAGGGCGCGCGGGTCGTCGTGCACGCCAAGCCCGAGTGGTACGCGCCGCGCGGGCAGCTGTCGCTGCGGGCGGTGGAGATCAAGCCGGTCGGGATCGGCGAGCTCCTCGCGCGCCTGGAGCAGCTGAAGCGGAGCCTGGCCTCGGAGGGCCTGTTCGCGCTCGACCGGAAGAAGCCCCTGCCGTTCCTGCCGCACCTCGTCGGCCTGGTCTGCGGCCGCGCCTCGGCGGCCGAGCGGGACGTCCTGGAGAACGCGCGCCGTCGCTGGCCCGCCGTCCGCTTCGAGGTGCGGAACGTCGCGGTGCAGGGCGTGAAGGCGGTCCCCCAGGTCGTCCAGGCGGTCAAGGAGCTGGACGCGCACGAGGACGTGGACGTGATCATCGTGGCCCGCGGCGGCGGCAGCGTCGAGGACCTGCTGCCGTTCTCGGACGAGCAGCTGGTCCGGGCGGTCGCCGCGTGCCGGACGCCGGTGGTGTCGGCGATCGGGCACGAGCCGGACTCGCCGCTGCTCGACCTGGTGGCCGATCTGCGCGCCTCGACGCCGACGGACGCGGCCAAGAAGGTCGTCCCGGACGTCGGCGAGGAGCTGGAGCGGGTGCGCGGGCTGCGGGACCGGGCGCTGCGGACCGTCCGCGGCCTGCTGGAGCGCGAGGAGCGGGGCCTGGCGCACGCGCTCGCGCGGCCTGTCATGGAGCATCCGCAGCGCATGGTCGAGGTCCGGGAGGACGAGGTCGCGGCGCTCCTGGCCCGGAGCCGCCGGGTCCTCGGGCACCTGCTCGACCGGGCGGACTCGGAGCTCTCGCACACGCGGGCGCGGGTCAGGGCGCTGTCGCCCGCCGCGACGCTGGAGCGGGGGTACGCGGTGCTCCAGCAGTCGGACGGGGCGGTGGTCCGCTCCCCCGAGGAGGTCGCGGAGGGCGAGGAGCTGCGGGCGCGGGTCGCCGAGGGCGAGCTCACGGTGCGGCGCGTGGCCGACCCGGCCTGAACGGCGGCCTGAACGGCCTGAACGGCCGGGGCGAACAGAGACGACGGATACCGAGGATGGAGCGGGAGCGGCAGATGGCAGCGGGAACGGACGCGGGAATGGGCGCGGGCGCGGAAGAGGCGGCCCTCGGGTACGAGCAGGCGCGGGACGAGCTGATCGAGGTCGTCCGACGCCTTGAGGCGGGCGGGACGTCCCTGGAGGAGTCCCTCGCGCTCTGGGAGCGCGGCGAGGAGCTGGCCAAGGTGTGCCGGCGCCGCCTGGAGGGCGCCCGGGCCCGGCTCGACGCCTCACTGGCGGCGGAGCAGGCCGCCGAGGCGGAGGCCGAGGACGAGGAGGCGTGAGACGCCGGGTCCCGAGGCGCCGGACCTGAGGCCCGGGTCACGAGGGGGCCCGGTCGGGAAGCCCGGGTCCCGGGGCGCCGGACCTGAGGCCCGGGTCACGAGGGGGCCCAGTCGGGAGGCCCGGTCCCGAGGCCCGGGTCATGAGGGGCCCCGGTCGGGAGGCCCGGTCCCGAGGCGCCGGACCTGAGGCCCGGGTGATGCGGAGGGTCCTGCGCAGAGGCCCCGGCCCCGGGCCCCGAGGCCCCGGCCCCGAGGCCCGGGCGCGCGGCGCCGGTCGCGCGGCGCCCGGTCGGGCCGCGCCGGTCGGGCGGTGTGACGCCCTGTGGCGGGCGCACCCCGGCGTGTAGACTCCGAGTGAAGCGGATCACTATCCGGATGGATTAGTTGAATTTTCACCAATCCTCGGCGTACTGTCGGGACATCGCTCGGAACCACGTACGAGCGAACCCCCTTGCAGTCCGGAAGGTACGCAGCATGTCTCTCGCCCTTGACGCCGTCGCCCAGGACCTCCTCTTCCGTGAGGCCCGCACCGCCAACACGTTCACCGACGAGCCGGTGACCGACGAGCAAATCCAGGCGATCTACGAGCTGGTGAAGTACGGCCCGACCGCCTTCAACCAGTCCCCGCTGCGCGTCACCCTGGTCCGCTCCCCCGAGGCCCGCGAGCGCCTGGTGAAGCACATGGCCGAGGGCAACCAGGCCAAGACCGCCTCCGCCCCGCTGGTCGCGATCCTCTCCGCCGACAACGAGTTCCACGAGGAGCTCCCGGCCCTGCTCCCGCACTTCCCGCAGGCCAAGGACATGTTCTTCTCCGAGCGCCCGGTCCGCGAGGGCTCCGCCCTGCTGAACGCCGCCCTCCAGGCCGCCTACTTCATCGTGGGCGTCCGCGCCGCCGGCCTGGCCGCCGGTCCGATGACGGGCCTGGACTTCGCCGGCGTCCAGAAGGAGTTCCTGGACGACGACCACACCCCGCTGATGGTCGTCAACATCGGCAAGCCGGGCGAGGACGCCTGGTTCCCGCGCTCCCCGCGCCTCTCCTACGACGAGGTCATCACCACCGTCTGAGTGGCACGCGAGAAGGGCCCCGCACTCCACGAGTGCGGGGCCCTTCCCTGTTGTGCCCAGGCGGGACTTTCCGGACGCGGCCTAGGCCTTCTTCGACTGGAGCGACCCGGCCATCTCGGCCAGCCGCTCGAAGGAGGCCGTGCCGGTCACCACGGTCGTCGCGCCGTTCTCCGTGCGGACGAGCGCGTCGTACTTCGGGCCCTCCCAGCGCTGCCAGACCTGGCCGGCGACCGTCTGGGTCTTCCCCGTGTCCTTGGCCTTCTGCGTCACCTCGGGCACGAACTTCCCGGGCTCCGCAGTCGACTGGTTCACGGCCACGTACTGGGTGTCCGGGGAGAGGAAGCCCAGCTGCCAGGCGTCGGACTTCTCGCGCTTGTACGAGACCACCGTCGCCTTCCAGCCCTCGCCCAGGCCCTCGGGGGCCAGCACCGGATAGGGCGCCGCCCGCTGGGCCGTGAGGAGCTCGACCCGGTAGTCCTTCGCCTTGACCGGAGCCGCGTCCTCGTCGTGCGGGATGAAGAGATACATCACGCCCGCGGCGACCATGATCACCCCGAGGGACTGGAACATCCCGCGTACCGTCTGCCTGCCTCGCATACCTGCCACGCCCACCATGGTCGCATCATGGTGCTGTGCTCATACGTGGGCCCCTCTGCTCATTTTGTCGACGTACCGATAGAGTCGCAGCACCCTCTTTTTTCCGGCCGTCGCCGTACAGAAAGGTGCGTTCCGATGACCGAGCACCACCACCTTCCGCCCGAGCTTGTCGTTTCCCCCGAGGCCCCCGACCGCAACCTCGCCCTTGAGCTGGTCCGCGTCACCGAGGCCGCCGCCATGGCCGCCGGCCGCTGGGTCGGTCGCGGCGACAAGATCGGCGCGGACGGGGCGGCGGTCAACGCCATGCGGACCCTGATCTCCACCGTCTCGATGAACGGCGTCGTCGTCATCGGCGAGGGCGAGAAGGACGAAGCCCCCATGCTCTTCAACGGCGAGCGGGTCGGCGACGGCACCGGCGCCGAGGTCGACATCGCCGTGGACCCGATCGACGGCACCACGCTCAACGCCAAGGGCATGCCCAACGCGATCGCCGTCCTGGCCGCCGCCGACCGCGGCACCATGTTCGACCCGTCCGCGGTCTTCTACATGGACAAGCTGGTCACCGGCCCCGAGGCCGCCGACTTCGTCGACATCAACGCCCCCGTCTCGGTCAACATCCGCCGGGTCGCCAAGGCGAAGAACTCCTCGCCCGAGGACATCACGGTCGTCATCCTGGACCGCCCGCGTCACGAGGGCATCGTCAAGGAGATCCGCGAGACCGGCGCCCGGATCAAGTTCATCTCCGACGGCGACGTCGCCGGTTCGATCATGGCCGTCCGCGAGGGCACCGGCGTCGACATGCTCATGGGCATCGGCGGCACCCCCGAGGGCATCATCTCCGCCTGCGCCATCAAGTGCCTCGGCGGCGTGATCCAGGGCAAGCTGTGGCCGAAGGACGACGCCGAGCGCCAGAAGGCGCTGGACGCGGGTCACGACCTGGACCGCGTGCTCTCCACGAACGACCTGGTCTCCGGCGACAACGTGTTCTTCGTCGCCACCGGCATCACCGACGGCGAGATCCTGCGCGGGGTGCGCTACCGCGCCGAGACGGCGACCACGCAGTCGCTGGTCATGCGCTCGAAGTCGGGCACGATCCGTCAGATCGACTCGACGCACCGCCTCTCGAAGCTGCGCGCGTACAGCAAGATCGACTTCGACCGCGCGAAGTAACGATCAGGCACGACGGTACGAAGAGGGGCGCCCCCATGTGCGGTGGGGGCGCCCCTTCTCGTACGGACCGGGGGTGGGTTCCTCGATCCCGTCAGCCCGCCTGTGCGATGCGCTCGGTCGCGGCCGCCTTCCGCAGCTCCACCTCACGCCGCCGGCGCCGGGCGAGGACCACACGGCGCTCCGCGGCCGTGAGCCCGCCCCACACCCCGTACGGCTCGGGCTGGAGCAGCGCGTGCTCCCGGCACTCGACCATCACCGGACAGCGCGCGCAGACCCGCTTGGCCGCCTCCTCGCGGGCGAGCCGCGCGGCGGTCGGCTCCTTGGAGGGAGCGAAGAAGAGCCCGGCTTCGTCCCGGCGGCACACCGCCTCCGCGTGCCATGGACCGCCCTCGTCCTCCCGGGCAGGGGCGCGCTGAGGGGGTACGGCGGCGACCTGGAGGGGCTGATGCGGCAGTTGCAGCACGGTCTACTCCTGACGACGGCTTCGCGAGCGAGCGGCGATGCACCAGCCCTACCCGCTGTGCGCGCGCCTATGCACTGCGTGCCCCGCCGTTCCGCACTGCGGATACCCGAAGGCGAATTCCGGTCACCTTCGCGCCTCCTCGGGGCGCCGCGCGGGAGTCAGTTCCCCAGCTTCTTGCGGAGCCGCCCCTGGAGGTCGGTGATCCACTTGCCACGCTTGGGCCTGGCCTCGACGTTCCCGAAGACCGAGTAGCCGTTGATGACGACGACCGGCGCCTGCGGGTCGGCCCCTTCCAGGGTCACGACCTCGAAGTTCCCGAAGATGCCGCTGCCGTTGCCGCGCAGGCTGATGTTCTCCGGGACCCGCACCTCGACGTTGCCGAAGATGGAGGTGGCGTTGATCGTGGTGAGCCGCTGGGCGAAGATCGCCTCGGTCAGGTCGATCTCGATGTTCCCGAAGAGGGCGAAGGCGTTCGTCCGGCGGCTCACCCGCCAGCGGCCCTTGCGGGTGGTGCTGGAGAAGATCGCGACGAGGTTGTCCGCCGGGCCCTCGGGGTCGTCGGAGCCCCAGGCGGCGGCCTGTTCGGGCTCGTGGGCGGTGCGGGCGTCCGGCAGGTCGCGGACGATCGGCTCCAGCTCCCCGACGGTCTTGGCCCGGTAGACCGCGTCGATCCGGTCCGAGTGCTCCTCGGCGTCGAGCCGGCCCTCCGCGAGGGCGTCCCTGAGGATGTCCGCGATCCGGTCCCGGTCCGCGTCCGAGGCCCGCAGCGAGCCCTTCGGATCGGCGTACGCGGGCTCGGCGAGAGCGGGCTCGGCGGGGGCGACCGGACGCTGCGGCTGCGGCTGCTTCTCGGGTTCGGGCTGCTTTTCGAGGTCCACGGAGCCAGCCTAGCGAAACGCGATAGATCGCAACCAGAGGGAGACACCCTGGTCCCGTCCCCTAGGGGACACCCCGGGACGCGCGGGCGGGACACGGAAACACGCCATTCCGGTGCGCTCCCTCCCCCTACTGAGCCTTACCTCACAGGATCCGCGCCGCTCCCGCGTCATACGCTGGAGGGCGCGCCGCCAACGGAGGCGGCGCAGCTGTCTGCCGAGTGAGGAATGGCCCCCGTCATGGCTGAGTTTGCGTACTCCGATCTGCTCCCCCTGGGAGAGGACACCACGCCCTACCGCCTGGTGACCGCCGAAGGTGTCTCCACCTTCGAGGCCGACGGGCGTACGTTCCTCAAGGTCGAGCCCGAGGCGCTGCGCAAGCTGGCCGCCGAGGCCATCCACGACATCCAGCACTTCCTGCGCCCGGCCCACCTGGCCCAGCTGCGCCGGATCATCGACGACCCGGAGGCGTCGGGCAACGACAAGTTCGTGGCGCTCGACCTCCTCAAGAACGCGAACATCGCCGCCGCCGGCGTGCTGCCCATGTGCCAGGACACCGGCACCGCGATCGTCATGGGCAAGCGCGGCCAGAACGTGCTGACCTCCGGCCGCGACGAGGAGGCCCTGTCGAAGGGCATCTACGACGCCTACACCAAGCTGAACCTGCGCTACTCGCAGATGGCCCCGGTGACCATGTGGGAGGAGAAGAACACCGGCTCGAACCTGCCCGCGCAGATCGAGCTGTACGCGACCGACGGCGGCGCGTACAAGTTCCTCTTCATGGCCAAGGGCGGCGGCTCGGCCAACAAGTCCTTCCTCTACCAGGAGACCAAGGCGGTCCTGAACGAGGCCTCCATGATGAAGTTCCTGGAGGAGAAGATCCGTTCGCTGGGCACGGCCGCCTGCCCGCCGTACCACCTGGCGATCGTCGTCGGCGGCACGAGCGCCGAGTTCGCGCTGAAGACCGCGAAGTACGCCTCCGCGCACTACCTGGACGAGCTGCCCACCGAGGGCTCGGCCGAGACCGGCCACGGCTTCCGCGACAAGGAGCTGGAGGAGAAGGTCTTCGAGCTGACGCAGAAGATCGGCATCGGCGCGCAGTTCGGCGGCAAGTACTTCTGCCACGACGTCCGGGTCGTCCGCCTCCCCCGTCACGGCGCCTCGCTGCCCGTCGCGATCGCCGTGTCCTGCTCGGCCGACCGCCAGGCCGTCGCGAAGATCACCGCCGAGGGCGTCTTCCTGGAGCAGCTGGAGACCGACCCGGCGCGCTTCCTGCCGGAGACGACGGACGCGCACCTCTCCGAGGAGAGCGACGTCGTCACGATCGACCTGAACCAGCCGATGGACGAGATCCTCGCCGAGCTGACCAAGTACCCGGTCAAGACCCGGCTCTCGCTCAACGGCCCGCTGGTCGTGGCGCGCGACATCGCGCACGCCAAGATCAAGGAGCGCCTGGACGCGGGTGAGGAGATGCCGCAGTACCTGAAGGACCACCCGGTCTACTACGCGGGCCCCGCGAAGACCCCCGAGGGATACGCCTCGGGCTCCTTCGGCCCGACGACGGCCGGCCGCATGGACTCGTACGTGGAGCAGTTCCAGGCGGCGGGCGGCTCGAAGGTCATGCTGGCCAAGGGCAACCGCTCGCAGCAGGTGACGAACGCCTGCGGCGCGCACGGCGGTTTCTACCTGGGCTCGATCGGCGGCCCGGCGGCCCGTCTCGCGCAGGACTGCATCAAGAAGGTCGAGGTCGTCGAGTACGAGGAGCTCGGCATGGAGGCGGTCTGGAAGATCGAGGTCGAGGACTTCCCGGCGTTCATCGTCGTCGACGACAAGGGCAACGACTTCTTCCAGAACCCGGCGCCGGAGCCGACGTTCACGCACATTCCGGTGCGCCAGGGGTCGCAGCTGTCCTGACGCTCTCGTGAGGCCCCCCGGTCCGTCCGCAAGGCCGGACCCGGGGGGCCTCGTCGATCTTCGCTCAGAAAGTCGCTACCGAGCGGTAGCCTTCCCGTCGCCTACTGGTCAGTATGGGGCGCGAGCATGTCAACCACTGAGCCGGTCGACCACTCGGGAGCCCCCCATGCCCTCCGCCAAGGCCACCGCCACGGCCACCACCGCCCTCGGCCTGACGGCCCTCCTCGTCGTCGGCGCCGCGCCCACCGCCTCCGCCGCCGACCCCGACTCCCACGTCACCTCGGCCGCCGCCCTCGCGGACGTCGACTACACGACGTGGCGCCGTGACGTGGCGGCCGTCGTCGCCGAGGCCCGCCCGTACATCGAGGCGCGCGCCGACAACGCCGGCCGCGAGAAGCAGGCCATCGTCCTCGACATCGACAACAGCTCCCTGGAGACGGACTTCCACCCCTTCTGGGAGCTGCCGACCCCGGCCATCGCCGATGTGCGGACGCTCGTCCGCGACGCCCACGCGCGCGGGGTGGCCGTCTTCTTCGTGACCGCCCGGCCCGGAATCATCCAGTCCCTGACGGACTGGAACCTGAAGAAGGCCGGCTACCCCGTCGACGGCCTGTACGTGCGCTCGCTGCCCGATCTGTTCGCCGAGGTCAGCGCGTACAAGACGGAGAAGCGCGCGGAGATCGAGGCCAAGGGCTACACGATCATCGCGAACATCGGCAACAACACGACCGACCTCGTCGGCGGCCACGCCGAGCGCACCTTCAAGCTCCCCGACTACGGCGGCAAGCTGTCGTGACGGGCTCACCGCACGGTGACGTGGAACTCCATCCGCGAGTAGTCCCCGTCGGGGGTCGTACTCACGTATCCACGCGCCTGCGTGAAGTCGCCGGTGCCGCCGGTGATGGCGATGTCGTAGGCGGCCGGCGCCTCGTTCGAGACGTCGAAGGTGACGAGGGCCTGGGCGGTGAGCTGTCCGCCCGGTCCGCCGTTCAGGACGAAGGTGCCGACGCAGTTCACGTCGGCCTGGTCCCCGGAGACGCGCACCACGGCGCAGGTCACACCGTCGCGGCCGACCTTGCTGCCGCCCTTGGTCTTGTACAGGTCGTCGGCGATCGTGAAGACGTCTCCGACCTCGGGTGACTGCTGGCTCTCACTCGCCCCGGCGGACGGGACCTCCTTGGAGTAGAGGGTGAACTCGAATCCGTCCCCGTCGTCGGCGGAGACGGGCGCGGCGGAGGTGAAGGAGACGGCCGCGACGGCCGCCACCGCGCAGACGCCCAGCGCGCCGGTCCTCCTGTAGGTGCGGATCATGTCCTGCCTCCCGTGGGATGGGGGTCCCCCTCGGCACGCTTCACATTGTCCGGGGACCACGCCGGATTCGCCCGTCCGGCGCAGTCCTCCGAGGTCACGTCGGGGATCATGGCGCCATGGCACTGAGAGCACGCCCGATACGCACGTCCGCCGTCCCGGCCGCCCTGGTGGCGGCCGGGCTGCTGCTGACCGCCTGTGGCACCACCCCGCAGCCCGCCACACCGGCGGCCGGCGCGTCCACGGCGGCCGGCGCGCCCGCCGCGCCCCAGGCCGCCGCGACCCTCGGCGGCCCCGGTTCCGCCTGCGCGCTCCCCGTCTCCTTCGCGCTCGCGGCGGACTGGAAGCCGCGGGCGATCGAGGACCCGGAGAACCCCGAGTTCGCGGCGCTCACCCGCCAGGGCCCCGCCACCGTCCGCTGCGAGGTCGACGCCAAGCCGGCGGGGAACATCGGCTACCTGCGGGTGTGGACGGCCGCGAAGGGCCCCGCCCGGACCGCCCTCGAAGCCTTCGTGAAGGCGGAGAAGGGCAGTTCGGCGGCCTCGTACCGGGAGACGAAGGCCGGGACGCTGCCGGCGGCCGAGGTGACGTACACGGTCGGCGAACCGCTGCTCGGGGAGTCCAAGGAGGAGCGGGCCTTCGCCGTCTCCACCCCGAAGGGGACGGTCATCGTCCATCTCGGCGGCCTCGACACCGACGAGCACCGGGCGATGCTCCCGGCCTACGAGCTGGCGCGAAGCACCACGAAGGCGCTCTGAGCCGGCCGCGTCCCGTCCGGGCATGACCGTGGCCCCCCGTCCCGCACCGGACGGGGGGCCACGGCGTGTGCGGGGGCTCCTAGGCGAACTTCTGGTTCGCCGAGCCGTCGCAGGTCTGGAGCCGGACCGGCTCCTTCGCCGCGCCCTGGGTGAGGCAGAGCCCGGTCGCGGCGGCGGGCCGGACCGTGGCGCCGTCACGGACGAAGTTCTGGTTGGCGGCGCCGCTGCAGTTCCAGACGATGAGCGCCTTGCCGGCCTGGTAGGCGGCCCCCGGGACGTCCAGGCAGCGGTCCTGGGTGAGCTGCGTGTGGAGGGTCTGCCGGGCGGAGTCGTACCACCAGCCCTGGTTGCGGCCGCCGTGGCAGTCCCAGCCGAGGACGGCGGTGCCGTTGGCGGACTCGGAGGCGTTCACGTCCAGGCAGTTGCCGGTCGCCTGGTTCTTCAGCGGCTTGTACGCGTCGTCCCAGGCGAGCGGGAAGAGCGTCGGGGTCCCGGAGGAGTCGACGTCGGCGCAGCTCGCCTCGCGCAGGCCCGAGTTGTAGATCTGGGTCAGGCAGGAGGCGAAGGCGGCGTGGCCGCTCCGGTTCGGGTGGAAGGACTGGCGGACGGAGTTCTCGTCGAGGCCGCCGGGCTTGGAGAGGTCGATGTAGAGGCCCCGGGCCCAGGTGTCCTCCATGCAGACCTCGTGGCCGTGGAAGAGCCGCGAGTTGTCGAGGTAGGTGGCGCCGGTGTCGGCCGCCGCCTTGCGCATCCCGCGCTCGAAGGCGGGGACGGCGGTGTTGCGGCCCCACTTGGTGTCGGAGTCGTACCCCATGCCGCCGCAGGAGAGCTTGCCGGGGAAGTTCGGGTTGTCGTGGAAGTCCGGGCCGATCGGGCTGGGGTAGCCCATGAGGACCAGCTTGTAGTCGCCGTCGGCGTATCCGGCGTCGCTCATGACGGTCCTGAGGTCGCGGACGGTCTGCTCGACCTTGGGGACGAGCGCGTCGACGCGGGCCTGCCAGCCGGGGTCGTACTTGGGCTCGCAGGTGCCCTGGCTGAGCACGAACCGCTGGACGCAGTCGGTCATGACGGGCCCGAACTGCAGGTCGTCGTTGGCGCCGGCGACGAGCAGCACCATCTTGATGCGGGTGTTGCGGGCCTTGACCGCGAGGTTGTCGCTCTGGACGAGCTCGTCGGCGTACTGCTTGGAGCCGCCGATCCGGATGTTGCCGGTGTAGGCACCGGAGCAGGAGACGTTGAAGGTGAGGTCCGCGGGGATCCCGGTGCGGTGGATGGCGGAGTCCGGGGAGCGGTGGCACCAGTTGGTGGGCCCGTTGGTGGGCGATTCGTACGTGCCGACGCCCTCGCCGGAGATCTCGCTGTCGCCGAGCGAGATCAGGCCGGTCCTGCGCTGGGCGAGCGGGCGCTCCTCGGGGCTGCCGTAGATCTTGGTGGCCTCGGCCGCCCGGATCGCCTCCAGCTCGGGAGAGAGCGGTACGGAGGTGATTCCGGCCGCCGCGCTCGTGTCGGCCGCGCCGGCGGGGACGGCGGCGGTCATGCTGCCGAGGGCCGCCGCGGCGGCGGCGACGACCGCGACGGGCCAGCGGAGTCTGTACCTGGTGCGCTTCACTGCGCCTCCTGGAAGTGGGGTTACCCACGGTTTTTACTGGCCGGTACGCGCCTTGGGAATACATCGAACAAGACAAGTGCTCATCTTTTTCAGGAGGTTGAGAAACATGAACGAGGCAGACGGATACCGGATCGAGCACGACTCCATGGGCGAGGTGCGGGTCCCCGCGCACGCCAAGTGGCGCGCCCAGACCCAGCGGGCCGTGGAGAACTTCCCGGTCTCCGGACAGCGACTCGAGCGCGCCCACATCGAGGCCCTGGCCCGGATCAAGGCCGCCGCCGCCCGGGTCAACGCCCAGCTCGGAGTGATCGACGAGGACCGCGCCGAGGCGATCGCCTCGGCCGCCGACGAGGTCGCCGGAGGACGCTGGGACGAGCACTTCCCCGTGGACGTCTTCCAGACCGGCTCGGGCACCTCGTCCAACATGAACACCAACGAGGTGATCGCCACCCTCGCCACCGAACGGCTCCCCGAGGGGCGCGAGGTCCACCCCAACGACCACGTCAACGCCTCGCAGTCCTCGAACGACGTCTTCCCCTCCTCCATCCACATCGCGGCCACCGGCGCCGTCACCCGCGACCTGATCCCCGCGCTCGACCACCTGGCCGCCTCCCTGGAGCGAAAATCGGCCGAATTCGCGACGGTGGTGAAGTCCGGCCGTACGCATCTGATGGACGCCACCCCGGTCACCCTGGGCCAGGAGTTCGGCGGCTACGCGGCCCAGGTCAGGTACGGCGCGGAGCGGCTGCGCGCCGCGCTCCCCCGGCTCGCCGAACTCCCCCTCGGCGGAACGGCGGTGGGCACCGGGATCAACACCCCGGCCGGCTTCTCCGCCGCCGTCATCGCCGAGGTCGCCCACGCCACCGGGCTGCCGCTGACCGAGGCCCGCGACCACTTCGAGGCCCAGGGCGCCCGCGACGCCCTCGTGGAGACGTCCGGGCAGCTCCGTACCGTCGCCGTCTCCCTCACCAAGATCGCCAACGATCTGCGCTGGATGGCCAGCGGGCCGCGCACGGGCCTCGCCGAGATCAACCTCCCCGACCTCCAGCCCGGCTCCTCGATCATGCCGGGCAAGGTCAACCCGGTGATCCCCGAGGCGGTCCTGATGGTCGCCGCGCAGGTCACGGGCAACGACACCACGGTGGCGGTGGCCGGCGCCGCCGGGAACTTCGAGCTCAACGTGATGCTGCCGGTGATGGCCAAGAACCTGCTGGAGTCCGTACGACTTCTGGCCAACGCCTCCCGGCTCCTCGCCGACCGCACGGTCGACGGGATCACGGCCAACGTGGAGCGCGCCCGGGAGTACGCCGAGTCCTCCCCGTCCGTGGTCACCCCGCTGAACAAGTACATCGGCTACGAGGAGGCCGCGAAGGTCGCGAAGAAGTCGCTCGCCGAGCGCAAGACCATCCGCGAGGTGGTCCTGGAGTCCGGCTACGTCGAGCGGGGCGACCTCACCGTCGCGCAGCTCGACGAGGCGCTGGACGTCCTGCGGATGACCCACCCCTAGGCCGTGGCCGGAGGGTCCCGCCCGGGCCGCGACGCCCGGCGCGGCGTCCCCCGGGCTCAGGTGACCGGCCGGTAGCGACCGGCCGGTAGCCGACGGCTCCGTGATCTGTGCCGCAGCGGTCGTGGGAGCGCGCCCCTAAGATCTGCGCATGACAGGATCGGACGGCTCACAGCACTGGGCGCCGGGGGAGCACATCCTCTGGCGCTACCGCGGCAACGGCACCGGAGAGGTGCACATCTGCCGGCCGGTGACGGTCGTCCAGGACACCCCCGAGCTGCTCGCGGTCTGGATGGCGCCCGGCACCGAGTGCGTCCGGCCGGTGCTGGCCGACGGCACGCCCGTCCACGAGGAGCCGCTCGCCACCCGGTACACCGCCCCGCGCACCGTCGAGCGCGCGCGCTGGTCCGGCAGCGGGGTGCTGAAGCTGGCCCGGCCCGGCGAGCCGTGGTCGGTGTGGCTGTTCTGGGAGCGCGGCTGGCGCTTCCGCAGCTGGTACGTGAACCTTGAGGAGCCGCGGGTCCGGTGGTCCGGCGGCTTCGACTCCGAGGACCATTTCCTCGACATCTCCGTCTACCCCGACCGCAGCTGGCTGTGGCGGGACGAGGACGAGTTCGCGCAGGCCCAGCGGTCCGGTCTGATGGGCCCGGCGCAGGCGGCCCGGGTGCGGGCGGCCGGGGAGCGGGCGGTGGAGCGGATCAAGACGTGGGGGGCGCCGTTCGCGGACGGCTGGGAGGACTGGCGGCCCGATCCGGGATGGCCCGTTCCCGAGCTGCCGGCGGACTGGGATCGCACCCCGGCGCACACGGCGCCGTGAGACCCTTGATGCGCCCCCGGGGTTCAAACGTAGGATCGTCCTCCGCACGGCAGAGGCGGAACGAACACCACGTCAGACGCACCGGACATCACGTCAGACCGACCGAACAGCACGTCAACGACTCAGCACAGCACAGGACCTGACCAGAAGTCATCCACGAGGGGGAGCAGTGCCGGACGTGCGCCCGGGTGTGCGGACCCCTGCCGTTGCCGCGGTTCGCGGAGCGTCCACATCCGCTGCATACGAGGGGTTTATCCCCGCCGAAGGCGCGGCATCGGCGAGAAGAGCGAGTGCATCGCACCACCGGCCCGGACGGACGGAATCCCACGCGTGACGGAGCATCCCACCTCCCACGAAGGCCGGCAGCCCCTGGCTGCCCGGTCGCAGGAACGCGCGCGCCCTCGCCAGGAGGCGGCGGCCGGCCTGCCCTCCGACGTGCCCGGACAGCCGGGCGCTCCCGCGGCCCCCGGCGCGGACGTGCCCGCCCGGGGCGCCGCCCAGGACGCCCAGGGCGGCCCCGGCCGGCCGGGCACTCCGGGCGGCGGGCAGCGCCCGGCCGGTCCCGGCGGTGCGGGCCACCCCGGCGGCCCCGGCTCCCCGGGCGCCATGGCCGTCGCGGTCTCCCCCCAGCCGCCCGGCGGCGGGGCCCGCGGCGCGGACACCTCCGCGCGCCGGGAGGGCGACCGGCTGCGGTTCGTCGGAGCGGCGACCCGGCGCATCGCGCGGGGCATCGACCTGGACGAGATCGTGCTCGGTCTGTGCCGGGCCACCGTGCCGACCTTCTCCGACGAGATCCTGGTCTACCTCCGCGATCCGCTCCCGGTGGGCGACGAGCGGCCGGTGGCGCCGTTCGTGCTGCGGCTGCGCCGCACCGACCGGCTGCGGTTAAGCGAGGGGGAGGGCGAGGAGCTCGTCCTCGTGCCCGATCCGGATCCGACCCCCGCGGCCGAACTCTGCGAGGTGCGGAACGGCGGGGCGCTCGCCGAGGTCCTGCGCGGGGTCCGGCCGGTCTTCGGCGACTCCGCGGCCGCCAAGGCGGCGCTCACCGAACTGCTCGGGCCCGAGCACCCGTTGCCCGGCGGGCTGCGGGCGGTCCTCGCGCCGCTGCGCGGCCGGCGCCGGGTGATCGGGGCCGCCGTGTTCCTGCGCCGCCCCGAGCGGGCCGGCTTCGAGCCGAACGACCTGCTCGTCGCGGCGCAGCTGGCCACGCACACCGCGCTCGGCATCGACAAGGCCGTGCTGTACGGCCGTGAGGCGTACATCGCGGACGAGCTCCAGCGGACGATGCTGCCGGACTCGCTGCCGCAGCCGACCGGCGTCAAGCTCGCCTCGCGCTATCTGCCGGCGGCCGAGACCGCCCGCGTCGGCGGCGACTGGTACGACGCGATCCCGCTGCCCGGCAGCAGGGTCGCCCTGGTCGTCGGCGACGTCATGGGCCACTCCATGACCTCGGCGGCGATCATGGGCCAGCTGCGCACCACGGCGCAGACCCTGGCCGGTCTCGACCTGCCGCCGCAGGAGGTCCTGCACCACCTGGACGAGCAGGCGCAGCGGCTCGGCGAGAACCGCATGGCGACCTGCATGTACGCGGTGTACGACCCGGTCTCGCACCGGATCACGGTCGCGAACGCGGGCCATCCGCCGCCGATACTGCTCCACCTGGGCGGGCGCGCCGAGGTGCTGCGGGTGCCGCCCGGCGCCCCGATCGGGGTCGGCGGGGTGGACTTCGAGGCGGTCGAGCTGGACGCCCCGGCCGGTGCCACGCTGCTGCTGTACACGGACGGTCTGGTCGAGTCCCGGCTGCGGGACGTGTGGACCGGGATCGAGCAGCTGCGGGAGCGTCTCGCGGCGACGGCGCAGCTGACGGGCCCGGACCACTCGCCCCCGCTGGAGGCGCTCTGCGACGACGTCCTCGACATGCTGGGTCCGGGCGACCGGGACGACGACATCGCGCTGCTCGCGGCGCGGTTCGACGGGATCGCGCCGAGCGACGTGGCGTACTGGTTCCTGGAGCCGGAGGACGCGGCCCCGGGCCGGGCCCGGCGGCTCGCCCGGCGGGCGCTGGCGCGCTGGGACCTGGAGGAGCTGACGGACTCGGTCGAGCTGCTGATCAGCGAGGTCGTGACGAACGCCGTGCGGTACGCGGAGCGGCCGGTGACGCTGCGGCTGCTGCGGACGGACGTGCTGCGCTGCGAGGTCGGCGACGACTCCCCGCAGCTGCCCCGGCAGCGGCGGGCGCGCGACACGGACGAGGGCGGGCGCGGGCTGTTCCTGGTGAACCGGCTGGCCCGGCGGTGGGGGGCGACCCGGCTCTCGGGCGGCAAGGTGGTCTGGTTCGAGCTGGCGACCCGCACCTGAGGCGGCGCCGGAAGCGGCCCCGTACGACCCGTACCTGAGGCGGCGCCGGAAGCGGCCCCGTACGACCGAAGGCCGGACCCCTGTGCGGGGTCCGGCCTTCGGTCGTGGGGGCCGCCGTCAGCGCGGCGGGCCTCCGGTGCTGTTCGTGTCCGGTTCGCCGCCGTCCGGCGGCTGGACGGTCGTCGGCGCGGTCGTCGGCTCCTGGGTCCGCGTCGGTTCCTGGGTGGGCTCCGGCGGCGTGGTGACCGGGTCGGTCGTCGGCTGCGGCGGGGTGGTGGCCGTCGAGGTCGGCGGGGAGGTCGGGTCCGGGGAGGCCGTGGTGGGCTCCTGGGTCGGCTCCTCGGTCTCCGGGGCCTCGGTGGTCGGCGTGGGGTCCGGGGCGCTGCCGTCCGAGGAGGGGTCGGTCTCCAGGTCGAAGGTGGCGTCCGAGCCGCCGTTCAGGGCGCGCTCGGTGTAGTCGCCCCAGATCTGGGCGGGCGTGCGGCCACCGTTGGCGCGGCCGGGGTTGATGGTGTCGGTGAGGGTGACCTGGTTGCCCTTGGCGTCCTCGCCGAAGAGGCCGACGGCGGTGACCAGTTCGGGGGTGTAGCCCACGAACCAGGCGGAGCGGTTGTTCTCGGAGGTGCCGGTCTTGCCGGCGGCCTCGTAGTCGCCGGCGGCGCGCGTGCCGGAACCGCTGCGCACGACGCCCGTCATGGCCTTGGTGGCGGTGTCGGCGGCCTCACGGCTGATGACCTGCTCGCCGATCGCCTTGGCGCCCTTGACCGTGCGGTCCTTGTGCTCGGCGGTCTTCACCAGGGTCGGGGTGACCTTCTGGCCGTGGTTGTCGAGCGTCGCGTAGGCGCCGGCCATGTCCATGGTCGAGGCGCCCATGGTGCCGAGCGAGATGGCCGGGGTCTCGACGAAGTCCGCGCCGTCCTTCATGCCGAGGGCGAGGGCGGTCTTCTTGGCCTTGGCCGGGGTGACGTCGACGATCATCTGGGCGTAGACCGAGTTGATCGAGCTGTTGGTGGCCTTCTGGACGGTGACGGGTCCGTAGTCGTCGTCGTCCTCGTTCTCCGGGGCGAAGGCGATGGGGCTGCCGACGACCGGCCGCCGGCTGTTGCCGTCGTAGACGGTGCCGAGGCCGATCTCGCGGCCGTCCTGGGTGAGCGCCCTGTTGTCGATGGCGGAGGCCAGGACGATCGGCTTGAAGGTGGAGGCGGGCTGGTAGTCGCGGCGGGTCGCGTTGGACATCCAGTGCTCGGTGGCGCCGACGCCGCCGTACATCGCGACGACCGCGCCGGTCTTCGGGTCGACGGAGGTGGCGCCGGCCTGGACGGTGGCCTGCTTCTTGTCGTTCTTGCGGTCGAGCTTGTCCTCCAGCTGCTTGTCGACCGCCTTGACGAGGTCCTTCTGCCGCTTCTCGTCGATGTTGAGGGTGATGGTCCAGCCGCCGGCCTTGATGTCCTCCTCGCTGACGCCCTGGCGCATCAGCTCCTGGTTGGCGGCCTCGACGATGTAGCCGGTCTGGCCCTCCATGCCGGGGGCGGGCTTGGGCTTCTGCGGGACGGGGAACTTCATGCCGGCGCGCTCGGAGGGGCTGAGCCAGCCCTCGCCGACCATGTTGTCGAGGACGTAGTTCCAGCGCTCCTCGACGAGCTTGCGGCCGGTGGTGCTCGCCGAGGTCCAGTCGTACTGGTTGGGCGCCTGGAGCAGCGAGGCGAGGTAGGCGCCCTGCGCGGTGGTGAGCCGGGTGGCGTCGGTGCCGTAGTACGAGCGGGCGGCGGCCTGGATGCCGTAGGCGCTGCGCCCGTAGTAGCTGGTGTTCATGTACCCGGCGAGGATGTCGCTCTTGCTCATCTGCTGGTCCACCTTGACGGCGATGACCATTTCCTTGAGCTTGCGCGTGGCCGTCTGGTCCTGGCTCAGGTAGAAGTTCTTGACGTACTGCTGGGTGATCGTCGAGCCGCCCTGCTTGCCCTTGCCGGTGAGGGTGTTCCAGGCGGCGCGGGTGGTGCCCTTGATGTCGACGCCGTTGTCCTTGTAGAAGGTCTTGTTCTCGGCGGCGACGAACGCCTGCTGGACCTGCAGGGGGATCTTGTCGAGGCCGACGATCTCACGGTTGATCCTGCCCGTGCGGGCGAGGATCTTGCCGTTGGAGTACTTGTAGATGTTGCTCTGCATCGTCGCCTCGGCGTTGGCCGTCGGCACCGGGACCAGCAGGTACACGACGTAGAGGGCACCCATGCCGAGCAGGCAGAACACGAAGAAGGTGCCCAGGAGCTTCTTCCAGGTGAAGAGGCGGCGTATGCCGCGCTTCTTCGCCTTGCCCTTGTCCGATCGCCCCATGTGTCCAGTCGCTCCGCTCGTCGTGTGTCCGGCGCCCGTCGGTGCTGAGCCCGTCCGCGCCGGATCAGCTCAGCAAGCTAACACCGGCGAGGCGGACAAAGGACAACCGATCACGTCTTTTCCGGACGTGAGAATCAGCACCCATACCCACAGGAACCGACGCTCGGGCGGGGCGGATGGTTGCGTGAGGAGCCCGCTCCGCTTAGGCGGCGGAACCTCGCGCCCCGGGCTATACATCGTGCGTATACACCCCATGTACAGTGATCCCCATGTCCATCGGTCACACCCTGCTCGGGCTCCTGGAGTCCGGACCGCGCCACGGCTACGACCTCAAGCGCGCCTTCGACGAGAAGTTCGGCCAGGACCGGCCGCTCCATTACGGCCAGGTCTACTCGACCATGTCCCGGCTCCTGAAGAACGGCCTGGTCGTCGTCGACGGCATCGAGGCCGGCGGCGGCCCCGAGCGGAAGCGGTACGCGATCACCGAGGCCGGCATCACCGATGTCGCCCAGTGGCTCGCCACCCCCGAGAAGCCGGAGCCGTACCTCCAGTCCACGCTCTACACCAAGGTCGTGCTGGCCCTGCTCACCGGCCGCGGGGCCGCCGACATCCTCGACACCCAGCGCGCCGAGCACCTGCGCCTGATGCGCGAGCTCACCCGGCGCAAGCGGGACGGCGACCTCGCCGACCAGCTCATCTGCGACCACGCGCTCTTCCACCTGGAGGCGGACCTGCGCTGGCTGGAACTGACCGCCGCCCGCCTCGACGCCCTCGCCGAGGAGGTCCGCCGATGAGCACCGCCCCGCTGCTGACCGCCGCCGGCCTGGACAAGGCCTACGGCCCGACCCCGGCACTCGCGGGCGCCGACTTCGCGCTCCGGGCCGGCGAGGTCGTCGCCGTCATGGGCCCCTCCGGCTCGGGCAAGTCGACGCTCCTCCACTGCCTGGCCGGCATCGTCCGCCCCGACGCCGGCACCATCACCTACGACGGACGCGAGCTCACCGCGCTGTCCGACGGCGCGCGCAGCTCCCTGCGCCGCACCGACTTCGGCTTCGTCTTCCAGTTCGGCCAGCTCGTCCCCGAGCTGACCTGCGTCGAGAACGTCGCCCTGCCGCTCCGGCTGAACGGCGAGAAGCGCAAGGCCGCCGAGGCCAGGGCCGCCGAATGGCTCGCCCGCCTGGAGGTCGACGCCGTCGCGGGCAAGCGCCCCGGCGAGATATCCGGCGGCCAGGGCCAGCGCGTCGCCGTCGCCCGCGCCCTCGTCACCGCCCCGCGCGTGATCTTCGCCGACGAGCCGACCGGCGCGCTCGACTCCCTCAACGGCGAGCGGGTCATGCGCCTCCTCACCGACGCCTCCCGGGACACCGGCGCGGCCGTCGTCCTCGTCACCCACGAGGCCCGGGTCGCCGCGTACTCCGACCGCGAGGTCGTCGTGCGGGACGGTTCGGTACGGGACGCGGAGTGGGCGGCATGAGCCTCGGCACCTGGGCCCGCGACCTGACGCTCGGCGCCCGGTTCGCGGTCACCGGCGGCCGCTCCGGCCTGCTCCGCACCGTGCTGACCGCGACCGGCGTCGGCTTCGGCGTCGCCCTGCTGCTGCTCGCCGCCTCCTTCCCGAACATGCTCTTCCAGCGGGAGGTGCGGGAGTCGGTCCGGGCCGTCGACGGCAGCGAGCAGGTCACCTCGCCGCGCCCCGACTCCTTTCTCCACCTCACCCGGAACACCGTCTACCGGGACGACGTCATCAGCGGACTGCTGCTGCGCCCCGAGGGCGACGCGCCCCCGCTCCCGCCCGGCGCTCCGGCGTTCCCCGGGACCGGCGAGATGCTGGTCTCCCCCGCGCTCGGGAAGCTGCTCGACTCCCCCGAGGGCGCCCTGCTCAAGGAGCGGCTCCCCTACCGGACCGTCGGCACCATCGGACCGGCCGGGCTCATCGGCCCCGCCGAACTGCGGTACGTCGCCCACGTCGACTTCCTCAGCCCCGAGAACCTCGACGGGCGCGGCACGCGCTACGGCTGGTCGGTGCCCGAGGAACCGATGAACGCGTTCCTGATCCTCCTCGTCGTCGTCGCCTGCGTCGTCCTGCTCCTCCCGGTGCTGGTCTTCATCGCGACCGCCGTCCGCTTCGGCGGCGAGCAGCGCGACCGCCGGCTCGCGGCGCTGCGGCTGATCGGCGCGGACACCGCCACGACCCGGCGGATCGCGGCGGGCGAGTCCCTCGCGAGCGCGCTCCTCGGGCTCCTCGCGGGCCTCGGATTCTTCGCGGTGGCCCGGCAGTTCGCCGGCACCTTCACCATCTGGGACGTCAACGCCTACCCCGACGACGTCGTGCCGATGACCGCGCTCGCCGTGCTCGTCCTCGCCGTCGTCCCCGTCGCCTCGGTCGTGGTGAGCCTCTTCGCGCTGCGCGGGGTGGCGATCGAACCGCTCGGCGTGGTCCGCACGTCCACCCCGCGCCGCCGTCGGCTGTGGTGGCGGCTGCTGCTCCTCGTGGTCGGCGCGGCCTTCCTCGTCCCGCTCGTGGGCGAGGTGCAGGTGGCGGAGACCAGCATCGACGCCGTGGGCGTCGTGACGGGCACCACGCTCGCCCTGATCGGCCTCACCACGCTGCTGCCGTGGCTGGTCGAGGCCGGTGTGAAGCGGCTGCATTCCGGCCCGGTGGCCTGGCAGCTCGCGGTCCGCAGACTCCAGATGAGCAGCGGCACCGCGGCCCGCGCGGTCAGCGGGATCGTCGTCGCCGCGACCGGGGCGATCGCGCTCCAGATGCTCTTCCAGGCGATGGAGAGCGAGTTCACGCGGATCAGCGGCGAGGACCCCGCACGCGCCCAGATCGCGATCGGCATCGACGCCGGCACCGCGGCCGAGGCCCGCGGGATCATCGACCGGTTCGAGCGGACCGAGGGCGTGAGCGGAGCGATCGGCGTCGTCGAGTCGCACGTGTGGCGACCCGGGCCCCTGAAGGCGGGCGAGGACTTCTCCCCGATGGTCTCGCTCCGGGTCGGCGACTGCGCCTCCCTCCGGGAGTTCGCGAAGCTGCCCTCGTGCGCGGACGGCGACGTCTTCGTCTTCCTCGCGCACGGCGCCCAGGGCAACCCGGACGACACGTTCGTCACCAGGGCCGCCCGCCCCGGCGCCACGGTCGCCCTGCGCGACCCGCATCCGCACCCGAGCACGCCGCGGCCCCCGAAGGGCACCCCGCTGCCGCAGTGGCGCATCCCCGCCACGGCCAGGGTCGTGGACTCCCGCCCGGACCCGACGGGCATGTACGAGTACGGCGTCCTCGCCACCCCGTCGTCGATCGGCACGCTCCCGCTCGACGAGCCCGAGGCGACGACCATGGTGCGGCTCGACCCGGCGGTGCCGGACGCCGCCGACCGCGTACGGAACACGGCGGACGCCATCGACCCGACCTCCTGGGTCCGCACGCTGAAGGAGACCGAGCGCGACGCGGCGTTCTCCAGCGTCCGCACCGGCATCCTCGTGGGCTCCACGCTGACGATGCTCCTGGTGGCGGCCTCGCTCCTGGTCGCGACCCTGGAGCAGTTGAGGGACCGCAAGCGGCTGCTCTCCTCGCTGGTCGCCTTCGGCACCCGGCGCTCCACCCTGAGCTGGTCGGTGCTGTGGCAGACGGCGGTGCCGATCCTCATCGGGCTGGTGCTGTCCGTGGCGGGCGGCCTCGGCCTCGGCGTGGTCCTGCTGAAGCTGGGCGGACTGCCGGTCCTGGACTGGTGGGGCTTCCTGCCCGTCGTCGGGATCGGCCTCGGGCTGATCGCCGCCGTGACGGTGCTGAGCATGCCGGTGCTGTGGCGGCTGATGCGGGCGGACGGGCTGCGCACGGAGTAACCCGCCGATCGCGCGTACGAGGGGGGCGTCGGCTCCTGGTGCCGGGGGGCGCCAGGAGCGGGCGCCCCTCACCCGTACGAGGTCACCCGCACCGGAAGCTCGGCCATCGCCCCGCGCAGGGCCTCGGCGAGCTCCTCGAACTCGGCGTGCCGGGCCGCGCCCGCCCGCATCGCCAGGGCGATCCGCCGCGAGGGCGCCGGCTCGGCGAAGCGCCCGGTCCACAGGGCGGTGTTACGGGCGGTCTCCACGGTCACGGCGGTGCGCGGCAGCAGGGTCACCCCGAGACCGCCGGCGACGAGCTGCACCAGGGTGGCGAGCCCGGCGGCGGTGGTGGTGACCTCGGCGCCGTCGGCCCGCCCGGCCTCCCGGCAGATGTCGAGGGCCTGGTCGCGCAGGCAGTGCCCCTCGTCGAGCAGCAGCAGCCGCAGCTCCCTGAGGGCCTCGCGCGGGATGTCGTCCCGCCCCGCGAGCGGGTGGCCCTCCGGGGTGACCAGGACGAAGTCCTCGTCGAAGAGCGGGAGTTCGGTGACGCCGGGCACACCGAGCGGCACGGCGAGCAGCAGCAGGTCGAGCCGCCCGGCGGCGAGTCCCTCCAGGAGCGAGGAGGTCTGCTCCTCGTGGACCTGGAGGTCGAGGTCGGGGTAGCTCCGGTGGACGAGCCGCAGGACGGTGGGCAGCAGGTACGGCGCCACGGTGGGGATCACGCCGAGCCGCAGGACGCCGGTGAAGGGGGCCTGGGCCGCCTCGGCCTCCTCCATGAGCTCCGCCACCGCGTCGAGGACGGTCCGGGCGCGGGCCGCGAGCCGTTCCCCCGCGGGCGAGAGCAGCACCTTCCGCGTCGTACGCTCAAGGAGCTGGACACCGAGTGCCTCTTCGAGAGCCGAAACCGCGCCCGAGAGTGCGGGCTGACTCATGCCGATGGCGGACGCCGCGTCGCGGAAGTGCAGATGCTCGGCGACCGCCACGAAGGCTCTGAGCTGCGAAAGGCTCGGCTGTTTGCCGCGGTGCGGGCCGTGCGGGGGGCTGTACGGGGATGCCACTGATAACCACCTTCGATCAACACGACCCACTCTAGCTATTTCACTGATCAATGCACTCCGTGCCATGCTGTGAGCCGTCCAACCCCTCACGGAAGACCCCAAAAGGGCACCTTCCACCCTGCAAGGAGAGCGCGTGCTCACTGTCGGTGACAAGTTCCCCACCTACGACCTGACCGCCTGCGTGTCGCTGGAGAGCGGCAAGGAGTTCGCGCAGATCGACCACAAGTCCTACGAGGGCAAGTGGCGCGTGGTGTTCTTCTGGCCGAAGGACTTCACCTTCGTCTGCCCGACCGAGATCGCCGCGTTCGGCAAGCTGAACGACGAGTTCGCCGACCGCGACGCGCAGATCCTCGGCGTCTCCGGCGACTCCGAGTTCGTGCACCACGCCTGGCGCAAGGACCACGCCGACCTGCGTGACCTGCCCTTCCCGATGCTGGCCGACTCGAAGCACGAGCTCATGAGCGACTGCGGCGTCCGCGGCGAGGACGGCTTCGCCCAGCGCGCCGTCTTCATCGTGGACCCGAACAACGAGATCCAGTTCACCATGGTGACCGCCGGCTCCGTCGGCCGTAACCCCAAGGAGGTCCTGCGGGTCCTCGACGCCCTGCAGACCGACGAGCTCTGCCCGTGCAACTGGAACAAGGGCGAGAGCACCCTCGACGCCGCCGCCCTCCTCTCGGGCGAGTAAGGGCGATCCGACATGGCTCTCGACGAACTGAAGTCCGCCATACCGGACTTCGCCAAGGACCTGAAGCTGAACCTCGGTTCGGTCATCGGCAACAGTGACCTCCCGCAGCAGCAGCTGTGGGGCACCGTCCTCGCCTGCGCGATCGCCTCGCGCTCGCCGAAGGTGCTCAAGGAGCTGGAGCCCGAGGCCCAGGCCAACCTGAAGCCCGAGGCGTACCAGGCCGCCAAGTCCGCCGCCGCGATCATGGCGATGAACAACGTCTTCTACCGGACCCGGCACCTGCTGTCGGACCCCGAGTACGGGACGCTGCGCGCCGGCCTGCGGATGAACGTCATCGGCAACCCGGGCGTCGAGAAGGTCGACTTCGAGCTGTGGTCGCTGGCCGTCTCCGCGATCAACGGCTGCGGCCAGTGCCTCGACTCGCACGAGCAGGTCCTGCGGCAGGCCGGTGTCGACCGCGCCACCATCCAGGAGGCCGTGAAGATCGCCGCGGTGATCCAGGCGGTCGGCGTCACGCTGGACGCGGAAGCGGTCCTCGCCGAGTAGGGCGACGCCGTCGTACGAGAAGGGCCCCGGGGCTTCGCGCCCCGGGGCCCTTCCGTCACTTCTTGAGCACCGCCATGAGCGCCAGCATGTCCTGGGTCATGGGGACGTCGATCCCGGACAGGTCGAGCCACTTGCCCTCGCCGAGCGGGTTCCCGTTCGCGTCGGTCGAGTACTGCCGGTAGATGCTCAGCTCGATCTCGGCGTGCCCGTCGAGGATCCTGAGCTCCCCACCGTCGCCGCCGCTGTCGGTGAACCAGGCCTGCTCCCCGAGACCGCCGATCGGCGTGGTGAGGTCGGCGTACTTCGCCCGTGCCGCGAACTCGGGCTCCGGGTCCGTCACCTTGTGCAGGCTGTACGTCAGGGTGGCGCTGTACCCGGCGTCCGGGTCGCCGAAGGCCATCGAGCACGAGGTCTCGTACACGGCCGGCTCGTTCATCTCGGGTCCGACGCCGTCCTGGCTGCGCTTGCCGAGGATCCCGCCGAGCGCCTTCAGCTTCGCCACCCCGCAGAGGTCCACCTCCGCGGTGTACCCGCCCAGTGCGGGGCCCGGTTCCTTCTTCTGCCCGTACGCGTAGAGCCCGCCGCCCCACACCGCCGAGGCGAGCACCGCGCCGCCGAGCGCCCACAGCCAGGGGCGGCGGGCCCGGGGCGGGCGCGGCGGCGGGACCTCGGTGAGCACCTCGGGGGCGTCGAACCCCTCGCCGCCCACGAGCTCCGGCTCGGATATCACTTGTACTCCCCCTCGGCGGCGCCGGGCGCCGGGACGGGTGCCACGGCGAAGGCGGTCGCGCCGCGCGGCTCGGGGGTGCTGCGGAGGGCCTGTTCGGTGCTGTACGCGCGGAGGTAGCCGACGACAGTGTTGAGGACGGCGACCAGCGGGACGGCGACGACGGCGCCGCCGATCCCGGCGGTGAGGCCGCCGGCGGCGACGGCGAGGACGACGGCGAGGGGGTGGACGCGGACGGCCCGGCCGAGGATGAACGGCTGGAGGACGTGGCCTTCGATCTGCTGCACGGCGAGCACGACGACCAGCACCATCAGGGCGGTGAACACCCCGTTGGTGACGAGGGCGACGACGCAGGCGAGGGCACCGGAGATGACGGCGCCGACCAGCGGGATGAAGGCGAAGAGGAAGATGAACACGGCCAGCGGCACGGCCATCGGCACGTCGAGGAACCAGAGCCCGAGGCCGATGAAGACGGCGTCGATGAGGGCCACGAGGACCGTGCCGCGGACGTAGGCGGTGAGGGTGCGCCAGGCGCGCGGTCCGGCGCCGGCGACACCGGGGCGGGCCTGGGCGGGCACGAGCTTGAGCGTCCACTCCCAGACCTTCTTCCCGTCGTAGAGCAGGAAGAGGGTGCAGAACATGGCCAGCAGGATGCCGGTCATGGCCTCCACGATGACGGTGACGCCCTGGAGTCCGGCGGAGGTGATCTGCTCGGCGTTGGCGCCGATGGCCTCGCTGAGGTTCTTGGCGATGTCGTTGATCTGCTGCTCGGTGACGTGGAACGGGCTGTCGAGCAGCCAGTGCTTGAGCTCCTCGATGCCGTCCTTGACGCGGTCGGACAGGTTGTCGACGTTGTCCATGACCTGCCAGACCACGAACCAGCCGACCAGGCCCATGATCACGAAGCCGGAGACGGCGGTGACGGCGGTGGCGAGCCCGCGGGGCAGGCCCTTGCGGCGCAGCATGGCCACGGTGGGCTGGAGCAGCGCGGTGACGAGGAGCGCCGCGACGAAGGCGAGGACGACCAGCTGCACGGAGCTGATCACCTTCATCAGGACCCAGACCGTGCCGGCGAGGACGAGCAGCCGCCACCCCGCCTCGGCGGCCACGCGCATGCCCCAGGGGATGGCGGCGACGGGGTCGGGGCGGGCGGCCACGGCGGGCGCGTACGACGGGGGCGCGGGGACGGAGCGGCCGGACTCGGCGGGGGCCTCGGCCGGCTCGGCGGCCTCGGTCTCCGGGAGCGGCGCGGCGGTGTCGGGGTCGGGTTCGGCGTCCGGCCGCGCGGACCCGGCCTCCTGCGGGAGGTCGTGGACGTACGGCGGTCCGAGCGGGTCCTCCCGCTCCGCCTCGGCCCGGCGCTCGTCGAGTCGTTCACCCATGCGGCTCAGGCTCTCGCCCAGCCGGCCCAGCCACCCTGGCACTCCGGACATCTTCTCTCTCTTCCCCCCGCTCATTCCTCCTCGCGAACCTACACGCAAGAAGCCCCTCACCGTAGGACGGTGAGGGGCTCCCGGAGGTTGAGCGCGGTACTAGTACCAGCGGTTGGCCTGCCAGAACGACCAGGCACCGCACGGGCTGCCGTAGCGGCTGTCCATGTAGTTGAGGCCCCACTTGATCTGGGTGGCCGGGTTCGTCTGCCAGTCGGCGCCGGCCGAGGACATCTTGGAGCCGGGAAGGGCCTGCACGAGACCGTAGGCACCCGAGGACGGGTTCGTCGCGCGGTAGTTCCAGCCGGACTCGTGGTCCACGATGTTGCTGAAGCACGAGAACTGGTCGGACGACATCATCTGCCGCGCCATCGCCTTGACGTCGGCGACGCTGTAGGAGCCCTGCGCGGCGAAGGACGTCGCGTCGCGGACGGAGGAGCGGTTGGCGCGCTCCTCGGCCTCCTTGCGCTCCTTCTCGGCCTTCTCCTCGGCGGCGGCCTTGTCGGCGGCCTTCTTCTTCGCCTCGGCGTCCTTGGCGGCGCGGATGCGGGCCGCCTCCTCCGCGGACTTCTTCGCGGCCGAGTCGGCAGCGGCGGCCTGCGCGTCGGCCTGCTCCGTGAGGGAGGAGACCTGTACCTGCGCCTGCTCCCCCGCGGGGATGTCCGCGAGCAGCGTGGTGTCGGCCGCGGTGGCCTCGAAGTTGTCGTCCGAGGCCTGGGCGGCGTTGCCCGAGGCAACACCCACGACAGCGCCGACGGTGGTGACCGCAGTGGCCGAAGCCACCGCGAATCCCCGGACCGAGATCCGGCTCACACGGTTTCCTTCCAGCACGCCCGCACAGGTGACCACGCGGGCGAAATCGTGCCCCTGGCACTGGTCTCCGACGTACGGGGTCACAGAAGACACGGGCCCGTGGTGCTGTGGGCGGCATACGACGACGACTGTGGAGTTGTGTGGTGCTGGTGCGCACCCTGAGGGTGCACGTGTGCCGTATGCGGGGCCTGACGGAAGCAAGACTCTGCCGGACGGCGACGCCGCAAGGCAATTCCGTGTTGCGTGTGAAAGCTCACACCTCGGTGGACGCAGGTGTTTTGACGGATACCCGGGACAAGGGGGCGCCGCCCGGCTAAGCTCCCACGCTCTGCCGGGCGGCGCCAACTTCCTTACCCGTACGGACGGGTACGAATCGGTCAGATCTGACCGTCCTCCAGCATCTCGGTCACGAGCGCGGCGATCTGCGAGCGCTCGGAGCGGGTGAGGGTGACGTGGGCGAAGAGCGGATGCCCCTTCAGTTTCTCGACCACGGCGACGACTCCGTCGTACCGCCCCACCCGGAGGTTGTCCCGCTGGGCGACGTCATGGGTCAGGACGACCCGGGAATTCGCCCCGATCCTGGACAGAACGGTCAACAGGACGTTCCGCTCCAGGGACTGTGCCTCGTCCACGATGACGAAGGCGTCGTGGAGGGAGCGGCCCCGGATGTGGGTGAGCGGCAGGACCTCCAGCATCCCGCGCCCGAGCACCTCCTCGATGACCTCGCGGCTCGCGACCGAGGACAGCGTGTCGAAGACGGCCTGGGCCCACGGGCTCATCTTCTCGGACTCGCTGCCCGGCAGGTATCCGAGCTCCTGGCCGCCGACCGCGTACAGCGGACGGAAGACCATCACCTTCTGGTGCTGACGGCGCTCCAGGACCGCTTCCAGGCCCGCGCAGAGCGCGAGCGCGGACTTGCCGGTGCCGGCCCGGCCGCCCATCGAGATGATGCCGACGTCCGGGTCGAGCAGCAGGTCCAGCGCGATCCGCTGCTCGGCGCTGCGGCCGTGCAGCCCGAAGGCCTCGCGGTCGCCGCGGACGAGCCGTACGTTCCCCTCGGGGGTGACCCGGCCGAGCGCCTTGCCGCGCTCGGACTGGAGCACCAGGCCCGTGTGGACCGGAAGCTCGGCGGCCTCCGGCACGTACAGCGTGTTCTGCTCGAAGAGCAGGTCGACCTGCTCGCCGGAGAGCGCCAGCTCGGACATCCCGGTCCAGCCGTTGGCGTCCGTGATGGCGAGCTCGGCGCGGTACTCCTCGGCGAGGAGCCCGACCGAGGAGGCCTTGATGCGCAGCGGCAGGTCCTTGGAGACGACGGTGACGTCGTACCCCTCCGCCTGGAGGTTGCGCGCGACCGCGAGGATCCGTGAGTCGTTGTCCCCCAACCTGTAGCCGGCGGGCAGGACGCCGGGGTCGGAATGGTTGAGTTCGACACGCAGGGTGCCGCCCAGCTCCCCGACGGGGAGGGGGGCGTCGAGGCGTCCGTACCGGACCCGGAAGTCGTCGAGCAGGCGGAGTGCCTGCCGGGCGAAGTAGCCGAGTTCGGGATGGTGCCGCTTGGCCTCCAGCTCCGTCACGACGACGATCGGGAGCACCACCTCGTGCTCCTCGAACCGCGAGACGGCGTTGGGGTCGGCCAGCAGGACGCTGGTGTCGAGAACATAGGTGCGCCGGTCGGAAAGGCGGCGCTTCGTGCTGGTCACCACGGAAGGACAGACCCCCTCGGAAGACCCCTGTGAGGTCGGGGTGCGACGGAACCGGTGTCGCTGCGGAATGGGACCGGGCTCAGGCCGCGATGCGCGGGCCGAACCTCGGCCCTCCGCTTCTCCCGTACGTGTCCCGCACGGTCGTCCTGGTGCAAGGGGCCTCCCGGGTGGCGGTCTCCGTGCCGCTCACTTCACCAGGGATATGCCCTCGAACACCGTCTGCCATGCCATGGCATATGACGACGTGTTCATGAACACGAGGTGATCGTTTCCGACCGGGAATGTCCGGAGGGTGTTCCGAAGGCGATCAGGAGCCGTAGCGCCGGTGCCGGGCCGCGTAGTCCCGCAGCGCCCGCAGGAAGTCGACCTTCCGGAAGGCCGGCCAGTGGACCTCGCAGAAGTAGTACTCCGAGTGCGCGCTCTGCCACAGCATGAACCCGGAGAGGCGCTGCTCGCCGCTGGTCCTGATCACCAGGTCCGGATCGGGCTGACCGCGCGTGTACAGGTGCTCCGAGATGTGCTCGACGTCCACGATCTCGGCGAGCTCCTCGAAGCTCGTCCCCCGCTCCGCGTGCTCAAGGAGCAGCGAGCGGACCGCGTCCGCGATCTCCTGCCGGCCCCCGTAGCCCACCGCGACGTTCACGAGTATCCCCGTGTTGCCCTGGGTGGCCTGCTCGGCCTCCTTCAGCACCGTCTGGGTCCGCGCCGGCAGCAGGTCCATCGTGCCCACGTGGTGGACCCGCCAGCGGCCGTCGGCGGCCAGCGAACGCACCGCGTTCTCGATGATGCCGAGCAGCGGGACGAGCTGCTCCTCGGGGCGGTTCAGGTTGTCCGTGGAGAGCATCCAGAGCGTGACGACCTCGACGTCCGTCTCGGCACACCAGCCGAGCAGCTCCTGGATCTTGTCCGCACCGGCCTTGTGTCCCTGCTCGGGGGTCCCGCCGGACGCCTTCGCCCAGCGACGGTTCCCGTCGAGGATGACCCCGATGTGCTTGGGCACCTGGGTGTGGTCGAGGCGGCCTTCCACCCGGCGTGCGTAGAGCCCGTACACCAGGTCGCGCAGGTTCACTGTTCTTTACCCCTCCATGCAGTGTCGGCCCCCGAAGCCGCCACACTACTGCGCACGGGCGACGGGCTCCCAGCCCAGGACTGTCACAAGTCCGTGATAAGCAGAGATACGTGACTGATTCCCCCCTGTACCGCGCTTCCGCGGACCGTTACGAGACCATGGAGTACCGCCGCACCGGCCGCAGCGGCCTCAAGCTCCCGGCGGTCTCGCTCGGCCTCTGGCACAACTTCGGCGACGACAAGGCCCTCGACACCCAGCGCGCGATCCTGCGCCGCGCCTTCGACCTCGGCGTCACCCACTTCGACCTGGCGAACAACTACGGGCCGCCGCCCGGCTCCGCCGAGCTGAACTTCGGCAAGCTCTTCGCCCAGGACTTCGCGCCCTACCGCGACGAGCTGATCATCTCCACCAAGGCCGGCTACGAGATGCACCCCGGCCCCTACGGCGAGTGGGGCTCCCGCAAGTACCTGATGTCCTCGCTCGACGCCTCCCTGAAGCGGATGGGCCTCGACTACGTCGACATCTTCTACTCGCACCGCTTCGACCCGCACACCCCGCTGGAGGAGACGATGGGGGCCCTGGCCTCCGCCGTCCAGCAGGGCAAGGCGCTGTACGTCGGCGTCTCCTCGTACAACAGCGAGCAGACCGCCGAGGCCGCCCGGATCCTCACCGAGATGGGCGTCCGCCCGCTCATCCACCAGCCCTCGTACTCCATGATCAACCGGTGGACCGAGGAGGACGCCCTCCTGGACACCCTGGAGGCGGCCGGCATGGGCTGCATCTCCTTCGTCCCGCTCGCGCAGGGACTGCTCACCAACAAGTACCTGAAGGGCATCCCGGAGGGCTCGCGGGCCACCCAGGGCAAGTCCCTCGACCCGAACCTGCTCTCCGACGAGGTGCTGCGCCGGCTGCGCGGCCTCGCGGACATCGCCGAGCGGCGCGGGCAGTCCCTCGCCCAGCTGGCGCTGGCCTGGGTGCTGCGGGACGAGCGGATGACCTCGGCGCTGATCGGCGCCTCCAGCGTCGCCCAGCTGGAGGAGAACGTGGCCGCCGTCGCGGGCCCCCCGCTCACCGACGAGGAGCTCAAGGAGATCGACTCGTTCGCGGTCGACACCGCCGGCACGAACATCTGGGCCGGCCGGGGCTGACGGTCCCGGAGGGAAGCGGGACAAGAAAAACGGGCCGGTCCGTGGGGGGGATACGGACCGGCCCGAGGGGGGGTTTCCACCATAACCCTTCGATAGTCGTGTTGCGCGCCACGTGCGCCGAACGAACCCGCTCGGATTCGCCGGATCCCAAGCGGCACAAGGGATCCGGGGCCCCGTGGCGGGTTTGCGCCCCGGCGTGGCGGCGGGGATCCGTCCCTCCGAAGAGGGACCGGCCGGCCGGGGCGCGGCGTTGACGGAAGCGGCCCCGCGGGCCGCCCTTCCGGCAAGTCGGCGGCCGGTCCGGCACCGCACGGGCCCCGAGGCGGGCAGGGTCCTCAGGCCGGGGCGGTGAACGCGCCGAGGAGAAGGCCGAGCAGCCCTCCCCCGAGCATGAAGGGGCCGAACGGGATCGCCGAGGAACGGCCCGCCCGCCCGAGCAGGACGAGACCGAGGCCGTACACCGCGCCGAGCAGGAAGCCCGCGAAGGCCCCCGCGAACAGCACGCCCCAGCCGTACCAGCCGAGCGCGGCGCCCAGCGGGACCGCCAGCTTCACGTCGCCGAAGCCGAGCCCGCCCGGGTTGACCGCGTGCAGCACCAGATAGGCCCCTCCGAGGACGAGCCCGCCCAGCAGCGCGTGGACCCAGGAGCCCGCCGCGTACGGAAGGAGAGCGGCCGCGCCGAGCAGCAGCGGCACCCCGGCCGCGAGCGGCAGGGTCACGCCGTCCGGAAGCCGGTGCACGCGCGCGTCCACCCCGGCGAGGAGGACCGCGAACGGCACGACGAGCAGCCAGACCACGAGCTCCGGCCGGGGCAGGCCGGTCGCGGCGGCGAGCACCGCGCAGGCGAGCCCGGTGAGCGACGGGGCGAGCAGCGGACTCGCGGTGGTCGCGCAGGCCCGCCGCCCCGGACCGCCGAGCCAGCCGCGCGCCGGCCCGGCGAGGACGTGCCCGGCGGGACAGCGGTCCCGCCACGGCTCCTCCGGCTCCACGGCGAGCCGGTACGCGGCCCGGGGCACGAGCAGCCCGACGGCGGCCCCCCACAGGGCGGCGACGGCGATCAGCGTGACGTACACGGACGAGACCCTAGGCGTCCCTGGCGCTACGGTCTGCCGCATGGGGAAATGGGTGGACGGGACGGGGACGCTGGCGGTGGCCGGCCTGGAGGTCCCACTGGAGGTGGCCGCCTCGTACCGGGCCCGCCGGCGGGGGCTCCTCGGCCGGGACGGACTCCCGGGGGCGCTGCTCATCGTCCGGACGAACAGCGTGCACACCTTCGGCATGCGGTTCCCGATCGACGTGGCCTACCTGGACGGGTCGCTCACGGTCCGGTCCGTGGTGACGATGCGTCCGGGACGGCTCGGCATGATCCGGCCGCTCGGCCGGCACGTGCTGGAGGCGGAGGCGGGCGCCATGGCGGGATGGGGTCTGGAACGGGGGGTACGCGTGCGCGTGGACCTCACGGGGGCCCCGAACCCAGCAGGGTGAACGCCCCGTACGCACCGGAGGCCAGCGCCAGCCCGGCGAGGACGGGCACGGCGGTGCGGCGCCGCACCCGCGCGAGGGCCACGGCGGGCGGCAGCAGCAGCCCGAACGCCGGCATCATCAGCCGCGGCCGGGAACCGAAGTACGCCGCGCCGACGAGCGAGACGAACACCACGCCGATCGTGTACACGAGCAGCGGCAGCGGCTGCCGCTGACGCACGCACAGCGCGACCAGCCACCCCAGCAGCCCGACCGCCGCGCACAGGCCGAGGGCGGCCGGCCACGGCAGGCCCGCGATGAACCGGGCCAGGGCGACACCGCCGTCGATGGAGTTGCCCCAGGCCGCCTGCACGTCGAAGTAGGCGGTGGGGCTCCCCTCACGGACCCCGACGTAGGCGATGTACGCGAGCCAGCCCAGCGGCGCGATCAGCACACCGGCCACCGTCCGCGCGGGCAGCCGCCGTTCCCGTACGAGCGTGACGAGGGCCGTGACGCCCAGCGCGGCGATCAGCGCGGCGGCCGTCGGACGGGTCAGCCCGGCGGCCGCGCACAGGACACCCGCCAGGATCCAGCGCCCGCGCAGCACCGCGTACAGCGACCAGGCGGCGAGGGCCGTGAACAGCGTCTCGGTGTACGCCATCGACTGGACGAACGCCGTGGGGTACACGCCCCAGAGGACGGCGAGGAGCACGCCCGCGCGTGGACCGGCGACCTGGGCGCCGCACCGGTGGATCCCCCAGGCGGCGGCGAGCCCGGCGGTCCAGGAGACGAGGAGTCCGGCGGTGCCGGCGTCGACCGGGAGAACGGCCGACAGACCGCGCTCCAGAGCCGGGAACAGCGGGAAGAAGGCGAGGTCGGAGTGGACGTCGCCGTTCGGCAGGGTGACCTGGTAGCCGTACCCGTGCTCCGCGACCCGGACGTACCAGACGGAGTCCCAGCGCCCCTTGAGCCGGTGCAGCCCGTCCTCACCGGACGCCGCGGCGGCCACGGCCAGGACGACGAGACCGACGAGGCGGGTGGCGGCGTAGCCGCCGAGGGCGGCGAGGGTGGCGCGATCGGGCCGGCCGGGCAGGGAGAGGGACGGGGACATGCGTCCGATTATCCCGGCGGCCCGATCGACTCAGCCGAGGGGCCTTATCCGGACGAACTTCGCGGCCATCACGGGACCCAGCTGCTCGACGATGCCGTGCCCCGGCTCCTGCGGCGAGGGCAGGTCCCCCAGGAAGGAGGTGACGATGACCTCGTCGATGCCGAGGACCCCGCGCGCGCTCTGCTCCTCCAGGAAGGCGAGCGTGCTGCGCCAGTCGGCGGCGCCGGGAGCCTCGCCGAGGAAGGAGCGGACGGTGTCCTGCACGACGTCCCAGAAGAAGACGTGCGGCAGGACACCGCCCTGATGGAAGACATGGGTCTCGTACACGCCCCGGAACTCGGGGATGCGGGTGACGAGATCACTGACCAACTGCACGCCGGAAGCGACGTTCGGGCTCGCCGTCATCTGTCCAGAATGCTCCTGCCAGGGACATACGTCTCGCCGTATTTACGCTTTCCTGGCGACGTCTTTCGCCGGGTTTTCCACAGGGGGTGCGAAGTGTCCCCCTTCCGTGGATCGTTGCGCGTATGTACGAGTTGGCGATCCTCGCCAGGGGCGGGGTCCTCCTGACGGTCTGGGCGGTCGCGGCGGGCTGGCCGCCGGGCCGGCTGGCCGGACGGCTGCGCCGCGACGGCTGGCAGCGGATCTGCCGGGGCGCCTGGGCGGCGCCCGGCAGAGAGGTGGACTGGCGGCTGCGGGCGACCGCCCTCCAGTTCCTGCGCCCCGAGCTGGTGTGCAGCCACACGACGGCGGCGCGACTGCACCGCATCGACGTGCTGGACGGGCAGTCCACGCCGGAGCGCCTCCACTTCACGGCGCCGCGTCCGGCCGGCCCGGCCCGAGGCGACGGCATCCGGATCCACACGACCGCCTTCCTCACCGACCGGGACCGGGCGCTCCGGAGAGGGCTGCGGACGACGACCCCGGCGCGGACGGTCGGCGACCTGATACGGGCCTCCGCGACCCGGGAGCAGGCGGTGGTCGTCGCGGACTCCGCCCTTGGACGGCGAGCGGTCGAAGGCGTGCGCCGGGAGGCCCTCGTCCGGTACGAGGAGCTGGTCGCCGAACTCGCCGCACCCCGCCGCGGCGCGGCCCGCGCCCGCACCTGGCTGCCCCTGGCGGAACCGGCGTCGGGGTCCCCGGCGGAGACGGTGGCCCGGCTCCGGATGGGTGACGCGGGCCTCGTCCCCGAATGCCAGCCGGTCCTCCACACGGCGGACGGCCGGCCCCTGCGCCCGGACTTCCTCTTCCGCACGGCGGGCCTGGCGGTCGAGGTCGAGGGCTACGCCTTCCACGGCACCCGCCGCGCCCACGAACGGGACGTGGCCCGCTTCAACGCGCTCCAGTCCTGCCCGGAGGTCCGCCGGGTGCTGCGCTTCACCGCCAGGGAGGTCTTCCACCGCCCGGACCGCATGACGGCCACGATCCGGGCGGCGCTGGAGCTCTAGGGCGGTCAGACAGGCCCTAGGGGGCGGAGGTCCGGGGGAAGGAGATCTCGACGCGCCGGTTCTTCTTCCGCCCCTCCTCGGTGCGGTTGTCGGCGATCGGGTAGTCCTCGCTGTAGCCGCGGACGTCGAACGCCGTGCCGGGGTCGAGGGCGCGGGCCAGCACCTGCTGCACGGCGACGGCCCGCTGCTTCGACAGCTTGAGCCCGTGCTCGTACGTCCCGAGATCGTCGGTGAACCCGAAGACCCGGACCCGCCCGGAGCCCATCTTCTCGACCTCGGCGGCGATCGCGGCGATGCGGGCGGAGGCGGCGGGGGTGAGCGTGGCGCTGTTCTTCGGGAACAGCACCTCGGCCTGCAAGGCGAACGTCACGTCCACGTTGGTGTCCTGCCGCCGCTGCTGCCCGCCCTCCTCCTCGACGATCTGCTTGATGTCGAGCACCTTGGCGGGGGCGAGGGTGGCGCCGTCGGGGAGCATCAGCCCCGGGGACTCCGGATCGATGACGGGCGCGGGCGAGGCACTCCCGGCGGACCCGGGCGGATCGTCGGCGTGAGCGACGGGCACGGGCAGGAGCACGACGGCCGTGAGCACGAGAGCGGCGAGGCGGCGGTGAGTGATCATCGTCATGACGTCGCCTCAGGAGAGCTTGAGGGTGGCGGGTTCGAAGGTGGGGAGCTGGAGGGAGACTTCGGTGGTGTTGGCGGGGGGTGCGGGGAATTGCATGAAGACGTCGACAGCCTTTCCAGCCGAGACGATGCCCAGACCCGTTGTGGTCAACGGCCGCCCATCCGTGTCACGCAGAACGTAGTAGCGCTTCTTCCCTACGCCGTCGACGAGCGTCGCTCCTCCGAGGGACGTGCCGTGCTTCAGCACCTCCGTTTCGTCCCCCCTCACGTTGTCGGGAACAGCACGTCCCTTGTCGGACGTGTTCTTCAGAGTGCCCTTGAGCGTCAGGAACCCGCCGGAGTCACGCTCCGCCGTATTGATGGTCAGCTCGAAGCCGTCTTGCCCCTTGGTGACCGCCAGTGTCTCCACCGGCTCCTCTGCAGGCTCTGCCGCCGGCGCACTCACGTTCCCGCGTGTAGCCGACGCCGTGGATGCAGGCTTGTCCGCCTTCGGCTCCTCCTCGGCCGTGCAGCCGACCGTGAGCAGAGCCATTGAAGCAATCGCCAGGGAGGCCAGCCCCTTTCGTGCGTACCGAACATCCATGAAGGGCGCTTCCTTTACTCGTCGTCGCCGGCCAGTCGGACAGTGAACAGATCCGCAGCACTCGGCAGTTTCGGGTCGCGGGGGTCGATGATCCAAGGTTCGCCATCACAAGTGAGTCCGAGAATCGGCTCGTCCTGCTCGTCCGGCTCCTCAGCAGGTGACGTGGGGTCGGGATCCGGGCTCTGAGACTCCTCCGGTTCAGACTCCTCCGGTTCCGTGAAGGTGCACTTCGGCTCGATCAAGGCATTGGCGGACGCCGTAGCGTGCTGTGCCTCCGTTCCGGGGATGATCGACCGCCCGACGCTTCGCGTCGTACGCACTCGGACGCTGAAGCCCTCACGCCCCGAGTCAAGTTGCCCACAGCCATCGTCCACGACTTCCGCATCGTTCCTGGCGGCAAAGACAGCCGCCGAACGACATGCAGAGAGGGAGTCATAATCCCTCCCCTGCAGAAAGTCATCCCATTGCTGGGGATCTGCAATCACCCCGAGCCAACCCGTTCGCAGTTGCTCCCTCGCATCCTGCGCCGCGGCCAACGCGGCTGCGTCAGCGGCGGTCTGTGCGCCATTGCGAGTTGACGCAGCCTGTCCCACCACGAAGTAGACGAATGCAAGGAACAGCAACCCGGCGATCACCGCGACGTAGACAGGAAACGCCTGCCCCCTATCCCCGCCTCTGCCGCAGGCGACGGCTATCCGGCCAGCTCCGCGACCTTGTTCTTGATCGCGGTCATGATCGTGGTCCCGATATCCGTACCCGTGATCGCGATAACGATCGCCACCACCACCACGATGATCCCCAGATACTCCACCGCCGTCTGCCCGCGGTCCCCCCGCAGCAGTCGGCCGGTCACCGTCAGCTTGGCCCTCGTCAGGGCCTTGAGCATCGCGTCGTTCATCGTGGTCCCCTCCGCGTTCGGACGCCTGCGCTTGGGCACCGTACGCCGACGGGCGGGTCGGCGGGCAGGGCCCGGTCGGCGGGTGGGACCGATGAAGCATCCGGTCCATCGGCGCCCACCCCCCTCACACTCTGTCCGCACTCTGGCACATCGGGTTGCGCCCGCGAAGACCTTTCCCCGGAATATGTCACCGCACCGCGCCGGTCCTCACTCCCCCGTCACCGACCCGAAGTCCGTCCCCGTGCCCAGGAACAGTCCCGCGCCCAGCAGGATCATCGTCGCCGGGACCATCAGCGTCGTGATCACCATCGTCGCCTTCGGCACCGCCTTCGCCGCCTTCCGTCGTGCGTTCTGCGCGTCCGTGCGCCGCATGTCGTTGGCGATCTGTATGAGGGTGTCGACGATGGGCGCGCCCAGTTCCTCTCCCTGCTGCAGCGCCGTCACGAACTGCGCCACCTGCTCCGAGTCGTTCCGCCTGCGCAGTTCGTCGAAGGCCTGGCGACGGCTCACGCCCATGTCCATCTGGCGGAGCGTGATGCGGAGTTCGTCGGACCACGGGCCCTCGTACTTCTCCGCCACCCGTTCCAGCGCCTGCCGGAAGCCCAGGCCCGCGCTGACCACGACCGCCAGGACGTCCAGGAAGTCCGGCAGGGTCCGTTCGATCTGGTCCTTGCGGATGCGGACCGCCGACCAGATCCCGACCTCCGTCCAGAACGCGCCGAACGCCAGGAGCAGCAGCGCCGTCACGTACGAGCCCTTGCCGATCATCACCAGGCCGCCGAGCCCGCCCAGGAAGCCGTAGACCGCCCGCCTCGCCCCGTACCGGTCGATCGTCAGGCCACCGGGGTTCCCCGCGAGGTCGATGCGGCGGCGGACCGCGTTCACCCGCTTGGGGCCCATGAGCCGCAGCACCGCCGGTGACCACCGCATCCCCAGGCGGTCGACGGCCGAGTCGACGGCTCCCGTGCGCGTGGCGCCGACCTCCAGCGCGAGCCTGAGGTCGTCGGGGAGTTTCGCGTCGGCCCGGTAGAGCCGCAGCCCGTAGGCGAAGCCCGCGACGGCGAGGCCCGCGAGGAGGGCGAGGAGAAGGTCCACGGCGGCGCTCCCTACACGTCGATCTTCGAGAAGCGGCGGATGACGGCGAAGCCGACGACGTACAACGCGAACGCCACGACCACGGCGAGCTGTCCGAGGCCCGATCCGGTCATCCGGTCGAGCGCCCCCGGCTGCATGTTGTCGATGAGCAGCAGCGAGCCGACGCCGATCACCGGGACGGAGTACGCGGTCATGCTCACCTGGGACAGCTGGGTGCGGACCTCGCGCCGGGTCTCCTTGCGCTCCTCCAGGGTCTCCGTGAGGTTCCGCAGGGAGGACACGACGGTGCCGCCGGCCCGGTTCGCGAGGACGAGGGTGGTGACGAGGACGACGAGTTCGCGGGAGGGCAGGCGCTCGGCGAGCTCTCCCAGGGCGTCGTCCAGCGAGGTGCCGACGGCCAGCTGCTGCGCCACCTTCTCCAGTTCGTCCCCGGCCGGCGCCTCCATCTCGTCGGCGGCCAGGCCGAGGGCCATGCGCAGGGCGAGTCCGGCCTGTGTGGCGTTGGCCAGGATCCGGGACAGTTCGGGGAGCTGGTTGATGAACCGCTCGATCCGCTTCTGCCGCTGCCAGTTGAGGTAGCCCATGGCCACCCAGATCCCGAGCAGCCCGCAGATCGGGCCGAAGAAGGGGGACAGCGCGGCCTGCCCCACGATCCAGAGGACCGTCACCGTCGCCGCCAGCGCCATCGTGAACTCGCCCGGCGTGACGTCGAGGCCCGTCGCCGCGATCCGCAGTTCCAGCTTCCGGCCGAGCGCGGTCTTCCGGACGCGCCGGTCGACGCCCCGGAAGCGCCTCCTGCGGCGGCCGGTCGCCGCCTCCGGTGCGCCGCTCTCGTCGAGACGGGCGACGAGGGCCGCGTGGCGGCGCGCCCCGCTCGCGTACAGCTGGACGCCGACGACTCCGAGGACGCAGGCGAGCAGTGCCACCCCGGTGGTGAGCCAGAAGGGGTCGATGGTCATCGCGGCGACTGTCATCACTCGGCCTCTCGGGTCGCCAGCAGGGCGTCCGTCGCCGCCACGCCGAAGGCCTGCGGGATGGGCTGGCCCGCCAGGTACAGGCGTTCGGCGACCCGCCGGGGCAGGGGGTGGTACGTGAACCGGCCGTACACCCGTCCGTCGGCCGCGACCGGTTCGGCCTGGAAGCGGCAGACGGTGGCGAGCAGGAAGCGTTCCCGGCCGTGCGAGGCGAGGACGGAGATCTCGGTGATGCGGCGGGTGCCGTCGGGGTGCCTGGTCAGCTGCACGAGGACGTCGACCGCGCTGTTGATCTGGTCGCGGAGCGCCTCGAACGGCACTTTCACCTCGGACATCGACGCCAGGGTCTGGAGCCGCATGAGGGCGTCCTCGGCGGAGTTCGCGTGGACGGTGGCGAGCGAGCCGTCGTGGCCGGTGGACATGGCCTGGAGCATGTCGAGGGTCTCGCCGCCGCGTACCTCTCCGACGATGATGCGGTCGGGGCGCATGCGCAGGGAGTTGCGGACGAGGTCCCGGATGGAGATGGCTCCCCGGCCCTCGATGTTCGGCGGGCGGGCCTCCAGGCGGATGACGTGGGACTGCTGGAGCTGGAGTTCCGCCGAGTCCTCGATGGTGATGATCCGCTCGCCGTCCGGGACGAGCCCGGACAGGGCGTTGAGGAGGGTCGTCTTCCCGGTGCCGGTGGCGCCCGAGACGATCAGGTTGAACTTGGCCTGCACGAGGCCGGAGAGCAGGAGCAGCATCTGCTCGTCGAGCGAGCCGAGCCCGATCATCTCGTGGAGCGTGTACGCCCGGGGGAAGCGGCGGATGGTGAGGGTGGCCCCGGTGAGGCTGAGCGGCGGGATGATGACGTTGACGCGCTCGCCGGAGGGGAGCCGGGCGTCGACCATCGGGTTCGACTCGTCGACCCGCCGGTTGACGGTGGAGACGATCCGCTCGATGGTCTGCATCAGCTGTTCGTGCGAGGCGAAGCGGAGCGGGAGGAGTTCCACGCGGCCGCCGCGCTCGATGAAGATCTGGTCGGGGCCGTTGACCATGATCTCCGTGATGGAGGCGTCTTCGAGGAGCGGTTCGAGGACGCCGAGTCCCAGCGCCTCGTCGACGACCCGGCGGATCAGCTGGGCCCGTTCGGCGGTGGAGAGGACGGGGCCCTCGCGGCTGATGATGTGGCCGAGGACCCGCTCCAGACGGGCCCGGCGCTCGGCCGCCGCGAGCGCCGACATCTCGGTGAGGTCGATCTCCTCCAGGAGCTTGGCCCGGAAGGCGGCGACGAGGTGGCCGTCCTCCCTGGCGGCCGCGGCGCCGCTCTCCTCGGGGGTGTTGATCCGGGCGCGCAGGCTCATGGCAGGTCCCCCTCGGACGACTCGGACGACTCGGACATCGGCATGGTGGCGGTCTTCCGCACGGGGTCGAAGCTCCAGAAGGGGACGACCGAGGGGATGCGTACGGTCACGGTGGCGACGGCCTCGTCCGCGGACGGGTCGACGCTCACGTCGGTGGCCCAGGCGGCGGCCGCGAAGCCGGCCGCGACGGGGTCGGGCGCGTCCTCCGCGTCGCTGCTCGCCGCCCGTGCCGCCGCCCGCGCCGCCGTGCCCGCCTGCTGGGCCGCGTACGCGGCGACGCCCAGCTGGAGGCCGGCGAGTCCGACGACGAGCAGGATCGGGAGGAACCCGAGGTACTCGATCGCGGCCTGCCCCCGGTCGCGCCCGCGGTTCCGGTCGCGCCCCCGGTCGCGGTCCCGCCCCCGTTCCCGCTGCTCTCCGCTCATGGCGTGGTGCCCCTTTCGTCCACGGCGGCCGCCTTGCCGTCCACCCGGAAGAGGCCTCCCACGCCCGGGACGAGGGCCGGCACCTGGAGGCTGACCACGGCGGTCACCATTCCGTCGCCCGTCGGGCAGTCCACCTCGGCCCCGTCCAGCCAGGCCCCGTCGAGGTGCCGCCTCGCCGCCTCGCCGCAGTCGTCGCCGACGGCCCCGGCGCGGGCCGCCTCGTCCGCCGCGTTCCCCGCCAGGGTGTACGTGTAGCCGACCAGGACGATCTGCCAGAGCAGCGCCAGGGTGAGCAGGATCAGCGGCACCATGCCGAGGAACTCCACCGCCACCTGTCCCCTGTCGTCGTCCCGGTGTGCCGCCCGCATCGTTCAGCGTCCTCCGGTGCGGCGGCGGAGGCCGAGCGAGCCGCGGTCGCCGGCGCGGGCCAGTTCCCTGCCGGGGGTCTCGGCGGCGGGCGGGCCGACCAGGCCCAGTTCGGCGGCGAGTGTCCAGAGGGCCTGCTTGACGGTCGACTTGGCGTCGAGTTCGTGGAGGCGGCCGGCGTCGACGACGGCCTGGAGTTCCTTGAAGTGGGCGGGGACGGTGACGCCCGCGACGCGGGTGCCGGTGATCTTCTGGACGAGGGGCGGCTGGATCTCGGTGGAGCGGTGGTGGCGGTTGACGAGGGTGACGGTCTCCTCGGCCTTGCGGACCTGGAGCCGTTCCCACATCCGTACCGTCCGTTTGGCGGCCCGGACGGCGATGACGTCCGGAGTGGTGACGAGGAGCGCGGTGTCGGCCATCTCGATGGCGGCGGCGTTCGCGCTGTCGAGCCGTGAGCCGCAGTCGAGGACGACGACCTCGTGCCGGCCGCGCAGGGCGCTGACGATCTGGCGGGCGGCGCGGTCGGTGACCTCCTCGCCGCGCTCGCCCTCCGCGGGCGCGAGGAGCAGCGAGAGGCCGGTCTCGTGGACGAAGACGGCGTCCTGGAGGACGCGGGGCGAGATGTCGGCGATGGTCGCGAGGTCGGCGACGGAGCGGCGGAACTGGACGTCGAGGTACGAGGCGATGTCGCCGCTCTGGAGGTCCATGTCGACGAGGGCGACGCTGCGTCCGGAGGCGCGGGCGGCGAGGGCGAGGTGGACGGCGGTGACGGTGGCGCCGACGCCGCCCTTGGCGCCGCTGACGGTGACGACGGTGCCGCCGGGTCCGGTGATCCGTTCGGCGCCGGCGCCGAGGTGGCGGCGGACGCCCAGGGACCACTGGGCGGCGGCCTGGACGCGGCTGGCGAGTTCCTCGTAGCCGAGGGGGAGGGTGACGAGGCCCCGGGCGCCGGAGTCCATGGCGGCGGAGAAGAGGACGGGGCTGGCGTCGGCGGTGATGAGGACGACGCCGACGGCGGGGAAGCGGAGGGCGACCTCGCGGACGAGTTCGAGCGCGGGGACGGGCCCGATCCGCTCGTGGACGAGGACGACCTCGGGGAGTTCGTCGAGGGAGGCGGCGGCGAGGCGGGCGAGGGTGTCGACGAGCTGGGTGGAGTCGGTGACCGGCTGGGCGGGTTCGGCGTCGGGGAGCTGGCTGAGCAGCGTGCTGACGGACCGGGCCGCGTCGGGGTCGCCGACGGCCGGCAGGATCCTGGTGGTCATACCGGCCTCACTTGTCCTTGTCGAGCGTGTAGGTGCGGTCGCCCTTGTCGACGGGGGTGCCGGCCGGGGAGCCGTCCGCGGAGGGGGCGACGAGGGCGAGGCGTACGTGCTCGGCGAAGGACTCGGCGTACGCGACGCGCTGGGTGTCGAGGGTGGAGAGCGCGAAGGTGATGGGGACGGTGGAGGTGGCCCGGTCGGCGCGGTCGGAGCGGGCGGAGACGGGGGTGAGCTGGCCGACGTCGAGGACGCGGGCGCCGGCGACGATCATCCGGGACTGGTCGGGGTCGCCCTTCTTCTCGCCGGCGAAGGTGGCGTAGATGTTGACGGTGGAACCGGTGTTGATCTTCCCGGCGACGCCGGTGGCGGCGTCGACCATGATCGCGATCTCCTGCTCGCCCGGCTTGAGCTGGGGCCGGTCGACGATCATGTCGCTCTGGAGGAGGGAGCCGGCCTTGAGGCGGGTGACGGCGATCTTGCCCTCGATCCGGCGGAGGTCGGTGACGGCGGTCGCGGAGAGCCAGCGCTCGGGCATGGAGATCTTCTCGAACTGGTCGGCCTTCAGCGGCTTGTAGGGCTCCACGTCGTCCTTGAGCCGGTACGCCGTGGTCTCCGGTCCGACCTTCGCGTTCACGTCGCTGATGACGGCGAGCACGCCGGCGAAGGCGCCGAGGGCGCACAGGACGGAGAGCAGCAGCAGGATCACGCCGCGGCGCTGGCGGGAGTTCATGACCGTACTTCCTCGATCGGAGACGTGGGGCGGTGGCGGGGACGGGGACCTCGGCGGAGGCGTACGGGACCGCTCACGGCAGCGCGGCGCGGGCGGTACCGGCGCCGGGGGCGAGGGCGCGCGCCCCCCGCTCGGCCGGCGGGCGCAGGGGGGCGGCGCAGAAGCCGCAGCGGTCGCCGATGAGCTCCATCCCGCACCAGTGGCAGATCTCCCGCCGTACGGAGGAGACGAGCTGGTGGAGGACGGGGAGGTCCGGGAGGTACGCGGCGAACTCGACGAGTTTGCCCGTGCCCCACCAGCCGGGCGAGGACGCGGGCAGGGGGGTCTCGTGGACGGGCCCGGGGATCCGCCAGGCGGGGACGAGGGCGGTGGTGGGCCAGTCGGTCTGCAGCTGACCGCGGGCGAGGAGCAGTTCGGTGCCGAACTCGGGTCCGGCGAGGGTCTCCCCGCCGGAGCCGGAGCCGAGCCGCACGAGCTGCGGGGTGGGTCCGGCGAGGACGGCGAAGTGGGCGCCGGGGAGCCAGCCCTTGAGGTGCGAGCCGAGGCTGACGGGGACGCGGTCGAGGCGGGAGACGGAGCCGAGGACGGCGCCGGCGTAGATGTAGTGGGCGAGCAGCCGGGCGGCGGAGGCGAGGACTCCGGGGCTGAAGTCGCAGCCGGCGAGCTGGCGCAGCTGGCGGACGAGGACGGCGGCGCCGAGCGGTGGCAGATCGGTCCTGACGAGGGCGATCCGGTCGCTCTCCAGGAGGGCGCGGACGGCGCGCAGCCGGTGCTCGACCGCGGGGGGCGCGGCGGTGGGGCAGACGACGACCACGTGTCCGTACCGGGCGAGGAGCTGTTGCATGTCCGCGAGGGAGGCGTCGAGCGGGCGGGTCTCGGGGGGCGGGAGCACGGCCGCCTGCGGGGTGCGGGGGTCGGTCGGGGGCAGCACCAGGTCGGCGCTGGTGACGGCGATCGCTGTCGGCACGTCGGACCCCCCGTCCCCTCCGGCCTCCGGTGCCCCGGGGGCCGCGGATCACTTACCGCGTTCGCGGCGTCACCGCAGGGTGCCGCCGTCTCTGCACCTTATCCACGTCCCCCGGGGTGGTGAACAGACAATCCGCCAAGCTGCCCCCACTAATTTGCGCCCTGACCTCGGCCGCCGGCATCCGTCCCGCCGCCCCGGCCGAACTCCGTTCCGTGCCGGAGGTATTGACAACGCGATTGGTCTGGACCAACTTGTTGCGACAGCGGTGGCCACCGCCGGTACCCCCCGTACCCGCACCTCCCCTCCGTACGACGACGTACGGCACCTCCACATCCCCAACTCCCCCACCGGAGGATGCACGTGGACCGCACCACCACCCGCCCGCGCGGACGGCGCCGGCTCTCCGGAGCCCTCGCGCTCGCCGTCGGATCCGGGCTCGTCCTCGTCGGCGGAGCCGGCACCGCGCAGGCGGCGGACGTCAACGTCGCCAAGAACGCCGGATTCGAGAACGGCCTCGCCAACTGGTCCTGCTCCGCCGGGAGCGGCGCCGCCGTCTCCTCGCCGGTCCGCACCGGCACCGGCGCGCTCCGGGCCACCCCCGCCGGGCTCGACAACGCCAAGTGCGTGCAGACCGTGGCCGTGAAGCCCAACTCGACGTACACCCTGAGCGCCTGGGCCCAGGGCGGCTACGCCTACCTCGGCGCCAACAACACCGGGACCGGCACCGGCACGGTCTCCACCTGGACGCCCGACAGCCCCTCCTGGAAGCAGCTCACCACCACCTTCACCACCGGGGCGAGCACCACCTCGGTCGAGATCTACACCCACGGCTGGTACGGCACCTCCCCCTACCTCGTCGACGACGTGAGCGTCTTCGGGCCCGACGGGGGCGGCGGCCAGGACCCCGACCCGGTCGTCCCGTCCACCCCGGCCGGCCTCTCCGCCGGCACGGTCACCAGCAGCTCCGTCGCACTGAGCTGGGGCGCGGTCAACGGCGCCACGGCCTACAAGGTGTACCGGGACGGTGCCAACCCGCAGACGGTGACCGGCACGTCGGCCACCGTCACCGGGCTCACCGCCGACACCGCGTACCAGTTCCAGGTCTCCGCGACGAACTCCGCCGGCGAGTCCGCGAAGTCCGCCGCCGTGTCGGCCCGCACCTCCAAGGCCACCGACCCGGGCCCCGGCCCGGCCGTGCCCAAGCACGCCGTCACCGGCTACTGGCAGAACTTCGACAACGGGGCCGCGAAGCAGAAGCTGCGGGACGTCCAGGCCGCGTACGACATCATCGCGGTCTCGTTCGCCGACTCGACGGCCACGCCCGGTCAGATCACCTTCAACCTCGACCCCGCCGTCGGCTACGCCTCGGTCGCCGACTTCAAGGCGGACGTCGCGGCCAAGAAGGCGGCCGGCAAGTCCGTGATCCTCTCGGTCGGCGGCGAGAAGGGCAACGTCACGATCAACAGTGACGCCACCGCGACCGCCTTCGCCGACAGCGCGTACGCCCTGATGCAGGAGTACGGCTTCAACGGCGTCGACATCGACCTGGAGCACGGCGTCAACGCCACGTACCTCACCAAGGCGCTGCGCCAGCTCTCCGCCAAGGCGGGCTCCTCGATGGTCCTGACGATGGCGCCGCAGACCATCGACATGCAGAACACGAGCTCGGAGTACTTCAAGACCGCGCTGGCCGTGAAGGACATCCTCACGGTCATCAACACCCAGTACTACAACAGCGGTTCGATGCTCGGCTGCGACGGCAAGGTCTACAGCCAGGGCTCGGTGGACTTCCTCACCGCGCTCGCCTGCATCCAGCTCCAGGGCGGACTCGCCCCGTCCCAGGTCGGCCTGGGCGTCCCGGCCTCCACGCGGGGCGCGGGCAGCGGCTACGTCGACCCGCAGATCGTGAAGAACGCGCTCGACTGCCTGACCAGGGGCACCGGCTGCGGCACCTTCAAGCCGGCCCAGACCTGGCCGTCGCTGCGCGGCGCCATGACCTGGTCGACCAACTGGGACGCGACGGCCGGCAACGCCTGGTCGAACGCGGTGGGCCCGCACGTGCACAACCTGCCGTAGCGGACCCGGCCCGTGGGCCCGCGCAGCGCCGCCGCTCCCCCGGCGGCGCTGCGTCGTCTCCTCACGCGGGCAGGTAGTGGCGCAGCACCGGGTCGAGCAGCCGGATCCAGTCGTCGACCCGGGCGGCCCTGCGGCCGTCGACCTCGCAGTCGTAGACCGAGCCGTCGTAGAGGGTGACGGAGACGCGCAGCACCCGGTCGCGCCGCACGCGCTCGTACCGTACGGCCCCGATCTCGCTCCAGAGGAAGTCGGCCTCCTCGCCGAAGAAGTTCAGGAACACGCCGGTGCCGTCGACGTCGACGCCGGAGTTCCGGTCGGCGGCGGTGAACCGCGGCGCGGGCTGCGGCGGGACCAGGGGCGGCGGGGGAACGTAGCGGTACGCGGGATGCGGTACGGGGGCGGGCTCGGGCGCCGGGAGGGATCCGGGTGCGGCACCGGGCACGGCGTCCCGGACGCCGTCCGGCCACGGCGGGGGCACGGCGTCGACGGGCCCGGAGGGGGTCGAGGAGGACGGGGGCGTCGACGGGGCCGAGGGGCCCGGGGGCATCGGGGCGGCCGGGGGCGCCGCGTCGGCGGGCCCCGCCGCGAGCCGGGGGTCCGGGACCACCGCCGGGGCCTGCGCCACCGGTCCCGCCGGCCCCGGCGCCAGCTCGTCCATGAGGGCGTCGGGCGTCGGCCGTTCGGCGGGGTCCTTCGCGAGGCAGCGCCCCACGAGCCCGCGCAGCGCCTCCGGTACGGCGCCGAGGTCGGGCGCCTCGTGCACCGACCGGTACATGAGCCCCATCGGCGTCCCGTCCCCGAAGGGCCGTCCGCCGGCCGCGGCAACGAGGACGGCGCCGAGCGCGAACACGTCGGCGGCTCCGGTCACCTCCTCGCCGAGGGCCTGTTCGGGGGCGAGGTAGCCGGGGGTGCCGAAGGCGCTGCCGGTGGCGGTGAGCCGGGTCGACTCCAGGGCGCGGGCGATCCCGAAGTCCAGGACGCGCGGCCCGTCGGCCGCCATGACGATGTTGCCGGGCTTGAGGTCGCGGTGGACGAGCCCGCAGGCGTGGATGGCCTCCAGGGCCTCGGCGAGCGCGGCCCCGAGGGAGCGCAGCCGCGCCTCGTCCATGGGGCCCTGGGCGGTGACGAGCGCGGACAGGGTGGGGCCCGGGATGTAGGCGGTGGCGAGCCAGGGGGCCTCCGCCTCGGGGTCGGCGTCGACGACCTGCGCGGTGTGGAATCCGCCGACCTGCCGGGCCGCGGCGACCTCGGCGCGGAAGCGGGCGCGGAAGGACGGGTCGGAGGCGAGTTCCGGCCGTGCGACCTTGACGGCGACGGCGCGCCCGCCGCGCGATCGGGCGAGATAGACGGTGCCCATGCCGCCTTCGCCTAGCTTGTGCTCGATGACGTACTTACCGATGAGGGTCCCCACGCGGGACAGTATGGCCGAACTGCATGCCTTGACCCGTCCATGACATAGCCGGACCATGTGGCCCGGACGCCCGGACGCGGCACGCACCGCGCCCTCACGCGCCCGCACACCGGCATGTGCCGGACCGTCACACCCGGACACCCGCACGACCTGGTCGCACTCCCCCACACTCCCCACCCAGGAGACAGCATGCGACGTCCCCTCCGCGGCAGAAGGGCCGCCACCCTCGCGGCCCTCGTGGCGCTCGCCCTCGCGGCGCCCCTCTCCGCCCTCAGTACGCCCGCCGGGGCCGACCCGGCGCCGACCGCCGCCCGCCTCGCGTCCGGCGCGGAGGAGGTGATCCGGCAGTACGAGATCGCCGGACCGTCCACCCCCGCCGAGCGCTCCGCGCTGACCGCCACCGGCGTCTCGATCGACGAGGTCGACGCCCGCTCGGTCGTCGTCAGCGCCAACACCGGGCAGCTCGCCCGCCTCAAGGCCCTCGGCTACCGGCCGGTCGCCCTCCCGGCCCCGCCGGACCGCCGCACCGAGGCCGACAAGACGGCCGGCCCGCTCGACTTCCCCTCCGCCGACGCGAAGTACCACAACTACGCGGAGATGACCTCGGAGATCGACCAGCGCATCGCCGCGTACCCCTCGATCATGAGCAAGCGGGTCATCGGCAAGACGTACCAGGGCCGGGACATCGTCGCCATCAAGATCAGCGACAACGTCGCCACCGACGAGAACGAGCCCGAGGTCCTCTTCACCCACCACCAGCACGCCCGCGAGCACCTCACCGTCGAGATGGCGCTCTACCTGCTCCGCGAGTTCGGCGCGGGCTACGGCACGGACTCCCGCATCACCGGCATGGTGGACAACCGGGAGATCTGGATCGTCCCCGACCTCAACCCGGACGGCGGCGAGTACGACATCGCGAGCGGCTCCTACCGCAGCTGGCGCAAGAACCGGCAGCCCAACTCCGGCTCCTCCTACATCGGCACGGACCTCAACCGGAACTGGAACTACAAGTGGGGCTGCTGCGGCGGCTCCTCCGGCACCAAGAGCTCCGAGACCTACCGGGGCGCGGCCCCCGAGTCCGCCCCCGAGGTGAAGGTCGTCGCCGACTTCGTCCGCTCCCGGGTGGTCGGCGGCAAGCAGCAGATCACCGCGGCCATCGACTTCCACACGTACAGCGAGCTGGTCCTCTGGCCCTTCGGCTGGACCACGGCCAACACCACCACCGGCATGACCCAGGACGACCGCGACGCCTTCGCGACCATCGGCCGGTCGATGGCGGCGAGCAACAACTACACGCCGGAGCAGTCCAGCGACCTGTACATCACGGACGGCTCGATCGACGACTACCTGTGGGGCACGCAGAAGATCTTCGCGTACACCTTCGAGATGTACCCGTCGAACGGCGGCGGGGGCTTCTACCCGCCCGACGAGGTCATCGAGCGCGAGACGAGCCGCAACCGCGACGCCGTCCTCCAGCTCCTGGAGAACGCGGACTGCATGTACCGCTCGATCGGCAAGCAGGCGCAGTACTGCGCGGCCTGACGGCCCGTGGGTGAAGGGGGTGCCCCGGCGGGGGCACCCCCTTCGTCCGCGCTCAGCCGAGGACGGCGAGCGCGTCGATCTCGACGAGGAGGCCGGCCGGCAGTCCGACGTAGACCGTCGTGCGGGCGGAGGCGGGGGCCTTGAGGTCCTGCTCCTCGAAGTACCGGTCGTAGATCTCGTTCATCTCCGCGAAGTGGTCCACGTCCGTGAGGTAGACGCGCATCATCATCACGTCGTCCCAGCTCGCGCCGCCCTCCTCCAGGATCGCCTTGACGTTGGCGAAGGTCTGCAGGGTCTGCTCGCGCAGGGTCGGGCCCGCGACCGTCGGGGCCCGGCCCTCGACGGCGGGCAGGAAGCCGACCTGGCCGGCGACCTGGAGGATGTTCCCCTTGCGCACGCCGTGCGAGAACCTCGCGGGCGGGGCGGTGTGGGTGGCGGGGGTGAGGGCGGTCTTCTCGGTCATGCGGTCGGTTCCTCTGATTCCTTCGTCGGGGCGGCGCCGGAGTACTCGCGGCTGATGGCGTCCGCGGTGTCGCGCACCTGCGGGAGGAGGGTGAGGAGTTCCTCGGCGGTGACGACGACGTTGGGCGCCGAGACCGACATGGCGGCGACGACGCGCCCGTCGGCGCCCCGGATCGGGGCGCCGACGCAGTTGATGGACTCCTCGTGGCCACCGAGGTCGGTGGCCCAGCCCTGCTCGCGCACGGTCGCCAGCTCCTTGAGGAAGGCGGCGGCGTTCGGCGTCGAGCGGGGCGTGTACGGGGGGTAGTCGAGCCGGGCGGCGACGGCGCGCCGCTCCTGCTCGGGCAGATCGGCGAGGAGCAGCTTGGCGACCGCGGCGACGGTGATCGCGACGGGCTTGCCGATGCGCGAGTACATGCGGACCGGGTAGCGGCTCTCCACCTTGTCGATGTAGACGACCTCGCCCTCCTCGTACACCGCCAGGTGGATCGTGTGCCCGATCCGCTCGTTGAGGGCGGTGAGGTACGGGTGGGCGATCTCGCGGACGTCGAGGTTCTCGACGGCCTCCTGCGCGAGCGCGAAGAGACGCGCGCCGAGGCGGTAGCGCTGGTCCTGCTGGCGGTGCACGAGCCCGTGCTCGTGCAGCGTGCGCAGCAGCCGCAGCGCCGTGGACTTGTGCACGCCGAGCCGCTCGGCGACCTGCCCGAGGTCGGCGGGCCCCTGGGCGAGCAGCGGCAGGATGCTGAGCGCCCGGTCGACGGTCTGGCTCATGGCGTACGTACCTCCTGGTCGTCCCCCGTCCAGCCGGGGCCGAGGTGAAGTGTGCCCCAGGCGGCGTCGTCGAGCGCGACGAGACGGTCGGCGTGCTCGCGGCGGGGCGGCGCGGCGAAGTCCCCGGGAACGGTGAGCGCGGCGGCGGCGGCGAGGTGCCCGTGCCTCAGCCGAGCGCCCGTGCCGAGCCCCCGGAGGGTCGCCGACAGGAACCCGGCGACGAACGCGTCACCGGCGCCGACGGGCGAGACGAGGGCGACGCGGGGGGCGGGGACGCGGGTGACGACGTCGGCGCGCGGGTCGGCGTCGACGTCGTCCGAACCGGAGGGCGGCGCGGCGCGCTCGAAGGCCACCGCGCCCTCCCCGCCCCGCTTCACCACCAGCACCGACGGCTCCGGCAGTACCGCGCGGATCGGCTCCGGATCCGCCACCCCCCACAACCGCTCCGCCTCGTCGGCGCCCACGAAGACGACGTCCGCCCGCCGCGCGAGTTCGAGGAGGACCTCGGGGGCGCCGCCTTCGCGCCAGAGCCCCGCCCGGTGGTTCACGTCGAACGACACCAGCGGCCGGCCGGGGCGGGGCGCGGTGAGCTCGCGCAGCAGGGCCAGGCAGTCCGCCGAGAGCGCGGCGGTGATCCCGGTGACGTGCAGGATCCGCGCGCCGGCGACGGAGGCGTACGGCACGGTCGCGGGCGACATCGCGGAGGCGGCGGACCCGGCCCGGTAGTAGACGACCTCGTGCGCGTCGGTGGCCCGGTCCTCGTCCGTGCGGAAGTAGACGCCGGTCGGCCGGTGCGGGTCGCGGCCGACCGCGCCGACGTCGACCCCGTGGGCCGCGATCGTGTCGACGAGGTGCTCGCCGAAGCCGTCGCGCCCGACGCGCCCGACCCACCGCACCCGGTGCCCGGCGGCGGCCAGCGCGCAGGCCACGTTGGACTCGGCGCCGCCGATCGCGCGGGTGAAGGAGGGAACATGGGCGAGGCGTCCGGGCCGGGAGGGCAGGAAGGTCACCATGGACTCACCCAGACAGACGACGTCCGGGGCCGTGCCCGGGGCCGCCGGCACGCGCGCGGGTCCGCTCACTCCCGGGCTCCTCAGACTCGTACGGGTCCATTGACCCGGCCTTGGCCCGGATGTTAGACAGCCATCAGCACCATGCGCAATGAGCGTTGCACCTTGCGCAACGCCCACGATGAGGAGGCCTCATGCCCGACCTGGCGAACGAGCGCGTCGACCACCGCTTCAAGGCCCTGCCCCCGGACGCCGAGGGCCTGACCGTCGGCGAACTCTCCGCCCAGCGGCGCAACCTCTTCACCGGCGGCTACACCACCCCGGTCCTGGCCCTCTCCGCCGAGTCCGTCGAGCACAACCTCCGCCTCCTGGAGACCTACGCCGAGCGCCACGGCCTCGCGTTCGCCCCGCACGGCAAGACCTCCATGGCCCCCCAGCTCTTCGACCGGCAGCTGGAGCACGGCGCCTGGGGCATCACCGCCGCCGTCCCCCACCAGGCCCGCGTCTACCGCGCCCACGGCGTCTCCCGGATCTTCCTGGCGAACGAACTGGTCGACGCCGTCGCCCTGCGCTGGCTCGCCGACGAGCTCGACGCCGACCCGGACTTCCGCCTCGTCTGCTACGTCGACTCCGTGCGCGGCGTCGAGCTGATGGACGAGGCCCTGCGCGCGCACGGCGCTCGCCGCCCCGTCGACGTCGTCGTCGAACTGGCCGCCGGCGCGACCGGCCGGACGGGCGCGCGGACCGAGGCGGACTGCGCCGCGGTCGCCGACGCGGTCGCCGCCGCCCCCACCCTGCGGCTGGTCGGCGTCGCCGGATACGAGGGCACGATGCCCGGGGCGGACGCCGAGCGGGTACGGGAGTGGCTGCACCGCCTCGTGGGGCTCGCCGCCGACTTCGACAAGGCCGGCCGCTTCGACCCGGCCGTCGGCGAGATCGTCGTGAGCGCGGGCGGCAGCGAGTGGTTCGACACGGTCGCCGAGGTCTTCGCGCAGATCCCCGGGCTCTCCCTCCCGGTCCTGAAGCTGCTGCGTTCCGGCGCGTACGTCTCCCACGACGACGGCCAGTACCGCAACCGCACCCCCTTCAACCGGATCCCGGAGGAGGGCGCGCTCCAGCCCGCGTTCCGGCTCTGGTCGCAGGTCGTCTCCCGGCCCACCGACGAGCAGGCCTTCACCAACGCGGGCAAGCGGGACGCCGCCCACGACCTGCACCTCCCCGAGGCCCAGGTGGTCCGTGACGCCCGCACGGGTGAGATCCGCCCCGCCGAGGGCATCACCGTCACGGGACTCTCCGACCAGCACGCCTGGCTCGCCACCGCGCCGGGCGCGGACGTGGAGGTCGGCGACTGGGTGGGCATGGGCCTCTCCCACCCCTGCACGATCTTCGACAAGTGGCAGCTGATCCCGGTCGTCGAGGCGGACGGCACGGTGGTCGACCACATCCGCACGTTCTTCTGACCGGCGGATCGACGAAGGGGGCAGGGCATGGACCTCGTCTTCCGGGACGCGGAGGTCGTCGACGGCAGCGGCGGCGACTCCTACCGGGCCGACGTCGGGATCGAGGGCGGCCGGATCGTCTCGATCGTCAAGGAGGCCGCGGCGGCAGGCTGCCAGCGCCCGACCGCCCGCCGCGTCCTGGACGCCGAGGGCCTCGTCCTCGCCCCCGGTTTCATCGACATGCACGCGCACAGCGACCTCGCGCTGCTCCGCGACCCGGACCACAGCGCGAAGGCGGCGCAGGGCGTGACCCTGGAGGTGCTGGGCCAGGACGGCCTGTCGTACGCGCCGGTGGACGACCGCACCCTCGCCGAGGTCCGCCGGGCGATCGCCGGCTGGAACGGCGGTGCGCCCGGGGACACGACCGTCGACTTCGACTGGCGCACGGTCGGCGGGTACCTGGACCGTCTCGACCGTGCGCACGGCGGTCGGGGCATCGCCGTGAACGCGGCCTACCTGGTCCCGCAGGGCACGGTCCGCATGTACGCGATGGGCTGGGAGGACCGGCCGGCGACGGCGGCCGAGCTCGACCGCATGCGGCGGCTGGTCGCCGAGGGCCTGGAGCAGGGCGCGGTCGGCATGTCCTCCGGCCTCACCTACACCCCCGGGATGTACGCGCCGGACTCCGAGCTCACCGAGCTGTGCCGGGTCGTGGCCGAGCACGGCGGCTACTACTGCCCGCACCACCGCTCGTACGGGGCGGGGGCGCTGCGCGCGTACGAGGAGATGGTGGCGCTCACCCGGGAGGCGGGCTGCGCCCTGCACCTGGCGCACGCCACCATGAACTTCGGCGTGAACGAGGGCAGGGCGCCGGAGCTCCTCGCCCTCCTCGACGCGGCCCTGGACGCGGGCTCCGACATCAGCCTCGACACCTATCCGTACACCCCGGGCAGCACGACGCTGCTCGCGCTGCTCCCGAGCTGGGCGAGCGAGGGCGGCCCGGAGGCGGCCCTGTCCCGCCTGCGGGACGGCACCGCGGCGGAGCGGATCCGGCACCATCTGGAGGAGCTCGGCTCGGACGGCTGCCACGGGGTGCCGGTCGACTGGTCCACGATCGAGGTCTCGGGCGTGACGGACCCGGCCCTCGCGGACCACGTGGGCCGCCGGGTGGACGGCTGGACGACGGCCCGCCGGCTCCTCCTGGAGGACCGGCTCGGCACGACGATCCTCCAGCACGTGGGCCACGAGGAGAACGTCCGGACGATCATGCGCCACCGGGTGCACACGGGCGGCTCGGACGGCATCCTCCAGGGACTCAAGCCGCACCCGCGCGCGTACGGCACGTTTCCGGAGTACCTGGGGCGGTACGTGCGGGAGCTCGGCGTGCTGTCCCTGGAGGAGTGCGTCGCGCACCTCACCTCCCGGCCCGCGGCCCGGCTCCGCCTCCCGGACCGGGGTCTGGTGCGGGAGGGGTACCGGGCGGACCTGGTGCTCTTCGACCCGCTGACGGTCGCGTCGCCCGCGACGTACGAGAAGCCCCGCGCCCTCCCGGTGGGCATCCCGCACGTCCTGATCGACGGCAGGTTCGTCATGGAGGACGGCCGGCGCACGGACGCGCTGGCGGGCCGGTCAGTGCGGCGGACGCAGCCCCGCTGAGTCGCGGGCGGGCGCCCCCGCCCGCGCGGGGCGGGTGCGCTGCGGCGGAAGCGACGGGGCGGCGTCCGCGGGGAGGCCGGCGGGCCACGGCTCCCGCCGGACCCACACCAGACCCGCCACCAGCACGAGTCCCGCCGCCACGAACCCGTACCACGGCGTGTGCCCCGACGGCTGCGTCTCGAACACGAGTGCCGCCGAGAGCACGGCCAGGACCTGCCCCGCCCGGCTCCGCCAGGCGACGGCCGCGACGACGACCGCCCCCCACAGCAGGTACCAGGGCTGGACCATCGGCGAGAGGGCGACGAGCGCGACCAGCGAGAGCCCGAGCCCGAGGACGGGGTCGAGCCGGCCCCGGTACGACCGCCAGGCCAGCGCCGCGACGAACGCCAGGGCGAGCAGCAGCCCGAGCTTCTGTGCCGCCCCCTTCACCGGCTCCGCCTCGCCGCCGAACAGCAGCCCGAGGCCGAGGCCGAGGTCGCTCGTGAGCGACAGGGGCGTGTGGATGGCCGCGGCGACGCCCTGCGTCCGCAGCCAGCCGAACCCGGTCCCGGCGAGCAGCGAGGCCCCCGCCGCCACGGCGCCCGCGACCGCTCCCGGCAGCAGGAGTCCCTTCAGGAAGCCCCGTACGCCGCCCCCGCGCGCGAGGAGCACGCCGATGAAGAGCAGGGCGACCGCCGCCGGGGACTTCACCATCACGGCGAGGCCGACGAGGACGCAGCCGAGCACCCACCGTCCACGGGTGGCGAGCAGGACGCCGGCGAGCACGAGGCCGATCATCAGCCCGTCGTTGTGCATGCCGCCGACGACGTGGATCAGGAGCAGCGGGTTGAGGGCGGCGAGCCAGAGCGCCCCGTCCCGGCCGCCGGGACCGCCGCCGAGCCCGCGCACGGCCCAGACGATCAGGGCGAGCGCGCCGAGGGCGATCAGCCGCAGGCCGAGGACGGCCGGCACGACCGCCCCGCCGGTCACCTTCACGACGGCGGCGGCGAGGAGGAGGAAGGCGGGTCCGTACGGCGCGGGGGTGTCCGTCCAGTTCCCGCCGACGCTCGCCGCCGCGTCCCACCCGAGGTCGTCGGGGCCGAGGACGGAGGGCCCCGCGCCGTACACGTCGTGGCCTTCGAGGACCATGGCGCCCTGGGCGACGTAGCTGTAGACGTCGGCGCTGTGCAGCGGCGGGGCGAGGAGCAGCGGCGCGGTCCAGCAGGCGAGGGTGGCGAGCACCCCGTCGCGCGGGCCGCGGGCGAGCAGGACGCCGTACCGCCACCAGGCGGCGACGAGCAGGGTCAGGCCGAGGCACGCGAGGACGGCGCCGGCGACGGTGAGCGCGGAGCCGCGCGGTTCCCACAGGCCCCAGCCGCCGCGTACGGGCAGTGTTCCGGCGGCCCAGCCGCCCGCGGCGACGGCGAGCGAGCCGCCCGCGCCCAGCCATCGGCATCCGGAAGCACTGAAAGACCACATGACGGGCCAACCTACCCCGAGGGCCCCGCCTCCCCCGATTCGAGGCCGCCGCCCGCCCGCCCGGGGCCCAGGCCCCGGCCCCGGCCCCGGGGCGGACCTACCTCAGCCGCTTGCCCGCTCCCCGGCCCTTCCCCGGCTTCCCGCGGCGTGCGTCGTCCGAGGCGGTGGCGGAGGTCTCCGCCGAGGGCGTGGCGGTCGGCGGGGCGGGGGTCGCGCCCCCGGACGGAGCAGTGGTGGCCGCCGTCTTCGCGCCGGGCGTGCCGGCCGGCCGGCCGGGCGCGGTGCCGCCCGAGGAGCCGGGGGACGTGGCCGTGCCGGAGGTCCCTGCGGTCCCGTCGGCCGGGTCCGCCTGGATCAGCGCGGGCGGTCCCTGGCGGCCGCCCTCGCCCGGGGAGCGGGTGCCGCCGCCCTTGCCGAGGCCGCCGGCGAGCAGCGCGGCGGCGAGCCCGAGGACGGTGGCACCGCCGCCCGCGAGCAGCCACAGGCCTCCCCGGCCCCGGCGGGCGGGGGCGTGGCGGCGGCGGGCGCGCCGTGGTCCGGCGGCTCGGGGGTCGTGGTGGCTCATGGCCGGGATTGTAGGGAGCACGACACCGCGGCCGGGGCCCGGGGCGGGCCCGGGTCACGCGCGCCCCGCTGTCCGACGTGTCCCAAAACACTCCGCGTCGCGCCCGGCCCCGCCGTAAGCTCTCGTCATGCAGGTGATCCAGTCCACGAAGCTCGCCAACGTCTGTTACGAAATCCGGGGTCCGGTGCTCGAAGAGGCGATGCGGCTCGAAGCCGCGGGTCATCGCATCCTCAAGCTGAACACCGGCAATCCGGCCGCCTTCGGCTTCGAGTGCCCGCCCGCCATCCTGGAGGACGTGCTCCGCAACCTCTCCGAGGCGCACGGCTACGGCGACGCGAAGGGGCTGCTCTCGGCCCGCCGGGCGGTGATGAGCCACTACGAGACGAAGGGCATCCCGCTCTCCGTCGAGGACATCTACCTCGGCAACGGCGTCTCGGAGCTGATCCAGATGTCGATGCAGGCGCTGCTCGACGACGGCGACGAGGTGCTCGTCCCGGCGCCCGACTATCCGCTGTGGACGGCCTCGGTCTCGCTCGCGGGCGGTACGGCCGTGCACTACCGCTGCGACGAGCAGGCGGACTGGATGCCGGACCTCGCGGACATCGAGCGGAAGATCACGGACCGCACCAAGGCGATCGTGATCATCAACCCGAACAACCCGACGGGTGCCGTCTACGACGACGAGATGCTCCGCTCGCTGACGGAGATCGCCCGCCGCCACAACCTGGTCGTCTGCTCGGACGAGATCTACGACAAGATCCTCTACGACGGCACCACGCACACCCCGACCGCCGCGATCGCCCCCGATCTCCTCGTCCTCACCTTCAACGGGATGAGCAAGAACTACCGGGTGGCCGGTTTCCGCTCGGGCTGGCTCGCGGTCTGCGGCCCGAAGCACCACGCCTCCTCGTACATCGAGGGCCTCACGATCCTCGCGAACATGCGCCTCTGCGCGAACATGCCGGCGCAGCACGCGGTGGCCGCCGCGCTCCAGGGCCGGCAGTCGATCGAGGACCTGGTGCAGCCGGGCGGGCGGCTCCTGGAGCAGCGCGACACGGCGTACGAGCTGCTCACGCAGATCCCGGGCGTGACGTGCGTGAAGCCGAAGGGCGCGCTGTACCTCTTCCCGCGCCTCGACCCGAACGTCTACAAGATCAAGGACGACCGGCAGATGGTCCTGGACCTGCTGCGGGCCGAGAAGATCATGGTGGTGCACGGGACGGGCTTCAACTGGCACGAGCCGGACCACTTCCGGATCGTGACGCTGCCGGCGGCGGCGGACCTGGCGGACGCGGTGACCCGGATCGGGCGGTTCCTGGACGGGTACAGCCAGCCCTGATCCCACACGCCGGACAAGGCTCAACTTTAGACCTTATCTAAGCTAGGATGGCTCCAGAGCAACCGCAGGAGGCCATCCCCATGTACGAACCGATCCGCACGAAGTCGGTCCACCGGATGGCCGACGACGCCCAGGACGCGTACCCGCACCGCTCCCGCGAGGAGGAGCTGGACATCCAGCTCGCAGGACACCTCGCCGCCCTGCTCGCCGTCACCGACGAGCTGGGCGACACGGAGGCCGGCGAGCTCATCGCCCGGCAGGTGGCGCGGCTGCGCGGCGCACCGCCCGCGCGGCACGCCGGACTGAGCGGCTCGTCCGCGCAGGACCTGCACCGCAAGGCGCACGCCCTCGCGGGCCGCGCCCTGGTCGTCGCCGCCTCCCGGGCCGACACGGCCGCCGCGATCCTCGCCGCCGAGCGGATGGACGCGCACACCGCGGCGCTGGCCGGGGAACCCACCCTGGCCGCGGTCGCCGCCCCCTGACGGCCCCGGGCCGCGCGGCACGAACCGCGCGGCCCGGGAGCCACCCACCCTCCCCGGAGGGCCGCGGGGCACGCCCGCGCGAACCCCCCGCTCCGGTTCGGTACCGGGATCGCTCCTTCACCCCCCGTACACCCGACTCCCCCTGGAATGTGGGTTTCCGCGAGCACGCTGCCCGCGTGAGACGCATCCTGGGAATCATCCTGGCCGTCCTGCTCCTCGGCGGCGTGGCCGCCGTCCTCGTGACGGGCGGCGGCAAGGACACGAGCACGGCAACGAAGACCGTGCGAGGAGTCATCGGATCGGAGAAGGCCGAGTTCTTCGCCGATCCTCAGGTGGTGAAGGCCCTCGCGGCCAAGGGCTTCACCGTGAACACCGAGACCTCCGGGTCCTGGGACATGGAGGAACTGCCGCTCGGCGGCTACGACTTCGCCTTCCCGTCCTCCAAGGGACCGGCCGACGAACTGCGCGCCAAGGCACGGGCGGCCGCCGAGGACAAGGCCCTGTCGGCCCCGCTGCGGCCCTTCTACTCGCCGCTCGTCGTCGTCGCGCACAGCACCGCCGCCCGGGTCCTCGCCGGCAACGGCCTGGCGACCCTCGGCCCGCGCGGCACGAGCGGCACCCTGAAGATGGACGCCTATCTCGCGGCGGCCCGCGCCGACCGGACCTGGCAGCAGCTCAAGGGCTCCGCGGGCCACGCCGAGCTGAGCGGCACCCTCTTCATCACCTCGACCGACCCGGTCGCCTCCAGCTCCGGCGCCCTCTACCTGGCCGCCGCGAGCTACGTCGCCGACGGCGGGCGGGTCGCCGGGGACAAGGCGGCCGTCACCCGCACGGCACCACTCATGCGCAAGCTGGTCATGGTGCAGGGCGCCCAGCAGTCCGGCTCGGACGCGCCCTTCCGGGACTTCGTCAGCGGCGTCGGCAACCCGCTCGTCCTCGTGTACGAGTCGCAGGTCGCCGCCCAGCTGCTCGCCGGGCGGCCCATGGGCGACCTCGTCGTCCTCTACCCGGACACCACGGTCAACAGCGACCACACCCTCGTACCGCTCAGCGAGAACGGCCGGGCGCTGGGTGAACTCCTCGCCACCGACCCCGAGTTGCGCAAGCTCGCGGTCCGCCACGGCTTCCGCCCGCAGGGCGCGGCGAGCGAGTTCACCGCCGCGACCCAGGGCCACACCGCCTACCTCAACCAGACGCTCACCGGAGTCCGCCAGGCGCCCGTGCCCACCAGCAAGGTGCTGCACGAGATGGCGCTGCGGGCCCGCGACCAGGGGGACACCGCATGACCACACCCGAGGATCCGAGAAGCACGATGGCCCTGACTCCGCCCGAGCACGACACCCCGCTCGTCCTCACCCCGCCCGAGCCCGTGCCCACCGTCCGCGCCGCGCAGGCCTCGGGACTGGTGCCGCTGGACGAGTCGGTCCGCACGGAGATGAGCCGCCGGGCCGCCGAGTACGTCGGCTCGCTGTCCGGACTCGACCCGCGCTCGCCCGAGTTCGCCGGCCGCGTCGGGGAGATCGCTGAGCTCGGCGCGGGCGAGATGCGCACCGCCACCCAGCAGTCGAACCGGATGCTGGACCGCACGGTCCGTTCGCTCGGCCAGGGCGGCGGCGACGCCCAGGCCCGGGTCGGCTCCTCGCTCGTCGAGCTCCGTCGCACGGTCGAGGACCTGGACCCCCGGGACACCCCGGCCAAGGGTCTCAAGGGCCTCCTCGCGAAGCTGCCCGGCGGCAACAAGCTGCGCGACCACGTCGCCAGGTACGCCTCGTCGGAGGCCACGCTCAACCGGATCGTCGGGGCGCTGCGCAGCGGCCGGGACGAACTGAGCCGCGACAACGCCGCGTTGCTGACCGAGCGGGCCCGGCTGTGGGAGACCATGGGCAAGCTCCAGGAGTACGCGGTGCTCACCGACGCCCTCGACGCGGCGGTGGAGGAGCGCATCGCGCTCACCCCCGACCCGGCGCAGGCGGACACCCTCCGCGCCGACCTCCTCTTCCCGGTCCGGCAGAAGCACCAGGACCTGCTGACCCAGCTCGCCGTCTGCGCCCAGGGGTACCTGGCGATGGACCTGGTCCGCCGGAACAACGACGAGCTGATCAAGGGCGTGGACCGGGCCGCGACGACGACCGTGTCGGCGCTGCGGATCGCGGTGATGCTCGCCTCGGCCCTGGAGAACCAGCGGAAGGTCACCGAGCAGGTGACCGTGCTGCGCTCGACGACCGAGGACATCATCCGGCGCAACGCCGGCATGCTGGAGGACCAGGCCGGACAGATCCAGGTCCTGGCGGCGAACCCGGCGGTGGGCGCGGAGACGCTCCGTACGGCCTTCCAGCAGATCTACCGGACGCTCGACGCCATCGACACGTACAAGGCGCGGGCGACGGAGTCCATGGCGGCCACCGTCGAGTCGCTGTCCGCCGAACTCCAGGAGGCGAGCGCCCACTTGGAGCGCACCCGGCGCACCGGCACCACCGAAGGCGGCCTCGGATGAAGGGCCGCGCCGCCCGCGCCGTCGTCGCCGCCCTGGCGCTCGCCGTCCTCGCCACCGCCTGCTCCGGCGGTGACGGGTCCGACCGCCCCGACGGGCAGGGGACGGAGTTCGTGCCCGGCACCCTCCGGGTCCTCGCCTCCTCCGAGCTGGCCGACATGGAGCCCGTCCTCGACACGGCCCGCCGGTCGACCGGCGTCACCGTCCGCCTCACCTACGCAGGCACGCTGGACGCCGTCGAGCAGATCGCCTCCGGGAAGGCCGACCAGGCGTACGACGCCGTCTGGCTCTCCTCCAACGACTACCTCCGGCTCCGCCCGGACACCGCGAAGAAGATCACCGGCGAGACACCGGTCATGACCTCCCCGGTGGCCCTCGGCGTGCGGCCCGCAGCCGTCTCCCGGCTCGGCTGGGACCCGGCGAAGGTGACCTGGTCGCAGCTGCACCGGGCGGTCGCCGACGGGAAGCTGACGTACGGCATGACGGACCCGAAGCGCTCCAACTCCGGTTTCTCCGCGCTCGTCTCGGTCGCCTCGGGGCTGTCCGGCGCGCAGTCGGCCCTCACCGAGCAGGACGTCAGCGAGGCGACCCCGAAGCTCAAGGAGTTCTTCACGGGCCAGAAGCTGACCTCGGGCTCCTCCGGCTGGCTGGCGACCGCCTACGGCCGCCGCTCCGACGTGGACGCGCTCGTCAACTACGAGTCGGTGCTGCTGTCCTCGTTCCCGGCCGGTGAGCTGACCGTGATCCGGCCGACCGACGGCGTCGTCACCGCCGACTACCCGTTCACCCTCCTCACCTCCGCCCGGCCCGAGGCGAAGGACGCGGCGCGGCGCCTCACCGACTACCTCCGCACCCCGGAGGTCCAGGACCGCATCACCAGGGCGACCCTGCGCCGCCCGGTGGCCGCCGGGGTGACGCCGGCTCCGGGGCTCGCCCGGGACCAGCGCCGCGAGCTGCCGTTCCCGGGCAGCCGGGCCGTCGCCGACGGGCTCCTCGACGCGTACGACAACACCCTGCGCAGGCCCTCCCGCACGGTCTACGTGCTCGACACCTCGGGCTCGATGGGCGGGGAGCGGCTCGACCGGCTGAAGTCGGCGCTCATCGAGCTGACCGGCGACTTCCGGGACCGGGAGGAGGTGACCCTGATGCCCTTCGGCTCCTCGGTGAAGCAGGACGAGGTGCGTACGCACACGGTCGACCCGGCCTCCCCGAAGGCGGCGCTGGACGCGATCCGCGCCGACGCCGGGAGGCTCTCGGCCTCGGGCGGCACGGCCGTCTACTCCAGCCTCCAGGAGGCGTACACGTACCTGGGGAAGACCCCGTCCGACACGTTCACCTCGGTCGTCCTGATGACGGACGGGGAGAACGACGGCGACCCGGCGTCCACCTTCGACACCTTCTACCGCTCGCTCCCGGCCGAGCAGCAGCGCACACCGGTCTTCCCGATCCTCTTCGGGGACTCCGACCGGGCCGAGCTCGACCACATCGCGGGCATCACCGGCGGCAAGCTCTTCGATGCCACCCGGGGTTCGCTCGACGGCGCCTTCGAGGAGATCCGTGGGTACCAGTAGCCGCCTGCTCGGGTTCGTCGAGTCGCGGAAGAACCTCACCGGCAGCGTCTGCGGCCTGGCCGGGGTCGGGATCAGCCTCACCGGCGCGGCGGGCGGACTCTGGCCGCTGGTCGTCGTGGGGCTCTACGCGGCGGGGGCGCTCGTCGCCCCGCCCGAGCGCCCCGACACCCCGCACTTCCCCGACGCGGGCGAGCAACTCGACGCCCTGCGGGACGACTTCGCGACCCTGCGCGCCTATCTGGCCGACGTCGAGCTGCCGCCCGACACCCGGGAGCGGCTCACCGCGTTCGACGCCCTGGTCGAGGCCCTGCTCGAACCGGGCTGGGTGAGCGACCCGGACCACCTCCACGTCCTGGCCCGCGCGGTCCGCCAGGACGTCCCGGAGGCCGTCGACACCTTCGTACGGACCCGGTGGTGGTCGCGGTTCACACCGGGCGCCGAGCCACCGGAGAGCCACCTCGACCGCCAGCTCGCCGCGCTCCACGAGGAGATGACGGCGATCGCCGCCTCCCTCCGCGACGCGGAGGCCATCCGGCAGGAGGTCCACACGCGGTACGTGGAGGAGCGGGGCCAGTGACCGGCCGATTCAGGCCCGGAAGTATGTTCCGGGCATGACACTTTCCCAGCGCACCGCGTCTCGCCGCACGATCCTCACCGCCCTGGCGGCGGCGACGGCGGGAGCACCTCTGGTCGGCCAACTCGCGGGTGCCGCACCGGCGTACGCCACCGGCGAGAACGACACCTACAAGACCAACACGGACCTCTACACGAGCACGGAGCACCCCGTCGTCGAGGGCACCGACTACGGCCGCCGCTACAGACTGCACCCGCAGCAGGACCGGTACCTGTCCAGGACGGAGCCGTTCAAGAAGACGGCGGTCATGGCGATCCACGGCGGCCAGATCGAGCGCGGCACCTCCGAACTCTGTCTGGCCATCGCCGGGTACGACCCCGCGGACGTCGACACGGCGCTGTCCCCCACCACCTACGACTACTGGATGTTCGAGGGCATGCGCTCGGAGAACAACAGCGAACTGCACGTCACGGCGGTGAACTGCGACGACCACGTGGCGAGGGGCCTGGCCGCCACCCACCTCAATGTGCTGAGCCTGCACGGCTGCAAGTACAGCCAGCTGGGCATGCCCGAGACGGCGATCTGGCCTTCGACCGCCGATCCGAAGCTGGTCGTCGTGGGCGGCCTCAACGACATCTTCCGCGAGCGGCTGGTGACGGAGCTGAACCAGGCCGGATTCCCCGCCGTCGACGCCTTCGATCCCGACCACGCCGCGCACCTGAAGGACTTCGCGGGCGGCGCCGCCACCAACATCTGCAACCGGACGGCGCTCGGAGCGGGTGCGCAGCTGGAGATCACCGAGGACATGCGCCGGTCCCTCTTCGGCACGGGGGAGCACGACTTCGACTGGAAGAGCGGCCGGATCGGGAGCTGGAAGAACGCCCGGTTCACCGCCTTCACCGACGCCTGCCGCCGGGCCATCGCCACCGTCGAGGCCGGCCAGACCATCCTGTAGCCGGACATGCGCCGGCCCCCGGAGCCTGAGGGGGCTCCGGGGGCCGGTTGCGTCGTGATGGACCGTCGTGACCCCACTGGTCAGGGCGGTGTTTCGGGGCAGCCCACCACGAGTTCGGAGGGGACTAGCCCAGGCGCTCCACGAGCGCGTGGTACTGGTCCCACAGCTCCTTCGGCGTGTGGTCGCCGAAGGTGTTCAGGTGGTCCGGGACGAGGGCGGCCTCTTCGCGCCACACCTCACGGTCCACCTTGAGGAGGAACTCCAGGTCCTCGGCCGGCAGGTCCAGGCCTTCGGTGTCGAGGGCCTCGGCGGTCGGCAGGACGCCGATCGGGGTCTCGACGCCCTCGGCCTTGCCGTCGAGGCGCTCGACGATCCACTTGAGGACGCGGCTGTTCTCGCCGAAGCCGGGCCAGACGAACTTGCCGGCGTCGTTCTTGCGGAACCAGTTCACGTAGTAGATCTTCGGCAGCTTCGCCTGGTCGGCGTCCGCGCCCACCTTGACCCAGTGGGCCATGTAGTCGCCCATGTTGTAGCCGCAGAACGGCAGCATGGCGAAGGGGTCGCGGCGCAGCTCGCCGACCTTGCCCTCGGCGGCGGCGGTCTTCTCGGAGGCGACGTTCGCACCGAGGAAGACGCCGTGGTTCCAGTCGAAGGACTCGGTGACCAGCGGGACGGCGGAGGCGCGGCGGCCGCCGAAGAGGATCGCGGAGATCGGGACGCCCTTGGTGTCCTCCCACTCGGGGGCGATCGTCGGGCACTGGCCTGCCGGGACGGTGAAGCGGGCGTTGGGGTGGGCGGCCGGGGTCTCGGACTCCGGCGTCCAGTCGTTGCCCTTCCAGTCCGTGAGGTGGGCGGGCGCCTGCTCGGTCATGCCCTCCCACCAGACGTCGCCGTCGTCGGTGAGCGCGACGTTGGTGAAGACGGAGTTGCCCCAGAGGGTCTTCATGGCGTTGGCGTTGGTGTGCTCGCCGGTGCCGGGCGCGACACCGAAGAAGCCGGCCTCGGGGTTGATCGCGTAGAGGCGGCCGTCCTCGCCGAAGCGCATCCAGGCGATGTCGTCGCCGATGGTCTCGACCGTCCAGCCGGAGATCGTGGGCTCCAGCATGGCCAGGTTGGTCTTGCCGCAGGCGGACGGGAAGGCGGCGGCGACGTACTTGGCCTCGCCCTGCGGCGGGGTGAGCTTCAGGATGAGCATGTGCTCGGCGAGCCAGCCCTCGTCCCGTGCCATGACGGAGGCGATGCGGAGCGCGTAGCACTTCTTGCCCAGCAGGGCGTTGCCGCCGTAGCCCGAGCCGTACGACCAGATCTCACGGCTCTCGGGGAAGTGCGAGATGTACTTGGTGGAGTTGCAGGGCCACGGCACGTCCTCCTGGCCCTCCTCCAGGGGAGCGCCGAGGGTGTGGACGGCCTTGACGAAGAAGCCGTCGGTGCCGAGCTCGTCGAGGACGGCCTGTCCCATGCGGGTCATGGTGCGCATGGAGACGGCGACGTACGCGGAGTCGGTGATCTCGACGCCGATGGCGGAGAGCGGGGAGCCGACCGGGCCCATGCAGAAGGGCACGACGTACATGGTGCGGCCGCGCATGGAGCCGCGGAAGATGCCCTTCTCGCCCGCGAAGATCTCCTTCATCTCCGCCGGGGCCTTCCAGTGGTTGGTCGGGCCCGCGTCCTCCTCCTTCTCGGAGCAGATGAAGGTCCGGTCCTCGACGCGCGCGACGTCGGACGGGTCGGAGGCGGCGTAGTACGAGTTCGGGCGCTTGACCGGGTCGAGCTTCTTGAAGGTCCCCTTGGCGACGAGCTCCTCGCACAGGCGCTCGTACTCGGCCTCGGAGCCGTCGCACCAGACGATGTTGTCCGGCTGGGTGATCTCGGCGATCTCGTTCACCCAGGAGACGAGCTCCTGGTGCTGGGTGGGAAGGGGAGCCGCGTTGTCGCGCGCCACGATTGCTCCTTGTTGAGGGGTGTATTCCGCTGTATGCCCCGTGGGGGCTGCGACCCGGATGCGTCGTAGCTGCTCATCCGGTGCCGACCGCACTCATTTGATCATCCGACGGATTCGCCCATATGTCCAGGGGGGTGCACACGTGAGCATCGCCACTCATATCCGGTACCTACGGGTGCGTAGCTAGGATTCGTTCCCATGACTGCAGCCACGCCGGAAGTGACCCCGATCGAGCGCTCCCTGCCGCTCCCGACGAAGCCCCGGCTCAGAGGATGGCTGCACGCGGGCATGTTTCCCGCCGTGATCGTCGCGGGCCTCGTACTCGTCGCGCTCTCCGACTCCCCCCGCGCCCGCATCGCCTGCGGGATCTACGTCCTCACCGCCTGCCTGCTCTTCGGCATCAGCGCGCTCTACCACCGCGGCAACTGGGGCCCGCGCGGCGAGGCCGTGCTCCGGCGCCTCGACCACGCCAACATCTTCCTGATCATCGCGGGCACCTACACCCCGCTCACCCTGCTGCTGCTCCCCGACTCCACCGCGAAGCCGCTCATGTGGGCGGTGTGGGCCGCGGCCGCGGCCGGCATCGCCTTCCGCGTCTTCTGGGTCGGCGCCCCTCGCTGGCTGTACACGCCCTGCTACATCGCGATGGGCTGGGCCGCCGTCTTCTTCCTGCCCGACTTCATGCGCGCCGGCGGCATCGCCGTCCTCGTCCTCGTGATCGTCGGCGGACTCCTCTACAGCGCGGGCGGCGTCATCTACGGCATGAAGCGCCCGAACCCCTCCCCGCGCTGGTTCGGCTTCCACGAGGTCTTCCACTCGCTGACGCTCGCGGCCTTCATCGTCCATTACGTCGGCATCTCCCTGGTGGCGTACCAGCACTCCTGACCTGGGACGATGGGAGTCATGAACGACGACCGTCCCGGCCTGCGCGCCCGCAAGAAGGCGAAGACCCGCGCGGCGATCCGGAAGGCCGCGTACCGGCTCGCCGCCGAGCACGGCTGGGACGCCACCACCACCGAGCGCATCGCCGAGGCCGCCGAGGTCTCCCCCTCCACCGTCGTGCGCTACTTCCCGGTCCGGGAGGACATCCTCCTCACCGACGAGAACGACGACCTCCTCGAAGCCCGGCTGCGCGCCCGACCCGCGGCCGAGGAACCGCTCGAATCGCTGCGGGCGGTCGTCGTCGAAGCGGTCCGCACCGCCCTCGCCGAGGAGCCCGCGGAGACCTGGCTGCGCGCCCGGCTCATGGTGGAGATCCCCGCCGTGCGCGCCCGGCTCGGCGAGACCACCGCCGCGACCGGCCGCCGCCTGGCCCGCGCGATCGCCGACCGCACCGGCCGGGACGCGGACGACCTGGAGGTACGGGTCTTCACGGCGGCGGTCCTCGGCGCCCTGCGCGAGGCGACCGTCCACTGGGCGGAGCACGGCCGCGCGGACGACCTCGTCGCCCTCCTGAACCGCACGGTCGACACCCTCAAGAACGGTCTGACGCCGCCCCCAGCGCACCCCTGACGAGCCGCGCCGACTCCGGATTGTCGGCGCACTCCCACACGCCGTGCGGGCAGTAGTCGGTGACGGTCTGGTAGACGGGCCGGTGCGCCGCGAACCAGTCGAGCATCCCCCGCACGTACGCCGGGTTGTCCCCGTTCCGGAACAGCCCCCACTCGGGGTACGACACGGGCTTGCCGTGCGCCGCCGCGAACCGCACCTGGTGCGCGAGCCCGTACTCCTCCTCCACCTGCTCCTCGAAGGAGAGCCCGGCGGGCTGGTCGTAGGCGTCCATCCCGATGATGTCGACGACGTCGTCGCCCGGATAGCAGAGCGGCCACGCGATCGCGTCGAGACCGCGGCTCGGCGTGAAGTCGAAGCGGAACCGCTGCCCCGGCACCTCCCGCAGCACCCCCACGATCCGCCGCCAGTACGCCTTCCAGGCCGCCGGGTCCGGGCCGCAGCGGTGGCCGTACGTGGTGCCGTTCATCTCCCAGCCGAGCACCAGGACCGCGTCGCCGAGCCCGTGCTCCACGAGCCCTTCCCCCAGGGTCCTGAAGTGCCCGTCGTACGCGCCGCCCGCGCCCCGCCGCAGCCCCGCCCGCACCTCGGCGTCCGGGAGCCCGGCCTCGTTGCGGTCGAGCAGCGGCACGTTCAGCACGAAGAGACGGCCCGGCCGCTCCGCCTTCCAGCGCGCCCAGGGCCCGAACAGCGCCGGATGGCCCTCGATGTTGGACCAGCGGTCGCCCGGCAGATACGTGTGACCGACCGTCAGGGAGTCCCCGCCGAGCCAGTCCTGCACCTGCGCGATCCGCCGCACGCCCGCCTCGTCGGAGCCGGTGAAGAACCCCGAGGGCACCCCTGTCAGCGGCTCGGGCACGGCCCGCTCCCCGGTGTGCCGGCCGCCGGGCGCGATCCGTTCGGGCACGAGGACGAGCACGGCGACGGCCGCGAGCAGCACGGTCAGTGCGGCCCGCGGCCAGGTGAACCGGGAGAGCCTGGAGGGATCGTGGCCCACGTCAGCTCGTCCAGAAGTCCCACCAGCGGGTCAGGATCAGCATCCCGATGATCCCGATGTGCAGGACGGGCAGGGCGAAGGTGAACTCGCCGAGGAAGGTCCGCAGCCCGGCCGGGGCGGGCAGGATCCGCTCCCGGACGTTGTGCGCGGTGACGTACCAGAACATGACGATGGTCGCGACCCAGGCGAGGCAGCACCACAGACAGAGCGAGTTGATCTCGTACAGCGACTGGTACATCAGCCAGGTGCAGAACCCGACCCCGAAGAGCATCCCGGCGTTCAGGCCGAGCCAGAACCAGCCCCGGTAGCGGGCCCCGGCGAGCAGCCCGGCACCGACGGCGGCGACGACGGCGTACGTGACGAGCCCGAGCATCGGGTTCGGGAAGCCGAACACCGCCGCCTGCTCGCTCTTCATGATGTTGCCGCAGGACACGACCGGGTTCAGGCTGCACCCGGGCTGGAAGCCGGGGTCCTCCAGGAGCAGGAACTTGTCGATCGTGATCACCCAGCCGGCGAGGACGCCCGCCGCCCCGGTGACGAACAGCAGCCAGGCGAGGGAGCGGCCCGCGCCGACCGGCGCGCCGGTCTCCCGCGCGACCTCGTCCTGCCGCTGTCCCGGCACCCCGCCCCGTACGTTCGCCGTCGCCATGACGCGGTCCCTTCCCGCTCAGCCCTGGATGCGGCGGACCGGCAGCAGGACGTGGGCGCTGTCGGCGAGCATCTCCTCGTCCGAGACGAAGGCCCGCAGCCGCGCCTCGTCGACGGGCTGTCCGGGGACGCCCTCGGACCAGGGCCGGACGGAGCAGATGAAGTAGACCTTGCCCTGCTCGCGCGCCGCCGCCTGCCACTCGTCCGGCACCGGGCACTGCACCTTCAGGAAGGGCAGCGTGAGCACGGCGGAGCCGGCCTCGACGAGCAGCGAGGCGTTGATCCCCGCGTCCTTCTCCAGGTCGAAGAGGCGGTCGCCGACCGAGAGGCCCATCGTGTCCAGGGCCGCGCGCATCGCCTGCTGACCGGCCTCCGGCCCGTCGCGGCCGTCGCCGAGCGAATACGCCATCAGAAAGGGCGTCCCCGCCGAGTCGGCGGAGGGCTCGCTGGACCACGGGATCACCGTGAGAGTTCCCAGCGGAGAGGCGCTGCGCGCCGAGGAAACGACGTTGGAAGTGGTCATGGAACCGGATGCTAGTGCGCCAACCACCCTTTCCCCGTGCCGAATTCACTCGAACGGCCGACATTCACGCCGCTGGCATTTCCGCCGCAACGAACACGGGTTTTCATCGTTGTGCCCTGAGGGCATAAGCCGACCACCAGGAGATCACTGATGATCGTCCCGCGCCGCGTCGCACTGCGGTCCCTGTTCGCCCTGGCCGTCACCGCCTTCACCGGCGGTGCGCTCGGCCGTGTCGCGAGCCGCACGGACCGACCGGAACCGGGGGGTGCGAGCGATCCACACGCCTTCGACGAGATGTACCGGGGCCGCCGGCTGCTCGGCTTCTCCGGCCCCGACGGCGCACCGACGGCCCTCGTCGACGGCCGGCCGCTGCATCTGATGCGCTGCGCCGACGGCGGCTGGGTCAGCCCCATCGATCACTACGAGTCCTGTCCGACGCCCCTGGAGGCCACCCGTGCGGCCGTGGACGAGCTGGGCACGGCCCGGCTCTCCCCGCTCGCCGCGGCCCACGGCGTCCCCACCGACCCGACGGGAGGGAGCCCGCGTGGTGTACACGCGTAAGAACCAGCGCGATCTGACCGCCGCCGAGCGCCGTGCGTTCGTCGCCGCCGTACTGGAGCTGAAGCGCACCGGCGCCTACGACCGCTTCGTCCGGACCCACATCGACCACTACACGGCCGACGGCGAGGGCCGGCTGCGCATCGCCCACATGACGCCGAGCTTCCTGCCCTGGCACCGGAAGTTCCTGCTGGAGTTCGAGACGGCCCTGCGCCGGATCGACCCGAAGGTCTCCGTCCCGTACTGGGACTGGACCCGGGACAACTCCCCGGCCTCGTCGATCTGGCGCGAGGACTTCATGGGCGGCAACGGCCGCAGGGCCGACCTCCAGGTGATGACCGGCCCCTTCGCGCACGCCACCGGACGGTGGACGATCACCCAGTCGATGACCGACGGCCGCTTCCTGACCAGGGACTTCGGCCGCCCCCGTGACCCGATCACGCTCCCCACCCCGGCGCAGCTCGACGCCGTGACGCGCGAGCGGGTGTACGACGCGGCTCCCTGGAACTCGACGAGCGCCACCGGCTTCCGCAACGCCCTGGAGGGCTGGGCACCGGGCCGGGGCAACGAAAGGTTCCGGATCCACAACCGGGTGCACCGCTGGGTGGGCGGCCTGATGCTCGGCGGCGGCTCCGTGAACGACCCGGTGTTCTGGCTGCACCACTCCTTCGTCGACCTGGTCTGGTCGCGCTGGCAGCAGCGCAACCCCGGGGCCGCCTATCTGCCGGCGGAGCCGCCGCCGCTGGGCGACGCGCAGTACCGCAAGGTCGCGGCCCGGCACGAGCCGATGGCGCCCTGGGGCGTGACGCCCCAGTCGATGTTCGACCACAGCCGGATCTACCGGTACGCCTGAGCCCGCACACGGATGTCCCCCCGGCCGTCGGCCGGGGGGACATCCGCGGGAGCGGGGTGGGATCAGCCGCCGTAGCCGCCGTCGCCGTGCCCGTGGCCGTCGGCGTTGATGCAGGTGTTGCCGAACGCCGGGTTCAGCAGGCCGATGACGTTGACGGTGTTGCCGCAGAGGTTGACCGGGACGTGGACCGGGACCTGGACGACGTTGCCGGAGGCGACACCGGGCGAGTGGGCGGCGACGGCCTCGGCGCCCGAGTCGGCGACGGCCAGGCCGGCTCCGCTGAGGGCAACGGCACCCGTGCCGGCGAGAACAGCGGCAGCCTTCGCGATGCGAGACATCAAGAACTCCTTGGACGTGGAAAGCGACCGCAGGAATCACGGCCGTCACTCCCGTTCAACGCCGATCTCCGCGAGGGGTCACGGGCTTTGGGCTGAACGGGAAGAAGGAAGAACGAAGAAATGGCCCGCGAATCGAACACCGTCCGCCGCCGGATACGACGGGACGTGTTCGGCCCGCGGGCCGCGGCCATGCGACAAGCCTTCTGTTGCAACGACCGGGAGCCCTTGGGGTGGCGGGGAAGAATCGTGTCTTCACCCGCCCGGTCAATGGTCGTACGAACGCGCGAGGAATACGCCGGGGGTCCGGTCGCGTCAGTCCGCTTCCGGCGCCAGACCCAGCTGGGGGTCGAGTGCGCCGCTCAGCACCGGGGTGAGGAGGCCGACCTGAGGCTTCGTGAGGTCCGGCAGTCCGGCCAGCCCGTTGCCGTGCGGGGCCTCCACCGGGTTGCCGACGACGGCACCGGGGGTGGCGGCCTCCATCTCCGAGTGGGGGCTGCTGAACAGCGCCCGGCCGGGCTCGCTGCCCTTGAGGACCTGGGGCAGCGGCGCGTCGACGACGGTCTCCGGCAGGGTGCCGGTGAGCGGGACGCTGGGCAGGGCCACGTCCGGGAGCGAGCCGAGGCCCTTCTGGAAGCCGGTGGGCGCGCCGGGCATCGGAACGGGAACGCCGGTCGCCACGGTCGGCGCGTCCATCGGCAGGACCGGCTCCAGGCCCTGGAGCGGGACGATCACCGGCGCCTCGACGGCGGCGGCGGGGGAGGCCAGGGCGGCGGAGGCGAGTGCGGTCATGAGGAGTCCCATGCCCGCGTGAGAACGCAGAGTCATGTGAGGAGAACGAGTCCCTCGGCCGAAACGTCGCGGGGCTAACCCATGTGCAGCAACGCGTGGGGCCCTCACCGGTGAAGGCGAGGGCCCGTGTTGACGCGGTTCCGGCACGCGGGGATCAGTGCCGGCGGGCGACGCGTCCGCCGCGGAGGTACACGACGGCGCCTCCGACGATCAGGGCGGCGCTGATCGCGGCCGCGCCCATGAGGGCGGCCTCGCTACCGGTGTCGGGAAGCTGCGGGTGCCCGGGGTGCCCCGGGTGCCCGGGCTGCGACGGCGAGCCCGAGGGCCCCTCGCACCCCTCGTCGCCGTAGCCGTTCTCCTCACAGTCCCCGGGCCCGCCGGGGTGGCCGGGGTGCGTGGTGTGCGGGGGCGGCGTGGTGTGCGGCGGCGTCGTGTGAGGCGGGGTGGTGTGCGGGGGCGGGGTGGTGTGGGGAGGCGTCGTGTGAGGGGGCGGGGTGGTGTGCGGCGGCGTGGTGTGCGGGGGCGGGGTGGTGTGCGGCGGCGTCGTGTGAGGCGGCGGCGTGGTGTGGGGAGGCGTCGTGTGAGGCGGCGGCGTGGTGTGCGGCGGCGTCGTGTGGGGAGGCGGCGTCGAATGGGGCGGGTGTGTCGTGGGGTGCGTGGGATGGGGCGCGGTGTGCGTGGGGTGCGGCGCGGTGTGCGTCGGGTGGGGCGTCGGGGGATGGGTCGGCCCGCCCGGCTCCTCGCCGTAGCCGCCGGATTCCTCCGCGGGCCCGCAGAGGTCGCCGACGGCGTCCGCGACGGCACCGCCGAGCTCCATGGTCTTGTCGCAGACGTCCGGGGGCAGGGGGGCCCGGACATGGCCGGCCGCGCCGGAACCGGGTCCGTCGCCGGCACCGGGGTGCGCGTTGGCGGCCAGGGCGAGACCGCCGCTCAGCGACAGGATGCCGGTCGCAGCCGCCGCGGTGAGTACTTTCCTGCTGATGATGGACCGCATACCGCTCTTCCTCTGAGAAAGGGAGAGACCGGCGAGGATCCCCCCTCGCTCCGACCGGCCTGATCCGCACCGACGTTCACGTGGGATCGGCCAGAGGGTATGGGTCGGCGCCCGGCGTTTCACCGGGGCCACACGGCAGCTGATCAGAAAATCATTCGATCAGCCGACCGTGAGGAACAGCGGCGCGCGGGGCCGCCGTAAGTGCCCGTGAGGAAAGGTCTACTGAGGCGGTGTCAGCCGCCGAGGCCGCCGGGGACCGGGAGGCCGCCGAGCAGCGGGGCGCCCTTGGTGGCGGTGTTGAGCTGGTCGGCCGCCTTCGTGACGGTCTGGACCGGGGAGCCGTCCGTGGTGCTGCTCAGCATGTCGCTCTTCAGCCCGTTGGCGGCGATCGCTTCGAGTCCACCGTTCAGGCTGGTGGGGGTCATCGCCTCGGAGGCCATGGCGGGCGCGGCGGCACCCAGGGCCATCAGAGAACCGGCGACGACCGCGGCGACCTTGGTGGGCTTCATGGAGTGAATCCTTCCTCTGTGCTTTCAAGTCACGTTCTGTACAGGGCTCTTGGCCGAATCCTGTACATCGTTCTGCTTCTGTAACGAGGAGTGAGCGCCCCGGAAACTCCGGGAGGAAGGATTTCTCGGTACTGCACCCGATCGATGCGGGCCGGTGCTATTTGCCGATCGCACACGCCCGCACCGGCCCGGGGGACGCCGGGCCGGTGCGGGAGCGCGGGCCACTACCGGACGGGCGGCGTCACCGGCAGGTCCGGCGCGGCGACGGGGAGGCCGGGCACGGCGACCGGAAGGTCCGGCACGGCAGCCGGGAGGCCGGGCACGGCAGCCGGAAGGTCGGGCACGGCGGCCGGGAGGTCGGCGGGGAGTGCGGGCACGGCGGCCGGGAGGGCCGGGAGCGCGGGGAGTCCGCCGAGCACGGTGGAGAGGAGACCGCCGACCAGTGAGGTCAGCGTGGAGGTGACCTGCGGTACGACGCCGGAGGTGACGGAGGCGAGCAGGGCGGCGACCGCCTGCTGGACGCTCGCGAGGGCGTCGTCCACCCCGTCCGCGGGCGCGGAGGCGGCGCGGTCGGCCGCGGTGGACGGATGGAGTTCGCCGGCGAGGGCGGGAGCCGCCGTGCCGAGGGTGAGGGCGGCGGATATCGCCAGGACGGTGAGACGGCGTGTGACCAGGGGACGCATATGTGTTCCTTTTCCTTATGCGTCGGACAACTGCCCTCTCACGGTGCCTGCGGGTATAGCCCTCCGCAACCGCAGAACTACGGAGCGCCACGGCCTCCGTTCGGGTGAATCCCGTGCCGCGACCTGCCCCTCCGAGGGGCGTACGCCGTTGCACCGGACGGCGCACCCGGGTGCGGCCGAACGAGTAACGAACCAGTGGCGGCAAGGGAAAAGCCGGTGCGCCCACCCCGTGGGGTGGGCGCACCGGCTTCGGAAGGACCGATCGGACGTGCGTGATCAGGCGTTGACGCAGGTGTTGCCGAAGGCCGGGTTCAGCGCGCCGATGACGCTCACGGTGTTGCCGCAGAGGTTGACCGGGATGTGCACCGGGACCTGGACGACGTTGCCGGAGATGACACCGGGGGACTTCACGGCCGCGGCCTCGGCACCGGCGTCGGCAGCGGCGACACCGGCGGCCCCGGCGACGGTGGCGGCGGCACCCACGGTGAGGACAACGGCCTTGGCGATACGGGACATGGGGAGGTGCTCCTCGATCGAATTCATCCAACTCGGACTGCGCGGACTGTTCGGCCCGGCTCCCTCAACAACGCCCCGGGTTTTCATCGGTTGCTCTCCCGAACGGGTGACGTTCAACCGATCTTTGGGCCATAGGAGGGCCATTGGAGGGACTGGGCGTGGAATGGCGCAACACGCTCAACGAGGAACCGGGCCCCCGGATACGGGAGTTAGCGTTTCCGGGCATCTAATGCTTACTATCGCCCCGCATCGGGGTTATAACGTTCCCGAACGTTGCTTCCGGGCCCGCCGCGCGTTCACCCATTTCGTGCGGACGACACCTTCTTCTCCCCCGGCCTACTCGGGTCTTCCCTCCCTTCTCTCATCAAAGCGGAGAACCTGTATGCGGAATTCAGCGCTTCTTGCCGTGCGCCGCAGCGTGTTGTGCGCCTTGTCGTGTGCGGCCCTGTCCGCCGCGCTGCCCGGCGCCTCCGCAGCCGCGCCCCGGCCCCGGGAGGCGACCCGAGTCCCCTTCGCGGCGCGCCACCAGGCCGTGCAGCACGGGGGGATCGTGCGCGCCGCCAACACCTCGGCGAAGGGCGCGAAGGGAACCGAGGCGGTCAACGACGGCGCCTCGATCGCGTACGTCGACGTGGACAGCGACCCGAACACGTACAACTCCAGCCGCGCCGAGCTGGCGGTGCCGAAGGGCTCCCGGGTCACCTGGGCCCGTCTCTACTGGGGCGGGAACCTGCGGGTGGGCGAGCAGAAGCCGCCGAAGGACAACGGGCGCGTCCTGATCGCCGAGCCGGGCGGAGCGTACAAGGCGCTGCTCGCCGACTCCGTGATCGGCCACCGCACGGCCGACGGCGCCGACGCCTTCCAGGCCTCCGCCGACGTCACCGAGCTGGTCCGCCGGTCGAGGCCCGGCCTGTGGACCGTCGCCCAGGTCAATGTGGCCATGGGGCGTTCCGCGGTGGGCGGATGGGGCGGCTGGACGCTCGTCGCCGCGTACGAGAAGGCCTCGGAACCGCTGCGCAGGATCAGCGTCTGGGACGGTTTCGAAACGGTCGGTCCCCGTGCCGGCGAGCTGCGCGTCCCGGTCGACGGAAACCGTTTTCCCAAGGGCGTCTCCGGCCGTCTCGGGCTGATCGCCTATGACGGCGACCGCGGCACGTCCGGGGATTACCTGACCGTGGAAACGAGCCGTTCGCGGAGCACCCGTCTCTCCGATTCCGCCAATTCCGCGGACGACGTGCTGAACTCCAGCATCACCGAATTCGGCGCCGGTGTGACCGTACGCCGTCCCGATGGTACGAACACCCTCGGATACGACTCCGACGTGTTCGACCTCCGGGACGCCCTGCGCGCGGGGGGCGACCGGGTGCGCGTCCGGGTCGGCAGCCGGAAGGACACCGTCTGGCTCGGCGCGGTGTACCTCCAGGCCGACGTCCGGCGCTGACGTGCTGTCACCACTCGATACGGACCCCGGGTCCGTCACCGTCCTGCACGTGGTCCAGCCCGGCGACGGCGGGGTCGCCCGCGTCGTCGCCGACCTGGTCCGCGCCCAGCGGGCCGCCGGCCTGCGGGTCGTGGTCGCCTGCCCGCCCGGCACCGGGCTCTCCGCCGCCGTCCGCGCCGAGGGCGCCGGGACGCGTGACTGGCGGGCCGGCCGTGACCCCGGCCCCGCCGTCCTCCGCGAGACCCGGGACCTGGCGCGGATCGTCCGTGCGCTGCGGCCCTCGCTCGTCCACGCGCACAGCGCCAAGGCCGGTCTGTGCGCCCGGCTCGCCGTGCGGGGCCGGATCCCGACGGTGTACCAGCCGCACGCCTGGTCCTTCGAGGCCGTCGAGGGGAGGACCGCCGCGCTGGCCCGCCGCTGGGAGCGGTTCGGCGCCCGCTGGGCGGACCGGATCCTGTGCGTGAGCGAGGCCGAGCGGCGTACCGGCGAGGCCGCCGGGGTCGCGGCGGACTGGTCGGTCGTCCACAACGGCGTGGACACGGCACGGTTCGCGAGCGACGGGCCGCCCGGCAACCCCGCGCCCACCGTCGTCTGCGTGGGCCGGCTCTGCCGCCAGAAGGGGCAGGACGTCCTGCTCGCCGCCTGGCCCGCCGTCCTCGCGGAGGTTCCCGCGGCCCGGCTCGTCCTGGTCGGCGACGGCCCGGACGAGGAGGCCCTGCGGTCCGCCGCCGGCCCGTCGGTGCGGTTCACCGGGGCCGTCGAGGACACCGTGCCCTGGTACCGGGCCGCCGACGTGGTCGTCCTGCCGTCCCGCTGGGAGGGCATGGCGCTCGCGCCCCTGGAGGCCATGGCCGCCGGCCGGCCGGTCGTCGTCAGCGACGTCGACGGGGCCCGCGAGAGCCTGCCGCCCGCCCATGAACCCCTGTGCCTGGTCCCCTCCGAGGACCCGGCCGCGCTCGCCGCCGCTCTGGGCCGCCTCCTCGGCAGGCCGGAGCTGCGGCACCGCCTGGGCCGCGAGGCCCACGAGCACGTCTTCAGCACATTCGATGTCCGGCGCACCGGCGCGGCCGTCGCGGACGTCTACCGCGAGCTGACCGGTGTGCGGGGGGCCGAGCACAGAGAGCCGATTGCGCAGTGACCACGGAAAGTACCAGCGTTCCCTCATCACCGGGCCCCTGGCCCACGGCGGGCCAGGCCTTCGGCCTCGTCTCCCTCGCACCGCGCCGGGGCACGCCCGGACGGCTGGCGCTGCCGCGCCACCGCCGCGCGCGGCCACGGTCCGGCGCGCCGGCGCTCGTGGCGGTCGACGCCCTGGCGGTCCTCGCCGCCGCGTCGGTGCTGAGCGCGGCGCACCAGGACCTCCGGCTCGTGCTGCCCGTCCTGGCGGTGGTCCTCGTCCTCGACGGGCACGCGGGGCTCTACCGGCCGGCGGCGCACGCCCGGGCCCTCGACGAGCTGCCCGCGCTCGGTTCCCGCGCCGGGTTCGCCTGGTGCCTGGCGGCGGCCGCGGTCGCCGCGTACTCCCCCGCACTGGCGATCGGGCCGCTGCGGCTCTGCGCCGCCTACGGCACGCACGTCGCCCTGGTCTGTCTGGTCCGGGCGGTGCTGCTCGCGCGGCGCCGCCGGATCGCGCGGGAGCGCCCGCGCTCGGCGCTCGTCGTCGGCGGGACGGGGGCCGCGCGCCGGTTCGCCGCGGCGGCGGCCCAGCATCCCGAGTACGGGGTGCGGCCGGTGGGGATCGTCGGCGTCCCCGAACAGGGCGGCGCGTCCCGGGCGGGCGGGGAGCCCGGACTCCCGGTGCTCACGACCACCGAGGAGATCCACCGGGCGGTCATCCAGAACACCGTGCTCGACGCCGTGTTCCTCGACGACGACCCGGGCCTGGTGTCGCTGTTCCAGCAGTACGGCTGCGCCACCTGGCGGGTCGGCGGCCGGCAGCAGGACGGGCCGATGGGCGCGCACATGTGGGGATACGCCTGGCAGCCGTTCGTCCCGCTGGGCGAGCGGCGCGGGCGGGCCGCGAAGCGGGCCCTCGACCTCGTGCTCGCCGTGCCCGCGCTCGCGGTCGCGCTGCCGGTGCTGCTGCTGTGCGCGCTGGCCGTGCGGCTCTCGGACGGTCCCGGGGTGCTCTTCCGGCAGGAGCGGGTGGGCCAGCACGGGCGGCACTTCACGCTGCTCAAGTTCCGTACCCTGCGCCCGACCGACGACACCGAGTCGGCGACCCGCTGGAACGTGGCGGGCGACCGCCGCATGAGCGCGGCCGGGAGCTTCCTGCGGAAGACCTCGCTGGACGAGCTGCCGCAGCTGTGGAACGTGCTGCGCGGCGACATGAGCCTGGTCGGGCCCCGGCCCGAACGCCCGTACTTCGTCGCCCAGTTCAGCAAGCTCCACACGGGATACGCGGCCCGGCACCGGATGCCGGTGGGGCTCACCGGGCTCGCCCAGGTGCACGGGCTGCGCGGCGACACCTCGATCGAGGACCGCTGCCGCTTCGACAACCACTACATCGACCACTGGTCGCTGTGGCAGGACGTGTGCATCCTGCTGCGCACGGCGGCCGGACTCGTCCGACCCACGGGGAGCTGAGGATGGCCACGGCCGTGACCGTGACGGTGCCGGACGCCGGTGCCGGGGTGCGGGACTGGGCGCGTCGGGCCGGGGCGCTGTCCCCGGTCCTCGCCGTGATCGCGCTGCTGCTGGTCCCGGGCGGCGGCGGAGCGCAGGGCGGCACCGGCGGCACGGGCACGGTCGCGGACGCGGCCTCCGGGCTGCTGGTCCTCATCTGTCTGGTGCGGGTGCTGCGCGGCGGGGCCCGGCCGCTGACCCGGGCGGCGGCCGTCGTCCTCGGTCTGCCGGTGCTCGGAATCTGTCTGGCCGCGATCGCCTCGCACGACCCGGCGGCGAGCCTGCCGGGCGTCGCCCGCTACCTCCAGGTCTTCGTCCTGGTGCCGGCGGCCGTGCTCCTGACGATCCGTGACCGGCGGGACTTCGCCGTGGTCGCGTGGGGCCTGGTCGCCTTCGCGCTGCTCCAGGGCGCGGTGGGCGTCGCCCAGTTCCTGACCGGCACGGGCGCCTCGTACCAGGGCGAGGACATCCGGGCCGTCGGCACCTTCGGGGCGACCGATGTGATGGGCATGGCGACGGTCGTCGCGTACGGCCTGGTCGTCGCCACCGGGATCGCGCTCGGCAGCGGTCCCGGGCGGGTCCGTACGGCCGCCACGGTCTGCGCGGGGCTGCTCTTCCTGCCGCTGGTCCTGTCGTTCAGCCGGGGCGCGTGGATCGCGACCGTGCTCGCCTGCGCGATCCAGCTGCTGTTCGGCGGGGTGCGGCGGGCGGCGCGGGTGGCGCTCGCGGCGGGCGCGCTCGGGGTGGTCCTCGTCGGCGGCCTCGGGATCGGTTCGGAGATGGTGGAGGAGCGCGTCACGAGCATCACGCAGGTGGCGGCCGCGCCGGACCAGTCGGTGACGGACCGGTACACGATGTGGGCGGCGGCCGGGCGGATGTGGCGCGCGGAGCCCGTCACCGGCGTCGGCCTCAAGGGCTTCCCCCAGTACCGCGACTCGAACGCCTCGCTGGCGCTGTCCTCCGGCAGCGACACGGCCGGCGCGGGCGCCGCGTTCGCGCGTCAGCCGCTGCTCTCCCCGCACAACATGTACCTGCTCGTCCTGAGCGAGCAGGGCCTGGTGGGGCTGCTCGCCCTGGCGGGCAGCTGGGTGGCGCTGCTCGTCGGCGCGCTGCGGCGGCAGCGGCTCGGCGCGGACTGCGCGCTGGTCGCGACGGGCCTGCTGGTCTGGCAGCTCATCGACTTCTTCTACGCGGACATCGGCGGCCCCTCGACGGTGCTGATGTCCGTCGTGTTCGGTCTGGCGGCCTGGTGGTCGCTGGCGGAGGTGAGGCGTGCGTGACCCGTGGGCCGGGGAACCGGAGCCCACGGACGCGGCCCGGGCCGAGGGGCCGCGCCCCGCGTCCCGGCCGCCGTGCGGCACCCCGCTGACGGACCCCTGGCCGGCCTCGCCTCCGGGGCCCACGGACTCCCCGTGGCCCCCGGGGGCCGTCGTGCGTCCCGCCGTGGCCGTGGGCTCCCCCCGGGACCCGCGGCTCGTCGCCGGGGCCCGATGGGTGGCACGCCGGCCCGCCGGGGTCCCGGCCGCCTCGCGTGCGGGATCCGGGGCCCCGGCCGCCGCGCGCGCGGGACGGCGGGCGCACGCGCGCGTGGCCGGGGGCGGGGGCGTCGGGGGCGGGTTCCTGGCGCGGGCGGCTGCCGTGACCGCCGGGCTCACCGCGGCGGGCGCGGTCCTCGGGCTGGTGCGGGACCAGATCATGGCCGGGTACTTCGGGGCCGGGGCGGGGACCGACGCGTTCCTGGTGGCGTGGACGGTGCCGGAGTTCGCCTCGACGCTGCTCATCGAGGACGCGATGGCGCTGATCATGGTGCCCGCCTTCTCCCGCGCCCTGGCCCGCCGCCCGGCCGCCGTGTCCGAGGATCCGGTGCGCGCCCTGGTGCGCGGGACGCTGCCCCGGATCGTCCTCGCCCTAGGGCTCGCCGCCGTCGCCCTGATCGTCGCCGCGCCGCTGCTGGTGGCCGCGCTCGCGCCGGGTCTGCCCGACCCGGCCCTCGCCGTCGACTGCACCCGGCTCACCGGGACCTGTGTGCTGACGTTCGCGCTGGTGGGCTACTGCTCGGCGGCGCTGCGCGCGCACGGCCGGTTCCTGCCTCCGGCGGCGATCTACGTCGCGTACAACGTGGGGATCATCGGCACGATCCTGGTGCTGCGCGAACCGTGGGGGGTGCGGTCGGCCGCCGCCGGGGTCGCCGTCGGCGGGGTCCTCATGGTCCTCGTCCAGGCGCCCACGCTCCTGTGCGCGCTGCGGGACCCCCGGCGGACGGAGCCCGCGGCGCCCGCGCCCGCCTCCGTCTCCACCGGCGAGGGACGGATCCTGGCGCTCGGACTGATCGCGCCCGTCGTCGCGTTCTCGCTGTGCCGCCAGTCCCAGACCCTGATCGAGCGGTTCCTCGCCTCCCCGCTGCCCGCCGGCGCCATCTCGCATCTGAACTACGCGCAGAAGGTCGCGCAGATGCCGATGATCCTCTCCCTGATGCTGTGCACGGTCAGCTTCCCGGTGGTGGCCCGCGCGCTCGCCGCGGGCGATCCCGAGGCGGCCCGCCGCCGGGTCGAGCGGGATCTGCTGCTCGCCGCCGTCGTCGTGCTCGTCGGCTCGTCCACGGTGATCGCCGCCGCCCCCCGCATCGTCGAGCTCCTCTTCGAGCGCGGCGAGTTCACGAGCGCCGACACCACCGCCACCGCCGCCGTCATGCGGGTGTACGCGCTCGGCCTGCTCGGCCAGACGACGGTCGGCGCCCTCGTCCGCTGCTACTTCTCCGCCGCCCGCCCGCTCTGGTACCCGGCCGCCGCCATGGCCACCGGTCTCCTCACCACCGCGGCCGCCGGAGTCCCCGCCGCCCACTACTGGGGCGCGGTCGGCATCGCCGGCGCCAACGCCCTCGGCATCACCCTCAGCGCCGTCCTGCTGCTGCGCGGCGCGCACCGCCAGGCCGTCCCCGTCCGGGTCGACCGGCTCGGCGAGGGACTGCTCCGGCTCGCCACCGCCGGCGCCTGGGCCACCGGCGCCGGCTGGCTCTGTCAGCTGGCGATCGACTCGGCCGCCCTCGCCGTCGCCGCCGCGGGCCTGGTCGTCGGCGGCGTCTTCCTGCTCTTCATCGCCTGCGCCGCCAAGGCGCCCGACATCCCGCCCCTGCCCCGCTCCGCCTTCCGGAGGACCCCCCATGCCCGCCGCCACCGCGCTGCGCCGCCTGCTGCCGAAGCCGTCCCTGTGGAAGCCTCCCCCGTGGGTGGCGATGTACCACTCGATCACGGACACCGCTGACGATCCGTACCGGGTGACCGTCTCCCCGGTGCGCTTCGCCCGGCAGCTGCACTGGCTCGGCGACCGCGGGCTGCGCGGCGTCTCGGTGCGCGAACTGCTCGACGCCACCGCCGAGGGACGCGCCCGCGGACTCGTGGGCCTGACCTTCGACGACGGATACGCGGACTTCCTCGACTCGGCGCTGCCGCTGCTGCGCCGGCACGGCTTCACCGCGACCGTGTACGTCCTCCCGGGCCGCCTCGGCGGTGTGAACGACTGGGACACGGACGGGCCCCGGAAGCGGCTGCTCGACGAGGACGGCATCCGGCGGATCGCCGAGGCCGGCATGGAGATCGGCTCGCACGGCATGCGGCACGTCCCGCTGACCGAGGCCGACGACGCGACGCTCGCCGTCGAGACCCGGCGCAGCCGCGAGCTCCTGGAGGACATGACCGGCCGGACCGTGGACGGCTTCTGCTACCCGTACGGGCAGGTCGACCCGCGTGCCGTGCGCGCCGTCCGCAAGGCGGGCTACCGCTACGCCTGCGCGATCGACCCGGGCCCGCACACCGGCACGTACGCCCTGCCCCGCGTCCACATCGGCGAGAACGACACCCCGGTGCGGCTCCACGCCAAGCGCGTCCTGCACCCGCTGCGCCGCCGCCACCCCGCCGACCTGTTCCCCGCCCCGCACGGCCCGGCCCCGGTCGGTGCGTCGTGAGGGTCCTGCACGTCATCACCGGCCTCGGCATCGGCGGCGCCGAGCAGCAGCTGCGGCTGCTGCTGCGCCATCTTCCGGTGAACGGCGGGGTCGTCACGCTGACCAACCCGGGCGCGGTGGCCGCGGGCATCGAGGCGGACGGCACGCCCGTCACGCACCTCGGCATGACCGGGAACCGGGACCTCGGCGCGCTGCCGCGGCTGGCCCGGATCGTCCGGCAGGGCCGCTACGACCTCGTCCACACGCACCTCTACCGGGCGTGCGTCTACGGCAGGACGGCGGCCCGGCTCGCCGGGGTCCGCCGGGTCATCGCCACCGAGCACTCCCTCGGCGAGACCCAGATCGAGGGCCGGCCGCTGTCCGCGGGCACCCGCGCCCTGTACCTGGCGTCCGAGCGGCTCGGCACCTCCACGGTCGCCGTCTCGCCCAGCGTCGCCCGCCGGCTGGCGGACTGGGGGGTGTCGCCGGAGCGCATCCGGGTGGTGCCGAACGGCATCGAGACCGGACGGTTCGCCTTCGACGCGCGGGCCCGCCGCCTCACCCGGGGGGTGCTCGGCATCCCCGAGGACGCGTACGTCGTCGGCGGGGTCGGGCGGCTCACGCCGGGGAAGCGGTTCGACCGGCTGGTCCGGGCGGTGGCCTCGGTGCCGGAGGCCCGGCTGCTCCTCGTCGGCGAGGGCGAGCACCGCGCGGAGCTGCTGCGGGTCGCCCGGGAGTGCGGGGCCGGCGGCCGGATCATGCTCTTCGGGGCCTGCGAGGACCCGCCGACGCACGGGCCGCACGGGCCCACGCTGCCCGAACTCCTGGCCGCCATGGACGCCTTCGTGTCCACGTCCCCCGACGAGACCTTCGGGCTCGCCGTCGTCGAGGCGCTCGCCGCGGGCCTCCCCGTGCTGTACGTGGCCTGCCCGGCGATCGACGACCTGCCCCCGGACGCGGCACCCGGCGCACGCCGGATCGGCGAGTCCGTGCCCGAGCTGATCTCCGCGCTGCGCGGCATCCGGGACGCCCGGCTCGCCCGGCTCCCGCTGCCGGCGGCCGCCCGCCGCTACGACATCGCGCACAGCGCACGGCAGTTGATGTCCCTCTACGACCAGGCCGTCCACGGCACCCCCTCCCCCGCGAAGTGAGAGAGCCAGCACCATGAACACCACCCCACCCCGTGCCTTCCTCCCCGCAGGTCTGCGCGCCCCCGGCCGCTGGGCGGTCCTCCCGGCGGCGGTCCTCGCCGGGGCGGTCCTCGGCGGCGGCTACGGCGCCCTGAAGACCCCGGAGTACGCGGCGACGAGCTACGTCATCGTCGTACCGGCCGAGAAGTCCGACCCGGCGGCGGCGCTCGGCTTCGCCCAGGCGTACGGGCGGGTCGCCACGGACATCGCGGTGACCGGCGACGCCCAGGTGTGGGCGGGGGTCACCGCCGACACCCTGCGGAGGAACGTGCAGGCCGCGACCTCGCCGGACGCGCCGATGATCTCGATCACCGCCCGGTCGGCGAAGCCCGCCCAGGCGGTCTCGATGGCCGACGGGGTGGCCCGCTCGCTCGTCCTGAACAGCACGCACGTCGCCGGGAGCACCGGGGTGAAGGTCGTCCAGTTCTCCCGCGCGACCAAGCCCGTCGCCCCCGTCTCCCCCTCGGCGGCGCTCTCCGCCCTCGTCGGCGGCTGCGCGGGCGGTCTCCTCGGCGGCCTGGTCCTCCTGGTCCGCCCGAAGCGCTCCGCCTCGCGCGACGGGGCCCGGCACTCCCGGCAGGGGGCCGCGGTGCCCGCCCCGGCGGCCGGCACGCACCAGCCGGAGGCGGTGTGAGCCCGAGAGCCCTGCGGACCGAGGTCTGCCGTGACGAGGAGGGGTTCGGGCGGCTCTCGGCCGAGTGGACGGCGCTGTACGGGCGCTGCTCCTCCGCCACCCCCTTCCAGTCCCACTCCTGGCTGCACTCCTGGTGGCTCTCCTACGGGCGGCCCGGTGCGCTGCGGGTGGTGCTCGTACGGCGCGAGGACGGCGAACTCGTCGCCGCCGCGCCCCTGATGCGGGCGCACGGACCGCTGCCCGTCCTCACCCAGCTCGGCGGCACCATCACCGACTTCACGGACGTCCTGCTCGACGACGGCTGCCCCGAGGCGGCGCCCGCCCTGGCCGGGGCCCTCGCCCGGGCCGCCCGGGGCGCGGTCGTCGACCTGCGGGAGGTCCGGCCCGGCGCGGCCTGCGAACGGGTCTTCGCGCAGTGGCGCGGCCCGCGCCGGCGGCTGCCCGACTCGCTCTGCCTCGAGCTGCCCGCCGTCCCCATGGAGGGGCTCCTCGAACGGATCCCGTCCGGGAAGGCCCAGCGGGTCCGCGCCAAGCTGCGCAAGCTGGACGCGCTCGGCATCGACGCGCACGTGGTGACCGGCGAGGAGGTCCCGGCCGCGCTCGACCGGCTCCTGAGGCTCCACCAGCTGCAGTGGCAGGGGCGGGGCGTGACCGCCGAGCACACCAGCGAGCGGTTCGCCCAGCACCTCACCCGGGCCGTGCGGCCCATGGTCGAGCGCGGCGACGCGATGGTCACCGAGTTCCGGCTCGCCGGGGACGTGGTCGCCGCCGACCTGACCCTGATGTCACCCCGGCTCGCGGGCGGCTATCTGTACGGCGCCGATCCGGCGCTGCGCGCCCGCAAGGTCGACGTGGCCACGATGCTGCTACGCCACGGGGCGCGCGAGACCAGCGCGGGCGGGCGGGCCACGCTGAGCATGCTGCGGGGCAGCGAGTCGTACAAGCAGCACTGGCGGCCCGAGCCTGTCCGCAACCGTCGGCTGCTCCTCACCGGACGCGGTACGGCCCCGCTCCTCTGGCTGCGCGCGGGCGCCGCCGACGCACGCCGCTGGGCGGCAGGGCAGGCGCGGGAGCGGGCCTGGGTGCGGCGGGTGCTGGGCCGTGGCGGCGGAGCCGGATGAGCTCCGCCGCCGTGGGGCGGGTCAGAAGGGCCAGTACTCCTTCAGGGCGTCCTTCCAGTCGAGGTCGACCTCGTCCTTCCAGTTGTCCTTCGGGACGCAGACGGGCCCACCGATCCAGCTCTCCACCCACGAACCGAGCTCGACGGTCCAGCAGTCGGGCTTGGGCTCGGGCTTCGGTTCCGGCTTGGGCTCGGGCTTCGGTTCCGGCTTGGGCTCGGGCTTCGGTTCCGGCGTGGGCTCGGGCTTCGGTTCCGGCTTGGGCTCGGGCTTCGGTTCCGGCTTCGGTTCCGGCTTGGGCTCAGGCTTCGGCTCAGGCTTCGGTTCCGGCTTCGGCTCAGGCTTCGGTTCCGGCTTCGGCTCAGGCTTCGGCTCAGGCTTCGGCTCAGGCTTCGGCTCAGGCTTGGGCTCAGGCTTCGGCTCGGGCTTCGGCTCAGGCTTCGGTTCCGGCTTGGGCTCCGGCTTCGGCTCAGGCTTCGGTTCCGGCTTCGGCTCAGGCTTCGGCTCAGGGATCGTCGGATCCGTCGGGTCGGTCGGGTCCGTGGGGTCCACCGGGTCCGTCGGCTCGGTGGGCTCCGTCGGCTCGGTGGGCTCGGTGGGCTCCGTCGGCTCCGTCGGGACTTCCGGTTCCGTCCCGTACAGCATCTGCCGGAACACCAGCGACGACCGCGGATTGTCGTCGCACTGCCAGACGCCGTGCGGGCAGTAGTCGGTGATCGTGTGGTAGAGCGGTTTGTGCTGCTTCATCCAGTCCAGCATGCGCCGCATGTATTCCGGGTTGTCGCCGTTCCGGAAGAGCCCCCATTCGGGGTAGGAGATCTGCTTTCCGTGCTCGGCGGCGAAGTCGACCTGCTTCTGGAGCCCGTACGGCTCGCTGACGTGCTGGTCGAAACTGCTCCCCGGCGGCTGGTCGTACGAATCCATGCCGATGATGTCGACGACGTCGTCGCCCGGGTAGCACTCGGTCCAGGGAATCGCGTCGCGGCCGCGGCTCGGGTTGAAGTCGAATCGGAACTTCTGGCCGGGCACGGAGCGCATCGCGGTGACGATCCGGTTCCAGTACTTCTTCCACGCGGTGGGATCGGGAGCGCACCGGTGGGTGTAGGTGGTGCCGTTCATCTCCCAGCCGAGGACGATGACGGTGTCCTTGGCGTTCAGTTCGACGAGGCGTTCGGCGAGGGTCCTGAAGTGGTGGTCGAAGTACCCGGCGGCGCCGAGCTGGAGCTGGCGGCGGACCTCGTGGTCGGGGACGCGGGCCTCGTTGCGCTCCAGCATGGGCACGTTGAGGACGAAGAGCCGGTCGGACCGCCCGTTGCGCCAGTCGGCCCAGGCGTCGAGGAACCCCGGGGGGCTTTCGATGTTCTTCCAGAGGTCGCCCGGGAGGTAGGTGTGGCCGACGCGGAGTTCATGGCCGCCGAGCCAGCGTTCGAGCTGCCCGATGCGGGCGACCCCGAGCGCGCCCGAATCGAGGAACGCTCCCATGGCGGTGGCCGGAGTCGGTGTGGGGTCTTTCGTCGTTACGGATTCGGTGGCGTGCGCGGGGGACGAGAGCGCGACCGAGCCCGAGGCGAGGAGACCGGCGGTGAACACCCCCAGCCATTTTCTCGACGTTCTCCGGTGTGCAGTTCCCATGGCCGCTCCTTGGCGCCGCGCGCCCTTTGATGGTCCGTCAATCAGATGTTCCGAAAGTATTCCTAATGAGCCGACCGTGACTCGGCTCCCCTCTGATCCGTAGTCCATTAGTGGATTTCATCGCCCAGTTGGGGCACCGAGATGAAGGGCCTGCCGTGCTGAGCCGTCAGCATTTCGACACCAGCGTCCCCACCGTCCTCGTGCGGCTCGACCGGAACCCCTTCCATCACGGCACTCTCGGCGCCGCGCGCTCGCTGGGAAGGGCCGGAATTCCGGTCCACGCCGTCATCGAATCGAGCACCAGTCCGGTCGCCCGCTCCCGCTACGTCCGCTCGGCCCGCGCCCGCCCCGGGTCGTCCTCCTCCGCCGAGCTGTGCGCCCTGCTGGGCCGCGTCGGGGACGAGATCACCGACAGCCCGTCACATCCCGTCCTGGCCGTGCCGCTGGACGACGTCAGCGCCCTGGCCCTGGCCGCCCGTCGGCGCTCCGGACTCGCCCCGCGCTTCCTGCTCCCCGAGCAGACCGAGGAGCAGCTGCTGAGGGTCGCGGACAAGGCGGCGCTCGCCGAGACCTGCGCGGACCTGGGCCTGCCCCACCCCCGTACCGAACTCCCCGAGGGTGCCGACGAGGCCGCCGCCATGGCCTGGTCGCTCGGGCTGCCGGTGGTCGCCAAGTGGAGCCGTCCCTGGCTGCTCCCGGCCGGCGGCGGGCTGCGGAGCACCACGATCGTCGGCTCCCTGGCCGAGGTGCGGGAGCTGTACGCGCGCACCCCGGAGGCGGGCAGCCGGCTGCTGCTCCAGGAGATGCTCCCCGACGGCCGGGACCTCGACTGGTTCTTCCACGGGTACGTGGACTCCGCGGGCCGCTGCGCCACCGGGGCGACCGGGCGCAAGGAGCGGTCCTGGCCCGACGGGGCCGGGCTCACCGCCTCCGGCCGCTGGACGGTGAACCCGACCGTAGAACGGACGGCGCGGGAGCTGCTCGCCGCGCTCGGATACCGGGGGGTGTGCGACCTGGACTTCCGGCTGAACAGGGCGACCGGCGCGTACCACCTGCTCGACTTCAACCCCCGGGCCGGGGCGCAGTTCCGGCTCTTCACGGACCCGGAGGGGCTCGACGTGGTCCGGGCGCTGCACCTGGACCTCACCGGCCGTCCCGTGCCGCCGGTCTCCCCCGCGTACGGCCGCCGGTTCGTGGTGGAGAACTACGCGGCGCTGTCGCTGCTCGCCTCCCCGCGCCGCCGGTACGCGCCCGAGCCGGACGGCAGCCGGCGGACCGAGTACGCCTGGTTCGCCGCCGACGATCCGCTGCCCGCGCTCGCGATGGGCCGCGCCTGGCTCGCGCACCTGCTCCGCAAGGCCTGGAGGGCCCTGCGCCGGGCGCTAGGGGCCCGCCGGTCGGGCGCGGCCCTCACCGGCGCGGCGCCCCCGGCCCGTACCTCCACCGATCAACTGACCCGACGATGAACGCGGAAGGCACGATGTCGACGTCGATCCACGACCTGGTGGTCGTCGGGGCCGGACCCTACGGCCTCTCCGTGGCCGCCCACGCGGCGGCCCACGGTCTGCGCCTGCGGACCTTCGGCCGCCCGATGGAGTCCTGGCACGCCATGCCCTCCGGCATGTTCCTGAAGTCGGAGCCCTGGGCCTCCCATCTCTCCGACCCGGAGGGCCGGTTCGGACTCGACGCCTACGCGGCGGCGAGGGGCGTCCGCGCCGAGCACGGCGTCCCCCTCCCCGTGGACTTCTTCGCGGCGTACGGCGACTGGTTCGCCCGGCAGGCCGTGCCCGCGGTCGACGAGCGGCTGGTCGCTTCGGTCGCTCCCGCCGCCGGGGGCTTCGAGCTGCGCACCGAGGACGGCGAGACGCTGCGGGCCCGGACGGTGGCGCTGGCCGTCGGCGTCCTGCCCTTCCTGGAGATCCCCGGGCCGCTGCGGGGTCTGCCCCGGCGGTACGTGACCCACTCCAGCCACCACGGCGGGCTCGACGCCTTCGCCGGCCGGGACGTCACCGTCGTCGGGGCCGGACAGGCGGCCCTGGAGACCGCCGCGCTCCTCGCGGAGCGGGGCGCCGCGGCCGTACGGATCGTCGCGCGGGCCGCGCGCCTGGACTGGAACACCCTGCCGCCGCCCCTCGACCGCGGCCTCTGGCCCTCGCTGCGCGCCCCGCACACGGGGCTCGGCTGCGGCTGGCACAACAAGCTGTACGCGGACACCCCGGGGGTCTTCCGACGGCTGCCGGCCGCCACCCGGGAGCGGATCTTCGACCGGGCGCTCGGCCCGGCGGGCGCCTGGTGGCTGCGCGAGCGGTTCGCCGCGGTCGGCGACGTCCGTCTGGGGCAGCGGATCGCCCGCGCGACCGTCACCGGGGACGAGCGGCTCCGGCTCGACGTGACGGGTCCGGACGGGCCGACGGTCCTGGAGACGGACCACGTGATCGCGGCCACCGGCTTCGTCCCGAGCCTGGACCGGGCCGGGGTGCTCTCCCCGGCGCTTCGCGGGGCGCTGCGCAGGGTCGGCGCGGGCGCCGCCCCGGAGGTCGGCGGTCTCTTCGAGTCCTCCTGGCCGGGCCTCTTCGTCGCCGGGCTGCTCACGGCCCCTTCGTACGGGCCGTCGATGCGGTTCGTGTTCGGCGCCGAGTACACGGCGGGACGCCTGGTGAAGGGGGTGCGGCAGCGGCTGCGGTCGGGGGCCGGGCGCGGTCTGCCGGGCCGGCCCCGCGCGGGCGGGAAGGCACCGGTCTCGGCATGACGGAGGACCGGTCCCGGGGAGCGCTGCTCTCCGGGACCGGTCCTCCGTGCCTGCGGGGCGCCGGGACTCAGGCGTTGATGCAGGTGTTGCCGACGGCCGGGTTCAGCAGGCCGATGACGTTCACGCTGTTGCCGCAGACGTTGATCGGCACGTGGATCGGGACCTGCACGACGTTCCCGGAGAGGACGCCCGGCGAACCGGCGGCGATGCCGGTCGCGTCCGCGTCGGCGAAGGCGGGCGACGCCACACCCATGGCCATGACGATGCCGGCGACGACGGCCGCAGCCTTCTTACAGTTCATTTCGTCTGGATCCTTTCCTCGGCGGAATGCATTTCCGCTGCACACAACACAACGAACATCCCGCACAAAGGAAACCGTAATCACATCGGCACCTTCTGTTTCACTCCATTGCGCGCACGGAACAGGGCCGGAGGGAACGACCACGTTCCCTCCGGCCCTGCCGCGCGCGATACGGAATCAGCCGTTGAAGGCGCCGTTCCCGGAGAGGACCGGGATGTCCTCGACGAGGTGCGACAGCGGCTCGTCACCCTTGGCCTGGGTGGAGTTCTCCGCGCACTGCTGGTTCTGCGGGGAGGACAGGACGTTGATGTCCTGGACGGCGACCGGGACCAGGATGCCCACGAGGGAACCGGCGTTGGCCTTCACGGGGACACCGAGGCAGAGCTTGTTCAGCGAGCCCTGGACGGCCGAGAACTGCGGGCTGAGGTCGCCGGTGGTCTTCGAGTTGCCGAAGGACTGGTGCGCGCCGTTGCCGCTGAGCGAGGTCGTGCCGCCGTCGTCGGAGAGGGCGAGCGCCGGGGAGGCCGCCGCAGCAGAAGCGCCGACAACAGAGGCCGCAAGGGCCGCAGCCGCCATAATCTTCTTGTTCACGGTGATTCCGTTCCTGTTCCCACCAATCGACCTGATTGATGCGACGGGATCAACTGCGGTCACGGACTTTGGTTCCGGGCCTTCACCCGATCGACTGCGTCCGTGTTTCGCGCTGCCGCGTGCGCTCCGCCAAGGGAGTGACACAGCGGAACTCCGGCGTCCGAGGCCCTGTTGATCAGGTCGCTCCCTGCACGGAGCCGGTTCTAGAAGGGAACTCCCGTGATCAAGAAGGTTATGGCCACCGCGGCCACGGCCGCGGCCATCGTCGGCGCCTCCGCCGCCGTGGCCTCTCCGGCGCTCGCCATCGCCAACGACGGCGGCACCACGTCGCTCTCGGGCAACGGCGCGCACCAGGAGTTCGGCAACTCCGCCACGTACGGCAACATGAGCCCGCAGTTCGCGCTCGTCCAGGGCTCCCTGAACAAGCCGTGCATCGGCCTGCCCGCCAAGGTCAACGCCGGTTCGCTGATCGGTGCCATCCCGATCGCCGTCCAGGACATCAACGTCCTGTCGTCCCCGCAGAACCAGCAGTGCACCGAGAACTCCACCCAGGCCAAGGGTGACGAGGCTCTGTCGCACATCCTGGACGACATCCCGGTCCTCTCGGGCAACGGCGTCGGCAACCACTGACGTTCCACCCGAGCGCGACGACGTTCACACGTCAGGGGCCGCCCTCCGGGGCGGCCCCTTTCGTGTCGCGCCGAACCCCTACCAGGTGGGCCAGACCGGCGTCGCCATCAGGCGCTCCCACTCCCGGTCGGGCATCCCCGGCACCGCGCGTCCCGCCTGCACCCACTGGGTGACCAGTGCGGAATAGACAGGGAACGGCGTACTGTCGGCCGGGGCGGGGTCACTCACATATCGGCTCTTCGGAATGAAGGCCATCCGTTCCCATTTTCCGGGATCCGGCGCCATTTTCGCTCCTTCCGCTGCGATTCCCGCATCATTCCACAGGCGCCGCAGGAGAGTGATTCGTCCTGTCCATGTCGCGTCGCGTACCTGTGTGCGAGCGGGTCGAAATACGGTGCGGACATGGAATTCCCGCGCCTTCGGAACGCCCGCCGTCCGCTGCTCGCCGGGACGGCCCTCGCCGCCCTCGCCGCCCTCGCTCCCGGCGCCCTCGCCGTCGCCCCCGCCGGTCTCCCCTCCCCCGAGAAGGGACTGAACCTGCTGGTCGTCGGCGTCGACAGCCGCAAGGGCGTCACCCCGGAGGAGAAGGAACGTTTCCACCTCGGTGGAAAGGGGTGCGACTGCACCGACGTGATGATGCTCGTGCACGTCTCCGCGGCCGGCGACCGGGTCTCGGTCGTCAGCCTGCCGCGCGACTCCCTCACCTCCTTCCCCGGAGGACACGTCGACCGGCGCACCGGGAAGACGCACGCGGCCCACCGGGCGAAGATCAACGGCGCCTGGGCGGAGGGCGGCTCCGCGTTCACGGTGAGCACCGTCGAGGCGATGACCGGCCTTTCCGTCCACCGCTACCTGGAGATCGACTTCCGGCGCTTCATGGACACCGTGGACGGCGTCGACGGCGGGGTCCCCGTCTGCACGGAGCAGCCGCTCAAGGACCCCTCCACCGGCATCGACCTCCAGCCCGGCACCAAGCGGGTCACGGGCGGCGAGGCACTCCAGTACGTGCGGTCCCGCAAGGCCGACGGGCAGATGGACTTCGGACGCATCAGGAAGCAGCAGAAGTTCGTCGTCAACACCCTGCACCGGCTCCACGACGGCGTCCTCGACGACCCGCGGCGGCTCAAGGCCCTCGCGGCCACGCTGCGCGGGACGGCCGCGGCCGAGCGGGGGATCTCCACGTGGGAGCTGCTGCGGCTCGCCGTCCGCCTGCGGGACCTGCCCCCGGAGCGCACGGAGTTCGCGACCGTGCCCGTACGGGGCTTCCATGCGCCCATCGAGGGCGTCGGGTCCACGGTCGGGTGGGACGAGAAGGGGGCCGGCGAGGTCTTCCGGCGGCTCGCCGAGGACCGGCCGCTGCCCGCCGCCGCGGCCGTCGCGCCGAGCGAGGTCCCGGCGGCGACGTACCGGCCCGCCACGGGGTCATCGCTCATCTGCCCGTAGTCCGTCCGGTGGACTTCACGGAACCTCCGGGCCTCTGACCAGTTGATCAGCGCGGCTCGGCATTCAGCTAGCCAGTACCGGAAAGGCCAGAACCATGAAGAAGCTCCTCGCGACGGCTGCCGTGGCCGCGTCCGTCCTCGGCGCGACGGCGGCGGGTGCCGGGCAGGCGCTCGCGATCGCCGACGACGGTGGCACCACCTCGCTCTCCGGCAACGGCGCGCACCAGGAGTTCGGCAACTCCTCGACCCACGGCGACATGAGCCCCCAGTTCGCGCTCGTCCAGGGCTCCCTGAACAAGCCGTGCGTCGGCCTGCCGGCCAAGGTCAACGCCGGTTCGCTGATCGGCCTGATCCCGATCTCGGTCCAGGACGTCAACGTCCTGTCCTCCCCGCAGAACCAGCAGTGCACCGAGAACTCCACCCAGGCCAAGGGCGACGAGCCGCTGTCGCACATCCTCAGCGACATCCCGGTCCTCTCGGGCAACGGCGCCGGCAACAGCTGAGCGACGCCACCCCGCCACGGCGCGGCCCCGCCACCCCTCCGACGAGGGGCGGCGGGGCCGTCCCCGTTCCCGCGTCAGAGCTTCCGGCGCAGCTCGGCCGGGTCGGTGACGGGGGCGTCGCAGGTGAAGTGACGGCACACGTACGCGGCGGGCGCACCGCCGACGAGCGGCCGGTCCCTCAGCAGCGGGAACTCCTCGCCGTCGGGGGTCCCGGTGGCGACCACCGCCCCGGGGGTGGCCGCCGCCAGGGCCGTACGGCGCAGCTCCCGGAACGCCGGGTCGGCGGGGTCGCCGACGACGGCGATCTCGCGGGGCCCGTCGAGGAGGGCCTCGGCGACGGCCAGGCCCCAGCCGATGAAGCGGGGCGCGCGCGGACCGAGGGCCTTGACCACGCCGAGGGCGTTCTCGGCGGCGGTGCGGTGGGCCTCCGAGCCGGTGTGCGCGGCGTACGAGAGGAGCGCTCCGGCGGCCGCGGTCCAGCCCGACGGGGTGGCGTTGTCCGTGGGGTCCTGGGGGCGCCGGATGAGGGTCTCGGCGTCGTGGGCCGTGTCGTACAGCGCGCCGCCCTCGGCGGTGAAGCGGTCGAGGACGAGGTCCAGGAGGAAGCCGGCGAACTCCAGCCAGGCGCCCTCGCCGGTGACGGCGGCGAGGGCGAGGAACCCCTCGGCGACGTCGGCGTAGTCCTCCAGGACACCCGCGTTGGTGCCCGCCCGGCCGTCCTTGGACGTCCGGGTGAGGCGGGCGGACTCGTCCATGTGGACGCGGACGAGGAGGTCGGCGGCCTCGGTGGCGCGCTCGATCAGGTCGGGGCGGTCGAAGAGGGCGCCGGTCTCGGCGAGGGCGGCGATCGCGAGGCCGTTCCAGGCCGCGACGACCTTGTCGTCCCGGCCCGGGCGCTCGCGCTCCTCGCGGGCGGCGAGGAGCCGGGCGGCGAGGGAGGCGATCCGGCCGGCGTCGGCGGGGCCCGCCTCCTGCGGGAGCTGGAGGACGGAGCTGCCGTGCTCGAAGGTGCCGTCCTCGGTGACGCCGTAGTGGGCGGCGGCGAGGGCGGCGTCCTCCGCGCCGAGGACCTCCGTGAGCTGCGCGGGGGTCCACACGTAGTAGGCGCCCTCGACGTGCTTCCCGGTGCCGTCGTCGGAGTCGGCGTCCAGCGCCGAGGCGAAGCCGCCCTCGGGGGTGCGGAGTTCACGGACCAGGAAGTCCGCCGTCTCCAGGGCGATCCGGCGGGCCAGGTCGCTGCCGGTGGCCTTCCACAGGTGCGCGTACACCCGGCACAGCAGGGCGTTGTCGTAGAGCATCTTCTCGAAGTGCGGGACGACCCACGCCCGGTCCACGGCGTAGCGGGCGAAACCGCCGCCGAGTTGGTCGTAGATGCCGCCGCGGGCCATCGCCTCACAGGTGTCGGAGGCCATCTGGAGGGCGCCCTCGGAGCCCGTACGGGCGTGGTGGCGGAGCAGGAACTCCAGGGCCATCGACGGCGGGAACTTGGGGGCGCCGCCGAAGCCGCCGCGGGTGGCGTCGTACTCCCGGGTGAGGGCGAGCAGGGCCTGCGCGAGCTCCTCCTCGCCGGGGACGCCGTCGCCGCCGTACGCCAGGGAGCGGCCCGCGAGGTCCCGCACGATGCGGTCCGCGACCTCGGCGACCTCCTCGCGCCGGCCGGCCCAGGCGTCCTTGACTCCCTCCAGGACCTCGGGGAAGGACGGCATGCCGTGGCGGGGCTCGGGCGGGAAGTACGTGCCGAAGTAGAAGGGGGCGGCGTCCGGCGTCAGGAAGACGGTCATCGGCCAGCCGCCCTGGCCGGTCGCCGCCTGCACGGCCTCCATGTACACGGCGTCGACGTCGGGGCGCTCCTCGCGGTCGACCTTGACCGCGACGAAGTGGTCGTTGACCAGGGCGGCGGTGGTGTCGTCCTCGAAGGACTCGTGCGCCATGACGTGGCACCAGTGGCAGGAGCTGTACCCGACGCTGAGCAGCACCGGGACGTCGCGGCGGCGGGCCTCCTCGAAGGCCTCGGCCGACCACGGCCACCAGTCGACCGGGTTGTCGGCGTGCTGCAGGAGGTACGGGGAGGTCTCATGGGCCAGTCGGTTCGGCATGGCCCCATCCTGCCGCAGCGGTCTGCTCCTTTCTCCGCTCTCTCGCGCCGACGCGCACGACGCAGGACACTGGGCCGGATTCGTCGGGCACGCGCGGAGGGGGAACGCACATGCGGGAGAGTCACCGGGCCGAGGCCGAGCGGCTGTTGGAGCGGGCCGTGGCGGAGGAGGTACGGGCCTCCGGCGGCGGTCCCGCCGAGGCGGAGGCGCTGCTCGCGCGGGGCCGTGCCGGTCTCGCCGCGATGGCGGCGGGGGCGGGTGCGGAGTACGCGGCGTATCTGCGGGCGGTGGAGGGGGCCGGGGGCCCGCCCGTGGCGGACCGTTTCGGCGGGCCGGGGCTCGGGGGCCACGCCCTGGTCACGGGGGTGGCCGCGGTCGCCGCCTTCGGTGCGGACCTGGCACTCGGCACGGCGGCGGGAACGGCGCTCGGCGCGGGCGCGGCGGTCGCCGTGGCCGGGGCGGCGGCGACGGTGCTCCGCGCGACGACGGGGCAGCGGGCCGGTGGGTCCACGGGGTCTGGTGGGGCCACGGGGGCTGGTGGGGTTGCCGAGGCCGGTGGGGCTGTGGGGGCCGGTGGGGCTTTCGAGGTCGAGCGGCTGCGGACGGTGTGGCTCACGGCCTTCGACGTACGAGGGGTCCGGCCGTTCCTGGAACGGGAGCGGGGTGAGACCGAGGGCCCGGGCGAGGGGCTCGCCGGGGGCGATGGCCCGGCAGGCGTCGGGGGCCCGGGCGAGGGGCCGGGTGGCGGGATCGGGCTGCGGGGGGCCGACCGGAGTGCGGCCGCTCGGACGCGGGTCGTGCTCGCGCGGTCCTTCGGGCATCTGCCCGACCCCGGAGGGGTGTTCGCCGGGCGGCGCGAGGAGCTCGCCGCCATCGGACGCTGGGCGCGGGCCGGCGCCCGGCCGACCGTGGTGATGCTGCACGGCGCGCCCGGCTCGGGCCGGACCGCCCTCGCCGTGCGGGCCGCCCACGCGCTGCGCGACCGGTTCCGCGGGGCCTGCGTCGTGGACCTGCGGGGCGCCGCGACCGGCGAGCGGCCCGTGACGACCCGGGAGGCGCTGCTGCACCTGCTGAACCGGCTCGGCGCCCCGCGCGACCGGCTGCTGTTCCGCGAGGGCGCCTCGGCGGAGGAACAGGTCCGGCGGCTCTCCGAGTTGTACCGGCGCCAGCTGGCCGGGGTGCCCGTGGTGCTCGTCCTCGACGACGCCGCCGACGCCGCCCAGGTCCGGGCCCTGCTGCCGGAACGCTCCGGCAGCCTCGTCCTCGTGACCTGCCGGGAGCCGCTGGAGCTCGGCGGGGACGTACCGGCCGAGGTGCACGCGCTGCCGGTGGCCTCGCTCGACGCGGCGGGCGCCGAGGAGCTGCTGCGCGCGACGGCCGGGGCGCCCGACCCCGGGCCGTACGACGCCGAGGCCTTCGAGCGGATACGGGACCTGTGCGGCGGCCTGCCGCTGGCACTGCGGGTGGTGGGCTCCCTGCTCGGGCGGCGCTCCATGGACGAGGTGAGCCATGTCCTCGCCCGCCCGGGATGGGGCACCGATCCCGTCGAACGCGCCCTGTCCGTACGCTACTTCCTCGACTTCGACGAGGACGCCCGGCAGCTGCTGCGGCGGCTCGCGCTGGCCGGCCGGGCCTCGCTCGGCGCGGCGGCGGCCGCCGCGCTGCTCGGCGGGGGCGGGCCGGAGGCGGCCGCACGGCTGCGGGAGCTGTCCGGCGCGGGGCTGCTCGACCATGTGCGCGGGGAGCGCTACCGGCTGCACGACGCGGTGCGCGGCTTCGCGGCGGCCCGCCTCCTGGACGAGGAGGACGCGACGGAGATCGCGGCGGCGCAGGAGCGGCTCGTGCGGAACCACGCCGAGCTGGCCGACGCGGTGATCCGGATGATCGACGGGAAGATGTCGACGCGGGCCGACCGGTTCGACGGGCACGGCTTCGGCTCCCTGGAGGCGGCGCTCGGCTGGCTCGACGAGGAGTCCAGCTTCCTCACGGCGGCCCTGCGGCACGCGGAGGGCGTCGACCAGGAGACCGTCCTCGGGCTGCTCAGCGCGCTCTGCGACTACTGCCTGCTGCGCGGCGACCTCTACCGGCTCGGTGAGATCAACGAGCTGGCCGAGTCCGTCGGGCAGGGGCTGCTCACCCGCTCGGTGCGGTGGCGGACCGGCATCGCGGCCCGGCAGCTCGGCGAGCTCGACAAGGCGCGCGAGACGCTGACCTCGGTCGTCTCCCAGTACCAGGAGGCCCACCAGGACGCCGGCGCCGCGCTCGCACTCTGCTCGCTCGGGATCACCCTGCACCACCAGGGGCGGCCGGCGGAGGCCGCGGCGCGGCTGCGGGAGGCGCTCGCGCTCCAGGAGCCCGATTCGCTGGCCGCCGACCGGGGCTGGACGCTGCACGCGCTGGCCGCCGTGGAGCGGGACCGGGGCGATCTGGCCGAGGCGACGGCGCTGCTCGACCGGTCGCTGGCGCTGCACCGGGAGCACGAGTCGCTGCACGGCGAGGCGTGGGCGCACTTCCAGCTCGGTCAGGTGCTGCTGCTCCGGGGCGACGTGCCGGGCGCCGAGGGCGAGCTGCGGCACGCCCTGGAGACGTACGGGCGCGTCCACGACGGGCGCGGCGAGGCCTGGGCGCTGACCCAGCTGGCCCGGGCGCGGCTGGCCGGCGGGGAGGCGGAGCCGGCGGTGGAGGAGTTGCGCGGGGCGCTCGCCCGGCACCGGGAGCAGGAGGACGCGCGCGGCGAGGCGTGGACGCTGTACCACCTGGGGCAGGCCCTGGAGGAGCGGGGCGACCGGGACGAGGCTGTGCGGGAGCTGGGGCGGGCGCGGTCGATGTTCTCCCGGATGCGGGACCTGTACGGGCTCGCGTGCGCCCGGCACCAGCTGGGGCGGGTCACCCGGGACCAGCAGGGGGCGCGGGCGGGGAACCTGCGCAATTCGGGGTTCGCCCGGCAGCTGCTCGTGGACGCGCGGGCGGACTTCCGCCGGATCGGGGTCGCGCACGGGGAGGCCTGGGCCTGTCTGGAGCTGGCGGTCGTCGACGCCGGCAACGGGCGGGTCCCGCAGGCGCTGGCGCTGTGCGAGGAGGCGCGCGGGCTCTTCGACGGCTACGGCGACCGGCGGGGCGCGGACTGGGCCCGGCTGCTGCGGTGCGGGCTGCTGCCGCACGCGGCTCCGGGCGCCCCTGAGCCTGGGACGGCGTCGGCTCGGGAGGAGCTGGCGGCGCTGGTCGCGGACCGGCACCCGGCGCGCGACCCGAGGGTCGACGACTGCGCCGAGGCCCTGGGCGCGCTCCTGGGCCGGGGCATCGCCGCCACGGCCCCGTGGCAGGCCTGGGACCTGGGCCTCGTCCCGTCGCGGCGCGCCCGCGAGGTGCTGGGGGTGCCGGGGGCACGGTGACGCCGGGGGGTGCGGGGTTCCCGCGAGGAGCCGGGCCTGGTGACGCCGGGGGGTGCGGGGTTCCCGCGAGGAGCCGGGCACGGTGGGGCCCGGGGCCCCGGTGTCCCGCGAGCGCTTCGCCCAGGGGGCCGGAGGCGCTCCCGCGTGCCCGGGGGTGGTCCGTCCGACGTGGCCCTGGGGCGACGTGAGCCGCCCCCCGACCCGTACCTCTGGGGTGGGGGTCAGGGGGCGGTCGGGTCACTTGCCCGGGGTGGCGGCCTGCTTCGCCGGGGTGTCCGGGGTCGCCGACGGGTCGGGGGCCTCCTCGAAGGAGACCTTGCCCATGTGGCGGTTCATCGACTTCATCAGCAGCCAGACCGCGAGGGCCAGGGCCGCGAAGACGACGAAGCCGAGGAGGCCCGGGGTCACCTTGTTCTTGTCCAGCTCTTCGGCGGCGAAGGGGACAAGCTGGGTCAGTGCCAGGTGTGCGCTCATGTCAGGCATTGTCGCGGATGCCCGCGAAGAGATCTTCCTCGGGGAGGGAGGTCGGCACCAGCGCCTTGCTGAGCTCGTACTCCTCCGTCGGCCAGACCTCCTTCTGGATCTCCATGGGGACCCGGAACCAGCCGCCGTCGGGGTCGATCTGGGTGCGGTGGGCGATCAGCGCCTTGTCGCGGGTCTCGAAGAACTCGGCGCACGGCACGAACGTGGTCAGCGTCCGCTCCTTGCGCTCGAACTCCTTCCAGCGCTCCAGCCACTCCCCGTACGGCGACTCCAGGCCGCGGGCGAGCAGCGCCTCGTGCAGCGCGACGGTGCGGGGGCGGTTGAAGCCCTGGTTGTAGTAGAGCTTCAGCGGCTGCCAGACCGGGCCGAACTCGTCCTCCGGGTACTTCTCGGTGTCGGTCGCGCCGTCGAAGGCCACCATCGTGATCTTGTGGGTCATGATGTGGTCGGGGTGCGGGTACCCGCCGTTCTCGTCGTAGGTCGTGACGACCTGCGGACGGAAGGAGCGGATCTTGCGGACCAGCTCGCCGGCCGCCGTGTCCACGTCCTCCAGGGCGAAGCAGCCCTCGGGCAGCGGCGGCAGCGGGTCGCCCTCGGGCAGGCCCGAATCGACGAATCCCAGCCATTCCTGGGAGACGCCGAGGATCTCGCGGGCCTCGTCCATCTCCTTGCGGCGCACCTCGTGGATGTTCGCCTCGATGTAGGGGTCGCCCTGGAGCCTGGGGTTCAGGACCGAGCCGCGCTCGCCGCCCGTGCACGTCACCACCAGGACGTCCACCCCCTCGGACACGTACTTGGCCATCGTGGCCGCACCCTTGCTCGACTCGTCGTCGGGGTGGGCGTGAACGGCCATCAATCGCAGCTGCTCAGTCAAGACTCGATCCTCAGTGATTCGACGCGGAGGGTGGTCTCTATAGTGACGGAATCGGGGGAGTGAAAATTCCGCCACCCCCGGCTTCGAGAGGATCTCCCATGAGCGCGGTGCGAGAGCAGCTGCCCGAGGGGCGCTACGGGCGTTCCGCGGACGAGCGGGCCGACCGCAAGCTGCGGGTCGCCGGAGCCGTGCTCGGGGTCCTCTTCCTCGGTCTCATGGGCTGGTTCGGCTGGTACTACGTCGTCGACAACAAGATCAGCGCCGAGCTGATCAAGTTCGACGTGGTGAGCGCCGACGAGGTCCAGGTGCACCTGGAGGTCCGCAAGGACGAGGACGTGAAGGGCGTCTGCACGCTGCGCTCGCGCGCCGAGGACGGGGCCGAGGTGGCCCGCAAGGACGTCCGGATCGACGACGCAGCGACCCGGGTCGACCGCGTCTTCAGCGTCCGTACGACCGCCCGCGCGACGAGCGCCGAGCTGATCGGGTGTACGGCGCGGTAGCGGTGGGTAGGGACGGGGTGTCGAGTCCCGGCGAGTCACCACCGTGACCTGGGGAGACGCCATCCTGATGGTTTATGTCCTCCCGCTTTTCGCCACTCATTGTTAGGCTCGTGGTTTCGCCCGCCCGGGACAGCACCGCTTTCCCGTGTAGGGCGATGCTTTGTATTCCCAGTACCTACGAGGAGCACCCGTGACCCAGACCAGCGACAACGTCACCTGGCTCACCCAGGAGGCGTACGACAAGCTCAAGGAAGAGCTTGAGTACCTGTCTGGTCCCGCGCGTACCGAGATCGCCGCCAAGATCGCGGCGGCGCGCGAAGAGGGGGACCTGCGCGAGAACGGCGGGTACCACGCGGCCAAGGAGGAGCAGGGCAAGCAGGAGCTCCGGGTCCGCCAGCTCACCCAGCTGCTCCAGCACGCCAAGGTCGGCGAGTCGCCGGCGGACGACGGCGTCGTCGAGCCGGGCATGGTCGTCACGATCGCCTTCGACGGCGACGAGGACGACACCGTCACCTTCCTGCTCGCCTCCCGCGAGTACGCGAGCAGCGACATCGAGACGTACTCGCCGCAGTCGCCGCTCGGTGTCGGCGTCAACGGCAAGAAGGTCGGCGACGACGCCCAGTACGAGCTGCCGAACGGCAAGAAGGCCTCGGTGAAGATCCTCGAGGCCAAGCCGTACAACGGCTGAGCCGTATTCCTCGGACCGAAGGGCCGGCCCCCGTGGGGGCCGGCCCTTCGTGCTGCATGCACATGCAATGATGCGCGTCTGACGTCGCGTCACCAGGGGGAGGCCGAGGTGCTGGGACCGCTGCGCGAGGACGCACCGCGCCGGATAGGACCGTACGAGGTGCTGGCCCGGCTGGGGGCCGGCGGCATGGGCGAGGTGTTCCTCGCGCGGGACGCCGGGGACGGGCGCGGGGCCCCGGGCGGGCGCGGCGCGGGTGACGCCCCGAGTGGTGACGGCTCCTCCTCGGGCGGGCTCGGCCGCGGGGGCGGTGCCGGGGTCTTCGTCGCCGTGAAGACCGTGCGGCGGGACGTCGCCGGTGACCCCGCCTTCCGGGACCGCTTCCGGCGCGAGATCAGGGTCGCCGCGCTCGTCGACAGCGCCCACGCCGCCGCGCCCGTCGGTGGCGACGCCGACGCCGAGGTGCCCTGGCTGGCCACCGCGTACGTCCCCGGGCCCAGCCTCGCGCAGGCCGTGCGGCGCGCCGGCCCGCTGCCCGTCCCGGCCGTGCGGGCGCTCGGCGCGGACGTCGCGCGGGCCCTCGCCGACCTGCACGGGGCGGGGGTCCTGCACCGGGACCTCAAGCCCGGCAACGTGATGCTCGCCGTCGACGGGCCCCGGCTCATCGACTTCGGCATCGCGCGCAGCAGCACCGCGACCACCATGACCGCGACCGGCCTGATGGTCGGCACGCCCTCCTTCATGTCGCCCGAACACGTGGCGGGCGCCCGCCGGGTCACGGCCGCCTCGGACGTCTTCTGCCTCGGCTCGCTCCTCTGCTACGCGGCGACCGGCGAGGACCCCTTCGGCGACGGGCCCCTCGCGGCCGTCCTCTACCGGGTCTCGCAGGCCGAGGCCGACCTGACCCGGGTGCCGGAGGAACTGCGCGGGACCGTCGCCGCCTGCCTGGCCGTGGATCCGGCGGACCGGCCCACGCCCGAGGCGCTCGTCGGGCTGCTCGGGACCGGGGCCGCGAAGGTCTTCCCGTGGCCGGAGACGGTACGGGACCACATCGGCGAGTACGGCAGGGAGCTCGCCCAGCTCGTCGCGGCCGGCGGCCCGCTCCTGGAGGCGCCGCCCGCGCCCGGGGCGGCCGGGCCCGTGGTCACCCCGGCCGTGCCCGGCCTCCACTCCGTGCCCACGCTCGCACCGGTGTCCGCTCCCACCGTGCCCGCTTCCGCGGCGCCCGGGAAGCGGCGGCGGACGCTCGCCGCCGTCCTCGCGCTCGCGCTCGTGGCCGGCGGCGTCGGCACGTACCTCCTGTGGCCCGATCCGGCGCCGCCGCGGTCCCCCGCGAAGGCCGCCCCGCCCGCCGGGCCCCGGGTCCCGGGTGTGGACGACCGGGGCCCGGCCGACGCCTCGGGCTTCGTCGCGCAGAACGCCGCCCAGCGCCCCGCCGGCTGGAAGCCGTGGCGGGCGAAGCTGACCGCCCCCGCGTTCGGCTGCTCGGCCGGCGAGAAGGCGCTGGTCTGCCGGACGACGGACGGGCGGTACGAGGCGCTGGACCCGGCGAACGGGAAGCCGCTGTGGAGCGCGGACCTGGTGGCGGACCCCCGTGACGACATGAGCTTCATCGGTCCCACCGGCGGGATCTTCATCGCGGGCAGCACGAACGTCCCCGCCGTCCACGACTCCACGGTCGTGCTGCTCTCGGGTCAGCGCCTCCAGGCCCGTGACGCCCGCAGCGGCGCGGTGCGCTGGGAGAAGAGGAGCACGGCCGGCGCCGGGCTGCGGACCCAGCCGGTCGTCGGGGACGGCACGGTCTTCGTCCCGACCGGTGACGACAGCAGCGGCCGGATGACGGCCTTCGCGCTGGCGGACGGCCGGGAGCTGTGGACCAAGGCGCTCACCAACGCGGACCTCGCCCGGGGCGCGTTCCGCGACTTCGAGCCGGTCGCCTACGCGAACGGGCTCGTGTACGCGCTCAGCGACGGCGGCTTCGTCGCGCTCGACGCGAGGACCGGCCAGCAGCGCGGCCAGGTGCCCCCGGCGGCCAAGGGGTGCGACAGCCTCCTCGTCCAGGGCCGGTACGCCTACTGCGCGGGGCTCGACGCGACGAACGAGGACCCGCTCGTGCTCCACCGCCTGGACGCGACGACGCTCGCGGCGGTCGGCGGCCGCCCGCTTGCGGTCCCGGCGGAGGTGGCGAAGTCGGGCGCCTGGCCGACCGCCGTGTCCGCCCGGGCCGCCGTCGTCCTCGACCGGGGGGCCATGAGCTGGGCCGACTGGGGCACCACGGAGGCGCCCGCGGGCGCGTTCGTCCTCGACCCGGGCACCGGCGCGCTCCTCGGCCGCTACCCGCTTCCGTCGACCGGGACGGCCGGCGGGAAGCGGCAGCTCGTCTCCGACCCGCTGATCGCCGGGACGTCCCTGCTGTGGGCGGACTTCTCGTCGCTGCACCTGGTGCCGCTGGGCGCCGGCGGCAAGCCCGGCAAGGAGCGCGTGGTGCCGGTGCCGGGCGCTCCCGGGCCGCGCGCCGAGGACCCGTACGACCGTGTGGACAGCACCTATCTGGACCGGGAGATCCGGCCGCCGGTGGTGCTGCCGCTCGGCGGTGTCGCCCACGTCGTGTACGACACGGGCGTCGTCGCCTCCGTCGCGCTCCCCGGCGAGAAGGAGTAGGCCGTGCTGGAAGCCCTGCCTCCGGGACCTCCGCGGCTCCTCGGCCCCTACCGGCTGCTCGCCCGCCTCGGCGCGGGCGGCATGGGCGAGGTGCACCTCGCCTGCCGGGCGGACGCGCCGACGGCCGATCCGTACCGGATGGTCGCGGTGAAGACCGTACGGGAGGACCTGGAGGTCGACGGGGACTTCAGGACGCGGTTCCGGCGCGAGATCGCGGCGGCGCGGACCGTGGACGGGCCGGGCGTCGCGCGGCTGGTGGACGCGGACGCCGACGCGCCGGCGCCGTGGCTGGCGACCGAGTACGTCCCGGGGCCCTCGCTCGCGGAGGCGGTCGTGCGGTCCGGGGCGCTGCCCGTCGCCGCCGTCCGGGCCCTCGGGGTGGCCCTGGCGCGGGCGCTCGCGGACGTGCACGCGGTGAAGGTGCTGCACCGGGACCTCAAGCCGGCGAACGTGCTGCTCGCCGCCACCGGGCCGAAGCTGATCGACTTCGGCATCGCGCAGGCCTTCGAGGCGACCGCGCTGACCTCGACCGGTCTGGTGGTGGGGTCCCCCGGCTTCATGTCACCGGAGCACCTGGTGGGCAGCCGGGCCGTGGTGCCCGCCTCGGACGTGTTCTGTCTGGGCGCCGTGCTGGCGTTCGCGGCGAGCGGCCGGGGGCCGTTCCACGACGACGAGATGGCGGCCGTGATCTACCGGATCAGCCGCGCCGAGGCCGACCTCCACGGGGTCCCGGAGGAGCTGCGGCCGGTCGTGGAGCACTGCCTGCGGCTCGATCCGGCCGGGCGGCCGTCGGCGGTCGAGCTGTCCGGGCTGCTCGGCGGCGGGGACGCGCCCGAGGTGTTCCCGTGGCCCGGGCCGGTGCTGTCGCTGCTCGCGGAGTACGGGGCGGCGGCCCGGAGCGCCGGGGAGGCGGCGGGCTCCGGTGCGGGCGTGGCCGATCTGCCGACGCTCGGGCCGGCCGTGCCGTACTCCCCCACGGCGGTGGCGGACCGGCCGGTGCCTGCCGCGCCGCCGGTGGAGCGGCGCCGACGGCCGTGGGGGGCGGTGGTCGCGGGCGCGGTCGCGGTGGCCCTGGTGGCGACCGGCGGCGTGGTGCTCGCGAACCGGGACGACGGGCAGGGCGGTGCGGCGACGGGCGGGGTCGGGGGTCCGTCGGCGACCGGCCCCGGGGCGGGGACCGGCACGCCGCCGGTGGTCGCGCTGAGCCGGGTGGTCCAGCCGTACGGCGCGGCCGGGCGGTCCCATGACTTCGGCACGGCGGCGACGGACCCGGCCTACCGCCCGGCGGGCTGGTCGCCGTGGACGGCGAGGACCGACTGGCCGATCGGTGCCTGCGCGCTCTCGCCGAAGGTCCTCGTGTGCACGGGCTCGGGCGGTTCGGCGGTCGGGCTGAGCGCTTCGGACGGCCGGAAGCTGTGGACGGTGCCGGGCAGGCGCGAGACCTCGCCGGTCGGCCCGCAGTATCCGGCGGTGGCCGGCGACACGGTGTACCTGTCGGACGCCGACGGGGTCACCGCGCACGGACTCGCCGACGGGGCGGCGCGGGGCGTGATCCCCGTGCCGGACGGCGGCTGGGCGGTGAAGAGCACGGACCTGCTGGACGGGGTCCTGTACACCTCGTACTTCGGGCTGCGGGAGGACGGCACGGGACTCGTCACGGCCGTGCGGCTCAAGGACCGCGAACTGCTGTGGCGCACGCCGGTCCAGGGCGTCCCCGAGCAGGTGGTGGCGGTGGCCGGCCGGGTGCTCGTCCCGCTCGGCCTCGACCGGCCGCCGGTCGCGCTGGACGCGGCCACGGGAAGGGAGACGGCGCGGGCCACGGAGCCGTGCGGCTCCTTCACCGCGCACGAGGGGAGCGGGAGCGTGCTGTGCTGGGGCCGCGCCGACGGCTCGGTCGCCGTCCTCGACGCCCGGACCCTGAAGCCGCTGCACACGCTGGGCGCGCGGACGACCGACGCGCCCGCGGTGCGCGCGGACGGGCTCGTGGCCGTCCTCGACACCGCGGGGGCGCTGATCGTGTACGACGTGGCCGACGGCCGGGAGCGGTGGCGGTCCGGTTCCCTGTCCGCGGAGCGCGTGTACTTCGCGGGCGACCGGGTGCTGACGGTGAGCGACGGGCGCGTGCGGTCGTATCCGGCCGACGGTCCGGCGGACGAGCGGGACTACGAGGACTACGCGCCGAACATCCCGGACGGCGTCGAGTCCCCGGAGTCCCCGGCGGAGGGGATCGCCTCCGGAGGGGCGGCGTTCCTCGCCTTCCCCGAGGGCCTGGTGGTCTCCGCGTACCTGCCCTGAGGGCGCGTCCCCTCAGGCCGTCGCCGAGCGGTACTTGCGGACCGAGAGCGTCCGGAAGACCACGATGATCAGGATCGACCAGAGGAGCGAGGCCCACACCGGGTGCTGCATCGGCCAGGCGTCGGAGGTGGAGACGCCGGGGTTGCCGAACAGGACGCGGCAGGCCTGGACGGTCGCGCTGAAGGGGTTCCACTCGGCGATGGGCTGCAGCCAGGAGGGCAGGTTGCTGGAGTCCACGAACGCGTTAGAGATGAACGTGACGGGGAAGAGCCAGATCAGCCCGCCCGAGGTCGCCGCCTCGGGGGTGCGGACGGAGAGGCCGATCAGCGCGCCGATCCAGGAGAAGGCGTAGCCGAGGAGGAGCAGGAGGGCGAAGGCGCCGAGCGCCTTCGGGACGCCCTCGTGGATGCGCCAGCCGACGAGCAGGGCGACGATCGCCAGGACGACGAGGGTGAGTGTCGTCTGGACCAGGTCGGCGAGCGTCCGGCCGGTGAGGACCGCGCCGCGGGCCATGGGCAGGGAGCGGAAGCGGTCGATCAGCCCCTTGTGCATGTCGTCGGCGATGCCCGCGCCCGCTCCGGCGGTGGCGAAGGTGACGGTCTGGGCGAAGATGCCGGCCATCAGGAACTCGCGGTAGACCGTCGGCGAGGTGGAGTCGCCGATCTCCATCGAGCCGCCGAAGACATAGCTGAACAGCACCACGAACATGATCGGCTGGATCAGCCCGAAGATGATCATCTCCGGGATCCGCGACATCCTGATCAGGTTGCGGCGGGCGATCACGAGCGAGTCGCCGACGGACTGGGCGATCCCCCCGCGTGGACGCGGGACGTTCAGCCGGTCGCCGGCTTCCAGGGTGGTGGTCACTTCGCGGCCTCCTTCCGGCCCTTGCGGCCCTCGGCCGCCCGCGCGGACTCCTCCTCGTCCCGCTCGGCCGCGTGGCCGGTGAGGGAGATGAAGACGTCGTCGAGGGTCGGGCGGCGCAGGCCGATGTCGTCGATCTCCACGCCGACGGAGTCCAGGTCGCGGATGACCTCGGCGAGCAGCTTGGCGCCGCCCGCGACGGGGACGGTGAGCTTGCGGGTGTGCTGCTCGACGGACACCTCGCCGTTGCCGATCCCGGCGACGCCGTAGCGGGCGAGCACCCCACGGGCCTCGGTGATCATCTCCGGCTCGTGCACCACGACCTCGACGCGCTCGCCGCCGGTCTGGGCCTTCAGCTGGTCCGAGGTGCCGCGGGCGATGACCCTGCCGTGGTCGACGACGCAGATGTCATGGGCGAGGTGATCGGCCTCCTCCAGGTACTGCGTGGTCAGGAGCAGGGTCGTACCGCCGGCGACGAGTTCCTTGATGACCTCCCAGAGCTCCTGCCGGTTGCGCGGGTCGAGGCCCGTGGTCGGCTCGTCCATGAACATCACCGGCGGGGAGACGACCAGGGCCGCCGCGAGGTCGAGGCGGCGGCGCATGCCGCCGGAGTACGTCTTGGCGGGCCGGTCGGCGGCGTCGGCGAGGTGGAAGCGGTCGAGCAGCTCACCCGCGCGCGCCTTCGCGGCCTTCGCCCTCATCTGGTAGAGCTGGCCGACCATCTGGAGGTTCTCGCGGCCCGTGAGGTACTCGTCGACGGCCGCGAACTGGCCGGAGAGACCGATCGAGCGGCGGACCTCGTTGGGGTGCCTGAGGACGTCGATCCCGGCGACGACGGCCCGTCCGCTGTCGGGCTTGATGAGGGTCGTCAGGACGCGCACGGTGGTCGTCTTCCCCGCGCCGTTCGGGCCGAGCAGCCCCAGGACGGTGCCCTCCGGCACGTCGAGGTCGACCCCGTCCAGAGCTCGTACGTCGCCGAAGGTCTTCACCAGACCCTCGGCGTATATCGCGCCTGGCATGTTGGATTCTCCCAAGGAGATTCGGGCGTTTCCTACCGATCCTAGGAGTGCGGAGCGCCTCGCGCCCGGTGAATCCGTGACCTGGGTCACGGATTCACACGGGGACGTCCGCCGTCCCGTACGGCCCTTCGGCGACGCGAGGCGCCGGCGCAACTCCCCGGTCCGGCCGTCGCATGGTGGGCGCGGCGGGGAGCCGGAGCCGTCCCGGGTGTCCCGGGGGTGTCCCGGGACGGCCGTTGGCGGGCTGTTGGCGGGCTGTTGGTCCCGGGGCCGAAGCTGGGTCCCGGCAGGGAGCACGACGATGACGGGGAGCACGAGATGGCTGTCGGCGCACACGGCACGGACAAGGTCGGCGGGACGGGCGGGAGGGGGAAGGCCGAAGGGGCGCCGTGCTCCGGCTGCGCCGGGTGCCGGCCGACGACGCCCTGGGCCGAGCTGGCCGCCGAGATGCGCCGTATCAAGGGCGCCACCGAGCTGAGCTACGGCACGCTCGCACAGCGCACCCACTACAGCCGGTCCTCGTGGGAACGGTTCCTGAACCAGAAGCAGTTGCCGACCCGGGTCGCGGTCGAGGAGTTCGCCGCCGCCGCCGGGGCGGACCCGGCCCCCCTGCTGCTCCGCCTGGAGCGTTCGCTCGCCCACGAGACGGCCACCCGCGCGGCCGCCGCGGCCCACGACCGGGCGCGGGACGGGGCACCGCCGGCCGCGCCCGCGGCTCCCGCCCCCCGGCGGGAGTCCCGCCTGCCGGGCCTCGGCCGGCCCCTGGGCCTGCTCGCGGCGGGGGCCCTGGTCGGCGGCGGCGTGGTGACCGCGCTGAACCGGGCGGCCCGGATCCGCAAGGGCGCCTGAAGCGCCGGGGGCCGCGAGCAGGGGGGCAGGGAGAGCAGGCCGCGCGGACCCGTACCGGACCCGCCGCGGCCGGCCATCGCCGTACGCGCGGTCCTCAGCCCAGCACCGTGTACCCGGCCTCCCGCAGCGCGTCCGCCACCTCACGGCAGTGCTCGGGACCCTTCGTCTCCAGGTGCAGCTCGACCTCCGCCTCCGTCAGACCGAGACGCGGATCGGTCCGCACGTGGCTCACGTCCAGGACGTTCGCGTCGACCACCGTCAGGACCGCCAGCAGCGTCGCGAGCGCCCCCGGCCGGTCCGTGACGCGCAGCCGCAGGCTGAGATAGCGGCCCCCCGCGGCCATGCCGTGCCGCAGGATCCGCTGGAGCAGCAGCGGATCGACGTTCCCGCCGGACAGGACCGCCACCACCGGCCCCCGGTAGGACGCGGGGTCGGTGAGGAGGGCGGCCACCGGGCTCGCGCCCGCCGGTTCCACCACCAGCTTCGCCCGCTCCAGACAGAGCAGCAGCGCCGAGGAGAGGGCGTCCTCGGAGACCGTACGGACCTCGTCCACGTACTCCTGGATCAGGGCGAACGGCACGTCCCCGGGACGCCCGACCTTGATCCCGTCCGCCATCGTCACCGGCGAGTCGATCACCACCGGGTGCCCGGCGGCCAGCGAGGGCGGGTACGCGGCCGCACCCTCCGCCTGGACGCCGATGACCTTCACGTCCGGGCGCAGCGACTTCACCGCGAGCCCGATGCCGGCCGCGAGCCCGCCGCCGCCGATGCCGACGAGGACCGTGCGGACCTCGGGGCACTGCTCCAGGATCTCCAGGCCGACCGTGCCCTGCCCGGCGATGATGTCGGGGTGGTCGAAGGGGTGGATGAAGACCGCGCCGGTCTCGCGGGCGTACTCCTCCGCCGCCGCGAGCGTCTCGTCGACGACGTGGCCGTGCATCCGGACGTCCGCGCCGTAGTCGCGGGTCGCCGCGACCTTCGGCAGCGGGGCGCCGACCGGCATGAAGACGGTCGCGTGCACCCCGAGCAGTTTCGAGGCGAGCGCGACGCCCTGCGCGTGGTTCCCGGCGGAGGCCGCGACCACACCGGCCGCCTTCTCCTCGGGCCGCAGCCCGGAGATGCGGACGTACGCCCCGCGGAGCTTGAAGGAACCGGTCCGCTGGAGGTTCTCGCACTTGAGGTGGACCGGGGCTCCCACCAGCGAGGACAGATGACGGCTGCCCTCCATCGCCGTCGTCCTGGCCACCCCGGCCAGCATCTTCTGCGCCCCGCGCACATCGTCGAGCATCAGCCGGTGCAAGGGGTGTGGCGTACGGAAGCTCATGACAGCAAGTCTCGCAGCTCACGGCCCCCGTGGCCGCCCGGCGGGCAGGTGGCCGGGCGGGTTTGCGCAGCGCCGGTACGGACCGCCGCAGGTCCGCGTACTCTGTCCCCCACCGACCGACCACCCCCGCACGAGAGAGACCCACAGCCATGCCCAATTCTCAGGACATGACGACTGCGCTCGACCCCGGTCTCCTCGATGCCCTCCAGCACCAGGTGGCCGTCTTCGCCCGGCGCGCCGAGCAGACGCGCCTGGGCGGCACGGGCCAGCTGCGCAACTCCATGGACCGCGCGGCCTACCTGCTCCTCAACCGCCTGGACCAGGAAGGCCCGATGGGCGTGAAGGCGCTCGCCGCCGGCATGGGGATCGACTCCTCCACCGTGACCCGCCAGGTCGCCCCGCTCGTCGACACCGGCCTGGTGAAGCGGACCTCGCACCCCGAGGACGGGCGGGCCGTCGTCCTCCAGCTGTCGCCGCGCGGTCTCGCGCGTCTGGAGGAGGTCCGCTCCTCACGCCGTCAGCTGATGGCCGAGGTCACGGACGGCTGGACGCCGGACGAGCGGGAGTCCTTCTGCACCCTGCTCACCCGCTTCAACACCGCCCTGTCCGCCCGGCAGTCGGCGCACGCGGGCCATGCGCCGACCGGGACCGGGCCGGAGTCCGCGCAGACCTCTTGACCCCGCACCCGCGCTGTCCTCAGATGAGGAGGTGCGAGAGCAGCAGCGCGGACGGAGCGCCGAACGGGCCCACCGCACCCGGGAGTTCCAGGCGTTCGTGGCCGGGGCGGCCGGGCGGCTGCTGCACGCCGCGACGCTACTCACCGCCGAGACCCGCGCCCGCAACCCGTACGCGCAGGCCCTGCTGACCGCCGCCCTCGCGCACACGTACGCGGTGTGGGAGCGGCTGCGCGACGAGGACCCGTACGACCTCGCGCGGCGCGACCTCGCCGCCCGCTTCGCCCGTACGGCCTGGCGGCACCACGCGGGCCAGGGAGGGGTGCTCGCCGTCCTCACCCCGCAGGAACGGCTCGTCGTCGTCCTGCGGCTGTACGAGGGGGTGGCGGAGGAGCAGGTCGCGGCGCTGCTCGGCCTGTCGGAGGCGCGGGTGCGCGCCGTGTGCGCCCGCTCGGTCGCCACCCTGAGGGCCGCCGCCCGCGGCACCACCGGGGCCGCCGCGTGAGCCGGGGCGTACGACGGACCGCGACGGGACGGGGCGTACGACGGACCGCGACGGGCCGGGGCGTCAGACCGGGGGCCGCCGCGTGAGCCGGTACGAGGACAAGGAGGCGGCGGTGCGGCGGCTGCTCGACACCCCGCACCCGCCCGTTCCCGGCGACCTGGCGCTGCGGGCGGCCGAGCGCGGGACCCGGCTGCTCCGGCACGCCCGCCGGGTGCGGCGGGTGCTGTGGGCCCTGGGCGCGGTCGCCGTGCTCGCCTTCGTGGTGTGGGCGTCGGTGGCGCGTCCGTGGGAGGTCCCGCCGGCGGAGACGACCCCGCCGTTCGACGGCTGGTGACGGCCGGAGGACCCGGCCGCCACCAGGGGACCGTCTAGCCCAGCGCCTGACGGAGGTCGGCGAGCAGGTCGTCGACGTTCTCGATGCCCACCGAGATGCGGACCAGGTCGGCGGGGACCTCCAGGGCGGAGCCCGCGACCGAGGCGTGGGTCATCCGGCCCGGGTGCTCGATGAGGGACTCGACGCCGCCCAGGGACTCGCCGAGGGTGAAGAGCTGCGCACGGTTGCAGACCTCGACGGCCGCGTCCTCGCCGCCCTGCACGCGGAAGGAGATCATGCCGCCGAAGGAGCGCATCTGCTTGGCCGCGATCTCGTGCCCCGGGTGCTCCGGAAGACCCGGGTAGAGGACCTGGGTGACCTTCGGGTGCTGGGTGAGCATCTCGGCGATCTTCGTCGCGTTCTCGCTGTGGCGGTCCATGCGCACGGCGAGGGTCTTGATGCCGCGCAGCACGATCCACGAGTCGAAGGGACCGGCGACCGCGCCCATCGCGTTCTGGTGGTAGGCGAGTTCCTCGCCGAGCGCCTCGTCCGCGGTCACCAGGGCGCCGCCGACGACGTCCGAGTGGCCGCCCATGTACTTGGTGAGCGAGTGCACGACGACGTCCGCGCCGAGCGCCAGCGGCTGCTGGAGGTAGGGCGAGGCGAAGGTGTTGTCGACGACGAGCTTCACGCCGGCCTGGCGGGCGACGCCGGCGACGGCCTCGATGTCGGTGATGCCGAGGAGCGGGTTCGAGGGGGTCTCGACCCAGATCAGCTTCGTACGGTCGTTGACCGCGCCGCGCACCGACTCGATGTCGGAGGTGTTCGCGACGGAGAAGTCCACGCCCCAGCGCTGCACCACCTTGGCGAAGAGCCGGAAGGTGCCGCCGTAGGCGTCGTTCGGGATGACCACGTGGTCGCCGGGCACGAGGAGCGTGCGCAGCAGGCAGTCCTCGGCGGCGAGGCCCGAGGCGAAGGCGAGTCCGCGACGGCCGCCCTCCAGCGCCGCGAGGTTCTCCTCAAGGGCGGTACGGGTCGGGTTGGCGCTGCGGCTGTACTCGTAACCGCCGCGCAGCCCGCCCACGCCGTCCTGCTTGTAGGTGGACACCTGGTAGATGGGCGGGACGACCGCGCCGGTCAGCGGGTCGGCGGTGTTGCCCGCGTGGATCGCGCGGGTCTCGAAGCTCTGGTGGGAGTGCTGGTCGCTCATGGGTCAGGAGCGTAGTGCCGCGCGCCGCCCGCCGCTGAGTTCGTCTCACCGGGTGTCCTGGACAATGGACACATGGAGATTCTCTGGTTCCTGATCGCGCTCGGCCTGCTGTTCGGCGTCCTCGGTCCCTATGTGCTGCGCCGCCGGGGCGGCGGCGGGATCCGGCTGGCCGCGCCGGGGGCGCCGGACGCGGCGGACCCGGAGGCGTACGGCTTCGTACGGCAGGAGGACCAGGACGTCCGGCTGCCGGGCGCGGACGAGGAGCTCCTGCACGTCCTCGACGTCGTGCAGGCCACCCAGGACTGGAAGCCGGCCTCGCGGCTGCTCGCCGCGACCGGGGCGGACGGCGAGGTGCGCTGGCAGCGCGTCCAGGCCTTCGCCGGCGCGGCCTCCCTGGAGCTCCAGGAGCGTCCCGGGGTCGGCGGGGCGTGGCTGCGGACCTGGCGGGCGGAGGCGCCGAAGGACGCGGGCGGCGCGGCCGTGCACGCCGAGTTCCTGGTGCAGCAGGCCTGGCGGTCCTCGGCGACGGGCACGGACGACTTCCGGATCATCCTGGAGGAGGCGCTGAAGGTCACCGAGGAGGCGGCGCTGCTCGCCCCCGGCGACCCGGTCCCGTACATCACGCGGCTCGCCGTGGCGCGCGGACTCGGCTACGGCCACGAGGAGTTCGACCAGGTGTGGGCGAAGGTGATCGACCGCGCTCCGGAGCACATGGGGGCGCATCTGGCGGCGCTGCACTACTGGTGCGAGAAGTGGCACGGTTCCCGCGAGGAGGCCGACCACTTCGCGACGACGGCGGCGGCCCGCGCCCCGCGGGGTTCGCTGCTCGCCGCGCTGCCGCTGTTCGCGGTCTTCGAGCACGTGCCGGACGTGGTCCTGGTGCAGGACTTCTGGCGTACGGCGGTGGTGTCGAAGGCGGTGGACGGCGCTCTGTACGCGGTCCACTCGGCCCGTGCCGACGACCCGATGCTCGCGCACGTGCGCCATCTGCTCGTCTGGTTCCTGGTCCGCTCCGAGCGCTGGGCGGAGGCCATGCACCAGCTGGTCCGGGTCGACGGCCACGTGGGCGCGGTCCCGTGGACGCTGAGCGGCGACCCGGCGGCGGAGTACACGGTCTTCCGGAACCTGGCGGTCGCGGGCTACGAGGCGAACGGCGGCAACCCGGCGACCCTGCCGCGCTGACCACGACGGGGGTGGCGGGGCCGGGAATCCCTCCCGGCCCCGCCGCGTTGTGCCTGTCGCCGACCGTCGAGGAGAGATGCAGCATGTTCCTGTCCCGCACCCCCGTCCTCCCCACTCCCGAGCAGGCCCTTCCCGGCCGTTCCGAGCCGGAGTTCTCCGTGCCCGAGCGCCACACCGTCCTCGGCAACCCGCTCCTCGGCCCCTACCCGGAGGGCCTGGAGGTCGCCGACTTCGCACTGGGCTGTTTCTGGGGGGCCGAGCGCAAGTTCTGGCAGACCGAGGGCGTCTGGACGACCCTGGTGGGCTACCAGGGCGGCCACACCCCGAACCCGGCGTACGAGGAGGTCTGCTCCGGCCTGACCGGGCACACCGAGGTCGTCCGCGTCGTCTTCGACCCGGCGAAGGTCTCGTACGAGTCGCTCCTGAAGCTGTTCTGGGAGTCCCACGACCCGACGCAGGGCTTCCGCCAGGGCAATGACGTGGGCACCCAGTACCGCTCGGCGGTCTACACCCACTCCCCCGCCCAGGCCACGGCGGCCGAGGCGTCCCGCGAGGCCTATCAGAAGGTCCTGGCGGGCTCCGGCTACGGCGAGATCACCACCCACGTCCTGCCGGCCGACGGGACCCGCCCGTTCTACCCGGCGGAGCCGTACCACCAGCAGTACCTCGACAAGAACCCCGCGGGCTACTGCGGCATCGGCGGCACGGGCGTCTCCTGCCCGATCGGCGTGGCCGGCGCCGAGTAGGGCCTCAGCCCCGCGCGGCGCGCAGCGACGCCGCCGTCGCGCGGGGGTCGTAGCCCTCGGGGGTGCCCTCGACCAGGAGGACGTCGCCGGCCATGTGCCGGGTGCGGAGGGGGATCAGCGCCTGGTAGGGCTCGGAGTCGTACCAGGCGCGGGCCTTCTCGTACGACGGGAAGCCGATGATCACCACGGCGCCGGGCCAGGTGCCCTCACGGACCTCGCGGGCCGGGGCGCCGTGGACGAGGAAGCGCCCCCCGAAGGGGTCCAGGGTGTCCTGGATGCGCTCCATGTACGAGAAGACCTCCTCGTCGAGGACGGGCTTCGGGTGCAGGTTTCCGATGGCGTAAGCGGTCATGGGTCAAGCGTGCCGGGGCATGCCGTACGGGGTCGATTACCCCGGACGTCATGCCCCGGTCGCCGTGACGGTCAGATCGTCGACGTGTCGATGACGAAGCGGTAGCGGACGTCGCTCTTCACGACCCGCTCGTACGCCTCGTTGATCTGGTCCGCGCGGATCAGCTCGATCTCGGCGCCCAGGCCGTGCGCGGCGCAGAAGTCGAGCATCTCCTGGGTCTCGGCGATGCCGCCGATCATCGAGCCGGCCAGGGTCTTGCGGCCGCCGATGAGGGAGAAGAGGCCGACCTTGACGGGCTCCTCGGGGGCGCCGACGTTCACCAGGGCGCCGTCCGTCTTGACCAGGCTCAGATAGGCGTCGAAGTCGAGCGGCGCCGAGACGGTGGAGATCACCAGGTCGAAGGAGCCGGCGAGCGTGCTGAAGGTCTCCGGGTCGGAGGTCGCGTGGAAGTGGTCGGCGCCGAGCTTCAGGCCGTCCTCCCGCTTGCGCAGCGACTGGCTGAGGACCGTCACCTCGGCGCCCAGGGCGTGGGCGATCTTGACGCCCATGTGGCCGAGGCCGCCGAGGCCGACGATCGCGACCTTCTTGCCGGGGCCCGCCTGCCAGTGGGCGAGCGGAGAGTAGAGGGTGATGCCGGCGCAGAGCAGCGGGGCGGCCTCGTCGAGGCCGATGCCCTCGGGGATGCGCAGGGTGTAGTTCTCGTCGACGACGATGTGGGTGGAGTAGCCGCCGTAGGTCGGCTCGCCGTTCTTGTCGCGCGCGTTGTACGTGCCGGTCATGCCGTTCACGCAGTACTGCTCCAGGCCGCGCCGGCAGTACTCGCAGGTGCGGCAGGAGTCGACGAAGCAGCCGACGCCGACCCGGTCGCCGACCCGGAACCTCGTGACACCGGGACCGGTCTCGGCGACGATTCCGGCGATCTCGTGGCCGGGGACCATCGGGAAGATGCCCTCGCCCCAGCCGTCGGTGGCCTGGTGGATGTCGGAGTGGCAGATTCCGGCGTACTTGATCTCGATGAGGACGTCGTGCTCGCCGACGGCCCGGCGCGGCACGGTGGTGCGCTCCAGCGGGGCGTGGGCGGCGGGGGCGGCGTACGCGGGGACGGTGGTCGCGTTCGTGGTCATGCCACCAGGCTGCCGGAGTGCGGCGGAGCCACCCAGCCACCTGCTCTGCCTACGACCGGCGTGCCTACCACTGGCAGGGTCAGGAACGTCCGTCCGTCCGCGCGGCCCGGCGGCGATAATGGGGCGGTATGGACCTCAGTGCCGAACTCAGTGAATTCCTGCGCTCCCGGAGGGCCCGGCTGAAGCCCCAGGACGTGGGCCTGCCGGAGTTCGGGCGGCACCGGCGGGTGCCGGGGCTGCGCCGCGAGGAGCTGGCGCAGCTGGCCGGGGTGTCCGTGGCGTACTACACCCGGCTCGAACAGGGCAACGGGCGCAACGTGTCCATGGAGGTCCTCGACTCGATCGCGCGGGCGCTGCGGCTCAGCGAGGCGGAGCGGGCCCATCTGACGCATCTGGCGAAGCCGACGGTGAAGAAGCGGCAGCGGGCGGCGATCGCGCGTCCGCAGCGGGTGCGGCCGGGCCTCCAGCACCTCCTGGACGCGATGGACGGGACGCCTGCCTTCCTGCTGGGCCGCCGGGGCGACATCCTGGGCTGGAACCGGATGGCGAGGGCGCTGATGGGCGACTTCGCCGCCTGGGAGCCGGGCGACCGGAACATGGCCCGGATGATCTTCCTCGATGCGAACGCGCGCGATCTCTACGTCGACTGGGAGTGCAAGGCGACCGAGGTCGTGAGCGTGCTGCGGCTGTACGCGGGCTGCTACCCGGACGATCAGCAGCTGCTCGCGCTCGTGGGCGAGCTGTCGGTGCGCAGCGAGGAGTTCCGCTCCCTGTGGGCGGCGCACACGGTGACCGACAAGGGGCACGGGCAGAAGCGGCTGCGGCATCCGCTGGTGGGCGAGATGACCCTGTCGTACGAGTCCCTGAAGGTGGCCGGGGACGATCCCGATCTGATGCTCGTGACGTACCACGCGGAGCCGGGGACGCCCTCGGCGGACGCGCTGCGGCTGCTCGCCCAGTGGGGCGTGGACGAGTCCGTGGACGTACGGAAGTGACACGAGGGGCCCCTCCCGGCGCGGGAGGGGCCCCTCGGTGCACGTCCGTGGATCAGACGGCCGAGCCGGCCTTCCACTCCGACCAGCTCATGTTCCAGCCGTTGAGGCCGTTGTCCGGCTTGATCGTCTTGTCGTTGGAGTTCTTGACGATCACGACGTCGCCGATGAGCGAGTGGTCGAAGAGCCAGGCCGCCGTCTGGTTCGGGTCGCCGGCGCCCTTGACGTCGGCGAGGCCGACGCAGCCGTGGCTGGTGTTCACGCTGCCGAAGATCGACCGCGCGCCCCAGTAGTTGCCGTGGATGAAGGTGCCGGAGGTGGACAGGCGCATGGCGTGCGGCACGTCCTTGATGTCGTACTCGCCCTTGCCGTCGTCGTCGGTGAAGCCGACGGTGGCGCCGTTCATCCGGGTCTCCTTGAACTTCTCGGAGATCACCATCTGACCGTTGTAGGTGGTGTTGTCCGGGGAGCCGGCGGAGATCGGGATGGTCTTGATCGTCTTGCCGTCCTGCTGGACCGTCATGGTCTTGGTGGCGACGTCGACGGTGGAGACCTGGTTGCGGCCGATCGTGAACTTGACGGTCTTCTGCTGCACGCCGAAGACGCCGTCGGCGCCCTCGACGCCGTCGAGGTCCAGCTTCAGGGTGACGGTCGAGCCCTCGGTCCAGTACGCGTCGGGGCGGAAGTCGAGGCGGGTCGAGTTGAACCAGTGCCCGACGACCTCCTGGCCCGAGCTGGAGGTGACCGTGACGCCGCCCTGGACGGCCTTCCGGTCGGTGATCTCCTTGTTGAAGTTGATCGAGACCGGCATGCCGACGCCGACGGTCGAGCCGTCCTCCGGCGTGAAGTTGCCGATGAAGCTGTTGGCCTTCGAGACGGTGGTGAACGAGGCGTTCTCGTGGGCCTCCAGGCCCTCCGCGTCGGTGGCCGTGGCGGCGATCTTGTAGACCGTGGCGCGCTCGAGCTGCTCGCTGGGCTTCCAGCTCAGCCCGTCGGCCGCTATCTCGCCCTTGACCGCAGCGCCCTCGGCCGAGGTCATGGTGACCTGGGTGAGCTTGCCCTCGGCCACGGTGACCTTGGCGTCGTTGTTGATGGAGGCGTTCTGCGCGCCGTTCTTCGGCGAGATGGTGATCTGCGCCTTGGAGGTCTTCTGCGCGGCCGCCTCGTCGACCTGGGCCTGTGACTGCGGCGTCGCGGAACCGGAGGCGCTGCCGCCCTTGTCCCCGTCGTTGCACGCCGAGAGCACGAGTACGCCACCGAGCACCGCGGCCGCGGCCGCCAGGCTCCTGCGGCGCTTGCCGACCGTCATCACACGCTTCTCCATCGTCGCCGGTTCCCTGCCAACATCTTCTATGAACGCCCATGACACCCCGTCCGGTTCCGTGACCGGAGGGTTTGTGGGGAACACCACTGATCCACACGCGTGTGCGGGGCATCCGGTTCCCGGAGCCGCGTACGGGCCCCGGGACGGCGTCCCGGGGCCCGTACGACCGTGCGGGGCCCGCCTTACGGCTGGTCGTCGTCTTCCTCGGCACCATCTTCCTCGCCGAGGTCCCACTCCAGCGCATCGGGGTCGTAATCGATCTCCTCGCTGCTCCAGGAGGCCTGGACCATCTCGATCCCGGGGACGTCCCGGATCAGGTCGAAGGGCTCGACGAGGTAGGCGAGCGCCTCGGCGCTGTCCTCGCGCGCGGCCTCGCGCGCGTGCACCCGCTCCTCCTCGGGCATGAACTCGTCTCCGTCGATCCGGGCCTCGGCGGCCTCGGTCAGTTCGGCGGGTCCGTCGATCTCCAGGACGACATCGACGCGAAGGCGGACGTAACGGGTGCTCTCAGATGTGCTCATGGGTCGGAGCGTAGGGGGCCGGGGGCCCTCGGCTTTCCCGCGACCCGCTGTGTTCCGTAGCATCGGCGCACCGACCAATTCGCGGTTTCCGCAAGGGGGATCGAAATTTCCGTGTCCGCCGCCCGACGCCCACTGCTGACCGCCGCCGCCGCCGGGACGCTGCTGTGCGCCCTGTGGTTCGTGCCGTCCGCGAACGCCATCGACCAGGACGGCGGGACGAGGATCGGGGTGACCCGGGACGGGCCCCTGACGGACGACGGCCGCCTGCCCGGGACCGGGGGCCGGGACACCACGGCGTACCTCCTCAGCGGGACGGGTTTCCTCGGTGTCGGGGCGGGTTTCGTGGCGCTGGCGATGCGCCGCCGGGGCCGCGCCTTCTGACCTCCGTACGGACGCGGGAAGGGCCGCCCCGGATGCCGGGGCAGCCCTTTCCGTGCGCGTACGGCGCGTCGTTACGCCAGCGGACCGGTGACCGGCTCCACCGCCGCGACCAGCGCGCCCGCGCGCACGAACGCGTCGGCGGCGGCCAGGTCGGGGGCGAGGAAGCGGTCCGGGCCCGGGCCCTCGACGCCGGCCGCGCGCAGGGCCTCGATGGCGGCCTGCGAGGCGGGCGCCGGGGTCAGGCCCGCGCGGAGCTCGATGCCGCGGGTGGCGGCGTACAGCTCGACCGCGATGATCCGGTTGAGGTTGCCGACCGCGGTGCGCAGCTTGCGTGCGGCGGACCAGCCCATGGAGACGTGGTCCTCCTGCATCGCGGAGGACGGGATGGAGTCGGCGGAGGCCGGGACGGCGAGCCGCTTCATCTCGCTGACCAGGGCGGCCTGGGTGTACTGGGCGATCATCAGGCCCGAGTCGACGCCGGCGTCGTCCGCGAGGAACGGCGGGAGGCCGTGCGAGCGGTTCTTGTCGAGGAGCCGGTCGGTGCGGCGCTCGGCGATGGAGCCGAGGTCGGCGGCGGCGATCGCGAGGAAGTCGAGGACGTACGCGACGGGGGCGCCGTGGAAGTTGCCGTTGGAGGCGACGCGGCCGTCGGGCAGCACGACCGGGTTGTCGACGGCGGCGGCCAGTTCGCGCTCGGCGACCAGCCGGGCGTGGGCCAGGGTGTCGCGGCCCGCGCCGGCGACCTGCGGGGCGCAGCGCACCGAGTAGGCGTCCTGGACGCGGGGGGCCTCGCCGGCCTGGGCGTGGCCGGTGAGGCCGGAGCCCTTGAGCACGGCCAGCATGTTGGCGGCGGAGGCGGCCTGGCCGGGGTGCGGGCGGATGGCGTGCAGCTCGGGTTCGAGGACCTTCTCGGTGCCGAGGAGGGCTTCGAGGGAGAGCGCGGCGGTGATGTCGGCCGACTTGTAGAGGGTGTCGAGGTCGGCGAGGGCCATGACCAGCATGCCGAGCATGCCGTCGGTGCCGTTGAGGAGGGCGAGGCCCTCCTTCTCCTTGAGCTCGACGGGCGCGATGCCGGCGGCGGCGAGCAGCTCGCCGGCGGGCCTGACCTCGCCGTCGGGGCCTTCGGCGTCACCCTCGCCCATGAGCGCGAGGGCGCAGTGGGAGAGCGGGGCGAGGTCGCCGGAGCAGCCGAGGGAACCGTACTCGTGGACGACCGGGGTGATGCCGGCGTTGAGGACGTCGGCCATGGTCTGGGCGACCTCGGGGCGGACGCCGGTGTGCCCGGAGGCGACGGTCTTCAGCCGGAGGAACATCAGGGCGCGCACGACCTCGCGCTCGACGCGCGGGCCCATGCCGGCGGCGTGCGAGCGGACGATGTTGCGCTGGAGCTGGGCGCGGAGCTCGTGGCCGATGTGCCGGGTGGCGAGCGCGCCGAAGCCGGTGGAGACCCCGTAGACGGGCTCGGGCTTGGCGGCGAGCGCGTCGACGATGTTCCGGGCGGCGGCGAGGGCGTGCACGGCCTCGGTCGACAGCTCGACGCGGGCGCCGTGGCGGGCGACGTCGATGACGTCCTGCGGGGTCGTGCCGGACGTGCCGAGGACGACTGTCTGCATATCCATATTCAGCACCCTACGGACTGAAGACCTACATGTCACTAGTCGACTTCGTCACCGCCCCTCCAGGGGACGGACCCTTACGGGGCCAACCCTCGTCGACGACCCCCCGTCTGCGCCCGCCACCCACCCCGACGGCACCGCCTACCGGGAATCGTCCACCGGAGGGTCCCCCGGCGGAGGGCCCGTCGGGAAGGGGTGCGCCGACGGGGGACCCACAGGCGGCGCGCTCGCGTCCGGCGCGGGGCCCGGAGGTGGGGGGTTCGCCTCCGCGGGGGCCGGTGGCGCGGGGTCCCGGGTCAGCGGGCCCGTCGGCGGTGCGTCGCGGAAGCGGCGGCGGTCGCGGGCGCCCGGAGGGGCGTCGGCGAGGCGGATGACCGTGCCGTCGCGGCCCGCGACGACGGGCTTCGACGAGCGGTCGGCCTTGGCCTGGTACTGGGCGGCGTCGGCGAGCCGGAAGAGGCGCCGGGCCGACCTGAGCGGGCCGATGGGGTCGCCGGTGGACGCCACCCCGCAGGCCACGCCCTCGCCGAGCTCCAGCTCCGCCGCCCGCACGCACAGCTCCTCGGCCACCGCGACGACCTCGTCCGCCGTCGGGCCGACGGTGAGCAGGCAGAACTCGTCGCCGCCCAGGCGGGCCGCCAGCGCCCCGGGGAGCATGGCGCCGCAGCGGGAGAGCACCGAGCCGAAGCGTTCGAGGAGACGGTCGCCGACGGCGTGGCCGTGGGTGTCGTTGACGCGCTTGAGGCCGTTCAGGTCGCAGACCAGGAGGCTCACCACGGAGCCGTCCACCCGGTAGCGCTCGATGGCCTCGTCGAGGCGGGTGTCGACGGCCCGGCGGTTGGCCAGGCCGGTCAGGGGGTCGGTGAAGGCCAGCTTGCGGACCTCCTCAAGCCGCTCGGCCTGGGCGATGCCGGCGGCGACGACGGCCGCCAGAACGGTCGCGAAGTCGGCGTCCGCACGGGTGAAAGGTTTCTCCCCTGGTGGCCGGGCCACGTACAGCTCACCCCACGCGCGCCCGTGCAGCACGATCGGGGCGACCACGCAGCAGCCGCGCCCCCGCCGCCGCAGGCCGGCCACCCGGCCGGTCGGGACGGGGTCGTCGACCGTCTCGACCCAGGCATCCGGCTTCCCGCCGCCCGCCCACTGCTCGTGCAGGAACTCGGTGATCTCGGGGAACTGGTGCACCGGATACGTCTCCGAGTCCGGGAACTCCTCCTCGCCGACGGCCCGGTCCCCGGCGTTCACCAGGACCTTGAGCCGGCCGTGGTCCCGCTGCCAGACCGACAGGGCGGCGAAGCTCCCGTCGAGCCCCTCGCAGGCGCCGAGCGCCGCCGCCCGCCAGAACTCACGCGGAGTGTGCGCCGCCGCGATCCCCTGTGCCAGCGCCACCACGGCCCGCAGCCGCACATCCTCACCCATTCCTCCAGCTTAGGGAGGTTTGATCCGTTTTCCCCTCGGAGACGTCACCGTAAGTCACATATCGTGCAAATCGGGAGTAATCGGAGATCACTCTCCGGGCCAGTTCGGCTTCCGCTTCTCGTTGAAGGCCGCGACGCCCTCCGCCCGGTCGCCCGAGAAGGCCACCGAACGCCAGGCCGCGTCCTCGACCTCCAGGCCGGCGCGCAGGTCCAGGCCCTGACCGAGCCGCATCGCCTTCTTCGCGGCGCGCAGGCCCACCGGCGAGTTCGCCGCGATCCGGCCGGCGAGCTCCAGGGCCGCCGTGCGCGCGTCCTCCTCCAGGAGGTCGACGAGCCCGAGCTCACGGGCCTCGGCGGCCTCCACCCGGCGGGCCGTGAAGACCAGCTCGGCGGCGCGCGCCGCGCCCACCCGGCGCGGCAGCAGCTGCGTACCGCCGCCGCCGGGGATGACGCCCACGGAGACCTCGGGGAGGCCGACGACGGCGGTCGCGTCGGCCACGATGACGTCGCAGGCGAGCGCGAGCTCGAAGCCGCCGCCGAGGGCGAAGCCGTGCACGGCGGCGACGGTCGGCATGGGCAGCTCCAGGACGCCCGTGTAGCAGGCGCGGGCGGTCGGGCGCTGGCGGACGAGCTCGGCGTCGGTGAAGGAGTTGCGCTCCTTCAGGTCGGCGCCGACGCAGAAGGCGCGGTCGTTCGAGGAGGTCAGGACGGTGACGCGGACCTCGGGGTCGGCGGCGAGGGCGTCGCAGGCGGCCCCGATGGAGCGGGCCATCTCGGAGGAGACGGCGTTCATGGCCTTGGGCCGGTCGAGGACCAGCTCCGCGACGTGACCGTCCTTCCGGACCACCACGAACTCACCAAAGCGCTGCTCGGACATGACCGCACACCCTCCCGGTTCAGGCCTGTTAACGGCTGTTAACAGGCGTTCACCGGGAGATCCTAGGACGGGCGGCGGCTCAGGAGCCAGGGTTCGACGACTCCGAGCCCGCGGACCGGGCGCTGCCACATCGGCTGGAGCGCGAAGCGGTACGTGTCGGCCGCGCGGCCCTCCTTCTCCGCACGGGCCGCCTCCTCGGCCGCCGCCGCCTCCGAGGCGGGCGCCTCCCGCGTCCTGGTCAGCTCCTCCGCGAGCGCGCCGTCGACGAGGACGGCGTCCTTCGGGGCTATCGAGGTCAGCCGGCTGGCGAGGTTCACGGTGGTGCCGAAGACATCGCCCATCCGGGTCGTGACGGTGCCGAAGGCGATGCCGACGCGCAGCGCGGGCATCGTCTCGTCGTGGCTCAGGGTCTCGATGAGCCGGAGCGCGATCTCGGCGGCCGTGCCGGCGTCGTCGGCGCAGTACAGGACCTCGTCGCCGAGGGTCTTGATGAGCCGGCCGCCGTGCGCGGCGACCAGGTCGGCGCAGGTGGTCTCGAAGGCCTCGACGAGCTCGCCGAGCTCCTCCTCCTCCAGGCGGCGGGTCAGCCGGGTGAAGCCGACGAGGTCCGCGAAGCCCACGGCGAGCCGCCGGTCGACCATCTCCTCGTCGTCGGCGGCCTGGACGACCCGGCCGGTGGCGGCGGCGAGCTGCCGGCGCCACACGTAGATCAGGAACTCCTCCAGCTCGGGCAGGAGCAGCTCGACCAGCGGGTACGTGACCTCGGTGCGGGTCATGCCGGGCTCGGGCGGCTCGGTGAGGCCCTCCAGGAAGGAGTCGATCTGCCACTCGGCGAGGCGCGCGGTGGTCTGTCCGGTGGACCGGGCGACCTGCACGGCCATGGGCTCGCTGAGCAGCCCGGCCTCGACGAGGCCGGCGAGCCGCCGCAGGGCGAGGACGTCGGCCTCGGTGAGCGCCTTGGCCTGGCCGATGTCGGCGAAGCCCATGGCGCGCCAGAAGCGGGAGGCGAGCTCCATGGAGACGCCGGCGGTGCGCGCGGCCTGGAAGGGGGTGTAGCGGCGGTCGGCCCCGAGGATGAGCTGTTCGAGGCGGATGGCGAGGGGGTCGTGGCTGGGTTCGGCCGTGTGGTCGACCTCGTGGTGGGGGGTGGGGTACGTCGGCGGTCCGGCCGGCTCGGCGCCGTCGCCCGCGTTCGCGTCGTCGACGGTCACCGGCCGCCTCCTGCCCGTTCCCTGCCGCTGCCCACTTGTCCTGCCGATCTGTCGCCGTGGATCGCGCTCCACGATACGACAGGTGTGTGCTGGCTCACGCGCGATCGGCGGCCGCCCGTGCGGGCCCTCCGGGTGAACGGCCCGGAGGGCGCGGCACCGGGTCAGGTCCTGAGGTGGACGATGTCGCCCGCTCCGACCGCTTCCGTTCCGCCGCCCTCCGTGGCGACGACCAGGCGGCCGTCGCCGTCGAGGGCCACGGCCTCTCCTTCCAGCATGCGCTCACCGGGCAGCTCGGCGCGGACGCGGCGGCCGAGGGTGGCGCAGCCGGCCGCGTAGGCCGCCTGGAGGCCGGAGGCGGCCGGGTCGCCGTCGGCACGCGTCCAGTCGCCGTACCACTGGGCGAGGGAGCGCAGGACGGCCCGCAGGAGGGTGTCGCGGTCGGTGGAGACGGCACCGGCGAGGAGCAGGGAGCCGGCCGCCGGGACGGGCAGCTCGTCCTCGCGGAGGGTGACGTTGATGCCGAGGCCGACGACGATGCCGTCCTCTCCGGCCCGCTCGGCGAGGATGCCGCCGGTCTTGCGTTCCTCGCCCGCGACGGAAACCAGTACGTCGTTGGGCCACTTGAGGGAGGTGTCGACGCCGGCGGCCTTCGCGAGGCCGGTGGCGGCGGCGACACCGGTGAGCAGCGGCAGCCAGCCCCAGCGGTGGACGGGCACGTCCGGCTTGAGGAGCACGGAGAGGAAGAGGCCGGAGCGCGCGGGCGCGGTCCAGGTGCGGTCGAGCCGCCCGCGGCCCGTGGTCTGCTCCTCGGCGACGAGCACGGCGCCTTCGGGCAGTTCGTCGGCCCGGGCGGCGAGGTCGCTGTTGGTGGAGCCGGTGGTGGTGACCACGTCGAGCGAGGTCCAGAGTCCGTCGGGGAGGACGAGCGCACGGCGCAGCGCGGCGGCGTTCAGCGGAGGCCGGTCGAGGTCGGACCAGGGTCCGCCGGAGCCTTGAGAGGACGTCATGCAAGCCAGACTAGGTGTGGCAAAGACCGCAGTGCCGAACCGTATCGGCGTCGATACGCTACGGGTCAGTAGGCCAGCAGTAGCCCATTCGTAGTCAACGAACCCCCCGTGACCAGGCAGGGAGCCGCATCCCGATGTCCGAGCCGGCAGAGCAGTACGAGATCGACATTCACACGACCGCGGGCAAGATCGCGGACCTCAGGCGCCGTATCGACGAGGCCACGCACGCCGGCTCGGAGCGGGCCGTGGAGAAGCAGCACGCGAAGGGCAAGCTGACCGCGCGGGAGCGGATCGCCCTGCTCCTGGACGAGGGCTCGTTCGTGGAGCTGGACGAGCTGGCGCGCCACCGCTCGACGAACTTCGGGCTGGAGAAGAACCGGCCGTACGGCGACGGTGTCGTCACCGGCTACGGCACGGTGGACGGGCGTCCGGTCGCCGTGTTCTCGCAGGACTTCACCGTCTTCGGCGGCGCGCTGGGCGAGACGTACGGCCAGAAGATCATCAAGGTGATGGACTTCGCGCTGAAGACGGGCTGCCCCGTCATCGGCATCAACGACTCCGGCGGCGCCCGCATCCAGGAGGGGGTGAGCGCGCTCGGCATGTACGGCGAGATCTTCCGGCGGAACACGCACGCGTCGGGCGTCATCCCCCAGATCTCGCTGGTCGTGGGTCCCTGCGCGGGCGGTGCGGTGTACTCGCCCGCGATCACCGACTTCACGGTGATGGTGGACCAGACCTCGCACATGTTCATCACCGGTCCCGACGTCATCAAGACCGTCACCGGCGAGGACGTGGGCTTCGAGGAGCTGGGCGGCGCCCGCACGCACAACGCGACCTCGGGCGTGGCGCACCACATGGCGGGCGACGAGAAGGACGCGATCGAGTACGTCAAGTCCCTGCTCTCGTACCTTCCTTCGAACAATCTCTCGGAGCCGCCGGCCTTCCCGGAGGTCGCGGACACCGAGGTGACGGACGAGGACCGCGAGCTGGACGCGCTGATCCCGGACTCGGCGAACCAGCCGTACGACATGCACAAGGTCATCGAGCACGTCCTGGACGACGGCGAGTTCCTGGAGACGCAGGCGCTGTTCGCGCCGAACATCCTGACCGGCTTCGGCCGGGTCGAGGGCTTCCCCGTGGGTGTCGTCGCGAACCAGCCGATGCAGTTCGCGGGCTGCCTGGACATCGACGCGTCGGAGAAGGCCGCGCGGTTCGTGCGCACCTGTGACGCCTTCAACATCCCGGTGCTCACCTTCGTGGACGTGCCGGGCTTCCTGCCCGGCGTCGACCAGGAGTACGGCGGCATCATCCGGCGCGGCGCGAAGCTGATCTACGCGTACGCGGAGGCGACGGTCCCGCTGATCACCGTCATCACGCGGAAGGCGTTCGGCGGCGCGTACGACGTCATGGGCTCCAAGCACCTGGGCGCCGACCTGAACCTGGCGTGGCCGACGGCGCAGATCGCGGTCATGGGCGCGCAGGGCGCGGTGAACATCCTGCACCGGCGGACGATCGCCGAGGCGGAGGACCAGGAGACGGAGCGGGCGCGGCTCATGCAGGAGTACGAGGACGCGCTGCTCAACCCGTACATCGCGGCCGAGCGCGGTTACATCGACGGTGTGGTCCTGCCGTCGGACACGCGCCCGCAGATCGTGAAGGGCCTGCGTCAGCTGCGGACGAAGCGGGAATCCCTGCCTCCGAAGAAGCACGGCAACATCCCGCTCTAGCCCGTCCCGACCCTCAAGGAGCCGACATGATCAAGGTCGTACGAGGCAACCCGACTCCGGAGGAGTTGGCCGCCGCACTGGCGGTGGTCCAAGCCCGGGCCGCGGCCACGGCGGCGGCGTCCGCCGGTGCGGGCGGCCCGGTGGTGCCGGAGGGGTGGTCGGACCCGTCCCGCATCGCGCGCTCGGTGCGGCACCGGCCGGGCCCGCGGTCCTGGGCGCGGTCGTACTGGCCCGTGTAGTCGTCGCGGCGTGAGAGAGGCCGGACCCCGTGTGCGGGGGGTCCGGCCTTTCGCGTGCCCGGGCGCCGGTCGCGTACGGCGGGGAGGGCACCGGTCGCGTACGGCGGAGGAAGGCACCGGTCGCGTACGGCGGAGGAAGGCACCGGTCACGTGCGGCGGAGGAACACGCCCGCCAGTACGGCTCCGGCGGCGACGATCGCGGCGTTGACGAGGACCGCGAGGCCGATGCCGTCGAGGAGGACGGGCGCGGTGACGACGACGGCGCTCATGATCGGGGTGCCCATGGTGATGCCGACCTGCTGGGTCATGGTGGCGAGTCCGGTCGCCATGCCCTGCTCCGTGTCGGGGAGGCCCGAGGTGGCGGTGACCATGAAGCCGACGATGGCGAGCATGTTGCCGACGCCGCCGGCGAAGGTCGCGGCGAGCAGCAGCGCGAGGCCGGAGCGGTCGTCGCCGAGCCCGTACAGGGCGAGGGTGGCGAGGGCCTGGAGGAGGCCGCCGGCGACGAGGGCGGCGCGGGCGCCGAAGCGGCCGATGAAGCGGGAGGCGGTCACGCCGCCGAGGACCGTGCCGGCGCCGAGGACGCCGAAGGAGAGTCCGGCGGCGAGCGGGGAGAAGCCGAGGACGTCCTGGAGGTAGAGGGTCATCAGGAAGACCAGGGAGGTCTCGGTGACGAAGGCGACGAGCCCGGCGAGGTTGCCCCAGACGACGGTGCGGCGCTTGAGGACGTGGATCGGGACGAGCGGGGAGGCGGCCCGGCGTTCGACGAGGACGAAGGCGGCGAGGAGCGCCGCTCCGACGGCGAGGGCGGTGAGTGCGGTGGGATCGGTCCAGCCGTGCTCGCCGGTGACGGTGAGGCCGTAGACGAGGGCGAGGAGTCCGCCGGTGACGGTGATCGCGCCGGGCACGTCGAGGCGGGGCCGGACGGCCGGGCGGCTCTCCTTGAGGACGGCGGGGGCGACGAGGAGCACGGCGAGGGCGACGGGCACGTTGACGAAGAAGGCCCAGCGCCAGGAGAGCAGGTCGGTGAGGACGCCGCCGAGGATCGCGCCGGTGGTGAAGCCCGCGGACATGAGGGCGCCGTTCAGGCCGAGCGCCCTGGCCCGCAGGGGGCCCTCGGGGAAGGACGAGGTGAGCAGGGCGAGTCCCGCGGGGGTGACGGCGGCGGTGGCGAGGCCCTGGGCGACCCGGGCGGCCATGAGCGTCTCGGGGCCGGTGGCGAGGCCTCCGGCGAGCGAGGAGGCGCCGAGGAGGGCCATGCCGCCGAGGAAGAGGCGGCGGCGGCCGACGAGGTCGGCGACGCGCCCGAGGAGCAGGGTGAATCCCGCGGCGGCGAGGGCGAAGGCGGTGGCGATCCACTGGAGCCCGCCGAGGCCGAAGCCGAGTCCTTGGCCGATGACGGGCAGGGCGACGTTCAGGATCGAGAAGTCGACGGCCAGCATGAACTGGGCGAGGAGGAGGACGACGAGGACGAGCCGCATCCGGCCGGTCATCCGGGCTTCGGCGGGGGCGGTGGGGGCGGGGAGATCCAGGGCAACCATGCGAACGACCCCTTAATGGGAGAATGGTTCCGTTAAGATGTCCCGTACCGTAGCAGAGTGGCAGGCGTTAATGGAACAGGAGACCCGTTTGACTGAGAGCCGGCCGGCCTCGCCCGGCACCATGCGCCCCGGCGGCCGCACCGCCAAGGTCCGCAGGGCGGTCCTCGACGCCACCCTGGACGCCCTCGCCGACACCGGCTTCCACGCCCTGAACATGGACCGGATCGCCGCGAGCGCGGGCGTCGGCAAGACCACCGTGTACCGCCGCTGGGGCTCCCCCGTCGGCCTGGTCACCGACCTCCTGCACGACATGGCGGAGCAGTCGCTGCCCGCCTCCGACACCGGCAGCCTCGCGGGCGACCTGCGGGCCAACGCCGAACTCGTCCGGGCCACCCTCGTGGACCCGCGGATGGGCGCGGTCTTCCGCGCGGTCATCGCCGCGGCGGCCTGCGACGAGGAGTGCGCCCTCGCCCTCGCCGGCTTCTACCGGACCCGGCTCGCCGAATGGGCCCCGGTCGTCGTCCGCGGCGCGGAGCGCGGCGAGATCCCGGCGGGCACGGACCCCGTCGAGCTCCTGCGCGCCGTCTCCGCGCCGCTCTACTACCGCTTCGCGGTCACCCGCGAGGAGCTCGACGGCGCCGTCGCGGAACGCGCGGTGACGGCGGCTCTGGTGGCGGCGCGGGACGGGGTGTTCGTACGGGAGTGAGGCCGCGGTCCGCCCGGACCTGAGCCTCCCGGGACGTGCCCCCTCCGCGAATGGTCCTTCCGCACAGGTGCGCCTGAGTATCCGTACTCAGGCGCACCGGCCGCCCCGGCAGCAGGATCGGGACCATGCTGTGGTCGGACCCGGAGAACAAGCCGCCGAAGTTCCTCCGCGAGATGCAGGCGCTGATCAGTCGTACGGGTGTGCTGCTCGCCGTGGCCGCGGTCCTGGCCGTACTCCTGACCGGCACGCGCTGAAGGGCACCGGCGGCGGACCGACCCGATTACGCTGCCCCCATGACTGCTGATCCGCGCCGTGTCGTGCTCGCCTCCGCCTCCCCCGCCCGGCTCGGTCTGCTCCGGCAGGCCGGACTCGCCCCCGAGGTGATCGTGAGCGGCGTCGACGAGGACAAGGTCCACGCCCCGACCCCGGCCGAGCTGGCGCTCGCCCTCGCGGAGGCGAAGGCCGCCCATGTCGCCGCCCGGCCCGAGGCGTTCGGCGCGCTCGTGATCGGCTGCGACTCGGTCCTGGAGCTCGACAAGCAGGCCCTGGGGAAGCCGGCCGACGCCGAGGAGGCCACCGCCCGCTGGAAGGCCATGCGGGGCAGGGTCGGCATCCTGCAGACCGGCCACTGCGTGTACGACACGGCCGCCAAGCGCTTCGAGTCGGCGACGGCCTCCACGGTGGTCCGCTTCGGCGAGCCGACGGACGAGGAGATCGCCGCCTACGTGGCGAGCGGCGAACCGCTCCACGTGGCGGGCGCGTTCACCCTGGACGGCCGCTCGGCGCCGTTCATCGACGGCATCGACGGCGACCCGGGCAATGTGATCGGCCTGTCCCTGCCGCTGCTGCGCCGGCTCCTGCGCAAGCTGGACGTCGAGATCACCGACCTCTGGGCCTGAGGTCAGGCGGCGGCCGGCCCCTCGGCCGCCGCGTCCTCCTTGCCGTAGACCACCAGGGTGAGGACGACGAGTCCGAGGACGGCCACCAGGAAGGCGAAGGCGGTCCAGCCGAGCAGGGCGACGGCGACGGCGCCGAGGACGCCGTGGACGATCGCGCAGCCGATGAGGAGGGCCCGGCCGAAGCGGCCCGGACGGCGGTCGCGGAGCCCCGCGACGAGGGCGACCAGGGCGCACACCAGGAGGGCGATGCCGGAGGCGATGCCGAGTCCCCAGGTGCCGGCGACCATCGCGTCGGGGTCCATGCCGTCGAGGGACATCGACTGGGCTTCCAGGAATCCCGCCATCACGGCGTTGATCGCGACGATGCCGGGCGCTTCGAGGAAGAGCACCGCGGCCGTCACGAGCGCTATCGGTCTGCGGGCCACCTCGGCCACCCCCTGGAATCGCCGGTTACCGCCAGTACGTTCGACAGCGCGAAGGCTACTGGCCGGTAAACCCCCGGACAAGAGTTCACGCACGGCGGGACACGACGGACACGGAGGCAAAGAATCGACGAGCCATTCGTAGGGACTCCACAAAGAAACCCGAATGGCCCCTGGTCCCACGAACAGAGACCTGCGCCACACCTCGGAGCTACTGTGCCGTAAAGGAACCCTGCGTACCGTGGTGCGACAAGGGAATTCACGACCCGAGCGGGCCCGGGGTCACGCTCCGTGTGGGCAAGCTCACCACTGGGGACGGGTCGAAAGGCCGTGTCGGCAGTCCCTAAACTCAGCTTGTTTCAAGGAGGGAGCCATCGTGCGCAAGGTGCTCATCGCCAACCGTGGCGAAATCGCTGTCCGTGTGGCCCGGGCGTGCCGGGACGCCGGCATCGGCAGCGTGGCCGTGTACGCCGATCCGGATCGGGATGCCCTGCATGTCCGGGCGGCTGACGAGGCGTTCGCTCTGGGCGGTGACACCCCGGCCACCAGTTACCTGGACATGGCCAAGGTGCTGCAGGCCGCGAAGGACTCGGGCGCGGACGCCGTCCACCCCGGCTACGGATTCCTTTCCGAGAACGCGGAGTTCGCCCAGGCCGTCCTGGACGCGGGCCTGACGTGGATCGGCCCGCCGCCGCAGGCCATCCGGGACCTCGGCGACAAGGTCGCCGCCCGGCACATCGCGCAGCGCGCCGGCGCCCCGCTGGTCGCCGGCACGCCGGACCCGGTCTCGGGCGCCGAAGAGGTCGTGGCCTTCGCCCAGGAGCACGGCCTGCCGATCGCGATCAAGGCCGCCTTCGGCGGTGGCGGTCGCGGCCTGAAGGTCGCCCGCACCCTCGAAGAGGTCCCCGAGCTGTACGACTCCGCCGTCCGTGAGGCCGTCGCGGCCTTCGGCCGGGGCGAGTGCTTCGTCGAGCGCTACCTCGACAAGCCCCGCCACGTCGAGACCCAGTGCCTCGCCGACACCCACGGCAACGTGGTCGTCGTCTCGACCCGTGACTGCTCGCTCCAGCGCCGCCACCAGAAGCTCGTCGAGGAGGCCCCGGCGCCGTTCCTGACGGACGCGCAGAACGCCGAGCTGTACGCGGCGTCGAAGGCGATCCTGAAGGAGGCCGGCTACGTCGGCGCCGGCACGGTCGAGTTCCTCGTCGGCACGGACGGCACGATCTCCTTCCTGGAGGTCAACACCCGACTCCAGGTCGAGCACCCGGTGACCGAGGAGGTCGCGGGCATCGACCTGGTCCGTGAGATGTTCCGGATCGCCGACGGCGAGGAGCTCGGCTACGACGACCCGGCCATAAGGGGTCACTCCTTCGAGTTCCGCATCAACGGCGAGGACCCGGGCCGCAACTTCCTCCCGGCCCCCGGCACGGTCACCCTGTTCCAGGCGCCGACCGGCCCCGGTGTCCGCCTCGACGCGGGCGTCGAGTCCGGCTCGGTGATCGGCCCGGCCTGGGACTCGCTCCTGGCCAAGCTGATCGTCACCGGTGCCACCCGCGAGCAGGCCCTGCAGCGCGCGGCCCGCGCGCTCGCCGAGTTCAAGGTCGAGGGCATGGCCACGGCCATCCCGTTCCACCAGGCCGTCGTCGTCGACCCCGACTTCACCGCCGACCCGTTCCGGGTCCACACGCGGTGGATCGAGACGGAGTTCGTCAACGAGATCAAGCCCTTCGCCCCCGCCGGCGCGGACACGGACGAGGACGAGGCGGGCCGCGAGACGATCGTCGTCGAGGTCGGCGGCAAGCGCCTTGAGGTCTCCCTGCCGTCCTCCCTCGGCATGACGCTGGCGCGCACGGGCCTGGCGGCCGGTGCGAAGCCCAAGCGTCGCGCGGCGAAGAAGTCCGGTCCGACCGCCTCGGGCGACACCCTCGCGTCCCCGATGCAGGGCACGATCGTGAAGGTCGCGGTCGAGGAGGGCCAGGAAGTCAAGGAGGGCGACCTGATCGTCGTCCTGGAGGCCATGAAGATGGAGCAGCCGCTGAACGCCCACCGTTCCGGCACCGTCAAGGGCCTGTCCGCCGAGGTCGGCGCCTCCGTCACCTCCGGTGCCACCATCTGCGACATCAAGGACTGACGCCGCAAGCAGTACGGTACGAAGGGCCCGCAGGCAGCCGCCTGCGGGCCCTTCGTCGAGGGGACCGTTCCGCCCATGCGTGCCGACGCCCGCCGCAACCACGAGCGACTGCTCATCGAAGCCCGCGCCGCCTTCGCGGCCCAGGGCGCGGACGCGCCCCTCGAAGAGGTCGCGCGGCGCGCGGGCGTGGGGATCGGCACGCTCTACCGCCACTTCCCCACCCGCGCCGACCTGTTGAACGCGGTCTTCCAGGAGGCGCTGGCCGAACTGCTCGACCGCTCGCGGGAGCTGGCCGAGGCGGACGATCCCTGCCGGGCGCTCGTGGAGTGGCTGCGGGCCCTGATCGCGCACGCCGGCGAGTACCGGGGGCTCGCGCACGCGCTGATGTCGGCCTCGTACGACCGGAGTTCGGCCCTGGCGCGGTGCAGCGTCCCGCTGCGCGCGGCGGGCGAGCGGCTGCTCGAATCGGCCCGGAAGGCGGGGCAGGTGCGCGCCGACGTGTCGATCGGCGACCTGATGCAGCTGACCAACGCGATCGCGCTGGCGGCCGAGCAGTGCCCGGAGGACGCGGAGCTGGCGGACCGGCTGCTCGCGCTGACGGTGCGGGGACTGAAGGACTGAGGTCGTACGGGAAGCGGCGTGGGACCCCTGGGGGAGGGTCCCTCGGGTACTGCGGCCGTCGGGGCGGCGTCAGCGGCGGCGCATGTCCGCGACCCGGGCCGTGCGCTCCAGCGTCTCGGCGGCCATGCCGCCGCCCGGTCCCCGGAACTGACCGGCCGCCATCCGCCCGCGCTGGACGGGGAGCGGCACGTCACGGCGGGGGCGGGCGCCCGGGGGGAGCTGCTCACCGCCGGCGGGGCCGGTGGCCGTGCCCGTGCCGGCGACGGCGATCTGCACGCCCTGGTCGGCGAGGGCCTGGAGCTCGGTGGCGGCGCGCTCGTCGTGGGCCGGGGGCTCGTCGGTCACCAGCCGGGTGATGACGTCCGTCGGCACCGTCTGGAACATGGTGTCGGAGCCCAGCTTGGTGTGGTCGGCGAGGACCACGACCTCGGCCGCCGCCTGGACGAGCGCCCGGTCCACGCTCGCGGAGAGCATGTTGGACGTGGACAGGCCGCGCTCGGCGGTCAGGCCGCTCCCGGAGAGGAAGGCCCGGGAGACCCGGAGCCCCTGGAGCGACTGCTCGGCCCCGCTGCCCACGAGCGCGTAGTTGGAGCCGCGCAGGGTGCCGCCGGTCATGACGACCTCGACCCGGTTGGCGTGGGCGAGGGCCTGGGCGACAAGCAGGGAGTTGGTGACGACGGTGAGTCCGGGCACGCGGGCGAGCCGGCGGGCCAGCTCCTGCGTGGTCGTCCCGGCGCCGACGACGATGGCCTCGCCCTCTTCGACGAGGCTCGCGGCGACGTCGGCGATGGCCGTCTTCTCCGCTGTGGCGAGATGGGATTTCTGCGGGAAGCCGGATTCTCGCGTGAATCCACCCGGCAGCACCGCACCGCCGTGACGGCGGTCGAGGAGTCCTTCTGCCTCCAGGGCCCGTACGTCTCTCCGTACGGTCACTTCAGAGGTCTGGACGACGCGGGCGAGCTCGCGGAGCGACACGGCCCCATTGGCTCGCACCATTTCGAGGATCAACTGGCGACGTTCTGCAGCGAACACGAAACTGACAGTAACGTGACCGGCCGATAGTTTTCAGCAGTATGCGCCGAATTGCAGAAGATGCGCACAGACGGGGCCTCCAAGTGGTATGGGAGACCTCTTCGTTGATCGTTCTATGCCCCGCCTTGCCGGGGGTTGTCCGAGTCGGCGAACCGTTCCCGCAGGCGGGACCCCGCCCGCACCCGGACGCCACACCCTGCCCGCCGCCTTTCGGGTGTGCCACTGCCGTGCGCGTCCGCGACCGAGCGCGACCGGACGAGGTAAGCGGTGAAAGCATTTGCGACGCCTTTGCCCTTCCGGCCCGGGAAGGACGGCGGGGCCGGGGGTGAGGGACCGTGCAGTCCCTCGCCCCCGGCCCCGGCGCGTCGGCTCAGGCCTCGCCCGTCGCCTTCCGGGTGTGCAGCTGGCGCGCCACTTCCGCGATCGAGCCCGACAGGGAGGGGTACACGGTGAACGCGTTGGCGATCTGCTCGACCGTCAGGTTGTTGTCGACCGCGATCGAGATCGGGTGGATCAGTTCGCTGGCCTTCGGGGCGACGACGCAGCCGCCGACCACGATGCCGGTGCCCGGACGGCAGAAGATCTTCACGAAGCCGTCCCGGATGCCCTGCATCTTCGCGCGGGGGTTGCGCAGCAGCGGCAGCTTGACGACCTTGGCGTCGATCTTGCCCGCGTCCACGTCGGCCTGGGTGTAGCCGACGGTGGCGATCTCCGGGTCGGTGAAGACGTTCGAGGAGACGGTCTTCAGGTTGAGCGGGGCCACCGCGTCGCCGAGGAAGTGGTACATCGCGATCCGGCCCTGCATGGCGGCGACCGAGGCGAGCGCGAAGACGCCCGTGACGTCGCCGGCCGCGTACACGCCGGGGGCGCTCGTGCGGGAGACCTTGTCGGTCCAGATGTGACCGGAGTCCTTCAGCCGGACACCCGCCTCCTCCAGACCCATTCCGGCCGAGTTCGGGATCGCGCCGACGGCCATCAGGCAGTGCGTGCCGGAGATGACCCGGCCGTCCGCGAGGGTGACCTCGACGCGGTCGCCGACCCGCTTGGCCGACTCGGCGCGGGAGCGGGCCATGACGTTCATGCCGCGGCGCCGGAAGACGTCCTCCAGGACGGCGGCGGCGTCCGGGTCCTCGCCCGGGAGGACGCGGTCGCGGGAGGAGACGAGGGTGACCCGGGAGCCGAGCGCCTGGTAGGCGCCGGCGAACTCGGCGCCGGTGACGCCGGAGCCGACCACGATGAGCTCCTCGGGAAGCTCCTTGAGGTCGTAGACCTGGGTCCAGTTCAGGATGCGCTCGCCGTCCGGCTTGGCGTCGGGCACCTCGCGCGGGTGGGCGCCGGTCGCGATCAGCACCGCGTCGGCGGTCAGCGTCTCCTCGGTGCCGTCGGCGGCGGTGACGACCACCTGGCGGGAGCCGTCCACGGCCTGCCGGCCGGAGAGCCGGCCGCGGCCGCGCAGGACACGGGCGCCGGCCCGGGTCACGGAGGCGGTGATGTCGTGGGACTGGGCGAGCGCGAGGCGCTTCACCCGTCGGTTCACCTTGCCGAGGTCCACGCCGACGACACGGGCGGCCTGCTCGATGTGCGGGGTGTCGTCCGCGACGATGATGCCCAGCTCCTCGTAGGAGGAGTCGAAGGTGGTCATCACCTCGGCGGTGGCGATCAGGGTCTTCGAGGGAACGCAGTCGGTCAGGACGGACGCGCCGCCGAGGCCGTCGCAGTCGACGACGGTCACCTCCGCGCCGAGTTGGGCGCCCACCAGGGCCGCCTCGTATCCGCCGGGTCCGCCGCCGATGATCACGATCCGGGTCACTGGGATCTACGCCTCGCGCTCTCGTTCTGCCGGGGGGTCCCCCCGCTGGGATGCAGTGCGTACGCCATTGTCCCGCACGCTTCAAGTGCGTACCCCATTCTCCCGCACGCCCGGCACTGCCTCGCGCCGGGGGCTCCGATGCCGCCCGGACGGCCCCCACCCCGTCCTTCGCCGGACACCCCGCCCCCTCCCGTACCCTCGGTCCCATGTCGCTCTACGCCGCTTTCGCCGGCAACCTCGACGCGCGGCTGATGAGCCGCCGCGCACCGCACTCCCCGCTGCGCGGCACCGGCTGGCTGAACGGCTGGCGTCTGACCTTCGGCGGAGAGCAGATGGGCTGGGAGGGAGCGCTGGCCACCATCGTGGAGGCCCCCCGGTCGCAGGTCTTCGTGGCGCTGTACGACATCGCGCCGATGGACGAGGACTCCATGGACCGCTGGGAGGGCGTCGGGCTCGACATCTACCGGCGGATGCGGGTGCGGGTGCACACCCTGGACGGCGAGGAGGCGGCCTGGGTGTACGTCCTCAACGCGTACGAGGGCGGGCTGCCGTCCGCGCGGTACCTGGGCGAGGTCGCCGACGCGGCCGAGTCGGCGGGCGCGCCGCACGACTACGTGATGGAGTTGCGGAAGCGCCCCTGCTGACCGGGCGGCCACGGTCGGCCCCGCCGGGTTGATCCGACCGGGTGGCCGGAACCCCCCGTTCGTCGGAAACGACAAGACAACGATCGCATGTCCGTCAGCATCGTCATCTACGCGCGTAGGCAATCTCCGGCTACGCTGCTTCGCGTAACAAATCCGTCCGGGGCTCCCCTCGGACCCCCCTCCCCGAGGCGAGAGAGTCAGTGAACGCAACTGCCACCCCGTACGAGGCCGCCGAGGCCGCTGCCGCACGTCTTCGCGAGCTGACCGGCGTCGAGAACCACGACGTCGCCCTGGTCATGGGCTCCGGCTGGGCCCCGGCCGTCGACGCCCTCGGCGCCCCCGAGGCCGAGTTCCCGGTGACCGAGCTCCCCGGCTTCCCGCCGCCGGCCGTCGAGGGCCACGGCGGCAAGGTCCGCTCGTACAAGATCGGTGAGAAGCGCGCGCTGGTCTTCCTCGGCCGCACCCACTTCTACGAGGGCCGGGGCGTCGCCTCCGTCGCCCACGGCGTCCGCACCGCCGTCGCCGCCGGCTGCAAGACCGTCGTCCTGACCAACGGCTGCGGCGGCCTCCGCGAGGGCATGCGCCCCGGCCAGCCGGTCCTGATCAGCGACCACATCAACCTGACGGCGGCCTCCCCGATCGTCGGCGCGAACTTCGTCGACCTCACCGACCTGTACTCGCCGCGTCTGCGCGCGCTGTGCAAGGAGGTCGACGAGACGCTGGAGGAGGGCGTGTACGTCCAGTTCCCCGGCCCGCACTACGAGACCCCGGCCGAGATCAACATGGTCCGCGTCCTGGGCGGCGACCTGGTCGGCATGTCCACCGTCCTGGAGGCCATCGCGGCCCGCGAGGCCGGCGCCGAGGTCCTCGGCATCTCGCTCGTCACCAACCTGGCGGCGGGGCTCTCGGGCGAGCCGCTGAACCACGAGGAGGTGCTCCAGGCGGGGCGCGACTCGGCGGCGCGGATGGGTGAGCTGCTGACGCGGGTCCTGGACCGGATCTGACCTCTCCCCCACCCCGCCCCTTCCCGTAACCGGGGCGCTGCCCCGGACCCCGGTCCGCGGGGGCCGGACGGCTGAAGCATCCGGGGCTCCGCCCCGGACCCCGTGCCCTCAAACGCCGGCGGGGCTGGATCTTCCGCCCGCTGGGCGGAAACTCAGCCCGCCCGGCGTTTGAGGGCACGGCCGTCAGGCCGTACGGGGGCCTGGGGGCTTGCCCCCAGTTCGGGAAGGGGCGGGGTGGGGAAAGGCTCCGCGCAGCGGTCCACCCCCACCGGCCCGCCCCGCCCGCCCCGCCGCCCACCCGGCCCGTACCACCGAAAGGCACACCGTGACGCAGGACGACCTCCTCACCCGAGCCCGGACCTGGCTCGCCGAGGACCCCGACCCGGAGACCCGCGAGGAGCTCTCGCGGCTGATCGAGGCCGGTGCCACCGACGAGCTCGCCGCCCGTTTCGGCGGCACGCTCCAGTTCGGCACCGCCGGTCTCCGCGGCGAGATCGGCGCCGGGCCGATGCGGATGAACCGCTCGGTCGTCATCCGCGCCGCCGCGGGCCTGGCCGCGTACCTCAAGGCGAAGGGCCAGGACGGCGGTCTCGTCGTCATCGGCTACGACGCCCGCTACAAGTCCGAGGACTTCGCCCGCGACACCGCCGCCGTGATGACCGGCGCCGGGCTGCGCGCCGCGCTGCTCCCCCGCCCGCTGCCGACGCCCGTCCTCGCGTACGCCATAAGGCATCTGGGCGCCGTCGCCGGCGTCGAGGTGACCGCGAGCCACAACCCGCCGCGGGACAACGGCTACAAGGTCTATCTGGGCGACGGCTCGCAGATCGTGCCCCCGGCCGACGCGGAGATCGCCGCCGAGATCGACGCCATCCGGTCGCTGCACGACGTGCCCCGGCCCGAGAGCGGCTGGGAGACCCTCGGGGACGAGGTCCTGGCGGCCTACCTGGAGCGTACGGACGCCGTCCTGACCCCCGGCTCCCCCCGGACCGCGCGGACCGTCTACACGGCCATGCACGGCGTCGGCAAGGACGTCCTGACGGCCGCGTTCGCCCGGGCCGGCTTCCCGCCGCCCGCGCTCGTCGCCGAGCAGGCCGACCCGGACCCGGCCTTCCCGACGGTCGCCTTCCCGAACCCGGAGGAGCCGGGCGCCATGGACCTGGCCTTCGAGGCCGCCCGCGCCGTGGACCCCGACCTCGTCATCGCGAACGACCCGGACGCGGACCGCTGCGCCGTCGCCGTTCCGGACGCGGACGTCGAGGGCGGCTGGCGGATGCTCCGCGGCGACGAGGTGGGCGCGCTGCTCGCCGCGCACCTGGTGCACAAGGGCGCCACCGGCGTGTTCGCCGAGTCGATCGTGTCCTCCTCGCTGCTCGGCCGGATCGCCGAGGCGGCGGGCGTCGGCTACGAGGAGACCCTGACCGGCTTCAAGTGGATCGCCCGCGTCGACGGCCTGCGGTACGGATACGAGGAGGCGCTCGGCTACTGCGTCGACCCGGAGGGCGTCCGCGACAAGGACGGCATCACGGCGGCGCTGCTCGTCACCGAGCTGGCCTCGGTGCTCAAGGAGCAGGGCCGGACGCTCTCCGACCTGCTCGACGACCTCGCCGTGGCGCACGGTCTGCACGCCACGGACCAGCTGTCGGTGCGGGTGGAGGACCTCGGGATCATCGCGAACGCGATGGCGGCGCTGCGCGAGCGCCCGCCGGTCTCCCTCGCCGGTCTGACGGTCGTCTCGGCCGAGGACCTGACGAAGGGCACCGAGTCGCTGCCGCCGACGGACGGGCTGCGCTACCACCTGGAGGGCGCGTACAAGGCCCGGGTGATCGTCCGCCCCTCCGGCACCGAGCCCAAGCTCAAGTGCTACCTGGAGGTCGTGGTCCCGGTCGGCGACGGGAGCGAGCTGGTGACGGCCCGCGCGACCGGCGCGGAGCTGCTCGCCGCGATCAAGCGCGACCTGGCCGAGGCGGCCGGGCTCTGACACACCGCGCCCGAGGGCCCGTACGGAGGGGATTCCGTGCGGGCCCTCGCCCGTACGCGTGAACTCCGGGCCCGTTCAGCCGAAGCGGCCGTTGACGTAGTCGGCGGTGCGCGGGTCGGCCGGCGAGCCGAACATCCGCTCGGTCGGCCCGTGTTCGACGATCACGCCGGGGGTGCCCTGCTCGGCGAGGAAGAAGGCGCACGAGTCGGAGACGCGGGCCGCCTGCTGCATGTTGTGGGTGACGATCACGACGGTGACCTCCGCCTTCAGTTCGGCGATGGTCTCCTCGACGCGCCGCGTGGAGGTGGGGTCGAGCGCCGAGCAGGGCTCGTCCATGAGCAGGACGCGGGGGCGGACGGCGAGCGAGCGGGCGATGCACAGGCGCTGCTGCTGGCCGCCGGAGAGGGCGCCGCCGGGCTGTCGCAGCCGGTCCTTGACCTCGCGCCAGAGCCCCGCCTTGGTGAGGCACTCCTCGACCAGGTCGTCCTTGGCCTCGCGGCCGGCCCTGATGCCGCCGAGCTTGAGGCCGGCGAGGACGTTCTCGTACAGGGACATGGCGGGGAACGGGTTGGGCTTCTGGAAGACCATGCCGATCTCGCGGCGGGCGTGGGTGATCCGGCGGCCCCGGTCGTAGATGTCGGAGCCGTCGAGGAGGACCCGGCCGGCCAGGGAGGCGGTGCCGGTGAGTTCGTGCATCCGGTTGAGGATGCGCAGGAACGTCGACTTGCCGCAGCCCGAGGGGCCGATGAGGGCGGTGACCTCGCGGGCGGGCATCGCGAGCGAGACCCGGTCGAGGACCTTGCGGTCGCCGAACCAGGCGGAGACGGCCTCGGCTTCGAGCGCGGCGGCCCGGGAGGGCGGCGGCGCCTGGGGAGGCACGGGCGGCAGGGTGACGGTGTCGGCGAGATCGGTCACGGGGTGACTTCCTTGCGGTCGGCGGCCTTCGGGAGGGTGACTCCCGTGCGGTCAGAGCAGGTTCGGGAGGAGCCGGGTCAGCTGGCCCGACACCAGGACGCCCAGGGCGACCAGGACCGGCACCGCCGTGACCCAGGTCTGGCGGGTGCCCCAGCGGCGCCGGCCGGCGACGGTGAGCAGGGCGGCGGCGAGCAGCCCCTGGACGCCGAGGAGGATCCCGGGCCAGACGTCGGTCTCCCCGGCGAGCGGCTCCTCGGCGGCGGTGATCCAGCCGGCCTTCAGCGGACGCGGCGGGCTGGGTCGGGCGGTGCCGAGCAGGGTGGCGTCGACCCGGACGACGTCCTGGGGGGTGTACGCGCCGCCGCTCGCGGTCAGCAGGGTGAGCCGGCCCTCGCCGGGGGCGAGGCCGGCGGGCAGGGGGTCGCCGGGGCGGCGGACGGCCGTCACCTCGTACACGGCCTCGCCCTGGCCGGTGGTGATCTCGACGCGGGCGCCGGCCGGGAGCCGGTGCACGTCGAGGAACGGGCTGCCGTAGCCCCACTGGCGGCCCATGATCACGCTGGCCCCGGGCTGGCCGGGCAGCGCCGTGTCCCGGCGGTGTCCCGGGCCCGACATGAGGACCCCGGAGGTGGTGCCCTCGGCGACGACCTCGCGCAGTCCGAGCGCGGGGATGCGGAGCAGGGCGACGGGGGCGCCGAGGGCGACGGGCTTCCCGTCGTAGGTGGTCTGGCCCACGGGGGCGGTGCCGAGGGCGAGTTGCTCGCGCAGGTCGTCGTAGGCGGTGGACTGGTCGCGGGCGTGCTGGAGGTGGCCGACGACCGTGAGGTTGGCGGCGAAGCCGATGAGGAGGGCGGCGAGGACGGACAGGGCCGCCCCGGCCAGGGCGAGCCCGGCTCGGGGGGCGGCGGGGGCCGGTGCGGTGGTCACGGACGGCGGGCCTTGCGGCGGCGGGTCTGGAGGACGGCCGCCGCGCCGAGGAGGCAGAGGGCGAGGGAGCCGAGTGCGGCGGAGGCTGCGGTGGAGCCGGTGGCGGCGAGGCTGCCGGAGCCGCCGTTCGTGGTGGTGCCGGTGGAGCCGCCGGACGTACCGCCGGTGCCGGAGTCGCCGCCGGTGCCGGAGTCGCCGCCGGTGGAGGCGGTCGGGCTGGGCGTCGCCGAGTCGTCGGGCCCGTCGGTCGGCTCGTCGGTCGGTCCGTCCGTGGGGTCGTCGGTCGGTTCGCCGGTGGGCTCGTCGGTCGGGCTGCCGGTGGGGGTCGGGGTGCCGCTGGGAGTGCCGGTCGGGGTCGGCGTCGGGGTGCCGGTCGGCGTGGGGGTGACGGCGGGGCCCGCGTAGAAGGCGGCTAGCTGCGAGGAGGCCGTGTAGGCGGCCGGGTCGGCGGGGGTGTACTGCGCGAGGACGGGGAACTCGGCGTTGAGGGTGTCGTGCATGGTGGCGCCGATGTCCGCCTTGCCGTTCACCAGTTCCTTGGTGCCGAGCTCGACGATCTCCTCCTCGACGAGCGTCATGAAGGTGACGGTGCCGGTGGCGGTGGCCGGCTGGACCTCGGCGGTGATCGTGAAGGGGCGGCCGACGGGCGGGCTCGCGCTGTCGGCGGTGACGTTCAGGTTGGTCGCCTGCTGGGCGATGGCGGCCCAATGGTCGCCGGTGACCTCGATCATCTGGGAGAAGTACGCGGCGCGTGCCTCGCTGTCGGCGGTCTCGCAGGAGAGCCGCAGTTCGTACCGGCCGTCGAGGGGACCGGCGGGCACGAGTTCGCGCAGCCGGTCCTGGAGGGTGGCGTAGCCGGTGCCGGAGCCGGCGAGCGGACCGGAGATCGGGGTGGTGCCGAGCGGCCCGCCGGGGACGACCTCGGCGATGGGCGCGCCGAGCGTCGGGTCGCCGGGGTTGACGAGGACGAGGACGCCCTTGACGTACGGCGTGTCGGGCGCTGCGGGCGCGGGGCAGGCCGCCGAGGCGGTGACGGCCGTCGGGCCGGCGGCGACGGTGCCGGAGGCGGGGGTGAGGGTGAGGGTGCCGTGCCGGGTGGCGGCGCCGGCGGGCGTGGACAGGGCGAGGACGATCGCCAGGGTGCCGCAGAGGAGGGCGAGCGCCGTGAGCAGCGCCACGGGTGATCTGAGCGGGGTGACGGGGTTCATGGGACGGGTTCCTCCGGGGCGGATGGCGGGTCGGTGAGGGGCTGGGCGGGGTACGCCGGGGGGCCGGGCACCACGGGGGTGCCCGGCCGGTGTGCGGTCAGGAGGGGCGGGTGGTCAGCGCTCGCCCTTGACGGTCGTGGCGCCGCAGGCGGTGCCGAGGGTGCCGAAGCCGTAGTTGGCGATGGTGGTACCGGCGGCGCAGACCTTGGAGGAGGAGCCGACGAAGGTCGACGAGATCGTCGCGTTGGTCAGCTTGGCCGTCGGGACGACGTTGTAGACGTCACGGGTGAAGGGGAAGGACAGGTTGAGCGTCTTGTCGGCGTTGCGGGGCGCGACGGCACCGACGGAGCCGAGGACGGCGGCACCGCGGCGGTCGGTGACGACGGCCTTCTCCTGCGCCGTGTACTGGGCGACGGAGTACGGGGCGATGTCGCCGGCGCTGTCGAGGACGGTGCCGTCGTTCTCCTGGACGCCCTGCTGGACGCAGGCGCCCGGGGCGGTGACGCCGATGGAGGCCAGGAAGAACTGGCGGGTGCCGGAGTTGCTCTGCGGCAGGATCGGGGTGAGCGCCACGCCGTTGAGGGAGGTCGTGGTGCACTCGTAGATCGCCTTGAGCTGCGCGGTCGTGAGGTCGGACGGCAGGGCGCTGTCGGAGCGCTTCACCCAGGACACCGCGTCCTTGGCGAAGGGGATCCAGGTCAGGTCCGTGGTGCTGGAGTCGACCGGGCCGCGCGAGGAGCGGGCGAAGTCGAGGCAGCCGGAGTTGGTGTCCACGGCGTTGCGCAGGGCGTCGATGCCGGCCGAGGAGCCGTTCGGGCGGTTGATGACACAGCCGGTCGCCTTGGTCTTGATCGTGGCGGTGCCGGTGGCGTCCCAGGAGGCGATGATCTTCTGGCCGAGGGCGTTGACGACGACGTTGCCGAGGCCGTTCACGACGTCCTGGGTCGTGTCGGAGCCGACACCGGCGAGCGTGCGGTACTGGGTGACCGGGTTGGGGTCGGCCTGCGCGGCGGGGGCGAGGGCGACACCGAGACCGAGGGCGGCCACACCGAGGGCGGCACCGATACGAGCGCGGGACTTGACGTTCACTTCTGATCTCCTCCGCGAAAACGGATGTCATGGAATGGACGCACAAGCAGAATCCGGATTCTTTATCCGGCCGGTCCGTCGACCGGCCGGGAACAACAATTCCGTACGGGCCGCGGGGGCGACCACCACGTTCAGCCGCTCTTCAGGTTACGAATTCCTGTCCTAGGTGAATCCGAGGGAATTCGGCGGCGGCCGGCGATTCCGAGGGCGGTGGGTCCCGCGAGGGCCGCGAGGCCGCCGGCGACCAGGACGGCGAGCAGCACCCAGCGGATGGCGCCGAGGACCTGGGAGGGGGTGGTGCCGGTGCCGGCCGGCTGCCCGGCGAGCGGACCGCCGTTCCCGCCGCCCGCGCCGGAGGCCGAGGCCGGGCCGGCGGGCGGCGGGGAGGCGTCCGCACCGGCGCCCGCGCCCCCGCCCGTACCGCCGCTCGCGGCTCCGCCGGATCCGGCGTCCGCTCCGCCGGTGCCCGCACCGCCGGAGCCCGTGGCGGCTCCGGAGCCGGAGTCCGTCCCCGCTCCCGCCGTCCCCGCTCCGCCGTCGGATCCGCCCGTGCCGGGCCCGGCCGGCCCCCCGCGCTCCAGGCGGTCGGCCGCGGCGGCGGCCTGGGCCTTCAGCTTCGGGGGCAGCGGCGCGTAGCCGTAGGGCAGCTCACCGGGGGCGGTGCCCTGGCGCTGGCCGGGCCCGGCCGCGTACCGCAGCACGCGCGCGTAGTCCTTGCGGGCGTCCGCGGGGAGCGTGGTGGATGCGGCGGCGTAGGTGACCGTCGTGAGCGGGTAGGCGCCGTCCCTGGCGCGGGCCGGGTCGGCGGCGAGGACCCCGGGGACGGCGGAGTCCCGGAACTGTTCGACCGCCTTGAGCAGGGACGAGGTGCCCGGCCGCACGTAGGCGCCGTCGGCGTTCCGCAGGGCCGCGATCTGGAGCTGGTAGCGGGACGCGGACGCGGTGTCGGTGATGCCGTAGGCGTGCCGCTGGCCGATCAGGACGTCCCGGCCGACGAGCTTCGGCCCGTTGGTGACGTTGTCGTGCTGGGCCTGGTCCTTCGCGTTGTTCGTGCCCCGCCGGACCCAGCGGGCGGCGTCGTGCATGTCGAGCGCGTAGGGCGAGCGGTCGGTCAGGCCGTACTTGATGGTCCTGTCGTTCGAGACGAGTTCCGTCTCCGTGGGGTCCGCCTTCATGAATTCGTCGGCGCCCTGCGAGGCGAGCCGGAGGTCCCTGAAGTACGGATTGACGTGCATCCCCCAGGGGTCGTTCTTTCCGTCCAGGAACTCCCGGGCCTCACGGTCGGCGCGAAGGTAGTTCCAGACGATCCGCGCACTGTCGGAGCGGTCTGCGGCGAGCAGAATTCCGCCGGGATAGACCTGGGGCGCCTGCGGCGCACGCCGGAATTCCGGATTCAGCTCCAGGAATTCCGGGTCGCGGACGATGGATTCCGGATTTCCTTTCAGGTGGTCCGGTACGGGGGCGGTGTCGGTGAGGTACCGGACGTCGTAGGGGTACGAGGCGGTGAGCAGCTTCGCGAGGAGGCGGGGGCTCAGTTTCAGGTCCTCGACGAGTCCGATGCCGCCGGCCTCCCAGAAGAAGCCCACGGTGAGGCCGTTGACGGCGACGGGCGCGTGGACGATGCCGGCCTGCTCGCCGCCCTCGACGGGCGCGACGGTGAAGGCGAGGCCGGGCGAGGTGGAGGTCGGGTTGAGCAGCCCGCCGCGGGCCAGGTCCTCGCCGCGCTGGGTGAAGGTGAAGCGGGTGGTGCCGTCGGCGCAGAGCGCCGACTGCCAGGACGTGACGGCGTCGGTGACGAGTTCCGAGCCGGTCATGCGGCGTTCGGCCTTGTCCGTGGGGCAGGGCTCCCGGACCGGCAGGAAGTCCAGCGGGAAGACGATCCTCTGGTTCCAGTTGGTGGTGGAGAACGGCGAGGTGTTGGGCCGGTGGTTGTTGCCGGTGGAGCCGTCGGGTTCGTGGGAGCCGCGGGGCACCACGACGAGCCAGCAGCCGCGGCCCTTCGCCCGGGCGCCGCTGCCGAGGGGGTCGCCGCAGCCGAGGTGCGGGGCCTCCCGGGTGGTCTGGAGGTTGAAGGCGGCCTCGCCGGTGCCGTCGGGCTGGGTGGCGACGAAGAACTCCTCGTTCGTGTCGCCGGAGCTGAAGTAGGTCCAGTCGGTGACCTTCTTCGTCGGCGGCCCCGACACGGGCGTGAAGGGGACGAAGGGGCTGGTCAGCTGCCCGGGGACGTCCGGGTCGGGGATCAGCTCGTCGTACTCCCGCTCCAGCGGGTCGGTGCCGACGACGAGTTCCCGCCGGGCGATGTGGGTGCCGAAGTTGCCGCCGCTGGTGATCCCGGCGCCGAACTGGCACTGCTCCCGCTTCGGTCCGGCCGGGTCGTCGCCCCAGCACTGCATGATCTGGAGGTAGTCGGTGTTGTAGCTCTCGGTCGGCTTCCCGCCCTTCCAGGTGACCCGCAGTCCCTGCGCGCGCAGGTTCCTCGTCTGGTGGACGGTCACTTCGAGGCCGGAGAAGTCGTCGTACGGTCCTTTGGTGCCGCGCTTGGTGACGGCCGAGCTCCCGCTGTCGGCGGCCACCGCCTCGGGGCCCCGGGCGGGCGGGAGCAGCGCGAGCAGGACGGCGGCGAGCAGGGCGCCGACCCCGGCCGCCCGGCGCGGCGGGGCGGTCCGGGTGCGCCGCGCGGCCTTCCTGCCGGGGACCGGGCCGGTCCGTGGGGTCGTCGGGTTCATCGGGTGCCTCCGGTGCGCTCGGCGCGGGCGGCGAGGGCGCGGCCGACGAGCGGGGGCCCGACGACGGTCGCGAGGAGCAGGAGGGCCGAGAGAGCCATGAGGAGGCCGCGCAGTCCGCCTCCCGTGTCGGCGGCGAGGGTGACGGGGGTGCCGACGACCCCGGGGGCGCCGGAGTCCTGGCCGCCGCCCTGGCCACCGGCGGCACCGGCGCCGCCGGACGCGTCGCCGGCGAGCACCTCTCCGGTGTCGGGGTCGACGGCCCCGCCGCCGGTCGCGGTGCCGGAGGACGCCGTGCCGCCGCCTGCGGCGGCGCCGGACGCGGAGGCGGAGCCCTGGCCGGCCGCGGCGGAGCCCGTACCGCCGTTCGCGGTGGATCCGCCGGAGGCGCCGGAACCGGTCGCGGAGCCGTTCGCCGCACCGCCCCCGTTCGCCGGTCCGCCGGTGGAGCCGGAGGCCGAACCGCCCTGGTTCACCTGGGTGCTGGTGCCGCGCGCGCCGCCCGTGCCGTCGGCGCACTGGGTCGCTCCGCGCCGGTCGCAGTCCTTGGGCATGGGGGCGTTCCTGGCGAGGGTGTTGGTGCCGTCGGCCGAGAAGGTGGGGTTGCGGCAGTCCGAGAGGTCGACGGCGCCGGTGGGCGCCCCGGGTATCCGGCGGACCTGGTCGAAGCCTGCCTGGACGAGGTTCCTCGGCAGGGGCGAGTAGCCGAGTTCCTCGGCCTGCTGCTGGCCCTCGCAGAGGAAGTAGCGGGCGAAGGTGCCGAGCGAGCGGCCCTTGTCCTCGGTGTGCGGGGCGCTCGTGCTGGTGGGGACGACCATGTAGCTGTAGCTGGAGAGCGGGTAGCTGCGCCGGTCGGTGGAGCGGTAGACGCCGTCGAGGATCTGCGTGAGGTAGTCGGTGGAGTTCCGGTCCTCGTTGATCCGGGCCCGCAGCAGGGCGACGGCGACGCTGGAGGCGGTCGGTTCGACGTAGTAGCCGGCGGAGTTGAGGATCTTGGCGACGGGGAAGTGGGCGTTGATCGCGTACGAGTACTCGACGTAGGTGATGGCGCCCTCGCCCTGCGGCTGCCGGACGTGCGCGGAGACGCCGAGCGAGCCCGACTTGGCGACGGTGGTGGTGCCGGGCACGACGGGGAAGTACGAGGTCATCCCGCAGGGTGTCTGGCGGCCCGCGCGGCGGCAGTAGTCGTTCCAGACGGCGCCGTGCTCCTTGGCGAGCCAGGTGGTGAACTGGGCGGTGGTGCCCGAGCCGTCCGAGCGCACGACGGGGACGATGCGCCGGGCGGGGAGCGTCAGGCCGGGGTTGTCGGCCTTGATCTCGGGCGCGTTCCACATGGTCAGCTGCCCGGTGAAGACCTTCGCGAGGACGGGCCCGGAGAGCCGCAGGTTGGTGACCTGGCGGCCGCCGATGCGCAGGTTGTACATGAAGGAGGTGCCGCCCGCGACGATCGGCATGTACGCGTAGCCGCGGCTCGGCGGGACGTCGGTGGCGTTGCCGTCCCTGAGTCCGTACGGGATCTCGGTGACGGCGAAGTCGACGGTGCCGTTCTTGAACTGCTCGCGGCCCTGCGAGGAGCCGTTGGCGTTGAAGTTGACCGTGAGGCCGACGTTGGCGCCGATGTTGCGGCGCCACTGCTCGACGGCGTTGGAGCTCCAGGTGGAGCCGGAGCCGGTGATCTTGGTGTATCCGGCGGCCTGCGCGGCGGGCGGACCGGCGAGGAGGGCGAGCAGCGCGCACAGGACGGCGGCGAGCCCCAGGAGGGTGCGGGTGACGGACACGGGTCTCACGGCGTACTCCCGGAAGGTGCGGACTGGCGGGCGGCATCGCGCCGGGACGCCTCGGCCCTGCGACGCTCCTGGCGCTTCGTCAGCTGCCCGGGTCCGCGCCCGCCCACGATCCGGGCGAGGACGAAGAGGAGCAGGACGAGCACCATCAGGACGGCGGCGGTGCCGAAACCGCGGGCGATCATGTTCGGTTCGGGGGATTTGACGAGCTCGAAGGTGGCGAGCGGCAGGGAGACCTGGGCGCCGGAGGTCGGCAGGGCGTTCAGCTCGGCGGTGAAGCCCGCGGTCAGCAGCACCGGCGAGGTCTCCCCCACGCCGCGCGCGGTGCCGAGGATGACGGCCGTGGTCAGCCCGGAGCGCGCGGTCGGCAGGACGACGTGCCAGACCGTGCGCCAGCGCGAGGAGCCCATGGCGTACGAGGCCTCCCGCAGCGTGCCGGGGACGAGCCGGATGACGACGTCGGCGGCGCGGATGATGATCGGCAGCATCATCACGGAGAGCGCGAGCGAGGCGGCGAGGCCGGAGCGCTCCATGCCCAGGCCCAGGATGACCGTCGCGTAGACGAACAGGCCCGCGACGATCGAGGGCAGCGCGGTCATCGCCTCGACGACGGTGCGGACCAGGCGCGCGAAGGGCCCCGGCACCTCGGTGAGGAAGACCGCGCAGACGATCCCGGCGGGCACGGTCAGCGCGAGCGCGATGCCGACCTGTTCGAGGGTGCCGACGACGGCGTGCAGGATGCCGCCGACGTCGAGGGGTTCGAGGGGGCCCGCGAGGCTCATGTCCTCGGTGAAGAAGTTGAGGTGGACGAGCGCCTCGCGGCCCTCCCAGAGGGTGAAGGCGACGACGAAGACGAGGACGGCGAGGAGCACGAGCCCCAGGGTGCGGACGACGACGCCGGCGATCCGGTCGCGGACGGCGGGCCCGTCCTCGTCGAAGGAGACGAGCAGCGCGTAGAGCCCGAGGAAGAGGACGTACGCGACGAGGACGAAGCCGACGGCGCCGCTGAAGGGCAGCAGCCGGGCGAAGAGCAGCCAGGTGAGGGCGAGGGAGGCGGCCGCGGCGCCCAGCACCGCGTACAGGTCGGAGGCGCTCAGGGTGCCGGTGGCGCGCCGCCGTTCCGGGCCGGGCGGTGGGGCCTGCTCGGCGGGCGGTCGCAGCGCCGGCCGCTCCGGGGCGATGGTCATGTGGTTTCCCCTGTTACGCGTCGCTGGCGGCGCCGGAGCGGCTGCGGGCGACGATGGACGAGGCGGCGAAGTTGACGATCAGGGTCATGACGAAGAGGGCGAAGCCGGCCGCCATGAGCGCGGACATGCCGAAGGGGGTGGCCTCGCCGTAGCGCAGGGCGATGAGGGAGGACACCGAGCTGGTGCCGGTCTGCAGGACGTGCCACTGGACGGTGAAGACCTGCGAGATGACCATGTAGACGGCGATGGTCTCGCCGAGCGCGCGGCCGAGGCCGAGCATGGTGCCGCCGATCATGCCGCCCTTGCCGAAGGGCAGGACGACGCTGCGGATCATGCCCCAGCGGGTCGCGCCCAGCGCGTAGGCGCCCTCGCGTTCACCGGCCGGCGCCTGGGAGAAGACCTCGCGCATGATCGAGCAGATGATCGGCGCGACCATCATGGCGACGACGAGCCCGGCGACGAAGGTCGACGAGGTGTAGACGGTGGGCGGCGCGAGCGGGTCGTCCGGGTCGGCGCCGTCGACGCGGAGGAACGGGATCCAGCCGAGGTACGTGGCGATCCAGCGGGCGATCGGGAGGATCGACTCCTCCAGCCAGAAGACGCCCCAGAGGCCGTAGACGACGGAGGGCACGGCGGCCATGAGGTCGACGGTGGAGATCAGGGTGCGGCGCAGCCGGGGCGGGGCGTACTCGGAGATGTAGAGCGCGGCGCCGGTGGCGAGCGGGACGGCCACCGTGATCGCGACGAGGGCGATGAGGACGGTGCCGAGGAGGACGGCGGCGATGCCGAAGCGGCCGGCGTCGGGCTCCCAGGTCTCGGTGCTGAGGAAGGAGGGTCCGGCGCGGTCGAGTGCCTGCCAGGCGCGGTGGAGCAGGAAGCCGCCGACGAGGAGCATGACCGCGAGGACGAGGCCGCCGCCGGCGCGGGCGACGGTGCGGAAGACCCGGTCGGGCAGGCCGCGGTCGGCGTGGAGCCGCCTCGGCGCGTCGGCGGGCCGCTGGTCCACCGGTCTGCCCGGCGGCGGGTCGAGGGTCTCGGTCGTCTCGGTCGTCACGGGAAGGACACAAGTCCGGCCCGGTTGACTCGTCCGCGACGCGACGTGAACGAGGGGCGTGCGCGGGGCAACTTCCGTTCACCGTAAGACAGTCGAAGCCCATCTGGGACCTTCGACGGCGATCAGGGCCCGGAAGCGGTCATAGGCGGTGCGGCAGGTGGAGTGGCGCTCGTAGGACCGCCCGGACAGGGCGGCGGTGCGCCCTTCGGCGTCGCGCAGGAGCCACACCCAGCCGTTGCCGCCGGCGGTGTGCTGGACCCCGCCGGTCATGGCCGCGTGCCCCGCGCACAGCGCGGCGAAGGCCGCGCGGCAGTCGGCGTGGTCGTCGTGGCAGCCCCCCGACCGCGCGACGACCCTTCCGTTCTGGGCGACGAGTCGCCATCCGTACCGTCCGTCGGCCCCCACGTCGACCAGACAACGCGTCCCGGACACACCGGTTCCCTTGGTCATCGCCCCCACCCCCACAGTCTCGGCAGGGGCAATCTAAGGAGACGGACGTGACAGTTGGGCGTTAAACGATGTGCGGGGTCGCACGCTTCACCGGGCCGTTGCCCCTAGGACATCCGGCCCGGAAGCGGGCGGCGGCTCAGCCCGTCGCGAGCAGGATCACGAGCAGCAGCAGCCCGGCCACCGCGGGGCCGACGATCTCGTACGCCCACCGCACCCGCGGCTCGCCCTGCGCGCCCGGGTCCCCGGCGTGCAGCTCGGCGAGGTCGCGCAGGTCGGCGACGGTCTTGTCGCTGGGCGCGATGCGGGAGGCGGTGTCCCGTACGTCGGCGGTGACGGAGGTACGGCCGTGCGGATCGTCCTGGGAGGCGCGGGCGGCCTGGCGGGCGGCCTTCTTCCGCTGGCGCAGCGAGACGGGGATCGCCCACAGCTGGTACTTGGCGCCGTCCTGGGTGAAGACCTCGCTGGAGTAGCCGGCGCGGACGTCGGCGACCGCGGCCCAGGGCAGCGTGATCGACCGGAACGGGTTGCGGATGCGGAGCCGCTCCCCGTTGGCGTACACGGCCGGCCGGATCGTGAAGGCGACGATCAGCGGGACGGCGAGGACGAGGCCCGCGAGCGCGAGCCAGGGGGTGCGGCCCTCGCCCCTGATCATCGCGTCCCCGGCGAACAGGGCCGCGAGGAGCAGCAGGAAGACCCCGCCCGCGACGCCGAGGGGCGACCGGTAGACCTTGTCGGCGGTGGCGGGCGCGGCGGGCGGCTGCTCGGGTGCGGGGGTCGACTCGTGGCTCGGCTCGTGGCTGGGCTCGGGGGTCGGCTCGGGGGTCGTCATGCCGCCGATTGTGCCTCAGCGGCCGGGTGCGGGCCTCAGGCGGCCCGCGCGGCCACGAGATCCGCGTACACGATGATGTTGTCGGGCCGGTGGCCGTCGGTCAGCTCCCCGCCGCAGGTGACGAGGCGCAGCTCCGGGCGGGTGGTGTTCCCGTACACCTTGACCGTCGGGAAGGCGTCCTTGTCGACCTGTTCCAGCTCCCTGACCCGGAAGACGGCGGTGGTGCCGTCGGCGCGGGTCACGGTGATCTCGTCGCCGACCCGGACCCGGGAGACGTTCTTGAGGACGGCGGGCCCCCGGACGGTGTCGAAGTGGCCGATGAGGACGGCGGGGCCGGTCTCGCCGGGCGTGACGCCCTTGTCGTACCAGCCGATGCGGTCGGCGTCCCCGACCGAGGGCACCTCGACGGTGCCGTCGGCGTTGAGGCCCAGGTCCAGGACCGGGCCGGCGTCGACCCCGGCGGCGGGCACCCGGACCCGCACCGGCAGGGACCGCGCGAGCGGCTTCACGGGCGCGGCAGCCGTCTTCGGGGCGGGGGCGGCGTCCCGCGCGATGTGGGCGGGCGGGGTGGGGGACGGGGTCTCGCCTCCGGCGGAGCACCCGGTGAGCGCGAGGAGCGCGGCGGCGAGGAGGAGGGCGGGGCGACGGCTCACGGGACGGCTCCGGACGGGACGGGGTGGGGCCGGCCGCCGCGTGGAGGCGGCGACCGGCCCGGGGTGGGGTGATTCCTGCTCGGGTCGGAGCGGGAGGAGGGGTGGTACGGGATCAGAGGCGGAGCTGCCGTACCGGATCAGGCGCGGGAGCCGGCCCGGCGGCGCAGGACGACGAAGCCGAGGCCCGCGGCGGCGAGCGAGGCCGCCCCGGCACCGGCGGCGATCAGCGCGGTCGAGTCGCCCTCGGCGCCGAACTCGGCGCCGGCCGCGACACCGCCCTGCGGGACGACGGAGGTCTGGCCGCCGTTGTGCACGGTGACGCCGGTGGCCGGGGTGGTGACGGACGGCGCCGGGGTGGGCTCGGCACCCTTCTCGCAACCCTTGGGGAGGCGCGGGAAGGCGGTCCACTGGTACGGCGTGTCGCCGCCCTGGGTGCGCTGGCCGACCTGCGGGGTGGTGGTGTTCGCTCCCTTGATCATGAGGCCGGCGCCGGTGTCGCCGGGGTGCGCGCGGTCGACGGTGACGATCGGCTTGCCGGCCTCGTCCTTGAGGACGGCCTTCGGGCCCTTCTCCAGGTCGTTGGTGAGGGTGACGGTGAGGAGCGCGAAGACCGAGGGGATGTCCTGCTGGACGGTGCACTTGCCGACGGTGACGACGGGGCCGGGGGTGGGCTTGGTGCCGCCGGGGACGAGCTCCGGGGCAGCCTGCTTCGACGAGCCCGGGATGTAGGCGGCGAATCCGCCGCCCTGCTCCAGGACGACGACGGCCTTGCCGTACGTCCACACGGAGCGGAAGCCGGTCACGTAGGTGTAGCCGCGGCCCTTGCCGTTCTCGATCAGCTGGAGTCCGAAGCGGCCGTCCTTCTCGGCGAGCTGGAGGACGGTGCCGTCGGCGAGGCGGTAGACGCCCGGCGTGGCGCCGGGGACGTAGTTGCGCTGCCAGTTGTAGGTGGTGCCGTCCGGGTTGAGGACGAAGAACTCGCCGTTGTCGTTGCCGGCGACGGAGCGGGTGATCGCCTCCAGGACGCCGACCGGGTTGCCCTGGTGGAAGAGCTCGGCGCGGTGGTTCTGGTCCTTGACCTTGTAGATCTTGGCGATCGTGCCGCCGATCAGGGTCTCGGTCCGGACGAGGGTGCCCTTCGCCGCGTCCGCCGCCGTGTCGGAGGGCTTGTCGGCTGCCTTTCCGGTCGGCTCGACGACGGGCTTGACCGTGGTGGCCGGCTCGGCCGCTCCGGCGGTGCCGGCGGCCGGCGTGACCGTGACGACGGGCTTGACCGAGTCGGACTCGCCGCCGGGCTTGACCACCGTTCCGGTGGTACCGGCCGGCTTCACCGCCGCCGGGCCGTCGGCGGCGAACGCGGCACCGACGGCGAGGGCCGGGGTGGTGAGCGCGACACCCGCGACGAGGGCGGTGGCGACGGCGGTGCGAAGGGCGGTGCGCATAACGACTCCTGTGATTCAGGTAGGTGGCTGGGGTGAGTCGCATGCCGCTTTTTCTCGGTCCGACTGATCCGGTGAGGTCTGGCTGGCTGCTGAGAAAGAATCTAATGATCTTGTATGTGGGAGCCGTCCGCTCCATGTCACGGGCGTGTGACAGGAGTCACCACGCCGTCGGACCCCCTGTGACCTCGGGCTCCATGAAGGGGCACCCCTGTACAGGTCGCTACGCGCGTAGATATGCTCGACTGGTGACCATGCCCACCACTGCATCCGCAGCATCCGCATTCGCCGACGTGACCACGTCCGACAGTGCGCTGCGCCGCTTCCTCCACGGGCTGCCCGGCGTCGACGCCGTCGGCCTGGAGGCGCGCGCCGCGTCCCTCGGCACCCGCTCGATCAAGACCACGGCCAAGGCCTACGCCATCGACCTGGCCATCTCGATGATCGACCTGACGACGCTCGAAGGCGCGGACACCCCGGGCAAGGTCCGGGCGCTCGCCGCCAAGGCCGTCAACCCCGATCCGACCGACCGCACGACCCCGAAGACCGCCGCCGTCTGCGTCTACCCCGACATGGTGGCCACCGCCAAGGCCGCCGTCGCGGGCTCGGGCGTCAAGGTCGCCTCGGTCGCCACCGCCTTCCCGGCCGGGCGCGCCGCGCTCCCCGTGAAGCTGGCCGACACCGCCGACGCCATCGCCGCCGGCGCCGACGAGATCGACATGGTCATCGACCGTGGCGCCTTCCTCGCGGGCCGGTACCTGGAGGTCTTCGAGCAGATCGCCGCGATCAAGGCGGAGTGCGGCGACCGCGCCCGCCTCAAGGTGATCTTCGAGACCGGCGAGCTGTCCACGTACGACAACATCCGCCGCGCCTCCTGGCTCGGCATGATGGCCGGCGCGGACTTCATCAAGACCTCGACCGGCAAGGTCGCGGTCAACGCCACCCCGGCGAACACCCTCCTCATGCTGGAGGCCGTGCGCGACTTCCGCGCGCAGACCGGTGTGCAGATCGGCGTGAAGCCGGCCGGTGGCATCCGCAACACCAAGGAAGCGATCAAGTTCCTGGTTCTCGTGAACGAGACCGTGGGCGAGGACTGGCTGGACAACCACTGGTTCCGCTTCGGCGCTTCCAGCCTGCTCAACGACCTGCTGATGCAGCGCCAGAAGCTGGCGACCGGCCGTTACTCCGGCCCCGATTACGTGACGGTGGACTGATCAACATGGCATCTGCATTCGAGTACGCACCGGCACCGGAGTCGCGCTCGGTCGTCGACATCGCGCCGAACTACGGCCTGTTCATCGACGGCGAGTTCACCGACGCCGCCGACGGCAAGGTCTTCAAGACCGTCTCCCCCTCCACCGAGGAGGTCCTGTCCGAGATCGCCCAGGCGGGCGTCGAGGACGTCGACCGCGCGGTGAAGGCGGCGCGCAAGGCCTTCGAGAAGTGGTCCGCGCTGCCCGGCTCCGAGCGCGCCAAGTACCTCTTCCGCATCGCCCGGATCATCCAGGAGCGCAGCCGCGAGCTGGCCGTCCTGGAGACCCTGGACAACGGCAAGCCGATCAAGGAGACCCGCGACGCGGACCTCCCCCTGGTCGCCGCGCACTTCTTCTACTACGCGGGCTGGGCCGACAAGCTCGACCACGCGGGCTACGGCGCGAACCCGCGCCCGCTGGGCGTGGCCGGCCAGGTCATCCCGTGGAACTTCCCGCTGCTCATGCTGGCGTGGAAGATCGCCCCGGCGCTCGCGACCGGCAACACGGTCGTCCTGAAGCCGGCCGAGACGACCCCGCTGACCGCCCTGTTCTTCGCGGACATCTGCCGCCAGGCCGGGCTGCCGAAGGGCGTCGTCAACATCCTTCCCGGATACGGGGAGACGGGCGCCGCGCTGGTCGCGCACCCGGACGTGAACAAGGTCGCCTTCACCGGCTCGACCGCCGTCGGCAAGGCCATCGCGCGCTCGATCGCCGGCACCGACAAGAAGGTGACCCTGGAGCTGGGCGGCAAGGGCGCCAACATCGTCTTCGACGACGCGCCCATCGACCAGGCCGTCGAGGGCATCGTCAACGGCATCTTCTTCAACCAGGGCCAGGTCTGCTGCGCGGGCTCGCGCCTCCTGGTCCAGGAGTCGATCCAGGACGAGCTGCTCGACGCCCTGAAGCGCCGTCTGAGCACCCTGCGCCTGGGCGACCCGCTCGACAAGAACACCGACATCGGCGCCATCAACTCCTCGGAGCAGCTGGCCCGCATCAGCTCGCTGGTCGAGCAGGGCGAGGCGGAGGGCGCCGAGCGCTGGACCGCCGCGTGCGAGATCCCGTCGGCCGGCTACTGGTTCGCCCCGACGCTCTTCACGGGCGTGACGCAGGCGCACCGCATCGCCCGCGACGAGATCTTCGGCCCGGTCCTGTCGGTGCTGTCCTTCCGTACGCCCGACGAGGCGGTCGCGAAGGCCAACAACAGCCAGTACGGCCTGTCGGCGGGCATCTGGACGGAGAAGGGCTCCCGCATCCTCGCGGTCGCCAACAAGCTCCGGGCCGGTGTCGTCTGGGCCAACACGTTCAACAAGTTCGACCCGACCTCGCCGTTCGGCGGCTACAAGGAGTCGGGCTTCGGCCGCGAGGGCGGCCGCCACGGTCTGGAGGCCTACCTCGATGTCTGATGTGACGCGCCTCAGTGTCTTCAAGACCTACAAGCTGTACGTCGGGGGCAAGTTCCCCCGCTCCGAGAGCGGCCGGGTGTACGAGGTGACGGACTCCAAGGGCAAGTGGCTGGCCAACGCCCCGCTCTCCTCCCGCAAGGACGCCCGTGACGCGGTCGTCGCCGCCCGCAAGGCCTTCGGCGGCTGGGCGGGCGCGACCGCGTACAACCGCGGCCAGATCCTCTACCGCGTCGCCGAGATGCTGGAGGGCCGCCGGGACCAGTTCGTCCGCGAGGTCGCGGACGCGGAGGGCCTGTCGAAGTCGAAGGCGGCCGTGGTCGTCGACGCCGCGATCGACCGCTGGGTCTGGTACGCGGGCTGGACCGACAAGATCGCCCAGGTCGTGGGCGGGGCGAACCCGGTCGCGGGCCCGTACTTCAACCTGTCGACCCCGGAGCCGACGGGCGTCGTGACGGTCGTGGCGCCGCAGGACTCGTCCTTCCTGGGCCTGGTCTCGGTGATCGCCCCGGTGATCGCGACGGGCAACACGGCCGTCGTGATCGCCTCGGAGAAGGCGCCGCTCCCCGCCCTCTCCCTGGGCGAGGTCCTGGCGACCTCCGACCTCCCGGGCGGTGTCGTCAACATCCTCTCCGGCAAGGCCTCCGAGATGGGCCCGCACCTCGCGGCCCACCAGGACGTCAACGCGATCGACCTCACGGGCGCGGCGGGCGATCTCGCCCGCGACCTGGAGATCGCGGCCGCGGACAACCTCAAGCGCGTCCTGCGCCCCCGTACCGAGGACTTCGCCGAGTCCCCGGGCACGGACCGCATGACGGCGTTCCTGGAGACGAAGACGGTCTGGCACCCGACGGGTTCGCTGGGCGCGAGCGGCTCCTCGTACTAGAAGTCCCCCTGACGAACGGCCCCCGGGTGTGCCCGGGGGCCGTTCGTCACGCGCCGCCGCGTTCGATCAGGCCCGCGACCCCGTCGAGGACGCAGTCGAGCCCCGTCCGGAACATCCACGCCGCGTCGTCCTTGCGGGCCGCGCCCAGCGCGTACGTCCGGTAGGTCGGGTAGCGGCCGGTGCCGAGCAGGTACGACATCTGCGGGGCGAGTCCCCGGCGTGTCTCGTCGGCGTTCTCCCAGCCCTGCTCCCTCATGTACTGGGCGATGGCGACCTCCGACTGCACGGCTCCGTGCACATAGGAGGCGACGGCCCGGAACGCGGCCATCATCGTGTCGACGTCGAGGCCCAGGCCGTCGAGTGCGGCCAGCTGGCGCTCGGCGGCGGCCATCCGGTTCGGGGTGAGGGCGAAGAGCGGCGTCGGCAGTTGGGCGAGCCAGGGGTGGCGCAGCATCCCGTCGCGGGTGCGGTGCGCGTAGGTCCGCAGGGTCTCCCGCCAGCCCTCGGCGGCCTCCGGGGGTTCCAGCTCGGCGGACACCCGGTCGACCATGAGGGCCCACAGCTCGTCCTTGCCGTCGACGTGCCGGTAGGCGGCCATGGGCGCGACACCCAGCTCGGCGGCGACCTTCCGCATGGTGACGGCGGCGAATCCCTCGCGGTCCGCGATCCCGATCGCGGCCTCGGCGATCCGGCCCGGGGTGAGGGAGGCCCTGGGCGTCGCCGCGGGCCGATCGAGCCGTTCCCACAGCGAGACGCCGTCCGTCCCGTCCTTCTTCGCCACTCCGGCCTCCTTGTGTCGCGTACAGCGTATGCCCCGTGGACGCCGTACACATCGACGTGTACGTTGTACACCGTTCGGCGTACGCCGTACACATCACCGTTCCAGGGGGAACCATGAGCACTCCGCTCCGCCTCGCCGCCATTGCCCTCCTGCGGGCCGCGCCCCCGCGCCCGGCCGCCGCCGACGTCTTCGCCGTCGTGACGCCCGAGTACAACCACAGCGCCCGCACCAACAAGCCGTGCACGGACTGATCATGACGCTCCCTCAGACGACCCGCGTCCCCTACGCGGGCATCACCGGACTCATGCTCGGCATCGTCCTCGGCACCCTCGACGGCACGATCGTCGGCACCGCGCTCCCCACCGTCGCCGGCGAACTCGGCGGTCTCGACCGGCTGTCATGGGTGGTCATCGCCTACCTCCTCACCGCCGCCGTCACCACGCCCCTCTGGGGCAAGGCCGGCGACCTGTACGGACGCAAGGGCGCCTACCTCTCCGCCGTCGCCGTCTTCCTCGCCGGCTCCGTCCTCTCCGGCCTCGCCCAGGGCATGGACCAGCTCATCGCCTTCCGCGCCCTCCAGGGCGTCGGCGCCGGAGGCCTGATGGTCGGCGCCTTCGCCCTGATCGGCACCGTCGTCTCCCCCCGGGACAGCCCGCGGGTCCAGGCGATCACCGGCGCGATGCTCCCGGCCGCCTTCGCCGGCGGCCCGCTGCTCGGCGGACTGCTCACCGACCACCTGAACTGGCGCTGGGCCTTCTACGTCAACGTGCCCGTCGGCATCGCCGCGCTGCTGCTCGTCTCCCTCGGGCTGCGCGTGCGGACCCCGCGCGTCCGCGCCCGCGTGGACGTGGCCGGAGCCCTGCTCCTCACCCTCGGCATCCTCGCCCTGACCCTGCTCGCGACCTGGGGCGGAACACGGTACGCGTGGACCTCGCCGGGGATCCTCGCCCTGGCCGCGACCGCCGCGGCCGCGCTCGCCCTCTTCGTCAGGACCGAGCGGCGCGCCGAGGAGCCGGTGATCCCGCCCCGGCTGTTCCGCAGCCGGAACTTCACCCTGGCGCAGATCCTCAGCCTGCTGGTGGGCGCGGGCATGCTCGCCGCGATGAACTACCTGCCGCAGTACTTCCAGTTCGTCCACGGCCGGTCGTCGACGGCGAGCGGCCTGCTCCTGCTGCCGCTGATGCTCGGCATGGTCGCCGTCCAGCTCGCCACGGGCCGCCTGATCGCCCGCGACGGCCGCTACCGGATCTACCCGGTCCTGGGCGGCGGCCTCATGACCGCGGGCGCCCTCGCCCTGCTCCTGCTCGACGGGGACACCCCGACGGCCACCGCGTCCGCACTCGGGGTGGTCCTGGGCGCCGGCATGGGCTTCCTCATGCAGTCGACGCTGCTCATCACGATGTACAGCGCCCCGCCCCGGGACATGGGCGCGGCGAGCGGCACCGTCACGCTCGTCCGCACCCTCGGCGGCTCCCTGGGCGTCGCGACCCTCGGCGCCGTCTTCACCGCGCGCCTCGCGGGGACCGACCCGAACCTGACCCCGCCCCAGGCCGCGCGCCTGCCGGAGCCGGTACGGGAGGGCCTGCGGGCGGCGGTGACGAGCGGGGTGCACGGGGTGCTGCTCGGCACGGCCGCGCTCGGCGCCCTGACGTTCGCCGTGGCCTGGCTCGTACGGGAGGTCCCGCTGGGGGCCGCTACGGAAGCAGCCCCCGCGTCAGCGGACCGGCCACCGGCAGATCGGCCACTGCCCCGCCCTTCGTGACGTGGTCGGTGACCAGGTTCGTGCCGACCGGCTTGAAGTCGGCGACCTGGGTCCCGAGGCCGTTGTCGAGCGGGTCGACGCCGGTGTTGGCCAGCGGGTCGAGCTGGAGCCGGGTCAGCGGGCCCACCCCCTGGGTGACACCGGACAGCGCGCCCGCCCCGGCCGCGCCGGCGTCCGTCCTGCTCAACGAGTCGACGGGCAGCGGCAGCGGGGCGGCCGCCTGCGCCCCGGCACCCGCCCCGAACACCGCGGCGCCCGCCGCCGTGACGGTGAGACCGGCCTTGAGCAGGGCACTGCGGCGGGGGGTCCGGGGCTCTGCGTGACGCGCCATGGAGATCCTTCCAGGGGGTGAGCGGACGGGCACCGACAGTAGTCGAGGTGTGATGCTCGATACCAACGGCCTTCCTCGGTGGTCCCCTGGACGGGGGAATGCCTCACACTGGTGTTCCGTGAGTTCCCTACCGATCCCGACCCGGGTCGTCCTGCTCGCGGGCCCCTCCGGCTCCGGCAAGTCGTCCCTCGCCGCCGTCACCGGCCTCCCGGTCCTCCGCCTCGACGACTTCTACAAGGAGGCCGACGACCCGTCCCTCCCGTTCGTCGACGGCTCCGCGGACATCGACTGGGACTCCCCACGGTCCTGGGACGCGGACGGCGCCGTCGCCGCGATCGTCGACCTCTGCCGTACGGGACGGACCGACGTCCCCGTGTACGACATCGCCACCAGCTCCGTCGTGGGCCGTGAGCCGCTCGACATCGCCCGGACCCCGCTCTTCGTGGCGGAGGGCATCTTCGCGGCCGAGATCGTGACCCGCTGCCGCGAGCTGGACGTCCTCGCGGACGCGCTGTGCCTGCGCGGACGGCCTTCCACGACCTTCCGCCGGCGGCTCCTGCGCGACCTGCGCGAGGGCCGCAAGTCCGTGCCCATGCTGCTGCGCCGCGGCTGGCGCCTGATGCGCAGCGAACGCGCGATCGTCGCCCGGCAGACCGCCCTGGGCGCCCACCCCTGCGCGAAGCCCGAGGCGCTGGGCCGCCTGGCGGCAGCGGCGGCGGGCCGCCACCGCACGCCGGCGGCGGGCTAGGACCTCCGCCCGGACAGCACGAAGCGGGCCGTACGAGACCCCCCGGACTCGTACGACCCGCTTCGCTCTTCCCGTACCCCCGTACGGTCCCCCGTGTTTCCCCCGTACCCCCGCGGCCCCGTTTCCCCCGTGGCCCCGGGAGGTGCGTCCCCCCGGCCTTCAGGCCACCAGCTCGCCGAAGGACTCCTCCTCGTCACGGCCGAAGCTCAGCACCTCGTCCTCGCGCAGTCGCCGCAGCGAGCGCCAGATGCTCGACTTCACCGTGCCGACACTGATGTCCAGGATCTCCGCGATCTCCGGATCGGTACGGCCCTCGTAGTAGCGCAGCACCAGCATCGTGCGCTGGAGCTCGGGCAGCCGGGCCAGGGCCTGCCACAGGACCGCGCGCAGCTCGGTGCCCCGCATCGCGTCCGTCTCGCCGACCGTCTCCGGCAGCTCCTCGGTCGGGTACTCGTTGAGCTTGCGGCGCCGCCAGGCGCTGATGTGCAGGTTGGTCATGGTGCGACGCAGGTAGCCGCCCACGGCCGCCTTGTCGCTGATCCGGTCCCAGGCGCGGTACGTGGAGAACAGCGCGCTCTGGAGCAGGTCCTCGGCCTCGAAACGGTCACCGGTGAGGTGGTAGGCGGTGGCGTACAGGGAGGCACGACGCTCCTGCACGTAAGCCGTGAACTCGGCTTCCGAGCAGGTGCGCTCCCCCGTGACCTCCCCGTACGCCGCTCCCCCGTCAGCAATGGCCACCATGTACGGCGCCTTGCGCTGACGCCCGACGCTGCGAACGCACCCCCGCCCGTTCACACCGCCGGACTTCTCCGTGCTCCGCACGACGTCGTGGAGACGCGTGACAACTGCGCTTGAGGTGGTGCTGTGCAGTGCGTTCATCTCGCGCCCCCCGTCGGTTGGAGTGTGTTTCGGTCCGTGTGCCAAGAAGCTTGCCCGCCGGACTTCATGGCGTTGTCCGCCGACTGTCACAGCCGTGTCACAGGGAACGGAACGGAAGCGAGTCCATAGCGAGTCCGCCGACGGTCGAACTCCGACGGCCTCATGGGCCAGAATGACCGGGTGCCTTTTCTGCTGCTGATCGAGGACGACGACGCCATCCGCACGGCCCTCGAACTCTCCCTGTCCCGGCAGGGCCACCGGGTGGCCACCGCCGCGACGGGTGAGGACGGACTCCAGCTGCTGCGTGAGCAGCGGCCGGACCTGGTCGTGCTCGACGTCATGCTGCCCGGCATCGACGGTTTCGAGGTCTGCCGGCGGATCCGGCGGACCGACCAGCTGCCGATCATCCTGCTGACCGCGCGCAGCGACGACATCGACGTCGTCGTCGGCCTTGAGTCCGGCGCCGACGACTACGTGGTCAAGCCCGTCCAGGGGCGGGTCCTGGACGCCCGCATCCGGGCCGTGCTGCGGCGCGGGGAGCGCGAGTCCACGGACTCGGCGACGTACGGCTCGCTGGTCATCGACCGTTCCGCGATGACGGTCACCAAGAACGGCGAGGACCTCCAGCTCACCCCGACCGAGCTGCGGCTGCTCCTGGAGCTGAGCCGGCGGCCCGGACAGGCGCTGTCCCGGCAGCAGTTGCTGCGGCTCGTGTGGGAGCACGACTACCTGGGCGACTCGCGGCTCGTGGACGCCTGTGTGCAGCGGCTGCGCGCCAAGGTGGAGGACGTGCCGTCCTCGCCGACGCTGATCCGCACCGTCCGCGGGGTCGGCTACCGGCTGGACGTCCCTGCGTGAGCAAGGGGATCTACGCACGGCTGCGGCTCTCGAGCCTGCGGCTCCGGCTCGTCGTCGTCTTCGCCCTGGTCGCGCTCACCGCGGCCGTCGCCGCCTCCGGCATCGCGTACTGGCTGAACCGCGAGGCGGTGCTGACCCGTACCCAGGACGGGGCGCTCAACGACTTCCGGCAGGAGATGCAGAACCGGGCGGCCACGCTGCCGCTCCGGCCCACCCAGGACGACCTGCGGCGGACCGCCGAGCAGATGGCGAGCGGCAGCGCCGCCCAGTACCAGGTGCTGCTGCTCGGCGAGCGGGCCGCGGGCAAGCCGATCGTGGGCGCCTCGGACCCGGACGACTTCACGCTGGCCGACGTGCCGCGCCCGCTCCAGGAAGCCGTGGACACGAAGCGGGCGGTGACGGAGGGCAATCCGTACGCGTACCACCTGTTCTGGCAGCGCACGGAGCGGAACGGGACGCCGTACCTGGTCGGCGGGACGCGCATCGACGGCGGGGGCCCCGCCGGGTACATGTTCAAGTCGCTGGCCGCGGAGAAGGCCGATCTGAACTCGCTCGCCTGGTCGTTGGGGATCGCCACCGCGCTCGCGGTGGCCGGCTCGGTGCTGCTCGCGCAGGTCGCGGCGACGACCGTGCTGCGCCCGGTGCACCGGCTCGGCGAGGCGGCCCGGCAGCTCGGCGAGGGCAAGCTCGACACCCGGCTGCGGGTCACCGGCGCCGACGAACTGGCCGACCTCACGCGTACGTTCAACAGCGCGGCCGAGTCGCTGCAGAAGAAGGTCGCGGACATGAGCGCGCGGGAGGAGTCCTCCCGGCGGTTCGTTGCCGACATGTCGCACGAGCTGCGCACCCCGCTGACCGCCCTGACGGCCGTCACCGAGGTCCTGGAGGACGAGCAGGACTCCCTGGACCCGATGATCGCCCCGGCGGTGGCGCTCGTGGTGAGCGAGACCCGGCGCCTCAACGACCTGGTGGAGAACCTGATGGAGGTGACCCGCTTCGACGCGGGCACCGCACGGCTCGTCCTGGACGAGGTGGACATCGCGGACCAGATCACCGCGTGCATCGACGCCCGGGCCTGGCTGGACGCGGTCGACCTCGACGCGGAGCGCGGGATCGTGGCGCCGCTCGACCCGCGCCGCCTCGACGTGATCCTGGCGAACCTGATCGGGAACGCGCTGAAGCACGGCGGCTCTCCGGTGCGGGTCTCGGTCCGTACGGACGAGGAGGAGCTGGTCATCGCGGTACGGGACCACGGTCCCGGCATCCCCGAAGAGGTGCTGCCGCACGTGTTCGACCGCTTCTACAAGGCGAGCGCGTCCCGGCCCCGGTCCGACGGCAGCGGGCTCGGCCTGTCGATCGCCATGGAGAACGCGCTGATCCACGGCGGTTCGATCACGGCGTCGAACTCGGTCGGCGAGGACGGAACGGTCGACGGCGCGGTGTTCGTGCTGCGACTGCCCCTGGACGCCTCGGGGATCACCCGCGAGGTGCAGACCCGCAGCAGCCAGGGCGAGGTGGAGGAAGCGTGAGGCGTCGTGTCCCTGTCCTGGCGGCGGCCGCGCTCGCCGCGCTCGTCACCGGCTGCGGGATCCGCACCACGTCGGTCCCCGTCGACGCGGGCGCGGCCCCGTCCCGGGTCCCGTGCAGCGTGACCGAGGACGGTACGTCCGAGGCGGCGCCGCAGGGCGTGCCGGTCCGGGTGTTCCTGGTGTGCGGCTCGCAGCTGGAGGCGGTGGACCGCCGGTCGCCGCTGCCCGAGGAGAAGGCGGGGGGCGATCCGGTGCGGACGGCCGGGGGGCTGCTCGCGCAGCTGCTCGACGAGCCCTCGGAGGCCGAGCGGCAGGCCGGATTCACGACCGAGGTGCGCGGGCCGCTGACCGTCGGCGGCGGGCACGCCGGCGACCCGGCCGGCACGCTGCGGCTGAGCCGCCAGCCGGAGGACCTCGCGCCGACGGCCCTCTCGCAGCTCGTCTGCACCTTCGCGGAGAGCTCGGCGGGCGCGGGCGGGCACACGGTGCTGCTGGGCGGCCCGGGCAAGTACCCCCCGAAGCGGTACCGCTGCTCGTCGGACCTCCGCGAGCGCCCGGACACCGCACCACCGACGGCCCCGGCCCCGGCCCCGTCACCCGGCTGACGCCGCGCGCCGGCCGCCGCCCGTCACCCACGCGTGCGCGGGCGGCGGAACCGATTCCGGTGGTGGGGGCGTCTTGGGGGGCGTGCAGCGTCAAGGTTCGGGCGGCCAGGCCGCCGTGGTCGTCCGCGTGGCGGGGTTCGTCCTCCTCGCCGCGCATCTGCTGCTCGTCGCCTGGGTCAGCCTGCGCCCACGTGACGTCGCCTGGGTGACGGCCCCGAACACCGTCCCGCTGCACGGCCTGCAGGCCGACCTCGCGCTCGGTGGGGTCGAGGCGGCCCGGCTGATCGGCGAGGGCCTGCTGCTCCTGGCCCCGCTCGGGGTGCTGCTCCCGATGGCCGACGGACGGCTCCACGTCTCCGGGTGGGCGTCCCTGACCCGTACGACCGCCGCGGGCGCGCTCGTGTCGCTGGCCGTGGAGCTGCTCCAGACCGCCGTGCCGGGCCAGGTCGTGGACGTGGACTCGGTCCTCCTGAACACGACGGGGGTCGCGCTGGCGCACCTCCTGGTGGTCCCGGCCGGCCGGACCCGGCTGCGCCGCAGGTGGGAGGCGCGGCAGGCGGCGGACGAGGGGTCCGCCCTCCTGCGGGACGAGACGTCTCAGGGTGCGACCCCGACGATTACCAGGGTCCCGATCGCCCCGTAGACCGATGCTTCGTCCCCGTTCGCGACGGCAGTATGGAGGCATCGGAAGCCCCCAGGAGCGGCTTCCGGACCGAACTCCGAAGGAGCCCACCATGGCCGCACTGACCCGCCCCCGTGACGGACGCGTGCTCGGCGGAGTGTGCGCGGCGCTGGCCCGGCGCTTCGGCACCTCCGCGACGACGATGCGTCTGATCTTCCTGGTCTCGTGCCTGCTGCCCGGACCGCAGTTCCTGATCTACCTGGGGCTGTGGATCTTCCTGCCGGCGGAGAAGACCACGCGCTCGGCCTGGTAGCCGAGGGCGCCCGCGCCGAAGGGGCGCGCACCCGGGGATCCGGGTGCGCGCCCCTTCGGCGTGTGCGGGCCTGGTCAGCCGAGCGGCAGCCCGTTCAGCGGCAGGCCGCCGAGGAGCCCGCCGAGCGGGGTGGCGCCGAGGCCGCCGGCCGCGGCGTCGAGCGGGAGGCTCTGGGTGGCCTGTCCCGCGGCGGCGGGCAGGGTCTTCACGCCCTGGTCGAGGCCCTGTCCGAGGGCGCCCTGCCCGGCACCGAGGGACTCGCCGGCGCCGTCCGGGAGCGTGGTGAGGCCCTCGCCCACCGGGAGGGCCGAGGTCACCGTGCCCAGCGCGTCGGCGTCGAGCGGCAGGGCGGGCGCGGCGGTGGCCGCGCCGGCACCGGCGGCGACGAAAGCGGCACCGAGAGCGGCGACACCGAGCTTCTTGGCGGCAGACTGCTTCATCAGAAAATCTTCCTTGGGGAATCCGGGGGCTTCGGGGAAAGCCGGGAGGGGAAATCCTGGGAATGGAGAGCGGCTCTGCAACCTAACCAGCGAACGTCGCCTCCGCAAACACCGAAAAGCGGCCGGGTGTCGCATCGACCCGGCCGCTCCCGTCCCCTGCGCGGGGGTGTTTCTCAGCCCTCCGTACGGGAAGACTCGCTGGTCGTGGCGGTCTGCTGGAACAGCCATTCGGACCTGAGCTCGGCATAGCCGGGCTTGATCACCTCGTTGATCATGGCCAGTCGTTCATCGAAAGGAATGAACGCTGATTTCATCGCATTGACCGTGAACCACTGCATGTCGTCGAGCGTGTAATCGAATGCATCGGTCAGCAGCTCGAATTCCCGGCTCATGCTCGTGCCGCTCATGAGGCGGTTGTCGGTGTTGACCGTGGCCCGGAAGTGGAGCGTGCGCAGGAGACCGATGGGGTGCTCCGCGAAGGAGGCGGCGGCGCCCGTCTGGAGGTTGGAGGAGGGGCACATCTCCAGCGGGATCCGCTTGTCGCGGACGTAGGCCGCCAGGCGGCCGAGGCGGACCGAGCCGTCGTCGGCGACCTCGATGTCGTCGATGATCCGGACGCCGTGGCCGAGCCGGTCGGCGCCGCACCACTGGAGCGCCTGCCAGATCGAGGGCAGCCCGAAGGCCTCGCCCGCGTGGATCGTGAAGTGGTTGTTCTCCCGCTTGAGGTACTCGAAGGCGTCGAGGTGGCGGGTGGGCGGGTAGCCGGCCTCGGCGCCGGCGATGTCGAAGCCGACGACGCCGGAGTCCCGGTAGCGGTTGGCGAGTTCGGCGATCTCCAGGGCGCGGGCGGCGTGCCGCATGGCGGTCAGCAGGGCGCCGACCCTGATCCGGTGGCCGGCCGCCCTGGCCCGCCGTTCACCCTCGCGGAAGCCCTCATTGACGGCCTCCACGACCTCTTCGAGGGTGAGACCGCCCTCCAGGTGCTGCTCGGGGGCGTAGCGCACCTCGGCGTAGACGACCCCGTCCTCGGCGAGGTCGACGGCGCACTCGGCGGCGACGCGGAAGAGGGCGTCCCTGGTCTGCATGACGGCGCAGGTGTGCGCGAAGGTCTCCAGGTACCGCTCCAGGGAGCCGGAGTCGGCGGCTTCGCGGAACCAGATGCCGAGCTTGTCGGGCTCCGTCTCGGGGAGCTGCCCGTAGCCCTGCTCCCGGGCGAGTTCGATGATCGTGCCGGGGCGCAGTCCGCCGTCGAGGTGGTCGTGGAGCAGCACCTTCGGGGCACGGCGGATCTGGTCCGCGGTGGGGACGTTGGGGGTCTGGCTCGTCATTTCCGCACTCTAGCCCCTACGCGCGTAGAGCGCGCCCCTCGGCACGGTGTCCGTGCCTCGGGTCTTCCGGGGCGGCGGATTTCCGGACGCCGCGTCAGAAGCCGGCCGGAGGTGGCGAACGCGTTCAGACCTTCGCGTATACGACTTTTTGGGCTGTTGAGACGACACCGCGTTCCCCGGCTGCGCCGGGGCCGTCCGCTCGCGGTTACGTGGGGCGATCACGGCGGGAGCCGAAACCCGCCGGACCAAGAAGGGACGCCGCATGCGCTACCTCCGTGGACTGCTCGTCGCACTCTCCGCGGGCGCTCTGACGCTCGGCATGGCCGGCACCTCGCAGGCCGACACCGGCACATCGAACCAGATCACCGACCACAGCTGCCAGGGCGGCACGTTCGGCTCCTGCACCCAGGAGCTGAGCTACGCCCCGGAGCTCCTCGGGGACGTCTCGCTCACCGGCCCGCTCCTCGGCCCGGCGGGGCTCCTCGGGCCGGCCGGGCTCCTCGGCCCGTCCGGACTCCTCGGCCGGATCGGCACCACCGAGACCACCACCGCCCAGGGCGCGACCGCGGCCCAGAGCACCGCCGGCACGACGGCGGCCGCCGCCCCGACCACCCTGCCCGCCCCCACCCGGTAACATCCGCCCGGCCCGGGCGGGCGTCCGTCGCCCGGGCGGGCGTCCGTCGCCCGGGCGGGCGTCCGTCGCCCGGGCGGGCGTCCGTCGCCCGGGCCGACGCGGCCCGGGCGACGGGCACCCGCACCGACCGAATTCCGGCCGAACTGCCCTGCCCCGCCGGACGATACGTAACAGAGACCGCGCGTACGACTGGCGTACACCTCTGCTTCTGAGACTGTTCTGCCATGGCGCACTTCGCACTCGTGGGGCCGCCCGAAACCCGGCGACCCCGGCTCGGACGGCCCGTCAGTTCCCGGTCGGCGGTCGCGGCGGTGGGCGGTGTCGTGCTGCTCCTGCCGGACGGCGAGCCGGTGTCGGCGCGGCGGGCCTCCGCGCGGGCGCACGCCGCGATGCTGCCGCTGGCGCGCGAGCTGGTCCGCGCGGGCCGGTCCGAGGGGCTCGCCGCGCACGTGGTGCGCTACCGGGCGCGAGGCTGGAACGGCGCGGACGCGGACCTCGTCGCGGACGCGTCCTGGGCGGTCGCGGAGGCCGTCCGGCGCTACGGCGACGTCCCGGTGTGCCTCCTGGGGCACGGCATGGGAGCCCGCGCCGCGCTGCGGACGGCCGGGCACCCGGCGGTCGCGGCGGTGCTGGCGCTGGCGCCCTGGCTGCCCGAGGACGACGTGGCGGCGGAGCCCGAGCCGGTGCGGCAGCTGATGGGACGCAGGGTGCTGCTCGTGCACGGCACGAACGACGCGCGGACGGACCCGGAGCTGTCGTTCCGGTTCGCCGAGCGGGCGAAGAAGGCCAACCGGGACACCTGCCGCTTCGAGGTCCACTCGGACGGCCACGCGTTGCGCCAGTACGCGGCGGAGGTCCGGGCCCTCGCCGGGAACTTCGTGCTCGGCGCCCTGTTCTCCCGGCCGGTCGCCCGCCCCGTCACCGACGCCATGGCGGCGCCCCCGCCGCTCGGCCTGAGGATGCCGCTGGCGGCGGGCTTCGGGGCGGCGAGGAGCGGGTCACGCCGGCGGTGAGGGCTCCTTCGGGAGCAGGTGGCCGCGCCTGCCGAGCAGGAACTTCTTGAAGGCGGCCACCGGGGCCGTGTCCGGGTGGCCGTCGAGCCAGGCGACGCCGATCTCGCGGACGGCGCGCGGCGCGGTGACGGTGAGTTCCACGACGCCGGGGCGGGGGACGGCGGGCGGCGGCAGCAGGGCGACGCCGAGCCCGGCGGCGACGAGCCCGCGCAGGGTCTCGGCCTCCTCGCCCTCGAAGGCGACCCGGGGCTTGAAGCCGGCCTCCGCGCACAGGTCGTCGGTGATGCGGCGGAGCCCGTACCCCGGCTCCAGGGTCACGAAGGTCTCCTCCGCCGCCTCGGCGAGCCGCACCCGCTTGCGGCCCGCGAGCCGGTGGTCGTCGGGGACGACGAGCCGCAGCCGCTGCTCGTCGAGGCGCCGGGCCACCAGGTCGGGGGCGTCCGGGACCGGGGAGGTCAGGCAGAGGTCGAGGTCGCCGGCCCGCAGCCGCTCGATCATGGCCTCGCCGTAGTTCTGGACGAGGGTGAAGCGGATCCTCGGGTGGTCGACGCGGAAGGCGCGGATGAGGCCCGGGACGGTCTCGGAGCCCATCGTGTGGAGGAAGCCGAAGGCGACGCGGCCCGCCGTCGGGTCGGCGTCGGCCCGTACGGTGTCGGCGGCCCGTTCCACCTCGGCGAGGGCCCGCTCGGCAGCGGTGAGGAAGCGGCGGCCCGCCGGGGTGAGGGAGACGGTGCGGCCGCGCCGGGCGAAGAGGGTGACGCCGAGGTCCTGTTCGAGCCGGACGATCGCCCGCGAGAGCGTCGACTGCGGCACGCCCATCTCGGCCGCGGCCCGGGTCACGTGCTCGTGCCGGGCGACGGCGGCGAAGTACGCGAGCCGCGGCGCGAGCAGCGGCCCCATGTCTTCTTCGTAACTGTTCGGTGACAGGCGGGGCTGTGACCTGTACTCATGCACCATGGGAACGATTACAGCAGTTCCGTGCATTGGACGCATGAAACAGACCGTCCTACGTTCGTGACATGCCTTCCGCCAGTACCAAGGCGGCCGCCACCACCGCGTCCGCCGACACCCGCCTCTCCCCCGGTGCCCCCGGCTACCGCCGGATGAGCCTCGCGCTCTTCGCCGCAGGACTGGCCACCTTCGCCCTCCTCTACTCCACGCAGGCCCTCCTCCCGGCCATCTCGGCCGAGTTCGGCGCCACCGCCTCCGCCGCCTCCTGGACGGTCTCCGCCGCGACCGGCGCCCTCGCCCTCTGCGTCCTGCCGCTCAGCGCCCTCTCGGAGCGCTTCGGGCGGCGCGCCATGATGACGGCCTCCCTCTCGATCGCGGTCGCCGTGGGGCTCCTGGTTCCGCTCGCCCCGAACCTGGAGTCCCTGATCGCGCTCCGCGCGGTCCAGGGCGCCGCGCTCGCCGGTCTGCCGGCCTCGGCGATGGCGTACCTCGCGGAGGAGGTACGGCCCCGGGCCCTGGTCGCCGCGATCGGCCTGTTCGTGGCGGGCAACTCGATCGGCGGCATGAGCGGCCGGCTGGTGACCGGCTGGGTGGCGCAGATGTGGGGCTGGCGGGCGGGACTGGCCGCCGTCGGCCTGACCTCCCTGGTCTGCGTGCTCGCCTTCCGGGCGCTGCTGCCGAAGGCCCGGCACTTCGCGCCCGGCACGCTGAACCCGAGGGCGCTGGCCCGGACCGTGCGCGGTCACCTGGCCGATCCGCTGCTCATGCGGCTGTACGTGATCGGCGCGCTGTTCATGACGGTCTTCGGCGCCGTGTACACGGTGATCGGCTACCGCCTGGTGGAGGCGCCGTTCTCGCTGCCGCAGGGGGTGATCGGCTCGATCTTCCTGATCTACCTGGTGGGCACGGTCTCCTCGGCGGCGGCCGGGAAGCTCGTCGGACGTCTCGGCCGGCGCGGCGCGCTCTACCTCGCGGTGTCCACGACGGCGGCGGGCCTGCTCTTCTCGCTGTCGGACTCCCTGGCCCTCGTCCTCGTGGGCCTGGTCCTGATCACCGCCGGTTTCTTCGCGGGTCACGCGGTCGCGTCGTCCTCGGTGAGCCGCACGGCGACGACGGGCCGCGCGCAGGCCTCGGCGCTGTACCAGTCCGCGTACTACCTGGGCAGCAGCGCGGGCGGCACGCTCGGCGCGATGGCCTTCCACGCGGGCGGCTGGGCGGGCACGGTCGTGATCGGCCTGGTCGCGGTCCTCGGGGTCGTCTCGGTCACGCTGTACGGCTCGCACAGCGCCCGCGTCGCGGCGCGGCGCCCGCATCCGGCCACGGCCTAGTGCTGTGGCCGGGAGCGCGAGGTTCCCCTTCTGGGCTGCAACCGTCACACTCCCCCGTACGTCCTCAAGCACAGGGACCCAAGGGGGAGTTGACGATCATGAACAGAGTCGCTCGACACATAGGCAGAAGGGCGGGCATCGCCGCCGGGATCACGTCGCTCGTGGTGCCGTTGACGATCGCGCTCGGTACGGCTCCGGCGCAGGCCGCGTCCTGCAACGTGACGACGGGGCCGTACCAGAAGCAGGTGGAGAAGTTCCTCGGACGGCCGGTCGACGGGCGCCAGTCGCTCGCCGACTGCCAGGCCGTCCAGGCCTTCCAGCGCAAGCACGGCATCACCCCGGCCGTGGGGTACGCCGGGCCGCTGACCTGGCGCACCATGAACACGATGCTCCAGCAGCGGGCGGCCGGGACCAACCCGAACAAGGACCGCAAGTGTCCGACGAGCAAGGGCCGGATCGCCTGCGTCGACCTGACCCGCCAGCTGACCTGGATCCAGGACGGCTCGCGTCTGAAGTACGGGCCGGTGCCGGTCCGTACGGGCAAGGACGGCACCGAGACCCGTACCGGCCTCAAGAAGATCTACTGGCGGAACATCAACCACTGGTCGACGCTGTACCACGTCTCCATGCCGTACTCGCAGTTCTTCGACGGCGGGCAGGCCTTCCACTCGACGACCAAGTCCATGTGGAACCCGCCGGGCTCGGGCGGCTGCGTCAACATGACGTCGAAGGACGCCAAGGCGTACTGGGGCCTGCTGAAGAACGGGGACGACGTCTTCGTCTACGGACGCAAGCCGGGAACCTGACCCCCGCTGTCAGTCCGCTGCGGTAGCTTCCCTCTCACCGGCACCGAACGGGTGCCGGTGAGGGGTGAGTGGGGTGTGGACCCGATGAGCGACACGGCGACCGCGACGACCGACGAGCTGGACAAGTACCGCAGGGAGCTGACCGGTTACTGCTACCGGATGCTCGGTTCCTCCTTCGAGGCGGAGGACGCGGTGCAGGACACCATGGTCCGCGCCTGGAAGGCCATCGGCTCCTTCGAGGGCCGCTCCTCGCTGCGGTCCTGGCTGTACCGGATCGCCACCAACGTCTGCCTGGACGCGCTGAACGCGGGGAACAGGAGAGCGCGGCCCATGGACCTGACCGGGCCGACGCCCGTCGCGCAGGCGCAGCTCGTCAAGCAGCCGGAGATCACCTGGCTGGAGCCGGTCCCCGACGGGCGGGTACTGCCCTCGGCCGGCGACCCGGCGGAGACGGCCGTCTCCCGCGAGACCGTGCGGCTCGCGTTCGTGGCCGCGCTCCAGCACCTGCCGCCCAAGCAGCGGGCCGTGCTCATCCTGCGGGAGGTGCTCGCCTGGAAGGCGAGCGAGGTCGCCGAGCTCCTCGACACCTCCGTCGCCTCGGTCAACAGCGCCCTCCAGCGGGCCCGCGCGACCCTCGCCGAGCAGGCGCCGGCCGCCTCCGACCCGGCGAACCCGCTGGACGAGGAGCAGCAGGCGCTCCTGGAGCGCTACGTCGCCGCCTTCGAGGGGTACGACATGAAGGCGCTGACGGCGCTCCTCCACGAGGACGCGACGATGTCCATGCCGCCGTACGACCTGTGGCTGCGGGGTCACGACGACATCGTGGGCTGGATGCTGGGCGTCGGCGACGTCTGCCGGGGTTCGAAGCTGGTCCCGACCGTGGCGAACGGCTCGCCGGCCTTCGCGCACTACCACCCGGACCCGGAGGGCGGCTTCAGCCCCTGGGCGCTGATCGTCCTGGAGCTGCGGGACGGCAAGGTCGGCGGGATGGACTTCTTCCTGGACACCGCGCGCTGGTTCCCGCTGTTCGACCTTCCGGCCCGGCTAGAGGCCTAGGGTCTCGGCGACGCCGGTCAGGAGGAGCAGGGCCCGCAGCTCGGGCCCCGCTCCCTCGAAGCGGATCCGGTGGCCGCGTCGCCCGGCGGCGAGCTTCAGCCGGGCGAGGGCGTCGACGGCGGCGAGGTCGGCGCCCCCGAGCGCGCCGACCTCGCAGACGACCTCACCGGGCGGTGCGGCGCCGAGCCGGGCGCAGAGCCGGTTCACCTCGTCCCGGCTGGGGCGGGCGGGCAGGGTCATGACGAGGGGCTGACTGGTGTCCACGTTCCGTACGACCGTCCGGGTGCCCGGAACTCATCGGGGGTCACCCCCTAGGCTCGCGATCATGACTGTTGAGCCTGTCGAACTGGTGATCTTCGACTGTGACGGCGTGCTGGTGGACAGCGAGCGGATCTACTGCCGGGTAGACCGGGAGGTGTTCGCCTCGCTCGGTGCTGAGTTCACCGAGGCCGAAATGGCCGAGCTCTTCGTGGGGTCCTCGCACGAGATGCTCACCACGATCGTGGAGGAGCGGCGGGGCCGCCCCCTCGAACCGGGCTGGGAGGCGCCCTTCCGGCAGCGGTACGAGGACGCCCTGGACGCGGAGCTGACGGCCGTCGAGGGCGTCGCCGACGTCCTGGACGCCCTGTCCGTCCCGTACTGCCTCGCCTCCAACGGCAGCCACACCAGCATCCGCAGGAACCTGAGCCGCACCGGGCTGCTCGGCCGCTTCGAGGGTCGGGCGTTCAGCGCCCGGGACGTCGACCGCGGCAAGCCCGCCCCGGACCTCTTCCTGCACGCGGCGGCCACGCTCGGAGTCCGGCCGGAGCGCTGCGCGGTCGTCGAGGACAGTCCGTACGGAGTCCAGGCGGCCCGCGCGGCCGGCATGCGGGCCTTCGGCTACTGCGGGGGGCTGACGCGGGCGGACCGGCTGGCGGGGGCGCGGACGGTGGTCTTCGACGACATGCGCGAACTGCCGGGACTACTGCTCACGTGACGGGGAACTCGGTGGTGTCGAGGGTGAGGTCGAAGGGGGCGGGGAGGTGGATCGGCTCGCCGAAGGGGACGGCGCCGAGGACGCGGTAGACGCCGTCGGAGGGCTCTCCGTAGAGCGTGATCGTCGGCCCGCCCGGGACCCAGCGATCGACCAGGAGGTAGAGGGGCACGCCGGCTGTCGCGTATCCCGCGGCCTTGGCGATGCGGTCGTGGTTCGCGTTCGACTGCGAAGTGATCTCCACCACGAGCTCCGCTTCCGCGGCCGGGATGAAATGACCGGACCCCATCAGAGCCGCCCTGGGAGCCACCAACAGGTCGGGGATGTACATCCCCGACCGCGCCGGGATGGCGACGGCCTGCGTCTGGTAGATGCCCCGGTCATCCGGAATCACCCGGTACAGCCTGCGCTGGATGTCCTCCGCAATGCTGTTGTGCTGGTTGGCGGGTGACGGTGCCACGGTGATGATCCCCTCGATGATCTCCACCTTGCAGCCCTCGGGCCAGTCCATCTCGTGCCAGAGGCGGACGACATCGTCCCAGCCCTGCCCGGCCTCGGTGGCGAGTGCGCTCATGGTGTGCTCCTCAGTCGGTCGTCACCGATCCCAGCATGCCGAACGGGGCCGGTGGGGGTCCACCGGCCCCGTTCGCCCGAAGGTGTCAGAGGAATATGCTGCGCTATGCGATGCGGTCCAGCACGATCGGGTTCGCCGTGAAGGACGTGCCCTCCGGGGCGATGTCCCACGAGTCGTTCAGGGACTTCAGGGCGTAGTCGAACTTCTCCGGGGTGTCCGTGTGGAGGGTCAGCAGCGGCTGGCCCGCGGTCACCGTGTCGCCCGGCTTCGCGTGGAGCTCGACGCCCGCGCCCGCCTGCACCGGGTCCTCCTTGCGGGCGCGGCCCGCACCCAGACGCCAGGCGGCGATGCCGATGTCGTACGCGTCGAGGCGGGTGAGGACGCCCGTCGACGGAGCCGTGACGACGTGCTGCTCCCGCGCGACCGGCAGGGCCGCGTCCGGGTCGCCGCCCTGCGCCGCGATCATCCGGCGCCAGACGTCCATCGCCGAGCCGTCCGCGAGGGCCTTCGCCGGGTCGGCGTCCTTGATGCCGGCCGCGGCCAGCATCTCGGCCGCCAGGGCGACCGTCAGGTCGACGACGTCCTTCGGGCCGCCGCCGGCGAGGACCTCGACGGACTCGCGGACCTCCAGGGCGTTGCCCGCGGTGAGGCCGAGCGGGGTCGACATGTCGGTGAGGAGCGCGACGGTCTTCACGCCGCTGTCGGTGCCGAGACCGACCATCGTCCGCGCCAGCTCCCGCGCGTCCTCGATGTTCTTCATGAAGGCGCCGGTGCCGACCTTGACGTCCAGGACCAGGGAGCCGGTGCCCTCGGCGATCTTCTTCGACATGATCGAGGAGGCGATGAGCGGGATCGCCTCGACCGTGCCGGTGACGTCGCGGAGCGCGTAGAGCTTCTTGTCCGCCGGGGCCAGGCCGTCGCCCGCCGCGCAGATGACCGCGCCCGTGGTGTCGAGGACGTCCAGCATCTCCTCGTTGGACAGCAGCGCGCGCCAGCCGGGGATGGACTCCAGCTTGTCGAGCGTGCCGCCGGTGTGGCCGAGGCCGCGGCCGGAGAGCTGCGGCACGGCCGCGCCGCAGGCGGCGACGAGCGGCGCGAGCGGGAGGGTGATCTTGTCGCCGACGCCGCCGGTGGAGTGCTTGTCGGCGGTCGGACGGGAGAGGGCGTCGAAGTTCATGCGCTCGCCGGACGCGATCATCGCGGCGGTCCAGCGGGCGATCTCCGCGCGGTTCATGCCGTTCAGCAGGATGGCCATGGCCAGGGCGGACATCTGCTCGTCGGCGACCACGCCGCGGGTGTAGGCGTCGATGACCCAGTCGATCTGCTCCGGGCTCAGCTCGCCCTTGTCCCGCTTGGTGCGGATGACGGAGATGACGTCCATGGTGGTGCCTCTTTCTACGCGCATAGAGGGGGAGGAAAGGAGAGCGACCCTCCCATCGTGCAGGAAGGGCCGCTCCGAGGTGCTACGTGGCGAGGTGGCCGGGCCCGAAGGCCTGCGGGAGCATCTCCGCCAGGGTCAGGAACCCGGCCGGGGTCTCCAGGACGAGCTCGGGCCCCCCGAACTCGTACAGCAGCTGCCGGCACCGCCCGCACGGGACCAGGGACTCGCCCCGGCCGTCCACGCACACGAAGTGCGTGAGCCGGCCGCCCCCGGTGGCCCGGAGCTGGGAGACCAGCCCGCACTCGGCGCACAGGCTGAGGCCGTAGGAGGCGTTCTCCACGTTGCAGCCGGAGACCACCCGCCCGTCCTCGACCAGGGCCGCCGCGCCGACCGGGAAGCCCGAGTACGGGGCGTACGCGCGGGACATCGCCTCGCGGGCGGTCTCCCGGAGCAGGTCCCAGTCGGGCTCCTGAGGGGCGGGCGTCACTTGCCCTGGCCCTTCCGGTAGGGCAGGCCGTCCGCCTTCGGCATCCGCAGGCGCTGCGCCGAGAGGGCGAGCACGAGCAGGGTGGTGATGTACGGGGCGGCGTCGACGAACTGGCTCGGGACCTCGTCGGTGAGGACGTACCAGAGGAAGAAGCCCACGGCGAAGATCGCGCCGATGGCCGCCACGACCCACTTCTTGCGGTACATCTGCCACAGCGCGGCGATCACCAGGAGCAGCGCGACGAGCAGCAGCAGCGCGTGGACGTTCTCGGCGCCGCCGCGCAGCTTGAGGCTGTCGGTGAAGCCGAAGAGGCCGGCACCCATCGCCATGCCGCCGGGCATCCAGTTGCCGAAGATCATCGCGGCGAGACCGATGTAGCCGCGGCCGCCGGTCTGGCCCTCCTGGTAGATGCCGGTGGAGACGATCGCCAGGAACGCGCCGCCGAGGCCGGCGAGACCGCCGGAGACGGCGACGGCGATGTACTTGTACTTGTAGACGTTGACGCCCAGGGACTCGGCCGCGACCGGGTTCTCACCGCAGGAGCGCAGCCGCAGGCCGAAGGCCGTGCGCCAGAGCACCCACCAGGTGGCCGGGATCAGCAGGATCGCGACGACCGTCAGCAGCGACAGGTTGGTGACCAGGCCGCCGAGGATGCCGGCGATGTCCGAGATCAGGAACCAGTGCTTCTGCTGGAGGTCCATCAGCCAGTCCGAGAGCCCGGGAATGGTGATGTCGGTGATCGCGTCGATGCGCGGGGACTGCTTGGAGGAGCCGCCCTCGGCCTCGGCGAACGTGAAGTTCGACAGGTACTGGGTGAAGCCGACCGCGAGGATGTTGATCGCCACACCGGAGACGATGTGGTTCACGTTGAACGTGACGGTGATGATCGCGTGCAGCAGACCGCCCAGCGCGCCGCCGAGGATGCCGACGACGACACCCGTCCAGGGGCCCCACTGGTATCCGGCCCAGGCACCGAACCAGGTGCCGAGGATCATCATGCCTTCGAGACCGATGTTGACGACGCCCGCCCGCTCGGACCACAGACCGCCGAGTCCGGCCATGCCGATCGGCACGGCGAGCTGGAGCGCGCCGGAGACCTGTCCGACGGAGGTGAGGTCGTTCGCGCCGGAGATCACGCGGACGAGCGAGAAGAGGACGAGGCCCGCCGCGACGATCAGCAGGATCCAGGGCCAGGTCAGCTTGCGGCGCGCGGGCTTCATGGGCGCGGCGCTCGGCTTGGCAACGGTGCCGGTGCTCATGCCGTCACCTCCTTGTCGGTCTTGATGGCGCCGCCGGCGGCGAGCTGCTCGCCGACCTTCTGCTGCTGGCGACGGAGGCCGTAACGGCGGACGAGCTCGTAGGAGACGACCACGGCGATCACGATGATGCCCTGCATGATCTGGGTGATCTCCTTCGGGTAACCCTCGATGTCGAGCGTCGAGGACGCCTTGTCGAGGAACGCGAAGAGCAGGGCGGCGAAGAAGATGCCGACCGGGTGGTTCCGCCCGAGGAGGGCGATGGCGATGGCGGTGAAGCCGACGCCGACCGGGAAGTCGAGGCTGTACGTGTGGGTCTCGCCGAGCAGCGTCGGCATGCCCGAGAGGCCGGCGAGGGCGCCGGAGATCAGCATCGCGCTGAGGATCATCTTCTTGGCGTCGACGCCGCTGGCCTGGGCCGCGGACTCGCTCTCGCCGGTGGCGCGCAGGTCGAAGCCGTAGCGGGTGCGGTTGAGGACGAACCAGTAGACGACGCCGAGCGCGAGCGCGACGAAGGTGAAGCCGTAGATCTGGCCGCCGTCGCCCATGTCGACGCCGGGGAACCAGCCGGACTCGGCGATCTCACCGGTGGTCAGGTTGTTCGAGCCGGGAGGCTGGACGCCGAAGTTCTTCGGCAGCAGCAGCCAGGCCACCAGCGAGGTGGTGATGGCGTTCAGCATGATCGTGGAGACGACCTCGGAGACGCCCCGGGTGGTCTTCAGGATGCCCGCGATGCCGGCCCAGAAGGCACCGGTCACCATCGCGACGATCACGATCAGCAGGATGTGCAGCGGCCCCGGGAGGTCGACCGAGGCGCCGACCACGGCCGAGATCATCGCGGCGAGGCGGTACTGGCCGTCGACGCCGATGTTGAAGAGGTTCATCCGGAAGCCGATGGCCACCGCCAGCGCCGCCAGGTAGTAGATCCCGGTCTGGTTGACGATGAGCACCTGGGTGTCGGAGAACCCGGCGTTGTCGATCATCAGCTGGATCGGCTCGATCGGGTCGAGGCCCGTCGCGAGCAGCACCAGGACGGTGAGCACGAACGAGGTGACCAGCGCGAGCACGGGACCGGCGGCCCCGATGAGCAGCTTGTCCTTGTCGATCTTCATCATCGGGCGTCACCGTCTTCGGACTGCTCGGTGCCTTCGAGGGAGCCGGTGGCCGCGCCGGTCATGGCGGAGCCCAGCTCCTCGGGCGTGATGGTGGCGGGGTCGGCGTCGGCGACCAGCTTGCCGCGGTACATGACCCGGAGGGTGTCGGACAGGCCGATCAGCTCGTCGAGGTCGGCGGAGATCAGCAGCACCGCGAGGCCCTCGCGGCGGGCGTCCCGGATCGCGTCCCAGATCTGCGCCTGCGCGCCGACGTCCACACCACGGGTGGGGTGGGCGGCGATCAGGAACTTGGGGGCGTGGCTCATCTCGCGGCCGACGATCAGCTTCTGCTGGTTGCCGCCGGACAGGGAGGCCGCGGTGACGTCGATGCCCGGGGTACGGACGTCGTACTCGCGCACGATCCGCTCGGTGTCCTTGCGGGCGGCCTTGGGGTCGAGGATGCCGCGCTTGGAGTTGGGCGCCTCGGAGACGTGGCCGAGGATCCGGTTCTCCCAGAGCGGGGCCTCCAGGAGCAGGCCGTGGCGGTGGCGGTCCTCGGGGATGTAGCCGATGCCGCCCTCGCGGCGCTTGCGCACCGGGACCTTGGAGATGTCCTGGCCGTCGAGCGTGATGACGCCCGCGTCGGGGCTCGCCATGCCCATCAGGGCCTCGATGAGCTCGGTCTGGCCGTTGCCCTCGACGCCCGCGATGCCCAGGATCTCGCCCTTGTGGATGGTGAGCGAGATGTCGTCGAGGAGCTTGCGGCCCTCGCCGACCTCCTGCAGGCCGACCGCGCCGGACGGGTCCGGCGGGGCGGCGGTGGTGAGGGGGGCGGTCGCGGCGGCGCCGGCCTCCGTCAGGGTCAGGCCTTCGACCTGGAGCATCGGGATGTCCGTGACCGTCGACTCGCGGGTCTCCGGCGAGGGCAGCTCGCTGCCGACCATCAGCTCGGCGAGCTGCTTGGTGGTGGCGGTCTTCGGGTCGGCGGTGCCGACGGTGGTGCCGCGGCGGATGACGGTGATGTCGTCCGCGACCTTCAGGACCTCGCCCAGCTTGTGCGAGATGAAGATGACGGTCAGGCCCTCGGACTTGAGCTCGCGCAGGTTGTCGAAGAGCGCGTCGACCTCCTGCGGGACGAGGACGGCGGTCGGCTCGTCGAGGATGAGGATCTTGGCGCCGCGGTAGAGGACCTTGAGGATCTCCACGCGCTGGCGCTCGGCGACGCCGAGGTCCTCGACGAGCACGTCCGGGCGGACCCCGAGACCGTACGCGTCGGAGATCTCCTTGATCTTCTTCCGGGCCTTGGCCCCGATGCCGTAGAGCTTCTCGCCGCCGAGGACGACGTTCTCCAGGACGGTGAGGTTGTCGGCGAGCATGAAGTGCTGGTGCACCATGCCGATGCCGCGCGCGATGGCGTCACCGGGGCTGGAGAAGGTGACCTGTTCGCCGTCGACGGCGATCGTGCCCTCGTCCGGCTTCTGCATGCCGTAGAGGATCTTCATGAGGGTCGACTTGCCGGCACCGTTCTCGCCGATGAGGGCGTGCACGGTGCCCTTGCGGACCGTGATGGCGATGTCCTTGTTGGCGACGACGCCGGGGAATCGCTTGGTGATGCCGTGCAGTTCTACGGCAGGGGGGCTGGACGCGTTGATGACGCACTCTCCTTGGCCGGAAGGAGTGGGAGCGGGAGGGCAGGGCGGGGCGAAGTTATCGTGCCAGGGAGACATCTACACGCGTAGCGCTGCCGAAAAATGAAAACCCGTACGGGAATGGGCCCGGCGCCCGGCGTCCGGTGGGGGTGCCACCGGACGCCGGGCCCGGGCTCAGGTCGTGACCTGCTGCCTTACGGAGCGGTCTTGACCGTGATCTTGCCGTCGATGATGTCCTTCTTCGCCTTCTCCACGGCGGCGGTGACGTCGGTCATCTTGACGTACGCCGGGTTGGAGTCGGCCAGGCCGACGCCGTCGGTGGCGAGGCCGTAGCGGATCTCACCGGTCTGCGGCTTGCCGTCCTTGACGGACTTGATGACGTTGAAGACGGAGTCCGAGACGTCCTTGGTGACCGAGGTCAGGATGTGGTCCTTGTACGAGGCCAGACCCGCCTGGTTGTACTGGTCGGAGTCGACGCCGATGGCCCACACGCCCGCGGTCGCGGCGGCCTCGATCGCGCCGGAACCGGCCAGACCGGCGGCGGCGTAGATCACGTCGGCGCCCTTGTCGATCTGGCCCTGGGCGGCGGCCTTGCCGAGGTCGGGCTTGGAGAAGCCGTCGAAGTTCGGCGGCTGGGTCAGGTACTGGACGAGCACCTTCGTCTTGGGGTTGGTGTCCTTGACGCCCTGCGCGAAGCCCGCCTCGAACTTCTTGATCAGCGGGACCTCGACGCCGCCGATGAAGCCGACCGTGCCGGACTTCGACGCCTTGGCGGCGGCGACGCCGGCCAGGTAGGAGCCCTGCTCCTCGTTGAAGACGAGGTTGGCGATGTTCGGACCGGTCACCGAGGTGTCGTCGATGAGGCCGAAGGTGGTCTTCGGGTAGGCCTTGGCGACCTTCTCGATGGCCGGGGCGTAGGCGAAGCCGACGCCGATGACCGGGTTGTTGCCCGAGCGGGCCAGCGAGGTGAGGCGGGCGACCTTGTCGGCGTCGCTCTCGCCGGCCGACGGCTCGGCCTCGGCGCCCTTGACGTCGAGCTCGTCCTCGGCCTTCTTCAGACCGGCGTAGGCGGCGTCGTTGAACGACTGGTCGCCGCGGCCGCCGATGTCGTACGCGATGGCCGCCTTGACGGCCTTCGAGCCCGAGGTCGAGCTGGAGCTCGAACCGCCGTCGCTCGACGACTTGCCACACGCGGTGGCGGAGAGCGCGAGCGCCGCAGCGGCGATGCCCACGGTCGTGATCCTGGTGATCCGGCGCAAGAGGAGGGTCCCTTCAAGACTGACCGAAAGCGCCTCTTCCGGCGCTGGTTTCGCGGCGATCGTAACGCGCGTAGATGTCAGTTAAAGACCCGTTCATGAGTCGTTATCGGATCGTCGCGAACCGGCCAGCCGAGGCGACCGGGGGCGTTCGGCCCGGTACCGCCGGTTATACATCCCGGTCGGGGCAGGGGGTAGACCGGGGAACGGGGACACGCCGGTCCGTGGGCCGGGTGGGCGAGTGTGCCGTCCGGCCGGACCGCAATGCTCCGGGCGTGGCGTTGATCACCGCCGGGGCGTGGGATTGATCACCGCGCGGCGAGGCCCCCGGACCTGCCGGGGGCCGGGCGTGGCGGGCGTCAGGGCCTCGGTGCGGCGTCGAGCAGGGCCGCGGCCGTGAAGAGTTCCACGCCGGCCTCGATGCACCGCTCGTCCACGTCGAAGTCGCCGGCGTGCAGGTCCCGGACCCGGGTGTCGCCGGGGGTGCGGACGCCGAGGCGGGCCATGGCGCCGGGGACGTGCTCCAGGTACCAGGAGAAGTCCTCGCCGCCGAGGCTCTGCTCGGTGTCCTCGATCGCGTGGGGGCCCCGGCGGGCCGCCATGGCGTCGTGCAGCAGTTCGGTGATGGCCGGGTCGTTGACGACCGGGGGGACGCCGCGGACGTAGGTGACGGTCGACTTGGCCCGGTGCAGGGTGGCGATCTCGTCGATGGCCGCGTGGACCAGGTCGGGCGCGTCCCGCCAGGTCGGCAGGTCGAGGCAGCGGACGGTGCCGGAGAGCGCGGCGTGCTGCGGGATGACGTTGGGGGCGTGGCCGGACTCGATGCGGCCCCAGGTGACCGAGAGGCCCGAGCGGGCGTCGACGCGGCGGGCGAGGACGGCGGGGACGTCGATGGCGACCCGTGCGGCGGCGGTGACCAGGTCGGTGGTGAGGTGCGGGCGGGCGGTGTGGCCGCCCGGGCCGTCGAGGGTGACCTCGAGACGGTCGCAGGCGGAGGTGATGGGGCCGACCCGGAGCCCGATCTTCCCGGCGTCGACGCGGGGGTCGCAGTGGACGGCGATGATCCGGCCGACGCCGTCCAGGACCCCGGCCTCGACGGCGTCGGCGGCGCCGCCGGGCAGGACCTCCTCGGCGGGCTGGAAAATCAGCCGCACCGCGTGCGGCAGCAGGCCGCGACGGTCGAGGTCGGCGAGGACGAGTCCGGCGCCGAGGACGGTGGTGGTGTGGACGTCGTGTCCGCAGGCGTGGGCGCGGTTGGCCACGGTGGAGCGGTAGGCGACGGTCTTCACGTCGGGGATGGGCAGCGCGTCGAGGTCGGCACGGAGCGCGAGCATGGCCCGGCCCGGGTCCCGGGTGCCGATGTCACAGATGAGTCCGGTGCCTGCCGGAAGGACCCTCGGCGCGAGGCCGGCCGCCTCCAGGCGGGCCTTGAGCGCGGCGGTCGTACGGAACTCCTGGTTCCCGAGCTCGGGGTGCATGTGCAAGTCCCTGCGGAAGGCGACGAGTTCGGCGCGCAGGGAGTCGGACAGCGTTCCGGGCAGGGTGACGGAGCCTGGCTCACGGGACTTCAACTGGTTCACCCTTTGAAGGGTAGGCCCGTCGAGAGGTCAACTGCCCGTTGATCACGAGAATTTCAGCCCCTTAGGGGAAAGAATCTCGGTTTCACAGGTATGAAGCTCACTCCTTGTGGGTACGCTCAGCCGAATTCGAGCCGCTCGGCCGGGGAGGACACCCGGGCGGTCAGCCGGTCGACCTCGTGGGCGGCGGTGCCCGCCACCCCGGACAGGAAGCCCTGGGCGCGGGGCGAGGCGGTAGCCCGCAGCCACTCGGGCGCTATCTCGATGACGGCGACCTTCACCCCGGTGCCGGCGAGGGCCAGGGGCAGGGTGTGCACGACCGTGGACGGGAAGCTGACGACCGTACGGCCGATGGGGCCGCGCCGGGCGATCAGTTCCAGGGGCAGTTCGGGCCGGACGACCTGGAGGCCCGTCTCGACCGCGATCCGGTGCAGCTTCTCGGCGCTCTCCCTGCGGTGCGCGAAGTAGCGGGTGGCGCCGTGGGCGCGGGCGAGCTCGCTCACCACGCGCGCGTAGTGGTCGGCGTCGACGACGCCCGTCTCGACGAGCGAGGTGCCGACCAGGTCGGCGCCGCCGGTGAGCAGCGGCGGCCCGAAGGTGTCGCGGGTCCAGGCGTACGCGTTCTCGGTGACGGTGACGCCGGGCGGGGCCTCCACGGGCAGCGAGGTGAAGATCTCGACCGTACGGCCCCGGGTCGGGGCAAGCTTGCGCCGGGCGAGGCTGGTGACGGGGGCGAGGACCAGCTCACGGGGGCCCAGGCTGCCCTTGCGGTGCCAGCGCACCAGGCGTTCGCCGCGGCCCAGCTGGGCCGCGAACTCCATGGTCGCGGTGCCGTCGTCGACGACCGTCAGGTGCCGGGGCGCGAACAGGGTCAGGAGGAGCTGGACGTACCGGGAGAACGGGTCACCGATGATCACCCGCTCCGCGGAGCGCAGCGGCCGGGCGAGCGAGCGCAGGGTGCGGACCAGCGCGCCCCGGCCGCTGCGGGCCTCCTGCCAGCGGACGGTGAGGCCCTGGTCGCGGGCCAGCTGGGCCATCCGGCGCAGCTGGCCCCGCGACATGGGGTCGGTCGGCGAGAGGACGACGACCGTCAGGGCGCCCGCCGGGTCACCGGTCGGCGGGGCCGCGCTCGCGGGCGCCGTCGGGACCGGGAGCCCGGGCCCGGCAAGAGCGCCGTCCGCCGTGTCCGCCGCTTCCGCCCCGGCCGGACGGCTCTCCACGACGCGGTTCCGCGTGTGCGCCCACTCCAGGACGTTCAGAAGCTGGACCGGGCTCTCGACGAACGCCAGCTGCCCGGTCATGCGGCGTCGGTGCCCTGGACCCGGCGGAGCTTCTTCATCGGGCCGAGCTCCGACTCGTAGACCTTCTTCACGCCGTCGCCGAGCGCGGTCTCGATGGTGCGGATGTCGCGGACGAGGCGCTGGAGGCCCTGCGGCTCGACGGAGGCGGCCTGGTCGGAGCCCCACATGGCGCGGTCGAGGGTGATGTGGCGCTCGACGAACGTGGCGCCGAGGGCGACGGCGGCGAGCGTGGTCTGGAGGCCGGTCTCGTGGCCGGAGTAGCCGATCGGGACGTTCGGGTACTCCTCCTGGAGCGTCTGGATGACGCGCAGGTTGAGCTCCTCGGCCTTGGCCGGGTAGGTCGAGGTGGCGTGGCACAGGAGGATGTTGTCGCTGCCCAGGACCTCGACCGCGTGGCGGATCTGCTTCGGCGTCGACATGCCCGTGGAGAGGATCACCGTGCGGCCGGTGGCGCGCAGCTCGCGCAGCAGCTCGTCGTCGGTGAGGGAGGCGGAGGCCACCTTGTGGGCGGGGACGTCGAACTTCTCCAGGAAGGCGACGGCCTCGGTGTCCCACGGGGAGGCGAACCAGTCGATCCCCTTCTCCTTGCAGTACTCGTCGATCTTGCGGTACTCGTCCTCGCCGAACTCCACGCGGTGGCGGTAGTCGATGTAGGTCATCCGGCCCCAGGGGGTGTCGCGCTCGATGTCCCACTGGTCGCGCGGGGTGCAGATCTCCGGGGTGCGCTTCTGGAACTTGACGGCGTCACAGCCGGCCTCGGCGGCCACGTCGATCAGCTTGAAGGCGTTGTCGAGGTCGCCGTTGTGGTTGATGCCGATCTCGCCGCAGACGTAGACGGAGTGGCCCGGGCCGGCGGTCTTGGTGCCGAAGGTGCGCAGACGGGTGCTCATGGTGGTTCCTTACGGGTTGGGGGTGTTCAGCTCGGGTCCGAGGAGCCAGGCGGCGATCTCGCGGATCGCTCCGGAGCCGCCCGGGGTGACGGTGACCGCGCGGGCGGCGGCCCGCACGGAGTCGTGGGCGCTGCTCACCGCGACGGGCCAGCCGACGAGGTGGAAGCAGGGCAGGTCGTTGACGTCGTTGCCGGCGTAGAGGACGCGCTGCGGGTCGATGCCCTCGGCCTCGCACCACTCCTTGAGGGCGCGGTCCTTGCGGTCGATGCCGTGCAGGACGGGGATCTTCAGCTTGCGGGCGCGGGCGGCGACCACGGCGTTCTGCTCGGTGGAGAGGATGAGGACGGGCAGTCCGGCGCGGCGCAGGGCCGCGATGCCGAGGCCGTCGCCGCGGTGCGCGGAGACGAACTCGCGCCCCTCGGCGTCGAGGTGGACCCGGTCGTCGGTCTGGGTGCCGTCGAAGTCGAGGACGACGGCGTCGACGTCGGCGAAGCCGGGCGTGACGGGCTCGTCGAGGAGCGGCGCGAGCGCCTTGGCGCGGGCGAGGTCGTGCGGGTCGTCGATCTCCAGGACCCGGGCGGGGTCGGTGACGACGAGGGCGGTGCGGCCGAAGAAGCGGTGCCCGTGGGTACGGAAGCCGGCCGCGTCCATCGCGTACACGGCGCCGGTCTCCAGGTACTCGGGCTCCCGGTCCTGGCGGCGCGGGCGGTACGCCTTGTCGTGGTTGACGCCGGTCGCGCCCGTCGCGCTGTCCTGGGGGTCGCGCCAGAGGAAGCCGTGGGACGGGGCCGCGGTGAAGGCGGTGTCGGCGGCGCCCGAGGTGATCCGCTCGGCGGTCTCGGCGACCTCGGCGGAGGTGAGGAAGGGGCTGGTGCACTGGACCAGGAGGACCACGTCGGCCGGGCGGCCGTGGGTGGCCTCGAAGGCGTCCATCGCGTGCAGGACGGCGGCCTCGCTGGTGGCCGTGTCGCCCGCGATCTCGGCGGGCCGCCGGACGGCCTCGGCGCCCGCGGTGCGGGCCGCCTGGGCGATGGTGGCGTCGTCGGTGGAGACCACGACGTGGGTGACGGTGCGGGCGCCGAGGCAGGCGTGGACGGCGCGGGAGACCAGCGGGACGCCGGCCACCGGGGCGAGGTTCTTGGCGGGCACGCCCTTCGAGCCGCCCCGGGCGGGGATGACGGCGAGGACGGTCGGCACGGTCGGGGTCATCACAGTTCTCCCAGGCGGCGGATGACGGGGGCGACGCGCTGCACGCCGTGGCGGTACGCGCCCCGCGCGGCCTCCCGGACGACCCGGCGCAGCCCGCTCTCGCGGGGCTCGGGCGCGGTGACGTCCAGGCGGTGGCGGGCGAGGATCCCCGGCAGGTAGCCGGGGGCCGTCTCCGCGGTGTAGTAGGGGCTGATCGGGGGCAGGGCGGGGAGCGCGAGGAGCTCCGCGACCCGCTCCCGGGCGGCGTCGAAGGCCGCCTCGTACGGGCTGTCGGAGGCGACGCCCTGGCGGGCGAGCCAGGTCTCGTCGGGTGCCGGCGCGTCCCTCATGTCGAGCCGGTCGAAGGAGGCCAGCAGGCCGGAGCCGACGAAGTGGTGGTTGCCGAGCGCCTCGCGGACCCCGAGGTCGGTGAGGATCGCGGTGGGGATCCGGCGGTGCAGCGCTTCGAGGGCGGCCGTGGAGGAGACGGTGACGAGGAGGTCGGTGCGGTCGAGCACCTCGCCCATGTGCCCGTACACGAGCCGGAAGTTGGCCGGCGGGTCGAGGTCGCGCACCAGCTTCTGGAAGGGGAACTCCTCCAGGTGCGTGGTGTGTTCGCCCGGCTTGGAGCGGAGCTTGAGGAGGACCTCGCGGTCCGGGTGCAGCCGGGCGTGGTCGACCAACCGCCGCAGCACGTAGGCACGTTCGGCCCGGGAGGCGGGCACGGAGGGCTGTGCGGCGAAGACCAGGGTGTCGCGGCCCGCCTCGGGGGCGTGCGGGGCGCCGCCGAGGAAGGGCAGCGCCGCCTCGACGACCGATCCGGCTCCGGCGCCCACGCCCTCGTACACGGCGCGGAAACGCTCGGCGTCGTGGCGCGAGTTGGCGAGGACCACGTCGGCGCCGTGGCGCAGCAGGAGCCCGTCGGTCAGCTTCTCGTAGACGACGCCGACGTAGCCGGTGACGATCACCGGGCGCCGGTCGAGGGCGAGGTCGGCCAGGCCCTGGAGGACGGCGCGGACGGTGCCGCCGACCAGGGCGAGCACGAGGACGTCGTATCCCTCGCCGCGCGCCTCCGCGTCCCGTATCGCGCGCAGGAACTCCGCGCCCGTCACCTCGCGCGGGGTGGCCGTGGACACCCCGGTCTCGGCGAGCTGGCGCGCGGTGGGCGTGGCCCGTCCGCGCAGGACGAATCCGGTGGGTTCGGCGCTCGCCGTGGTGATGCGGCGCGCGGTGAGGGCGCCCCATTTCCACCGGGTGTCGGAATCGGCGAGTACGGCGACCCGTACCGCTTCACTGCTGCTTGCTGGCACGTCGAGGACGCTAGAAGGGCATTCCGCTTTTCGGCCCAACTGGGCCACAACAAACGGTGAACAGAGCCTCTCCGACCGTTGAAGCGGGTCGATATCCGGACGTGCGGAGGCCGGTTTTCCCCGCGGGTAAAGGTGGTTAATCGGCCCGCCGCTTGGTGTTCACCGAAAGGCTGCCCGGCGGTCGGCGGTAATGCCGGGGCGGCACCTAGCGTCGGCCGCGTGGTCAAGCTCTCCGTCGTCGTGCCGTTCTACAACGTGCAGACATACGCCCCCGACACCCTCACGAGCCTGCGGGCCAACGCCCGCGAGGACTTCGAGTTCCTCCTCGTCGACGACTGCTCGTCCGACGGGACTCCCGAGATCCTCGAACGGGCCGCGCGCGAGCTCCCGGGTGCCGTCCTGATCAGGCACGAGCACAACGAGGGCCTCGCCACGGCCCGGAACACCGGCCTCGACGCCGCCCGCGGCGAGTACATCGCGTTCCTCGACGGGGACGACTGGCTCGCCCCCGGCTACTACGACCGGCTCGTCGCCGCGGCCGAGGAGCTGCGCTGCGACTTCCTGCGCACCGACCACGTGACGGTCACCGGCCGCAACCGCGCCGTGCGCCGGGCCCCCGTCCCCCGGCGCGGCGAGGTGCTGCGGCCGCGGGACGCGATCCTGCCGGCGCACCGGACGACCTCGGTCGACTACCCGTACGCCTGGGCCGGGATCTACCACCGGCGGCTCCTCGACCGGGGGCTGCTGCACTTCCCGCACGGCCTGCGGACGGCCGAGGACCGGCCCTGGATCTGGAAACTCCATCGCGAGGCGGAATCGTTCGCCGCGATCGGGGAACTCGGCGTGTTCTACCGGCGAGGGGTGGCGACCTCGCTCACCCAGATCGGTGATGTGCGGCAATTGGATTTCATCCGCGCATTCGATCAGGTGATCGAGGAAACGGCGCGGGACGCGGATGCCGATCTTCTTCTCCCGAAAGCCGTCCGCACCTATTGCGCGGTGATTTCCCACCACATCGGTTCCATCGAGAAGTTCGAACCCGAAGTGGCACGCCTGCTCAAGGCGATGAGCGCGGGCGCGCTGCGGCGGATGCCGCAGGACGTCCTCGACGAGGCCCTGGCGGCGATGGGCGGGGACCGCGCGACGACCCTGCGGCGCCTGCGCCGGCGCCGCCCCGCACCACCGCCGGCGGCCCCGGACGCCGGGGCGGGCGCGGGCACCGGGTCGACGGAGGTGGCCGCGTGAGCACCCGCCGGACCACCCAGATCTTCTGCGCCTCCACGCTCTACGGAGCGGTGACGCTCGCCGCCGCGCTCGACAGCGGCTGCTTCGGCACCGCCGACCGCCGGATCCTCCTCGTCACCAACAACGCGGCCGTGCCGGAGACGACCCCCGCCCTCGACGAGGCCGAGGGCTTCGAGCGACTGCGCGGCCGCTTCGACGCGGTGCTGTCCTGGAACGAGACGATCTCCCCGCTCCACCCGGCCGGCTGGACCCCGCGCCCGAGCGACCTCCCGCTGCTCCAGCGCCACCTCCGCAGGCTCTGGGACCTCGGCGAGGACCGCGTCGAACTCGCCCTGGAATCCCTCCAGGTGACGCCCGCGCTCGCCATCGCCCAGCTGCTTCCCGAGGCACCGATCACGGTGTACGCGGACGGGCTGATGAGCTACGGACCGACCCGCAACAAGATCGACCCGCTGATCGGCGGGCGCGTGGCCCGCCTGCTCCACCTGGACCTGGTCCCCGGGCTCGCGCCGCTGCTGCTCGCCGAGTTCGGGGCGGCGCCCGAGCCGGTGCCGACGGAGGCCTTCACGAAGGTCGTCGAGGAGCTGTCGGGACCGGCCGCCGGTGCCGCCGAGGAGGGTCCCGCGCTGCTCCTCGGCCAGTACCTCGCCGCGCTCGACCTGCTGACCGCGGCCGAGGAGGAGGAGCTGCACCTGCGGATGGTCCGGGGCGCGATCGCCCGCGGCCACCGGCGGCTCGTCTTCAAGCCGCACCCGACGGCCCCGGACTCCTGGACGCGGACGCTCGTGGAGACGGCGGCGGGACTGGGCGCCGAGCTGACCGTCGAGGACCGGCCGGTCCTCGCCGAGGCGCTCTACCGCGAGCTGCGGCCGGCGCTGGTCGTCGGCTGCTTCTCGACGGCGCTGCTCACGGCGGCCGCCTTCTACGGGCTGCCGGTCGCCCGGGTCGGCACGCGCCCCCTCCTGGAGCGGCTCACCCCGTTCCAGAACAGCAACCGCATCCCGCTCACCGTCGTCGACGCGGTCGTCCCGCCCCTGGAGGACGAGGCCGCCGGTGCCGCGATCGGTACGGAGGAGCTGAACGACCTGGTCGCGGCGGTCGGCTTCGCGATGCAGCCGAAGATCCGCCCGGAGCTGCGGGAGCCCGCCGTACGGCACCTGTCGGGACCGCTGGCCGAGCACACCCGGCACCACTTCACCCGGCGCCGCCTCACCGTCCTCGGCCTGCCGGGCGGCCTGCCGATCCCCCGCCACCCGAAGGTCCGCCGCCTGGCGCGCCGCGCGCTGCGACTGCGCAAGGCGCTCCGGAAGTAGCGGACGACGCAGCGGGCCCGGGAAACCCGTGCGGGGGTTCCCGGGCCCGTGGGGCGTCAGGAGCGGACGATCGGCTCCTGGATCTCGGTCACCCAGCCGGCGGGGTCCTCCGGGCACTCCAGGTACAGCTCACGGGCGTAGCCCGTCGACCGGTGGCCGTTGGTGTCGATCCAGGCCGCCAGGGTCTGCACGGTCGGCAGGATCTCGTCCATCGAACCGCGGTGGACGATGGTGGCCGCCTCCTCGATGCCGGGAAGGACGTGCACCTCGACGCCCTCCGCCGCGGCGCCCTCGGGGACGGTCGTGGCGGCGTGCACCCGGACCGAGCCGTCCCCCTGGCCCGCGTCCTCGTAGTACGCGACGGCCGGGCCGAAGCCGGTGACTCCCGCGGCCTCCAGACGGCCGCACAGCTCCTCGTACAGCGGTCCGATCACCGGGGTGATGTCCTCGGGGCCGTAGCTCGCGGCGACCGCGCTCAGCTCGGCGACCCGGACCGGGGGGACCTTCTTGACGACGACGTCCTGCGTGGACATGCGTCCCTCGCTCTCGATGGCGTGGAGCCTCGCACCGACCTGGGCGAGCCGGGCCCGCGCCGCCTCCAGGGCGGCCTCCAGCTCGGCCTGGCGCAGGCGCAGCATCCCCCGCAGCTCCTCCGCGCCGATCTCGTCCCGGAGGATGGCCCCCACCTGGTCGAGGGTGAAGCCGAGGTCCTTGAGCGCGATGACGCGGTGGAGCGTGGCGAGCTGGTCCGCCGAGTAGAAGCGGTAGCCGCTGTGCGGGTCGACGCGGGCCGGGCGCAGCAGTCCGATGGCGTCGTAGTGGCGCAGCATCCGGACCGACACCCGCCCGTGCCGGGCGAAGTCTCCGATGGTGAACATGACGCCCCCTACGGAACGGCCTCACACGGTGTGAGGGTCAAGCACCGGCCGTGGAGAGCTTCACGGCGAAGCCGAGGAAGAGGGCGCCGGCGGCGGTGGTGGCGCCCGCGGAGAGGCGCCTGCGGCGGCGGAAGGCGGCGGCGAGGCGGGTGCCGCCGAAGATCAGGGTCGTCAGGTAGAGGAAGCTGCCGAGCTGGAGCAGGGTGCCGAGGACCAGGAAGGACACGGCCGGGTAGGCGTAGGACGGGTCCACGAACTGCACGAAGAAGGAGATCAGGAAGAGGATCGCCTTCGGGTTGAAGAGGCTGATGATCAGTGCCCGGCGGTACGGGTGCTCGGACGGCCCGGCGTCCGGCTCGGCCGCGGTCTCGGCGGGGGTCTCGTGCCGGGTGCGCCACATGGCCAGGGCGGCCCGGAGCATCCCGATCGCCATCCAGGTCAGATAGCCCGCGCCCGCGTACTTCACGATCATGAAGAGGAGCGGGGTGGTCTGGAGCAGCGAGGCGGCGCCGAGCGCGGCGAGCGTCATCAGGACGGCGTCGCCGGTGAACACCCCGGCGGCGGCCTGGTATCCGGTCCGGGTGCCCTTGCGGGCGGCGACGGACAGCACGTAGAGCGAGTTCGGCCCCGGGAGGAGGATGATGAGGACGAGCCCGGCGAGATAGGTCGGCAGATCGGTGACACCCAGCATGAAGCGGAGTGTCGCACACCGGTACGACATTCCGCTTTAAGTTTCAACAGGCGGAAGGGGTCAGAACGCGTCGGTCGGGACGTACGTGCCCCAGACGGCGCGCAGGGCGTCGCAGACCTCTCCGACGGTGGCCCGCGCCCTGAGCGCCTCCTTCATCGGGGGGAGGACGTTCTCCGTGCCCTCCGCCGCCTTCCGCAGCCCGGCGAGCCCCGCCTCCACGGCCGGACGGTCGCGCTCGGCGCGCAGCCTCGCGAGCCGCTCGGCCTGCCGGGCCTCGATCGCGGGGTCGACGCGCAGCGGCTCGTAGGGCTCCTCGACGTCCATCCGGTAGCGGTTGACGCCGACCACGACCCGCGCGCCGGAGTCCGTCTCCCGCGCGATCCGGTAGGCGGACCGCTCGATCTCGTCCTTCTGGAAGCCCCGCTCGATGGCGGCGACCGCACCGCCCATCTCCTCGACCCGGCCCATCAGCTCCAGGGCCGCGGCCTCGACGTCGTCGGTCATCCTCTCGACGACGTACGAGCCGGCGAACGGGTCGACGGTCGCGGTCACGTCCGTCTCGTACGCGAGGACCTGCTGGGTGCGCAGGGCGAGGCGCGCGGACTTGTCCGTCGGCAGGGCGATGGCCTCGTCGAAGGAGTTGGTGTGCAGCGACTGGGTGCCGCCGAGGACGGCCGCCAGGCCCTGCACGGCGACCCTGACGAGGTTGACCTCGGGCTGCTGGGCGGTGAGCTGGACGCCGGCGGTCTGGGTGTGGAAGCGGAGCATCAGCGACTTGGGGTTCTCCGCGCCGAACTCCTCCCTCATCACCCGCGCCCAGATCCGGCGGGCCGCCCGGAACTTGGCCACCTCCTCCAGGATCGTCGTCCGCGCCACGAAGAAGAACGAGAGGCGCGGCGCGAAGTCGTCGACGTCCATGCCGGCGGCGACGGCCGTCCGGACGTACTCGATGCCGTCGGCGAGGGTGAACGCGATCTCCTGCGCGGGCGAGGCACCGGCCTCGGCCATGTGGTAGCCGGAGATCGAGATGCTGTTCCACTTCGGGATCTCGGCCCGGCAGTACCGGAAGGTGTCGGCGATCAGCCGCAGCGAGGGCTTCGGCGGGAAGATGTACGTGCCGCGGGCGATGTACTCCTTGAGCACGTCGTTCTGGATCGTGCCGGTCAGCCGGTCAGCCGGGACGCCCTGCTCCTCGGCGACGAGCTGGTAGAGCAGGAGGAGGAGGGCGGCGGGGGCGTTGATGGTCATCGACGTGGAGACCTCGCCCAGCGGGATCCCGTCGAAGAGGACGCGCATGTCGTCGATCGAGTCGACGGCGACGCCGACCTTGCCGACCTCGCCGTGCGCGATCGGTGCGTCGGAGTCGTGGCCCATCTGGGTCGGCAGGTCGAAGGCGACCGAGAGGCCCGTGGTGCCGTTGGCGATGAGCTGCTTGTAGCGGGCGTTGGACTCGGCGGCGGTGCCGAAGCCCGCGTACTGCCGCATGGTCCAGGGCCGCCCGGTGTACATCGAGGGGTACACGCCACGCGTGAAGGGGTACGCGCCCGGCTCGCCCAGCTTCTCGGTGGGATCCCATCCGTCCAGGGCGCCCGGCCCGTAGACCGGTTCGATGGGCAGCCCCGACTCCGACTCGCGCGCCATGCGTGTGCCTCCCGGTAGACCTGTTCCTCCCAGGATGCGCGGTCGGTGCCCGGGGTGCGCAACCACACGCGCGCGGAAAGCATCCCTAGGTACACACGACGCACCTCGGGGGGCAATCATGAAGCGGTCTTCGGCCGTCATACGCAGAGTGGTCCTGGCAGCGGCGGCGGTGGCGCTCGCCGCCGGCTGCACGCCGGACGCGTCCGGATCCGGTCCGGCCACGGGGGGTACGAGCACGGCACCCGCGCCGAGCTCGGCCGCGCCGACCGACGCCCCGACCTCGGACGGCAAGCCGCCGTCCCCCTCCGCCACGACGCCGACGGGCACGCCCTCCACCGGGACGGCCGCGCCGAAGCCCCTCCTGGGCGACGGGGACGAGAACGAACAGGTGCGCGAGCTCCAGGCGCGACTGCGGCAGCTGGACTTCTTCGACCGCGCGCCCACCGGTTTCTACGGGACGATGACGGCGGGCGCGGTCAAGAAGTTCCAGGCGCGCCGGGGACTCCCGGAGACCGGCTCGGTCGACGCGGCGACCTGGCAGCAGCTGCTCTCCGCGAGCCGGACGCCGACCGCCGACGAGCTGAAGCCGTCGACGACGAACAAGCTGGACACCCCGGACCCGCGGTGCCTGACCGGGCGGGTGCTGTGCATCAGCAAGGAGAGCCGGACCCTCGCCTGGATGATCGACGGCAAGGTCGTCTCGTCGATGGACGTCCGCTTCGGCTCCGAGAACACGCCGACCCGTGAGGGCCTGTTCACGGTGGAGTGGAAGGCGAAGGACTGGACGTCGACGATCTACCACACCCCCATGCCGTACGCGATGTTCTTCAGCCGCGGCCAGGCGGTGCACTACTCGGCGGACTTCGCGGCGCGCGGTTACGACGGGGCCTCGCACGGCTGCGTCAACGTCCGGGACCGGGCCAAGCTCTCGGAGCTCTTCGACCAGGTGAAGCCCGGCGACAAGGTGGTCGTCCACTGGTAGTCCCCCGTGGTGGTGGACCACCGGGAGGAAGAAGGGGCGCGGGTGGGACCGGGGGAACGTGTCCCACCCGCGCCGGGTGCGCGGAGCCGTAGGTACGGGGGGAACCCCGGCTCTCTGCGCTGCCGATGACCAGTCGGCATTTCTTACTGCGCCGACGGGCCGAGAAGTGTTACACCCCGAGCGGAACGCGCGCCTCGGCGGTGATTCCCCCGGGCAGCGCGACGGTGATCGCGGCCTGGAGACGGGCGTCGGGGAGGATGCTCCCGGCCCGGCTGCCGGTGCCGCCCCCGGAGGACCGGCCGCCCTTGCCGTCGCCCGTGGAGCCGTCCTTCGATCCGCCGTCGGACCCGCCGGTGCCCTCGGAGTCGCCCTTGCCGTCGTCTTTGGAGCCGTCTCCGGACCCGTCCCGGCCGTCGTCCTTCGGGGTTCCGGCGTCACCGGAGAGGATCCGGTCGCAGTAGCGGCTCAGCGTCTCGCCGGAGCGCAGGGTGTTCGTGAGCTGTCGTCGGCCGCCGGCGTCGAGCTTGCCCGTGCGGTACTGCCGACAGGCCTTGAGGAGCTTCTCACGGAGGGCGGCGGCGCCGGTGCCGTCCGGGCCCGAGGTCGTCCTGCCCGGTTCCGGGGCGGCCGTCCGCGGGGTGGCCGTGCCGCGCCCGTCCGGGGCGCGGGGGGTGGGTGCGGTGGACCCGGAGTCGGCCGAGGGGGACGGGCCGGGCGTGGAGCCGCCGTCGCCCGGTTCCGTCGGGGGTGCCTCGGGGTCCCGGCGTATGCCGGGCTCCTTCGAGACGAGCGGGTCCGCCGTCTCCCCCGCCGAGACCGAGCTGGCGGGCGCCGGGCCGACCAGCGGCAGCACGCCCGTGCCGGCGGCGACGGCGACGCCGCCGACCGTGACGGCGGCGACCGCGGCGGCCAGTCCGTAGCGCAGGGAGCGTCCCCAGCGGCGGGCCGGGACGGCGGCGGGCGCGAGCCGCACCCGGCCGAGGTCGGCGACGGCGGTGCGGCCGCCGGGGACGGGAGCGGCGGCGGGCGCGGCGAGGGGCGCCGCGGCGGTCGCGGCGCGTTCGGCGGTGGCCTTGCGGAAGGCGGCGAGCGCCGCGGCCTCACCCGGGAGCTCGCTGCCGTCGGCCGACGGGGCGGCGGGGGTACGGGCCGTGCCGAGGGCCTGGGCGAGGCGCTCGGCCTGGTGGCGGGCATGGTCGTCGACGGCCTCGACCGGCTCGCCCCGGAGCAGCCGCTCCGCGGCCTCCTGATCGAGCCACTGGTACCGCTCGTCGGCCATCACATGTCCTTCTGCGTACGCGGACGTGATTGCGTCACACCGCTGGGAGCCACGGCCCCCGGTGTGCGGCCGCGTTGCGGAGGGACACCGTCCAGGGGGACGACGGTTCCGCCGGTGCCGTCCGGCCCGTCGTGCCCGCCGTCGGCCCCGAGGAGTTCGGCGAGCTTCTTGAGCCCCCGGTGTGCGGCGGTGCGCACGGCTCCGGGGCGTTTGCCCAGGGTGTCGGCGGCGCTCTTGGCGTCGAGGCCGACGACGACGCGCAGGACGACGGCCTCGGCCTGGTCCTGGGGGAGCTGGGCGATCAGGTGCATGGTGTCGCCGGTGGCGAGGGCCTCCAGGGCCTCGCCCGCCGTGTCGGAGTCGGCGGGCTTGTCGGTGAGTTCGGTCTCGTCGGCGCCGACGGCGGGCCTGCGGCCGCGCATCCGCATGTGGTCGAGGGCGCGGTTGCGGGCGATCCGGGCGGCCCAGCCGCGGAACCGGTCGGCGTCGCCGTCGAAGCGGTCCAGGTCACGGGCTATCTGGAGCCAGGACTCGGAGGCGACGTCCTCGGCGTCCGCGTCGCCGACCAGCGTGCGTATGTAGCCGAGCAGCCGGGGTTGCACGGCGCGATACACAGTACGGAAGGCGTTCTCGTCCCCGTCCTGCGCAGCGAGCACCGCGGCCGTCAGCTCCGCGTCGTCCCCCAGCACTCCCCAAACCCTGTTCGTCGGTGACGTGGTCGCGCCCGCGTGATCGCGGCTGGTCACCACCGCCACGCTGCCTCGCGCACCTGCACGCTACGTCGTGTCGCGGCGTCACGTCCACGCGGTCCGGGGTCTTTGTACAACTTGCAACCTTCGGGCGGCCGCGCGGGTGTGACAGAAACCGCACCCGTGGCGCTGATAGGAGTACGGAGCCGTGCTGCGGCTCCGTGGATGACGACCGGGGCCTCTCCTGTGGGGGGTGGCGGCCCCGGTCGTCTCCCTTTTCCCCTCACTCCCCCCTGTTTCTCACCCGTTCGCGCGATCCCGCGTCTCCAGGGGTGGATTCCACCCTTCGAGTGTCAACCGACCGTTGACAGCAGACCACTGTCAACCTAGGGTTGCCTCATGACGAATCCAGTCGGTGCACCGATCCCCGTCCGTCTCGACGAACTCATCGAAGCCATCAAGAAGGTCCATCCGGACGCCCTGGAGCAGCTCTCCGGCGCGGTCATCGCGGCGGACCACCTCGGCGACGTCGCCGACCACCTCATCGGCCACTTCGTGGACCAGGCGCGACGCTCCGGCGCCTCCTGGACCGACATCGGGCGCAGCATGGGCGTCACCCGCCAGGCGGCCCAGAAGCGCTTCGTGCCCAAGGGCCCCGACGACGCCCAGATGGACCCGAACGCGGGATTCAGCCGCTTCACCCCGCGCGCCCGCAAGGTGGTCGTCGCCTCGCAGGAGGAGGCCAGGGCGGCCGAGCACGCCGAGATCGTGCCCGGTCACCTCGCCCTCGGCCTGCTCGCCGACCCCGAGTCGCTCGCCATGCGGTGGCTGACCGGGCACGGCGTAACGGAGGCGGCGGTGCGCGAGGCGGTGGCCCCGACGCTGCCGTCGCGGGCCGAGACGATCCCGGCACTGATCCCGTTCGACGCGGACTCCAAGAAGGTCCTGGAGCTGACGTTCCGCGAGGCCCTGCGCCTCGGCCACAACTACGTCGGCACCGAGCACATCCTGCTGGCCCTCCTGGAGCAGGAGGACGGACGGGGCGTGCTGAGCGGGCTCGGCCTGGACAAGGCCACGACGGAGCGGGAGATCGCGGAGGCGGTCGCCGCGGTCGTGATCGAGGCGCCCGCGTCCGAGTAGAGCGGCCGGCGGGGGAGCCCCGCCGGCCGGGCCGGAGTCGTGCGAGCCCGATCGGCGAGGCGCCCCTCAGGCCGTGCGGGCGCGGCGGGAGACGACCGCGCGCAGCACCCGCCCGCCTTCGACGGAGAGCTCTCGCGCCCGGCGCAGTCCGGTCGGGCCGTGGGCGACGGTTTCGAGGACGGCCTGCTGACGGCGCAGCTCCCCGGCGAGCAGCGGGCCCGCGCCGTCGGCGTCCCCGGCCCGGCAGCGCTCGACGAGGCCGTCGGGCAGCTCGCCCGCGTCGTACCGTCCGTGCAGGGCGAGCGCCGCGACGGAGCAGTCGTCGGCCCAGACGCGCAGGGCGTCGGCGGTCCAGTCGGCCGGGGCCTGGGCGAGCATCGCGCGGACGGCCGCGCCGTCCCCCGCACCGTCGGGGTCGAGTGCGACGCGGGCCTTGGCGACGGCCTCGCCCCAGGCGTCCCCGTCCCCCCGCGCGACGGCCGCCCACACGGGGCGGAGGGCGTCGGCGCCGTCGGGGGCGAGCAGCGGCAGACAGCGGTCGAGGCAGGCGAGTCCGGCCGCGGCCAGCCCTCGCGCGTCGGCCCCGTCGATCAGTTCCAGCAGGCTCCGGCCGTTCCCCGACGTCATGGACGCCTCCTCGCCACCCGATGCGGACGCAGTACTTCTCCTACTGCGCCGAGGGGCGCTTTTTCGTCACTGCGCGGCCGGAATCATGCCAGTGGCCTTGGCGTGCTGCATAGAGGTCAGACGGCGGACGAAGAGGATCGCGAGGACGGCGGCGACGACGTTGACGGAGTAGCTCGCAAGGGCCCATGCGGCGGCGCTGTCCCAGGCCTCCGGCGTGTCGGCCCCCTTGGACATCTGCGTGGCGGCCCTTTCCATGACCCAGTCGAGGATCCAGAAGACCCACCACGCGTTCAGGAGCGTCAGCTCCCGGGTGCCGTCGGCGGCATACGGCTGCCAGCGGCTCGCCCGCCAGATGTCGACGGCGATCACCCGTGGGATCCAGAGGTTGCCGATCGGTACGAACCAGCCGCCGATGGCCCAGCCGGGCTTCCGTCCCTGCAGGTCGGCGGCCCAGACCTCGGCGTTGTGCCGCAGCCGGTGGAACCAGACGACGAAGATGACGGCGGTCGCCACGAAGACGAGGAACTGCAGGCGGTAGGCCGGGTTCAGGTCGACCGACCCGAACTCGGCCGGATCGAAGGTGTAGGGCATCGCGTCGGCCATCAGCCAGCGGGCCTCGACCAGACCGAGCAGGACGTCGAAGAAGATGTTGCCGGCCAGCAGGGCCACGACGGCCTTCGCGAGACCGTTCGGATTCTTGAGCGTGAGCAATTGGTTCCCCCCAGGAACACGCGGCGTTCGCCGCCGGGGGAACGTACGCGATCCGGACCGATCGCGTCCACGACAAAAATCAGCGCACCTTCGCCGCCAGCGCCTTGAACTGCTCCCAGGTCAGCGTCGGTTTCGCCGGGTCCCAGAGCTTCTGCGCGAGGGCCGCGAGCGGCAGCCGGATGCCGTCCGCCACCTGCGCCTGCGTCTGGGCCCTCGGCAGGTCGCCCCAGACCGCGAAGCGGGCGCCCAGGATCTGGGGGTCGTACCGCGCCGGCACGGGGGTGGTGCCGCGCACCACGAGCGGCGTCCACTGCTCGTAGATCCGGCGGCCGGTGGGGTACGTGAAGTCGTTGGGCTGGCCGAGGACGTAGTACAGGTACTCGTCGTTGAGGTTGACCAGCTTCCGGCCCGCACTCAGGTACGAGACGGGCTGCCGGGCCCCGATCTCCTTGCCCGTCCAGTACTCGACCTCCAGGTCCTTCGCGGCGCTCACCACGCCGCCCGTGAAGAAGCCGTCGTTCCACGCCTTGAGGGTCTTCCCGGTGGGCCGCACGACGGCCGCGCGGTCGTTGAGCCAGCCGGTGGCGAGGTCCTGGACGCGGCCGGACGGCCCGTACTTCGCGCGCGCGGCCGCCGCCAGCTTCGGGTAGCTCGCCTCGGGGTTCTTGGACATGAGGGCGACGTACTCGTCGGCGCCGAGGTGCCAGTACGCCCCGGGGAAGAGCCCGGTGTACTCGCGCAGCAGGTCGTCGACGATCCGGGCCGCGGCGGGATCCGCGATGTCCACGGCCCCGCGCGGGGTCCGGCCGCTCGCGCTCACGAGCTGGAGGCCGGGGTGGGCGGCGATGACCGCGCCGAGGTGTCCCGGCGAGTCGATCTCGGGGACGACCGTGACGTGCCGGCTCGCCGCGAGGGCGAGGATCCGGCGGACCTCGGCCTTGGTGAGGTGCTGCGCCGACACGACCTCGGGGTGGCTCTCGGACTCGATCCGGAAGCCCTGGTCGTCGGAGAAGTGCAGGCCGAGCTGGTTGAGCTTGAGGTCGCCCATCTCCCGGATGCGGTCCTCCAGCCAGGCCGCGGTGAAGGGCTTCCGGGCGATGTCGACGTTGAGCCCGCGCTGCGGCTTCGCCGGCCGGTCGGTGACCGTGCCCTCGGGCATCGCCCCGGTGGCCTTCACCGACTGCTTGAGCGTGCGGGTGCCGTAGAAGACCCCGGCCTCGTCGGGACCGGCGATCCGGACGCGGTCGCCCTTGACGGTCAGCGTGTACGACTCGGGGGCGCCGGTCCCGCCCAGGGCCAGTTCGACGTCCCCGGGTCCGGCCGCGGCGGCGCCCCGGTAGGGGATGCCGAGTTCCCCGGCGATCAGCCGCCCCTCGTCGGCGAGGGCCTCGCTGTGCGCGGCGAGGACGACCCCGCCGGTGGACGCGGGCTTCCAGCCGGGGCCGCGGGCGGGCTCGTGGGCGCGGACGGAGGGGACCGTGCGGGGTGCCGTGGAGAGGGGGTAGCTCTTCGTGGGCGTCGGTGTCGGCGTGGGCGTCGGGCTGGGCGGCGCGGCGCTCGTGGGCGCGCTGCTCGCGGAGGCGCCGGAGGAGGACGGACCTGACGGAGAACCGTTCGAGCAGGCCGCCACGGTGGCCAGTGCCACCGCGGCCGCCAGGAGGGCGGGGCCTCGGCGAGGCCCCCGGACGGAGTACCGCATCACACGGAATCCTCCCGCACGGACGGCGGTCCGACCAATCGGGGGAACGTCGGCCCGACCGGAACCCGGTCGTCCATCACACGTTCCGAAACTCTCCCTTCCGGGTGAAATTCGCGCATCCGTCGGACACTTCCCTCGTCCCGTCGATAACGTTGAGTCACGCCCACCCCACCCGTCCCGGAGTACCGGAGCCCACGCTGACCAGCGACACCCATGCCCCCTGCCGGAAGCCGGGCTCCACGGACACGCCTGCCATACCTGCCCAGCAGGGCACCGCCCGGCACCTCTCGGGGCTCGTCCGCTTCAACGCCGCACCGGCCCGGGCCGCGGAGGCGCTCCTGCTCGACTGCTGCGCGAGCCGCCGCTGGGCCGAGCGATTGGGCGCGCACCGCCCGTACCCGACGCTCGACGCGCTGCTCGCCGCCGCGGACGAGGCCTCCTACGACCTGTCGCGGGCCGATCTCGACGAGGCGCTCGCCGCCGAGTCCGCCGCCATCCCGCACCCCGACGCCCCGCCGGCGGCCCTCATGGCACTGGGCGCGGCCCACGCCGCGTACGAGAGCCGCTTCGGGCACGCCTTCGTGATCAGCCTGGACGGCGTCCGGCACGACGAGCGGCTCGACCGGGTACTGGCCGGCATCCGGTCACGTCTCGGCAACGAACCGGAGGAGGAGCGTGTGGTGGCCGCCGACGAACTGCGCCGGCTCGCCCGCGCCCGCCTCACCTTCGGCGTCACCACGCCGTGAATTCGCCCGGAACGCGGCGATTCGGTCTCGTGCGATAGTCCGTCCGTGCCTGTTTGATCACACTGACGGACCCCGCGCGAGCGAACCGACAAGTCGTCGCTACGATGACCGGGGCCGGTGGACCGTACCCGGCCGGGTCAGACCGACAGAGAAGCCGGCCGACCCCGATCCCCGCTCCCGGAGGGTTTTTCCGTGCCGGCTGGAACGCTGTACCGCGGCCGGGAAGGAATGTGGTCCTGGGTGGCTCATCGAGTCACCGGCGTCCTCATCTTCTTCTTCCTGTTCGTACACGTGCTGGACACCGCTCTCGTCCGCGTCTCCCCCGAGGCGTACGACGAGGTCGTCGCGACCTACAAGACGCCGATCGTCGCTCTTCTGGAGTACGGCCTGGTCGCCGCCATCCTCTTCCACGCGCTGAACGGCCTCCGGGTCATCGCCGTGGACTTCTGGTCCAAGGGCCCGCGCTACCAGAAGCAGATGCTCTGGACCGTCGTGGGCATCTGGGTCGTGCTGATGGCGGGCTCCCTGTACCCCGTCCTCGGCCACGCCGCACGTGAACTGTTCGGGAGCTGACGCCACTCATGTCTGCTGACACGACCTCCGCAGCGATCGGCCCCGTCGAGGGCGGCGCGCACTACGACGTGGACAACCCCGCGCCGTACATCGAGGCCCCCCGCAAGCGCACGGGCAAGACCCCGCGCGCGACCCGCGGCAACTTCGAGATGGCCGCGTGGCTCTTCATGCGCCTCTCGGGCGTGGTCCTCGTCGTCCTGGTCCTCGGCCACCTGCTGATCCAGCTCTTCCTGGACGGCGGCGTCTCCAAGGTCGGCTTCGCGTTCGTCGCCGGCCGCTGGGCGTCCCCGTTCTGGCAGGTCTGGGACCTGCTGATGCTCTGGCTCGCCATGCTGCACGGCGCCAACGGCCTCCGTACGGTCATCAACGACTACGCGGAGCGGGCCAACACGCGCCTGTGGCTCAAGGGCCTGCTGTACACCGCCACGGTGTTCACCATCCTTCTGGGCACGCTGGTGATCTTCACCTTCGACCCGAACATCCGCTAGGCACGGGGCTGAGGTAATCCACTCATGAAGATCCACAAGTACGACACCGTCATCGTCGGCGCCGGCGGCGCCGGCATGCGCGCCGCCATCGAGTCGACGAAGCGCAGCCGCACCGCCGTGCTGACGAAGCTCTACCCCACCCGCTCCCACACGGGCGCCGCGCAGGGCGGCATGGCCGCCGCGCTGGCGAACGTGGAGGAGGACAACTGGGAGTGGCACACCTTCGACACGGTCAAGGGCGGTGACTACCTGGTCGACCAGGACGCCGCCGAGATCCTGGCGAAGGAGGCCATCGACGCCGTCCTCGACCTGGAGAAGATGGGCCTGCCGTTCAACCGCACCCCGAACGGCACCATCGACCAGCGCCGCTTCGGCGGTCACTCCCGCAACCACGGCGAGGCCCCGGTCCGCCGGTCCTGCTACGCCGCGGACCGCACCGGCCACATGATCCTCCAGACGCTGTACCAGAACTGCGTCAAGGAGGGCGTGGAGTTCTTCAACGAGTTCTACGTCCTCGACCAGCTGATCACCGAGGTCGACGGGGTCAAGCACTCCGCGGGCGTCGTCGCCTACGAGCTGGCCACCGGCGAGATCCACATCTTCCAGGCCAAGGCCGTCATCTACGCCTCCGGCGGCACCGGCAAGTTCTTCAAGGTGACCTCCAACGCGCACACCCTGACCGGTGACGGCCAGGCCGCCTGCTACCGCCGCGGTCTGCCCCTGGAGGACATGGAGTTCTTCCAGTTCCACCCGACGGGCATCTGGCGCATGGGCATCCTGCTGACGGAGGGCGCCCGCGGTGAGGGCGGCATCCTCCGCAACAAGGACGGCGAGCGCTTCATGGAGAAGTACGCGCCGGTCATGAAGGACCTCGCGTCCCGTGACGTCGTCTCCCGCTCCATCTACACGGAGATCCGCGAGGGCCGCGGCTGCGGTCCCGAGGGCGACCACGTCTACCTGGACCTGACGCACCTCCCGCCGGAGCAGCTGGACGCCAAGCTGCCCGACATCACCGAGTTCGCGCGCACGTACCTCGGCATCGAGCCCTACACGGACCCGATCCCGATCCAGCCCACCGCGCACTACGCCATGGGCGGCATCCCGACGAACGTCGAGGGTGAGGTCCTGTCGGACAACACCACCGTCGTCCCGGGCCTGTACGCGGCCGGCGAGGTCGCCTGTGTCTCCGTGCACGGCGCCAACCGCCTCGGCACCAACTCGCTGCTGGACATCAACGTCTTCGGCAAGCGTTCGGGCATCGCCGCGGCCGAGTACTCCGCCAAGAGCGACTTCGTCGAGCTTCCGGAGAACCCGGAGTCCATGGTCGTCGCGCAGATCGAGAAGCTGCGCAACTCCACGGGCAACGAGCGGGTCGCCGACCTGCGCCGTGAGCTCCAGGAGACGATGGACGCCAACGTGATGGTGTTCCGCACGGAGCAGACCATCAAGACGGCGGTCGAGAAGATCGCCGAGCTGCGCGAGCGCTACGAGAACGTGTCCATCCAGGACAAGGGCAAGCGCTTCAACACGGACCTCCTGGAGGCCATCGAGCTGGGCAACCTGCTCGAACTGGCCGAGGTCATGGCCGTCTCGGCCCTGGCGCGCAAGGAGTCCCGCGGTGGTCACTACCGCGAGGACTACCCGAACCGCGACGACGTCAACTTCATGCGCCACACCATGGCGTACCGCGAGGTCGGCGAGGACGGCTCCGAGACCGTCCGTCTCGACTACAAGCCGGTCGTGACGACCCGCTACCAGCCGATGGAGCGTAAGTACTGATGGCTACCCCCGTACTGGACAAGGTCGAGGCGGAGTCCGCCGCCTCCCCGTACATCACGGTCACCATGCGGATCCGCCGCTTCAACCCCGAGGTGTCGGACGCAGCGGTCTGGGAGGACTTCCAGATCGAGATCGACCCGAAGGAGCGCGTGCTCGACGCCCTTCACAAGATCAAGTGGGACGTCGACGGCACGCTGACCTTCCGTCGCTCCTGCGCGCACGGCATCTGCGGCTCGGACGCGATGCGGATCAACGGCAAGAACAGGCTCGCCTGCAAGACGCTGATCAAGGACATCAACCCCGAGAAGCCGATCACGGTCGAGGCCATCAAGGGCCTGACGGTGCTCAAGGACCTCGTGGTCGACATGGAGCCGTTCTTCCAGGCGTACCGGGACGTCATGCCGTTCCTCGTCACCAAGGGGAACGAGCCGACCCGCGAGCGTCTGCAGTCCGCCGAGGACCGCGAGCGCTTCGACGACACCACCAAGTGCATCCTGTGCGCCGCGTGCACGTCGTCCTGCCCGGTCTTCTGGAACGACGGCCAGTACTTCGGTCCGGCCGCGATCGTCAACGCGCACCGCTTCATCTTCGACTCGCGTGACGAGGCGGGCGAGCAGCGCCTGGAGATCCTGAACGACAAGGACGGCGTGTGGCGCTGCCGCACGACGTTCAACTGCACGGACGCGTGCCCGCGTGGCATCGAGGTCACGAAGGCCATCCAGGAAGTCAAGCGCGCGCTCATCACGCGCCGCTTCTGACCGCCGGGTTCGGTGCTTCGGCCCGCTTCTGTACGCTGCGGCGTGCAGGAGCGGGCTTTTTCTTTCTGGAGAGCGGGGACTGATGAGCGAGCCGAACCCTTACGCGGACGGTGAGTACAAGTGGGGGCCCGGGCAGCAGGGCGGGGCGGCCGGGGGGCCGGCGTACGGCTACCCGCAGGACGCGACGCCCGGATACGGGTACCCGCAGTCGCCGCCGTCCTACCAGCCGACCCTGCCGGGTGGCGTGCCGGTGCCGCCGCAGCACGCGCCGGCCGGCGGCGGGGCGCCGGTGCTGAGCCTCGGTGACATCACCGTGGTCGGCGACCAGATCATCACGCCGGCCGGCGCCATGCCGCTCAAGGGCGCGGTGTGGAACGCGATGGACATGTCGCGGACCGAGGAGAAGATGCCGACGGTCGCGATCGTGCTCGCGGTCGTCTTCTTCATCTTCTGCCTGCTCGGCCTGCTGTTCCTGCTGATGAAGGAGAAGAGCACGACCGGCTTCATCCAGGTCACGGTGACCAGCGGCGGCCGCCACCACTCGACGATGATCCCGGCGACGGGCCCGGACACCATCCACTGGGTGATGGGTCAGCTCAACTACGCGCGCTCGCTGAGCATGTGACGGCCGGCGCGTCCGTCACGCGTGCCAGGACGGGGTGGGGCCGCCGGACTCCGCCTCGACCATGATCCGGCGCAGCATGTCGTTGAGCAGGACGCGCTCCTCGGGGCCGAGGACACCGAGGAGCCGGTACTCCTCGTGGCCGAGGACGTCCATCGCGCCGAGCCAGGTCTCCCGCCCGGACGCGGTGAGTTCGACGACGACCCGGCGCCGGTCGGTCGTGGACTGGGTGCGGCGGACGAAGCCGCGCTTCTCCAGGACGTCGAGGCGCCCGGAGACGGAGGCGGGGGCCAGGTCGAGGTCCTGGGCGAGTTCGGAGGGGGCGGCGCTGCCGCCGCGTCCCGCGAGCTTGTGGAGGGTGTCGAACTCGTGCCGTTCCAGGTCGAAGTCGACGAGCGACTGCTCCCGGACCCGGCGCAGATGGACCGAGAGCTTCTTCATCCGCGTGACCGCGCCCTCGACGACGGGGTCGAGGCCGGGCAGGACGGGCTGCCAGCGGGCGACGTGCTCGTCGGTCCAGTCGCGCGGTGCCTGCGGTTCCTCGGGGTGCGCCATGGGGTGATCGTACGTCGGCGAGGACTTCCGCCCCTCCGGAAGTATTTCGTTGACGAATTATTCGGTGCCGAAATAATCTGCGGTCCATGACCACGGCCCCCGTGCGCCCCGTCGCGCCTCCGCCCGTCCCCCACCCCCTCCGCACCCGCTCCTTCCGCCTGCTCTTCGCCGGCCGCGCCCTCTCCCTCCTCGGTGACGCCGCCATCCCCGCCGCCCTCGCCCTGGCCGTCCTGGAGGCCACCGGCTCCACCACGGCGCTCGCCCTGGTCCTCGGCTGCGCGATGGTCCCCAAGCTGCTCCTGCTGCCGGTGGGCGGAGTCGTCGGCGACCGCTTCGACGCCCGCACGGTCGCGCTCACCACGGACCTCATCCGCTGCGCCACCCAGCTGACCGTCGGCGTCCAGCTGCTCGGCGGCTCCCCCGGGCTCGCCGTCCTCGCGGTCGCCGAGGCCGTCGGCGGCGCGGCCGGGGCCTTCGCCATGCCGACCGGCTCGCCGCTGGTCAGGGGCACGGTCGAGGCGGCGGCGCTGCACCGGGCCAACGCGGCGATGAGCGTCGCCCAGAGCGCCACCCGCCTCGCCGGGCCCGCGCTCGCCGGCACCCTGGTCCTGACCGTCGGCCCCGGCTGGGCGTTCGTCCTCGACGCGGCCACCTTCGCCGTCAGCGCCCTGCTCCTGACGGCCGTGCGGGTGAAGCGGGTCCCGATCCCCCGCCGTTCGCTGCGCGCCGACCTCGCCGAGGGCTGGCGGGAGGTCCGCTCCCGCGACTGGTACTGGACCAGCCTGATCGGCCACAGCGCGTGGAACGGCGCCGCCGCCGTCCTGATGACCCTCGGGCCCGCGATCGCCGTGCAGCGGCTCGGCGGCGGCACGACCTGGGTCGTCCTCCTCCAGGTCGGCGCCGTCGGCTTCCTCCTCGGGGCACTGCTCGCCGACCGGGTCCGACCCCGGCGCCCGGTCCTCGCCGCGAACCTCGGCCTCGCCACGTACGCGCTGCCGCTGCTGCTGCTCGCCCTCGACGCGCCCGCGTGGCCGACGATCGCGGCGTACGGACTCGCCCAGGCGGGCCTCGGCTTCCTCTCGCCCGTGTGGGAGACGGCCGTGCAGCGCGCGGTGCCCGCCCACGCGCTCGCCCGCGTCACCTCGTACGACTGGCTGCTCTCGCTCGCCGCCATGCCCCTGGGGTACGTCCTCGCGCCGGTCGCCGCCTCGGCATGGGGTCCCGAAGTGCCGCTGCTCGCCGCCGCGGTGGTGGTCGGCGGGTGCTGCGCGGGAACCGCCCTCGTACCGGGCGTGCGGCGGTTCCGGCAGGACGGTCAGCCGGTCGCGTCGAGCTGAGCGGCCTCGGCCAGGAACGACAGGAGCAGCCGGGCGGTCTCGTCCGGGCGTTCCAGCGCGGGGAGGTGGCCGGCCCAGTCGAGGTCGACGCGGCGCGCGGCGGGCAGCAGGCTTCCGAGCTCGTCGGCGATCGCCCGGAAGTCGGGGAGGTCGTGCGCGCCGACGGCCACGAGCGCGGGGGCCTGGATCCGGGCGAGGTCGTCGCGGGTGACCTGGGGGGCGACGGGGTGGTGCTCCTCGGCGGCGGCGAGCTGGAGCGCGAAGGCACGCCGCTGCCCGTCCCGTACGAGGGCGCGGGCGGCCTCTCCGGCCTCGGGGCCGAGCCAGGTGTCGACGTTGAGCTCGACGGCGGCGTCGAGGTCGCCGGCCTCGATGAGCGCGTCCTCGCGGGCGCCCCAGGCGCGCAGTTCCGCGCTGGGCGCCATGCCGGGGATCGCTGAGCCGAGGAGGGCGAGGGCACGGACGCGGCCGGGGTGCAGGACGGCGAGTTCGAGGGCGACCCGGCCGCCGAAGGAGGAGCCGACGACGACGGAGCGCTCGGCGCCGAGGTGGTCGAGGAGGGCGCGCACGTCCTCGGCGTGGGTGTGCGGGGCGTCGACGGGGGTGTCCCCGAAGCCGCGGAGGTCGCAGCGGACGACGCGGTGTCCCGCTTCGGCCAGCGCGTGGAACTGCCCGTCCCACATGCGGCGGTCGCAGACCCCGGAGTGCAGCAGGACGACGGTCGTGGGGCCGGTGCCGGCCAGGTCATGAGAGAGCGTCACCCGCCGACCCTATGCGCGGGGGCGCGGCCGGACCAGCTCTTTCCCTCGGCACTTGAACACGTTCAAGAAGGGGTCTACAGTCAGGCGTGCCAGCTTTTGAACGTGTTCAAGGGAGGGTGGGGCATGGACCTCACTGTCGTCGCGTACATCGTCTACCTGCTGATCAGCGTGGCCCTCACCGTCTGGGTCGCCCGCACGCTCAGCCGTAACGGAAAGATCTTCCTCTCCGACGTCCTGCACGGGAACGAGAAGCTCGCGGACGCCGTCAACCACCTCCTCGTGGTCGGCTTCTACCTCGTCAACTTCGGCTTCGTCGCCCTCTACCTCAGCCAGGACGCCGCCGTCGTCGACGCCCGGGCCCTCTTCGAGGCCCTCTCCGTCAAGCTCGGAGTGGTCCTGCTCGTCCTCGGCGTGATGCACCTCGGCAACGTGTACGTGCTCAACAAGATCCGCCGCCGCGGGGTCATGGAGCGCGAACAGGTCCCGCCGGTCCGCCCCCAGGGCTGGACCACCACGCCCAAGGCCGGCCCCTGGGCCCCGCCCGCCCCGCAGGGCTGAGCGCGATGCCTGCCCCGGCACACCCCACGACCCCCGTGGGACGCCTGACCGTGCTGTACGACGCCGACTGCCCGCTCTGCGTGCACCTGAGGCACTGGCTGCTGCGCCAGCGGCAGCTCGTCCCGCTCGACCTCGTACCGGCCGGCTCGCAGCAGGCTCGACGTCTCTTCCCGGCCCTCGACCACGCCGCCACCCTGCGGGAGATCACCGTGATCGGGGACCGGGGCCAGGTCTACCGGGAGACCTCCGCCTGGATCGTCTGCCTCTGGGCCCTGGCCGACCACCGGCCCCGGGCCCACTGGCTGGCCACCCCCGCCGGACAGCCCTTCGCCCGGATGACCGTCCTCGCGGCCGCGAGGTGGCGCGAGGCGCTCAAGGGGCCGGGGCAGGACGACGACGGGCACTGCGGGGACGGGTGCCCGGAGGACGGGTACTGCGGGGACGGGCGCTGCGAGCCGCCCGGTCCGCCCCGTTAGGCTCGGCCCGTGACGGAAGAGAAGAAGGCCCCCAAGAGCGAGCAGACCCGCACGCTCATCCTCGAAACCGCGCTCCGGCTGTTCAAGGAGCGCGGTTACGACAAGACGACCATGCGGGCCATCGCCCAGGAGGCCGGGGTCTCCGTCGGCAACGCGTACTACTACTTCTCCTCCAAGGAGCACCTGGTCCAGGGCTTCTACGACCGGATCGCGGAGGAGCACCAGGCCGCCGTCGAGCCCATCCTCACCGGCCCCGAGAAGGACCTGACCGCCCGGATCCGCGGGGTCTACCTCGGCTGGCTCGACATCGCCGAGCCGTACCACGAGTTCGCCGCCCAGTTCTTCAAGAACGCCGCCGACCCGGACAGCCCGCTCAGCCCCTTCTCCCCCGAGTCCGAGGGCCCGCGCGAGGCCGCGATCGAGGTGCACCGGCGGGTCATCTCGGGCGCCGCGGTCAAGGTCGACCCCGAACTGAAGGAGGCCCTGCCGCAGTTGCTGTGGCTCCAGCAGATGGGGCTGGTGCTGTTCTGGGTGTACGACCGCTCGGAGGGCGCGGCGAACAGCCGGCGCCTGGTGGAGCGGCTCGCGCCGGTCACCGCCCGCGCGATCTCGCTCTCCCGCTTCCGGATCCTGCGCCCGCTGGTCAAGGAGACGCACGAGCTGCTCTCCGACTTCATGCCGACGGCGGCCGGGATGGCGGCCTCGGGCAAGCCGAAGAAGAAGGCGAGCCCGAAGCCGTCGGAGGATTCCTAGGGTCCGCCCCCGGGGCCGCCCCTAGGGGGTATTTCGAAAGTCCTGTGCGGTGCCCGCGGTGTCCGGTGCGTGCCCTCGGCGTGCCGGACGAAGGCCCTCGTAGCGGAGCTACTTGGGTCTTCGGCCGGTGCGGCGAGGGGGCGTGCCGGGCGCCGCGGGTGCTGTGCGGGACTTCCGAAACACCCCCTAGATCCAGCTGAGCTCCCACAGGCGCCAGATGCCCGTGCCGTCCGTCAGGTACTGGGACCCGGCGACCGCCTCCGTGGACAGGACGTAGTCCTTCTTCTGCCAGAGCGGGACGAGCGGGACGTCGGTCGCGACCTCGGTCTGGATCTGCTCGAAGTCGTTCGTCGCGCGGCCCCGGTCGCTGTACTGCTGCGTCGAGGCGATCAGGCTGTCGATGCGCTTGCTGGAGAAGCCGTTGTGCAGGGTGTTCTCGGTGCCGACCAGCGGCGCCGTGAAGCTGTCGGAGTCGGGGAAGTCGGGGAGCCAGCCGACGGGGTAGGCGTCGTAGCCGCCCTTCGCGTACCCCTTCTGGAAGCTCTGCCAGTCGGCCTCGACGACCTTGACCTCGAAGAGCCCGGTCTCCTCCAGCTGCCGCTTGATCTCGGCCGCCTCGGCCGCGTAGGTGGCGTCCTTGCGGAAGCCGTACGTGAACTTCACCGGCGTCTTGATCCCGGCCTCCGACAGGAGGGCCTTGGCCTTCTTCGCGCTCGGCTCCGGGTACGTGTCGTAGAAGGCGGTGCTGTGGCCGACGAAGCCCTGCGGGATGAGGGAGTAGAGCGGCTCGACCGTTCCCTTGTACGCGCCCTCGGTGATCGCCGGGCGGTCGAGGACGGCGGCGACGGCCTGTCGTACGGCCTTGTCCGCCATGGGCGAGCCGGGCCGGACGTTGAAGTTGAGGTTGCGGATCTCGGCGCTCTCCGCCTCCGTGACCCGGGTCCCGTCCTTGGTGTCCAGGGTCGAGAGGAAGTCCGGCGGGAGCTGGCGGTGCGTCACCGCGACGTCCTTCGCCTTCCAGGCGTTCGCGAGCTCCTCGGACTGGCCGTAGTACTTCACGAGGACCGTGTGACCGGTCTTGGTCACGGCGCCCTTGTACCTCGGGTTGGGCTCCAGGAGCGCGGACTCGCCCTCCTTGTACTCCTTGAGGACGTAGGGACCCGAGCCGTCGACCGCGTAGCCGCTGCGCAGCCGGTTCGCCGGGTACTGGTCCTTGTCCACGATCGAGCCGGCGCCCGTGGCCACCTTCAGCGGGAACGTGGCGTCACGCCCGCTCAGTCGGAAGGTGACGGTCCGGCCTTCGGCCGTGACGCTCTTCAGAGTCGGGAAGAGCGGCTGCGGTCCGACGTCCGCCTTGATGCGCAGCATCCGCTCGAAGGAGTACTTGACGTCCTCCGCGGTGATCTTGCGCCCGTTGGCGAAGGTGAGGTCGTCGCGGAGCGTGCACTGGTACGTGGTGAGCCTGGTGCCCACGAACTTGCAGCTCTCGGCGGCGTCCGGAACCGGCTGGCTCAGGCCCGGCTTGAACGTCAGCAACGACTGGAAGACGTTGCTGTACATGGCCCAGGAGCCGGCGTCGTAGGCGCCGGCCGGGTCGAGCGAGGTCACCTCGTCGGTCGTGCCGACGGTGATGGGATCGGTCCGGACGCCGTCGGAGGGCAGGAGTTGCCAGCCCCCCACTCCGGCGGCCACCAGTACTCCACAAGTGATGAGGATCCGCAGACGGACCGTCGACCGCATTGCCGTGCTTCCTTTTTTTGGTACCACCCCTGATGCGACGGCCCCCGGAAACGTCGCGATGGCTGCATCCCATCACACGCTTTTCACAAGCGGAAGAGAAAACTTTCACACCACATGTATATGTCCGGGAAATGCGAATTTAAGTCGATGAGCAGCACGTATCGACCTCGGCGCGGGGAGTGACCTCGACCGGTCAGGCCTGCTTCGAGGCGAGTTCGACGATCGTGATGTCGGAGGGGGCCCCGACCCTGACGGGGGGTCCCCAGGCGCCGGCTCCCCGCGACACGTACAGCTGGGTGTCGCCGTACCGTTCGAGCCCGGCGACCGTCGGGTTGGCGAGTTCGGCGAGGTAGTTGCCGGGCCAGAGCTGCCCGCCGTGGGTGTGACCGGAGAGCTGGAGGTCCACGCCGTGGCGCACGGCGTCGTGGACGACGATCGGCTGGTGCGCGAGGAGCACCGCGGCGCGGGCCCGGTCGCGGTCGCCGAGGGCCCGCGCGAAGTCGGGTCCCTGGCCCTCGCTCTCACCCGCGACGTCGTCGACGCCCGCGAGGTCGAAGCCGGCCGGGACCTCCACGCGCGCGTTGCGCAGGGGACGCAGCCCGAGTTCGCGGACGTGGTCGACCCAGGCGTCGGCACCCGAGAAGTACTCGTGGTTGCCGGTCACGAAGAACGAGCCGTGCCGGGCGCGGAGCCGGGCGAGCGGCTCGGCGGCGGGTCCGAGGTTCTCCACGGTCCCGTCGACGAGGTCGCCGACCACCGCGATCAGGTCGGGCTGGGTGGCGTTGATCGTGTCCACGATCCGCTGGGTGTGGGCGCGGCCCAGGATCGGCCCGAGGTGGATGTCGGACACGACGGCGATCCGGTAGCCGTGCGCGGCGCGCGGGATCTTGGCGAGCGGGACGGTGACCCGCTTGACCCGGGGCCCGCGCAGCACGCCGTACGTTCCGTACCCGACGGTCCCGAGGGCGACGGCCGCCGCCGAACCGCCGACGACCCGGGACACGAAGAGCCGCCGCGAGACGTCGAGGGGATCGGGTACGGGCTCCGCGGGCGGGGGCTCCGCGGGTACGGGCTCCGCCGAGCCCGTGGTGGCCGCGCGGCGGCGCGTCCAGCCGCGCAGCAGCGGCCGGACGGCCTCGCCGACCAGGAGGGCCAGGACGAGGTACAGGAGCACGGCGAGCCAGAGGAAGCCCGGCCAGGCGACCGCCTGCTGGACCGCGAAGGGCGCGCCCGCCCGCGAGGAGACCAGGGCGGCGACCGACAGCAGGGGCAGGACCACGACGGCGGCCGTGCCCGCCCGGCGCGGGAGGCTCCCGGGCACGGTCACGTCCCGCACCAGCCGCCGCCACACGTACCAGTGGACCGCGCCGAGCAGCGCGAGCACCACGACCAGGACCAGCAGAAACACGCCCACGCCCCCGGAACCCCTCTTCTAGCCGTCCGCGCGGCGCGCGGCGCGCACCCCACGCAACCCGATCGCGCCGATCACCGTCCCCAGGACAAAGGACGTGACGGCAAGCAGCAGATGAACCCAGAAGTAGGCCGTCGGGTCGCCGGCGTCGTCGAAGGCGAGGCCGCTCCCGTCGTTCCAGAGGTTCTTGACGAAGGTGACCCAGATGAACCAGGACCACACCCCGAAGGCGAGCAGGAACCAGGAGACGCGGCGGCTGAGCTTCATGACCCCAGTATCACCGTCGGTCGTACGGCCCCCGCTTCCGGGTGGCCGAGCGCGGGCCAACCGCCTGCCGGGGTTCGGATCGCTTGGCCGTACCTGTACGTTCTCGACCGTGTCTGCTTCGAAGAAGACCGCTTGGGCGGTCGCCGCTGCTGTGCTCCTGCCGCTCGTCACCGCCGCTCCCGCGGCCCACGCGGACGGGAAGGACGGGAAGGACAAGCAGCCCAAGCCCCCGGCCGTGATGTCCAAGGTCGGCGGGGCACAGCTCGGCAGGCCGGGCACCCAGGTGCAGCTGCTGCCCGGCGCCCCGGTGCTGCCGAAGGAGCTGTCCGGCCGGTCCTGGGTCGTCGCCGACGCGGAGAGCGGCGAGATCCTCGCCGCGCACAACGCGCACTGGCGGCTCGCCCCGGCCTCCACGCTCAAGATGCTCTTCGCGGACACGCTGCTGCCGAAGTTCCCCACCAAGACGCAGAACCACCTGGTCACCGACCGGGACCTGGCCGGCATCGGGGCCGGCTCCAGCCTCGTCGGCATCAAGGAGAAGCAGACCTACAGCGTCCGCGACCTCTGGCTCGGCGTCTTCCTCCGCTCCGGCAACGACGCCGTGCACGTGCTGACCAGCATGAACGGCGGTCTCCAGCAGACCGTCACGGACATGAACGACCACGCGGCCGACCTCCAGGCCCTCGACACCTTCGTGGTCTCCCCGGACGGCTACGACGCCCCGCGCCAGGTCTCCTCCGCGTACGACCTGACGCTCATCGCCCGCAGCGGCATGCAGAAGCCGGACTTCCGCGAGTACGCCGCCACGTCCCGCGCGGCCTTCCCCGGCGAGGCCAAGCCGGGCAAGAAGCGCGAGACCTTCGAGATCCAGAACACCAACCGGCTCCTCACCGGCGACATCGGCGTCGCCCCGTACCCGGGCATCGCCGGCGTCAAGAACGGCAACACCACGCACGCGGGTGCCACCTTCACCGGCGTCGCCGAACGCAACGGCAAGGTGCTGCTCGTCACCGTCATGAACCCCTCCTCGAAGGAGCAGCACGCCGTCTACCGGGAGGCCGCCCGGCTGCTCGACTGGGGCTTCGCCGCCACCGGCAAGGTGACGCCGGTCGGTGAGCTGGTGGCACCGCGCTCGGCCCGTACGACGCCCGCCGCGCCCGACGACGGCACGGCCCCGGCGCCCGGCAAGAACGCCCCGCACGAGCCGGTCCACGCGGCCGCCTCCGCCGAGAAGTCCGGCGGGGTCGGGATCGCGCTGGCCGTGGCGGGCGGTGTCCTCGTCCTCCTCGCGGCGGCCGCCTTCCTGGTCAACCGCCGCTGGCCGCTGGCGGCGTCGGCGGCGCGTCGGCGCCGTCCGCAGTCCCCCCAGGACGTCCAGGAGACGACCGACGCGACTCCGTAGCCGTCCAGGCCGCGCAGAACAGCAGGAGCTTCGCGGTGAAGTTGATCCAGAGGAGCAGGGCGACCGGCACGCCGAACGCCCCGTACATCGACTTCGCCGCGACGCCCTTCATGTAGCCGCCGAGCAGCAGTTTCAGGAGCTCGAAGCCGACCGCGCCGATGAGGGCCGCCACCACGAGGTCCCGGCGGCGCGGTTCGACGCCCGGCAGCAGCGTCAGCACGTACAGCAGGATCAGGAAGTCGGCGACGACGGCGACGAGGACGGCGGCCGCCTGGAGCAGATAGCCGCCCGCCCCCTCGCCGGAGACGCCGAGCCGGTCGGCGCTCCAGCCGACCGCGGTGGAGCCGAGCCAGGACGCGGCGAGCGAGGCGAGCGCCACACCGCCGAGGCCGACGAGGATCAGCGCGTCCTTGCCCTTGAGCAGGATCGGGTTGCCCTCGACGTCGTCGAGTCCCCAGACCGCGCGCAGGCACTCCCGCATCGAGCCGATCCAGCTGATGCCGGTGACGAGCAGCACGGCGCCGGCGACGAGTCCGACGGTGCCGGCGTTGGCGACGAGCCCGTCGATGTCGAGCTGGTCGGAGATTCCGGGCACCTGGTCGGCGACCTTCTCCTCGATCCGGTCGAGCTGGTCGTCGGTGAGGAGGGCGGCCCCGACCGCGGCGGCGACCGTGATCAGCGGGAAGAGGGCGACGAACGAGATGAAGGTGATGGCGGCGGCCAGCCGCGTCCAGTGGGCCTCGTCGAGGGTCTCGTACGAGCGCCAGGCGTGGGTCCGCATGAAGCGGGTCACCCACGGGCCGATGACGGGGAGCTTGGTCAGCCAGTCCATGTCGTACGTCTACTCCTCCGCCGTCGGATCAACCCCGGTACGAGAATCCCTTGCCGGGGCTCGCGGACCCACGACCGACATCCCGTACGCCGCGATCCGCGTCCACGGGCCCGGGACTCTTTCCTGACGGTCCTTTCATCACCCATTTCGACGAACCGCCATGCAATACCGGCATAAGCCACAACAGCGGCTATACGGTCACCCTCATGGCTGTCGAGACCCGCGTCCCGGACGAGGACTGCGAAGCGATCACCGGCTGGGGCCGCACCGCCCCCACCCTCGCGCGCGTGCAGCGGCCCCGCGGGCACGCCGAGGCCGCCGAGGCCCTCCGTGCCTGCGGTCCCCGCGGCGCCGTCGCCCGCGGACTCGGCCGCGCGTACGGCGACGCCGCGCAGAACGCCGGCGGCACCGTCCTCGACATGACCGGCCTGGACCGGATCCTGGCCGTCGACACCACCGCCGGGCTCGTCGTCTGCGAGGCGGGCGTCAGCCTGCACCGGCTGATGGAGACGCTGCTGCCGCTCGGCTGGTCCGTCCCGGTCGTCCCCGGCACCCGGTGGGTGACCGTCGGCGGCGCGATCGGCGGCGACGTCCACGGCGCGAACCACCCCGTCTCCGGCTCCTTCGGCCGTCACGTGACCGCGCTCGAACTCCTCACCGCCGACGGCGGGATCCGGACCGTGCTGCCCGGAACCCCGCTCTTCGACGCCACCACCGGCGGCATGGGCCTGACCGGCGTGATCCTCTCGGCGACCCTGCGGCTGCTGCCCGTCGAAACCTCCCTCCTGCGCGTGGACACCGCACGCGCCCCCGACCTCGACGCGCTGCTGGCCGGGCTCGCCGACGGCGCCCACGCGCACGCGTACTCGGCCGCCTGGATCGACCTGCTCGCGCGGGGCGCCGCCACCGGCCGCGGCGTCCTCAAGCGCGGCGACCACGTCCCGTACGACTCCCTGCCCCGCCGCCACCGCGCCCGCCGCGCGCCGCTCGGCTTCCGTCCCGCCCGGTGGCCCGCCCCGCCGCCGTACGTCCCCGGCGGGCTCCTCGGGCGCACCTCCGTCGGGCTCCTCCACGCGCTCCGGTACCACGGGGCGCCCCGGGCCGCCACCGGTCGCCTCCAGCCGCCGACCGCGTTCCTCCACCCCCTCGACGGCGTCCCGCACTGGAACCGGCTGCACGGGCCCGGCGGCTCCGTCCCGTACGAGTTCGTCGTCCCGTACGGGCAGGAGGAGACCCTCCGACGGATCGTGCGGCGGATCGCGGACCGCCGCTGGCCCGCCTTCCTCGCCGTCCTGAGACGGTTCGGCACGGGCGACCCCGGCTGGCTGTCCTTCCCGCTCCCCGGCTGGACCCTCGCCCTCGATCTCCCGGCCGGCCTCCCCGGACTCGCCCGGTTCCTCGACGCCCTCGACGAGGAGCTCGCGGAAGCCGGCGGCCGGGTCCACCTCGCCGGGGACTCCCGGGTCCGGCCGGAGACGCTGGCCGCGATGTACCCCCGGCTCGACGAGTTCCGGGCACTGCGTGCCTCGCTCGACCCCCGGTCCGTCCTCACCTCGGACCTGGCCCGCCGCCTCAGCCTCTAGGGGGTGTCTTGTCGACCAGGCCGGGCTCGCGGCGCCTGATCGACAAGACACCCCCTAGACCCCTCAGGAGTTCCCGTGAAGGACGCCTTCGGTGCCCCGCAGTCCCTGCTCGTCCTCGGCGGCACCTCCGAGATCGGGCTCGCCACCGCCCGCCGGCTGATCGCGCGCCGCACCCGCACGGTCTGGCTGGCCGGCCGGCCCTCCCCCGCGCTCACGGCCGCCGCCGACTCGCTGCGGGCACTGGGGGCCGAGGTGCGGACGGTGCCGTTCGACGCGCTCGACACGGAGTCCCACGAGGAGCGGCTCGGGAAGGTCTTCACGGAGGGCGACATCGACATGGTGCTGCTCGCCTTCGGGGTCCTCGGCGACCAGGCGCGGGACGAGTCCGATCCGCTCGCCGCGGTCCGCGTCGCGCAGACCAACTACACGGGCGCCGTCTCGGCCGGCCTGGTGTGCGCCGGAGCGCTCCAGGCGCAGGGGCACGGTTCCCTGGTGGTGCTCTCCTCGGTGGCCGGCGAGCGGGCCCGCCGGGCGGACTTCATCTACGGCTCGTCGAAGGCGGGGCTCGACGCCTTCGCCCAGGGCCTCGGGGACGCCCTGCACGGCACGGGCGTGCACGTCATGGTCGTACGGCCCGGGTTCGTGCGCTCGAAGATGACCGCCGGGCTCGCGGAGGCGCCGCTGGCGACCACCCCTGAGGCGGTCGCGGGCGCGATCGAGCTGGGGCTGCGGCGGCGCTCGGAGACGGTGTGGGTGCCGGGGGCGCTGCGGATGGTGATGGCGGCGGTACGGCACGTGCCGAGGCCGCTGTTCCGGCGGCTGCCGGTGTGACGTCGGTCTGTCGCCCGCGGCTGCCGGTGTGACGTGCGGCTGGTGCCCGCGGCTGCCCGTGTGACGTCCGGCCGTGCGCGCCGTCAGGCCGTACGTGCCGGCCGTGCGCGCCGTCAGGCCGTCGGCGCCGGGTGGTCCACCGGGCTGCCGCCCTGCGCGGGGACCGCCGAGATCGGGCGGCCGCTGCCGAACTCGTAGTCGTACAGCTTCCGCCAGACCCCGTCCGGGCCCTGCTCGTACAGCGCGAAGGAGCGGCAGGTCCAGGCAGCCTCGTACCCGGCGAGCTCCTCGAACGCCCGGTCCATCCCCTCCTCGGAGATGCCGTGCGCGACGGTGACGTGCGGGTGGTACGGGAACTGGAGCTCCCGCGCGAGGGGGCCGGCCTCGTCCCGGATCCGGTGCTGGAGCCGGTTGCAGAGGGGGACGCCCTCCGCCAGCTTCACGAAGACGACCGGGGAGAGCGGACGGAAGGTCCCGGTGCCCTTGAGGCGCACGGGGAACGGCTGGTGGTCGGCGGCGACGTCCGCGAGGTGCGCCTCGATCTCCGGAAGCCGCTCCTCGGCGACCTCGGTCGGCGGGACCAGGGTGACGTGCGTGGGGATGCCGTACGCGGCCGTGTCCCCGAAGCCGGCGCGCCGCTCCTGGAGCAGGCTGCCGTAGGGCTCCGGGACCGCGATCGAAACGCCGAGCGTTACGGTCCCCACGTCGTTCTCCTCCGTCGTCCGTCGTCGAGTCGTGTGTGGTGGTGCAGCCGCCAGTGTGCGGCCTGCACCACCGTTTCGGCCAGGGTCCTCGGTCTCAGTGCTTGGCGGGCAGGAAGCCCATCCGCTCGTACGTCTGCGCCAGCGTCTCCGCGGCGACCGCGCGGGCCTTCTCCGCTCCCTTGGCCAGGACCGAGTCCAGCGTCTCCGGGTCGTCCAGGTATTCCTGGGTGCGGGCCCGGAACGGCGTGACGAAGTCCACCATGACCTCGGCGAGATCGGTCTTCAGCGCGCCGTACATCTTGCCCTCGTAGCTCTTCTCCAGGTCCTCCACGGACGTGGCGGTGAGCGTGGACATGATGGTGAGCAGGTTGGAGACGCCGGCCTTGTTCTCCGGGTCGAAGCGGATCACCGTGTCGGTGTCGGTGACCGCGCTCTTGACCTTCTTCGCGGTGGCCTTCGGGTCGTCCAGGAGGTTGATCAGGCCCTTCGGCGAGGACGCCGACTTGCTCATCTTGATCGTCGGGTCCTGGAGGTCGAAGATCTTCGCCGTCTCCTTGAGGATGTACGGCTTGGGGATCGTGAACGTGTCGCCGAAGCGGCCGTTGAAGCGCTCCGCGAGGTCGCGGGTCAGCTCGATGTGCTGGCGCTGGTCCTCGCCGACCGGGACCTCGTGGGCCTGGTAGAGCAGGATGTCCGCGACCTGGAGGATCGGGTACGTGAAGAGGCCGACGGTCGCGTTGCCGGCGCCCTGCTTGGCGGACTTGTCCTTGAACTGGGTCATGCGGGAGGCCTCGCCGAAGCCGGTGAGGCAGTTCATGACCCAGCCGAGCTGGGCGTGCTCGGGGACGTGGCTCTGGATGAACAGGGTGCAGCGCTCGGGGTCGAGACCGGCGGCGAGCAGCTGGGCCGCGGCGAGCCGGGTGTTGGCGCGCAGCTCGGCGGGGTCCTGCGGGACCGTGATCGCGTGCAGGTCGACGACCATGTAGAAGGCGTCGTGCGTCTCCTGCAGGGCGACCCACTGGCGGACGGCGCCGAGGTAGTTGCCGAGGTGGAACGAGCCTGCGGTGGGCTGGATTCCGGAGAGCACACGGGGACTGTCAGAGGCCATGCACATCATTCTCTCAGGTGTGGGAACCGATCCCCGACTGCCGGTGTATCAAGAGTGTGAGGACGCGGGAGGGGGGCCTGGTCGAGGACGAGGCCGCGGTGATCGCCCGTGTGCGCGCCGGAGAGCCGGAGGCGTACGCGGAGTTGGTCCGCGCGCACACGGCGGTGGCGCTGAGAGCGGCGGTGGCGTGCGGCGCGGGCGCGGAGGCCGAGGACGTGGTGCAGCAGGCCTTCTTCAAGGCGTACCGGTCGTTGGGGCGTTTCCAGGAGGGCGCGGCGTTCCGGCCGTGGCTGCTGCGGATCGTCGCCAATGAGACCAGGAACACAGTGCGGTCGGCGGGTCGGCAGCGTGCCGTGGCCGGCCGGGAGGCGGATCTGCTCGGGGGCGAGCCGCGGATACCGGAGTCGGCGGACCCGGCGGTGGCGGCCGAGGAGCGGGAGCGGAGCCGGCGCTTGTGGGAGGCCCTGGACGGGCTCGCCGAGGACCATCGGCAGGTGGTGATCCACCGGTACCTCCTGGAGCTGGACGAGTCGGAGACGGCCCAGGCGCTGGGCTGGCCGAAGGGGACGGTGAAGTCCCGGCTGAGCCGGGCGCTGAGGAAGCTGGGCTTGGTGCTGGGGGCGGAGGAGCCGGAGGGAGGTGAGGGGCGTGAATGAGGAGCGGCGGCTGCCGGAGGAGCTGCGCGAGCTGGGGCGGCGGCTGCGGGTGCCGGACGTGGACGGCGAGACGATGGCCGAGCGGGTGCTCGCCCAGCTCCTCGCCGAGCGGGTGCCGACGCCGGTGGCCGAGCCCGCGCCGCGCCGGGTCCGGTGGTGGCTGCGGGAGCGGTGGCGGGCGCTGGTGGCGGCACTGACCGGGGTGCTGATCGTGCTGGTGCTCACGCCTCCGGTGCGGGCGGCGGTGGCGGAGTGGTTCGGCTTCGGCGGGGTCTCCGTGCGGTACGACCCCGAGGGCGGCCGGGTGCGGCCGGGCGGTGCGGTGCCGGGGTGCCCGGACCCGGTGGGCGTGGCGGAGGCCGGGCGGCGCGCGGGCTTCGTGCCATGGATACCCGCCGCGCTCGGGGTGCCCGACGCGGTCGCGGTGACGGGGGCGGCGGAGCGGGGCCGGGCGGTGATCAGCCTGTGCTGGCGCGACGGGGAGCGGACGGTGCGACTCGACGAGTTCCCGGCGCGGCTCGATCTGGGCTTCGTCAAGCAGGTGCCGGTGCAGCCGGAGGGGGTGGCGCTGCCGGACGGGACGCCGGGGTACTGGTTCGCCCGCCCGCACCGGCTGACGTTCCCGCTGGAGACGCGGGACGGCGCGGTGTGGACGCACGCGGTGCGCCCGGCGGGCCCCACGCTCCTGTGGACCAGGAGCGCGGGGGCCCTGACCCTCCGCCTGGAGGGCATACCGGACCGGACGGAGGCCGTGCGCGTGGCGGGGACGACGGGCGGGCCGGGCTGAGCGACCGCCGGGCCGGGTGCGGCCGCCGGGCCGGGTGCGGCCGCCGGGCCGGGTGCGGCCGGCGGGCCCGGCGACCGTGGGTGCCGGGGCGGCGCCACGGGGACGGCGGCCGCCGGGCCGGGGTGTGGGGTTCGTCAGATCGGGAGGCCCGGGGCCGGGAAGGCCGCCATCAGTTCGGCGACCTCGGCGCGGACCGTGCGGAGGGTGTCCTCGTCGCCCGCGCCGGCGGCGGTGACGGCGCGGTCGATCCACTCGGCGACCTGGTCCATGTGGTCCGCGGTGAGGCCGCGGGAGGTCAGGGAGGGGGTGCCGATGCGGATGCCGGAGGGGTCGAAGGGCTTCCGGGGGTCGTAGGGGACGGTGTTGTAGTTGACGACGATCCCGGCCCGGTCGAGGGCCTTCGCGGCGATCTTGCCCGGGACCTGCTTGGGGGTGAGGTCGATGAGGATCAGATGGTTGTCGGTGCCGCCGGAGACGAGGTCGAAGCCGCGGGCGAGGAGCGCCTCGGCGAGGGCCTTGGCGTTGGCGACGACGGCGTGGGCGTAGTCGCGGAAGGAGGGCTGGGAGGCCTCGCGGAGGGCGACGGCGATGGCGGCGGTGGTCTGGTTGTGCGGGCCGCCCTGGAGGCCGGGGAAGACGGCCTTGTCGAGGGCCTTGGCGTGCTCCTCGCGGGACATGAGCATGGCGCCGCGGGGGCCGCGGAGGGTCTTGTGGGTGGTCGTGGAGATCACGTCCACGTGCCCGACCGGGGACGGGTGGGCACCGCCGGCGATGAGGCCGGCGATGTGGGCGACGTCGGCGACGAGGACGGCGCCGGACTCGCGGGCGATCTCGCCGAAGGCGGCGAAGTCGATGGTGCGGGGCAGCGCGGTGCCGCCGCAGAAGATGATCTTCGGGCGCTCCTTGAGGGCGAGCTCACGCACCTGGTCGAAGTCGATCAGACCCCCGCCTTCGGAGATCGGAGCCTGGCGGACGCCGTACTGGACGCCGCGGAACCAGCTGCCGGTGGCGGAGACGCCCCAGCCGTGGGTGAGGTGGCCGCCCATCGGCAGCGCCATGCCCATGACGGTGTCGCCGGGCTGGGCGAAGGCGAGGTAGACGGCGAGGTTGGCCGGGGAGCCGGAGTAGGGCTGGACGTTGGCGTGGTCGACGCCGAAGAGGGCCTTGGCGCGCTCGACGGCGAGGGTCTCGACCTGGTCGATGTTCTGCTGGCCCTCGTAGTAGCGGCGGCCGGGGTAGCCCTCGCTGTACTTGTTCTGGAGGACGGTGCCGGAGGCTTCGAGCACGGCGGCGGAGACGTAGTTCTCGCTGGGGATGAGGCGCAGGGTCTCGGCCTGGAGCCGCTCCTCGGCGCCGACGAGGGCGGCGAGCTCGGGGTCGGCGGCGGCGAGCGCGGGGTGCTGCTGCGGGGTCATGGTGATGTCCTCCGGGCGTTCGGCGGAACGGTCCCGGGGCTGAGGTGCGCACGGGACCGGGGGCCCGTGATGCCCAGGCGAGCGGCACCTCGTGTGGTGGAGCGCGCGCGGCTCCCCCGGGGTCGTTTCCCCGTACGCCAGTCGCCGCGCGTGTTTCCAGCGTAGCGGGCGCGCCGTCGCCGAGGTTTCCCTGTCCGGCATCCGAGCGACGATAAGAAAGGGGCCACAGCCACCCCCCGGGCCGCAGGACGAACGGAGATCCCGTGTCGAGGACAGAAGACGCCATCGCTTCCGCGGACGCGCACAGCGCGCACAACTACCACCCCCTTCCGGTCGTCGTCGCCTCGGCGGACGGCGCGTGGATGACCGATGTCGAGGGTCGCCGCTACCTCGACATGCTCGCCGGGTACTCGGCGCTCAACTTCGGGCACGGCAACCGGCGTCTGATCGACGCGGCGAAGGCGCAGCTGGAGCGGGTGACGCTGACCTCGCGCGCCTTCCACCACGACCGGTTCGCCGAGTTCTGTACGCGGCTCGCGGAGCTGTGCGGGAAGGAGGCGGTGCTGCCGATGAACACGGGGGCGGAGGCGGTCGAGACGGCCGTGAAGACCGCCCGGAAGTGGGGGTACGAGGTGAAGGGCGTGCCGGACGGGCACGCGAAGATCGTGGTCGCGGCGAACAACTTCCACGGCCGGACGACGACGATCGTGAGCTTCTCGACGGACCACGAGGCGCGGGACCACTTCGGGCCGTACACGCCGGGGTTCGAGATCGTGCCGTACGGGGACCTGACGGCGCTGGAGGCGGCGGTCACCGAGAACACGGTGGCGGTGCTGCTGGAGCCGATCCAGGGCGAGGCGGGGGTCCTGGTCCCGCCGGCCGGCTATCTGGCGGGGGTGCGGGAGCTGACCCGCCGGCGGAACGTGCTGTTCATGGCGGACGAGATCCAGTCGGGTCTGGGCCGGACGGGGCGGACGTTCGCGTGCGAGCACGAGGGTGTGGTGCCGGACGTGTACATCCTGGGGAAGGCGCTGGGCGGCGGGGTGGTGCCGGTGTCGGCGGTGGTGGCCGACCGCGCGGTGCTCGGGGTGTTCCGGCCGGGTGAGCACGGGTCGACGTTCGGCGGGAACCCGCTGGCCTGCGCGGTGGCCCTGGAGGTGATCGCGATGCTGCGGACGGGCGAGTTCCAGGAGCGGGCGGCGGAGCTGGGCGAGCACCTGCACGCGGAGCTGGGGCTCCTGGTGGGCGGCGGCGCGGTGGAGGCGGTGCGCGGGCGCGGCCTGTGGGCGGGCGTCGACATCGCGCCCGCGAAGGGGTCGGGGCGGCAGATCTCGGAGCGTCTGATGGAGCGGGGTGTCCTGGTGAAGGACACGCACGGTTCGACGATCCGGATCGCTCCGCCGCTGGTCATCTCGAAGGAGGACCTGGACTGGGGTCTGGAGCAGTTGAGGGGTGTCCTGTCGGAGTGACGGGATCCGGTTCGGGCGGGCGGTGAGCGGGAGGAGCGGGGGCAACTCGGCTCATTGACACGGCTCTTGGTCTAGGCCAATGATGCCGCCATGCCGAGACTCCGTCTGCGTCACGCCCTGCGTGCCGCGCTCGCCGCCCTCGTCCCGCTCGCGCTGCTCGGCGCGGTCGCCGGACCCGCGCACGCCGCCCCGGCGGCCTGGCCCGAGCCCGTCCCGGTGGTCTCCCGCGTCGAGACCACCGACCCGGTCGTCTTCGTCACCATCGACGACGGCTGGTACCACGACCCGGCCACGGCGCGGCTGCTGCTCGACCGCCGGGTGCCCGCCTCGCTGTTCCTGCTCCCCGGCGCCTACTCGTACGACTCCGGCTACTTCCACACCCTGCTCGACCAGGGCCGCTCCCGCATCGAGAACCACACCGTCGACCACCCCGACCTGACCACCCTCGACGCCGCCGGCCAACGGGCGCAGGTGTGCGGGGCCCGCGACCTGCACCTCGCACAGTTCGGCGACGGGCCCCGGCTGCTGCGCCCGCCGTACGGCTCGTACGACGCGACCACCCGGACCACCGCCCGCGCCTGCGGGGCGAAGGCGCTGGTGACCTGGACGTACGACCTCACGACCTGGGGCCAGTGGACCCCGCCGACCCCGGCGCTCAAGGCCGGCGACATCATCCTGCTGCACTTCAACGAGACGGTGACGCAGGACCTGAAGCGGGCCCTGGACGCGGCCGAGGCGGCGGGCCTGACGCCGGCTCCGCTGCGGGACTACGTGCCGGAGTAGTCCGTCACAGGATGACGTGCGGGAGGAAGCGGGCGTACTCGTCGGTGACGAGCCCCGCCGACTCCCGGATGCCGAGCCCCGCCGCCTCGTCCTCGACGACCCACGCGCCGAGCACCACCCGATTGCCGTCGAAGTCGGGCAGCGGGGCCAGCTCCTGGTAGCAGCAGGCCTCCCCGTCCCGTACGAAGGGCTCCGTACCGGCCTCGTGCAGGGTGACCCCGGCGCCCTCGCGGCCGAGCAGCGGTTTTGCGACCCAGCCGGTGGTCGAGGCGAGTTCGCGCGGCCCGTCGAGGTAGGCGGGGAGCAGGTGGGGGTGGCCCGGGTTCAGCTCCCACAGGACGGCGAGGAGCGCCTTGTTGGAGAGCAGCATCTTCCAGGCGGGTTCGATCCAGCAGGTGGTGCCGGTGCCGCCGCCGTTGTCGAGGGTGTCCAGGACGTGCCGGCCGAAGCGGTCGGTGGTGAGCCACTCCCACGGGTAGAGCTTGAAGCAGCTGCGGATGAAGCGGAGCCGGTCGTCCACGAAGCGGCGCGAGAGCCGGTCCCAGCCGATCCGTTCGACGGAGAGCGCCTCGGTGTCGAGCCCGGCCTGCTGGGCGGTCTCGCGCAGGTACGCGACCGTCATCAGGTCCTCGCCCAGCTCGTCGCCGTCCGAGTGCGCGAAGTGGACGGGTCCGGGCGGGAGCAGGGGTGCCTGCCGCCGCCACGCGTCGACGAGCCGCTCGTGGAGGGAGTTCCACTGGTCGGCGCCGGGGAAGCGTTCCTCCATCCAGAACCACTGCGGGCTCGCGGCCTCCACCAGTGAGGTCGGGGTGTCGGCGTTGTACTCCAGCATCTTGGCGGGGCCCGTGCCGTCGTAGCGCAGGTCGAAGCGGCCGTACAGGGAGGGGAGTTCGGCCCGCCGCCGCCAGGACTCGGCGACCAGGCCCGCCAGCTTCGGATCGGTGATCCCGAGCTCGGCGAAACGATCCTTCTCGACGATGTGCGCGGCCGCCGTCAGACACAGCGCGTGCAGCTCCTCCACGACCTCCTCCAGCGCCTCGACCTCGGGCAGCGAGAAGGAGTAGTAGGCGCTCTCGTCCCAGTACGGGCGCAGCGAACCGTCCGGGTGACGGGTCAGCGGATAGACGAGCCCCTGCTCCTCGACCGTCTCCTGCCAGCCGGGCCGCGGGTCGATGGTGTGGCGTTCCACGGTGCCGCCCCGCCTCAGCCGCCGCCGGTGCCGGAACAGCCGAAGCCGCCGGTGTCGACGGCGGTCTTGTCGAAGCTGCCACCGCTGACGCGCTTGTCGCGGACGGAGCCGCCGTAGTAGTACGAGCCGCGGTGGGTGGAACCGTTGTCGTCGTCGTCGCTTCCGCCGCCGCTCTGGCACTCGTAGCTCGGCAGCTCCTCCCGGGTCAGCGGGTCCACACACCGCCTGTCCGGCTCCGAACCGCAGGCGGTGATCGTCGCCGCCAGGACACCCATCCCGCCGAGCACCACCGTGCTCGACCTCAGCCTGCGCATGTCCGCCGCCTTCCCTTCACCGTCGCGACCGCACAGTGTAGGCCGGTGATTTCCGGCCTCACGCCCTAGAGTCGTTTCGTGCTCCTCGGGATGATTTGCGCTCTCGCCTCGTCCGTTTGCTTCGGCGCGGCCTCGGTCCTCCAGGCGATGGCGGCGCGCGCCGCCGAACCCGGCACGGGCAGCGGCGTCGACATCGCGCTGATGTGGCGGGCCCTGCGTCAGTGGCGCTACCTCGCCGGCCTCGGGGCGGACGGTCTGGGCTTCGTCCTGCAGATCGTGGCGCTGCGGACGCTGCCCATCTACGTGGTGGGCGCGGCCCTCGCCGCCAGCCTCGCGGTCACGGCCGTCATCGCCTCCCGGGTGCTGCGGGTGCGGCTGAGCCGGGTGGAGTGGACGGCCGTGGCCGTGGTCTGCGCGGGGCTCGCGATGCTGGCGCTCGCCGCCGGCAAGGAGGGCCACCGGGAGGGCTCGGAGGCGCTGCGCTGGGCGCTGCTCGGGGTGTCCTTCGGGGTCCTGGTGCTCGGCGTCGCGGCGGGCCGGCTGCCGGAGAAGCCCCGGGCGCTGGTCCTGGGCCTCGGGGCGGGGTTCGGCTTCGGGGTGGTGGAGGTGGCGGTCCGGCTGATCGACGGCATCGATCTCACCGATCCCGTCTGGTACGCGCTCCTCGTCGGCGGCGGGGCCGCGTTCCTGCTGCTGACCTCCGCCCTCCAGCGCGGCTCGGTGACGACGGCGACGGCGGGCGCGGTGCTCGGCGAGACGATCGGCCCGGCGATCGTCGGGGTGGCCTGGCTCGGGGACCGCACGAGGGAGGGGCTCAACTGGCTGGCGATCTCCGGCTTCGCCGTGGCCGTGGCGGGTTCCCTGACCCTGGCCCGCTTCGGCGAGGCCCCGGCCGCTCCGGAAGCAGGCCGGGACCCGGCGCCGGAGACACCGGGGTGAGGCCCGGAGGGGAGCCGGGACCCGGCTCGTTCGTGCCCCGGGCCCCTACGGCAGCACCCCGCACAGTGCTGTGAGGGCCCCCTGCCAGCCGCTGTCCGGGGGTGTGGCGTAGCCGACGACGAGGCCGTCGAGGGTGGGCGGCACCGTGGGGCGGCGGAACTGGTTGACGCCCTGGACGGCGAGGCCGCGCCAGGCGGCGGCCCGCAGGGTGGCCTGCTCGGTGCCGGGCGGCAGGGCCAGGACCGCGTGGAGGCCGGCCGCGATGCCGCTGACCCGGGTCCCCGGCGAGTGCGTGGCGAGGGCCGCCACCAGCTGGTCCCGGCGCCGCCGGTAGCGCAGCCGCATCGCCCGCACGTGCCGGTCGTACGCCCCCGAGCGCAGGAACTCGGCGAACGCCAGCTGGTCCGGCGCGCTCGACGACCAGTCCACCGCCCCCTTCGCCGCCGCCACCTCCACCGCCAGGTCCGACGGCAGGACCATCCAGGCGAGGCGGAGCCCGGGGGCAAGGGACTTGCTCGCGGTGCCCAGGTAGACGACGCGCTCGGGGTCGAGTCCCTGGAGCGCCCCCACGGGCTGCCGGTCGTACCGGAACTCCCCGTCGTAGTCGTCCTCCAGGACGAAACCGCCGGAGGCGCGCGCCCAGTCGACGACGGCCGCCCGTCGGTCCGGGGGCAGGGCGCCGCCCAGCGGGTACTGGTGGGCGGCCGTCATGAGGACGGCCCCGCACCCGTCGAGACCGGCCAGCTCCTCCGTCCTCGTGCCGCGCTCGTCGAAGCCGAGGGCCGGGGTGCCGAGCCCGGCCCCGCGCAGGAGCCCGTCGTGGAGGTCGAGTCCGTACGACTCGACGGCCACGTCCCGCACGCCCCGGGCCCGCAGCACCTGTCCGATCAGCATCAGACCGTGCACGAAGCCGGAGCAGATCACGATCCGTTCGGGCCGTGCGTGCACGCCCCGGGCGCGGGCGAGGTACTCGGCGAGCGCGCCGCGCAGTTCGGTCCGGCCCCGCGGATCGCCGTATCCGAAGGCCTCGTTGGGGGCGTCGGTGAGCGCCCGGCGGTATGCCTTGAGCCAGTCGGCGCGCGGGAAGGAGGCGAGGTCGGGGGTGCCCGAGTTGAGGTTGTGCGCGGGCGGGGCGGGCCTGCGGCGGCCGGTGCCCGCCGCCGGAGCCGGGCTGGGCTGTGCCGGGGCACGGGGGGCGGTCCGGCGGGCGACGCGGGTCCCCGAGCCCTGCCGGGCGGTGAGCCAGCCCTCGGCGACCAGTTCGACGTAGGCGTCGGCGACGGTGTTGCGGGCCATGCCGAGGTCGGCGGCGAGCTGACGGGAGGACGGCAGGCGGGTGCCGGCCTCCAGGCGCCCGCTGCGGACCGCCTCCCGCAGGGCGTCCATGAGGCCCGCGCGGAGCCGGGTGCCACGGAGTTCCAGATGGAGGTCGGCCCCGAAAGTGGCCCAGTCGTTCGCCATGGAAATGGACCATACCGCTGCGCCACCGGCTTCGTACGGTGGACGCATGACGACGACGGAACCGATCGAGAAGACCCTGTACGCGCACGAGCACGCGCCCCGCCTCCCGCTCGCCGAGCACCTCCCCGAGTTCTACCGGGCCATGATCCGGCTGGAGACGGCGGCCGCGAAGGACATCGACCCGACCCTGTACCACCTGATCAAGCTGCGGGCCTCGCAGATCAACCGCTGCGCCTTCTGCGTCGACATGCACAGCAAGGACATGCTCGCGGAGGGCGAGACCATCGAGCGGATCGTGCAGCTCTCCGCCTGGGAGGAGTCCCGGCACTTCTACACCGAGCGGGAACTCGCGGCGCTCGCGCTGACCGAGTCCGTCACGGTCCTCACCGACGGCTTCGTGCCCGACGAGGTGTACGCGCGGGCCGCCGAGCAGTTCGACGAGACCGAACTCGCCCGGGTCATCGCCGCGATCGTCACGATCAACGCCTGGAACCGGATCGGCGTCACCACCCGCATGACGCCCGGCCACTACACCCCGCGCCCCGCATGAGCGCGTCGGCGCTGCGGGCCCTGCACCACGGGCTGCCCGCGGACGGCCCGCTGGTGCTGCCCGGCCCCTGGGACGCGGCGAGCGCCCGCGCCTTCGAGGAGGCGGGGTACCCGGCACTCGCCACGCCGAGCGCCGGGATCGCCGCCTCGCTCGGGTACGAGGACGGGGCGACCCCGCCGGTGGAGATGTTCGCCGCCGTCGCGCGGATCGTCCGGTCCGTCGCGGTGCCCGTCACGGCGGACCTGGAGGGCGGGTACGGCCTTCCGGCGGCCGAACTGGTCGAGCGCGTACGGGAGACCGGGGCGGTCGGCGTCAACCTGGAGGACACCGGTCCCGACCGGACCCTGAAGGACCCGGAGGCGCACGCGGAGTACCTGGCGGAGGTGCGGGCGGCGGCGCCCGACCTCTTCCTCAACGCGCGCGTCGACGTGTACGTCCGGCGGGTGCCCGAGCCGCTGCCGGCGGCGATCGCGCGGGCGCGGCTCTACGCGGCGGCGGGCGCGGACTGCGTCTACCCGATCGTCGCCCCGCCGGCCGACCTGCCCGTCCTCCGCTCCGCCCTCGGCGACCTCCCCCTCAACGCCCTGGCCCTGCCGGACGGCCCGCCCGTCCCGGAACTCGGCCGGCTGGGCGCGACACGGGTCACGTTCGGGGACGGGTTGCTGCGGCGGGCGCTGGCGGGTCTGACGTCGACGCTCTGACGTACGCCCCGTCGTGGGCGGCGCACCGCCCCCGTGTGCCCACAAGGGCCGGGGGTCAGTGTGCGCCCGGGGCGAAGAACCGCAGCGCCACCCCGAGGACCTCGCGTTGCCGTGGCCAGTCCGTCTCCGGTCCCGCCGCCAGGATCGCGTACTGGTTGCCCTCCTCGGCCGTGAACGCGCGGTCGACGACCTTCCGCCGGCCGCCCTCGCGGTCGTACGCGTACACCAGCTCGGCCGCGTCCGCCTCCCCGGTGACGGGCGCGAGGCCGAGTTCCTCATAGCCCGGCTTGTTGGCCCGGCCGTCCTCGGAGGCCCCGCGCAGCGCCTCGTACGGCGTCATGCCCGCCTCCTGGATGACGAAGACCTGGACCAGGCTCCGCCCGTCCGGCGCGTTGAAGAACACGCCCTGGTCGGACTCCGTACGGTCCCAGCCCTCGGGGACGGCGATCGTGAAGCCCTTGAGGTCCTTCTGGACCCGGTAGCCGGGCGGCGGCGCGGAGGAGTCCGAGGGCGTCGCCGAAGGGGTCTCCGCGGGCGCCTCCGACGGCGTCTCCGAAGGGGGCTCGGACGTCGGGTCCGGCGGGACCGAGACGGAGGCCGGAGGGCCCGCCGCCGGGTCGCGCGCGTCCCCGCGGCCCCAGAGCTGCCACGCACCCACGGATCCCGCCGCCAGGACCGCCGCCACCACGCCCGCCACCAGCACGACCCGGGGCCGGGGCCCGGGAGACGGCGGGGCGGGCGGCGGGGCGACGGGCTCGGGCCCGTACACCGGCGCGTACAGGGGCGGCGGCGGAGGCGGCGGGGCGACGGGGCCACCGCCCTGCGGGACGACGGGCGGCGGCACCGCTTCCCCGGTCTCCCAGCTCTGCGTCTCGTCGTTCCAGCGGGCCCCCTGACCGCTCATCTCATCCTCCGAGGGCGCCGACGGCCTGGCCCAGGGCCACGCCCGAGGCGAGGATCCCGGACACCGCGCCCGCGTCCGTGAGGGCACGGCGCAGGGCGGCGATCCGTCCGGTGCCGGCGCGGCCGGTGCCCTCGATCTCGTCCTCGGCGTCGGAGAGTTCGGCGTCGAGCGCGCTCGTCTGCTCGGAGGCGACGACGCCCTGGAGGTCGGCGCGGAACCGGCGGATGGCCTGGAGCAGCGCCTCCTGCTCCGGGTCGCGGGCCGGCTGGGTGCCGTGCACGGTGCTGGTGACGGTGTTGTTGTCGCCGATGGTGACGTTGCCGCCGGTGTTGGTGACGTGAATGCCGTTGCCCGTGTGGTCAGCCACGGTCGCCTCCGCTCGTCGAAGTGGTGAAGGTCTTGCTGGTGACGGTGTTGTGGTGCCCGACGGTGACGTTCCCCTTGGTGTTCTCGATGAACGTGCCTCCCTCGGCGACGTGCACGATCTTCTGCTCGAACTCGGCGGTCTCGTAACCGGTTTCGCGGAGCGCGACCGTCACGCCGTTCACGACCCGGTCCTGCACGCTCTTCAGATGGCGGCTGACGTCCATCTCCTGGAAGAGGGAGGCGTCGTCGTCGGAGCCGAGCTCGCGCACCGAGGCCCACGGGCCCTCGGGCAGCGCGCCCGCGTGTCCGGCGGTGAGCACCCGCCACAGGTGGCCGAGCGAGCGCCCGAGGGTGACCAGGGCCTGTCCGGCGGAGCGCGGGGTCCGGCCGAGCGCCCAGACGGCCTTGCCGAAGTGGTGGTTGTGCCGGTAGCGGTGGGCGATCCGGTCGGCGTGCCGGTAGAGGGGCTTCACGGGCCGCAGGACGTGCGGGGCGACCTCCAGCATCAGCATGCCGCCCTGGGTGTGGACGCGGACGAAGACCGTGGTGACGATCTCCTCGCCCCAGCCGCCGACCCGGATGCGGAGGAAGTGGCGGCGGGTCTCGCCGCCTTCCTCGATGGCGCCCGAGCGGTGCGCCTCGAACCCCTCCGGGGTGTACGGGGCGGCCGTGCGGTCCGGCAGTCCGTCGACGGGCAGGAAGACGACCTCGTCGATCTCCAGCTCGCGCAGCCGGTCCCGTACGGCGGCCTGCAGCCGCGGCGAGCCGTGCGGCGAGGGCACGCGCAGCGCCTCCAGGAGCGGCACGACGTGGCGCAGGACGGCGCTGTTGTCGAGGGGTTCGGGCACCGCGCCGTCGAGGTTCTCGCGGGGGCGCAGCTCGACGGAGAGCGACCAGGGCTCGTACGGTGCGCCCGCGCCGCAGAACGGGTCGTCGGAGCCGTACATGATGAGCCGGGCGTGCTGCTCGACCCTGATGCGGTCGCGGAGTCGGCGGAAGCGGGCGCCCTCGGCGTGCTCGGCCGGGTCGGAGCGCTGGTCGGCGAAGCGCTCGCGGGACAGCTCCTGGGTGAGCGCGCGGGCGAACTGGCCGCGCTGGATGGCCACCGCCCAGGCCACGAGGAGCGGCACGGCGACGGTGATCCACACCTCCAGCCTGCCGATGCCCCACGTCTCCTGCGCGACGAGGCCGGCCGCGAGGCCGAGGACGTCGCCCGTGCCGGAGACGTCGCCGAGGAGGTCCCCGCCGAAGTCGCCCGACTCGTCGTCGGCGAACGCGAGGAAGAGGAGGAACAGCGCGGACTGCAGGAACATCAGCCGGCCGTACCAGCGCACCAGGAACGCGGGGACGACCCGGTACACGGGGGCGGTGGCGGACGTGCCGCGCATCCAGCGGGCGATGCCGAGCAGCAGGTAGGGGACGATCAGGAGGGTGATCAGTCCCTTGGTGAGGGGGATCGCGACGATCCAGAGGGCGAGGACGCCTGCGGCCCAGGCGAGTTCGACGCGGCGGGCGCGCAGCGCGTGGGCGAGGACGCGGCTCGCGTCGTAGCCGAGGGAGGGGGCGGCGAAGCGCTCCTCGTGGACGTACAGGTGGTCGATGACCGCGTCGCGGAATCCGTCGTCGAGGTACGTGCCGGCGCAGAGCAGGCGGGTCGCCTCGCTGGCGGCGGGTAAGCGGCGCGGGTCGACGGCGCCGGGTGGGCCGCTGGGCTGGTGAGGTACGGACGGCTGCGCCAAGACTCCCCCGATGGTGTGGAACTTCCCTCGGTCGCGGCCCCGTCGGCCGGTGACCGGTGGGACAGCATAGGGGAGCCGGGGCGCGGTGGCGGCACGGAATGACGGCGCCCCCGCACCGTACGGTCGGTCGTACGGTGCGGGGGCGCCGGGAGTGTGGAGCCGAAGCTCGACGTCCGCTCGGGCTCAGATGAGGCCGAGCTCGCGGACCGCGTCGCGCTCCTCGGAGAGCTCGTTGACCGAGGCGTCGATGCGGGCGCGGGAGAAGTCGTTGATCTCCAGGCCCTGGACGATCTCGTACGCGCCGTCCTTGCAGGTGACCGGGAAGGACGAGATGAGGCCCTCCGGGACGCCGTAGGAGCCGTCGGACGGGACGCCCATGGAGGTCCAGTCGCCCGCGGCGGTGCCGTTGACCCAGGTGTGGACGTGGTCGATGGCGGCGTTGGCGGCGGAGGCCGCGGACGACGCGCCACGGGCGTCGATGATCGCGGCGCCGCGCTTGGCGACGGTCGGGATGAAGGTGTCGGCCAGCCACGCCTCGTCGCCCACGACCTCGGCGGCGTTCTTGCCGGCGATCTCCGCGTGGAAGATGTCCGGGTACTGGGTCGCGGAGTGGTTGCCCCAGATCGTGAGGCGCTTGATGTCCGTGACCGAGGAGCCGGTCTTCTGGGCCAGCTGCGTCAGCGCGCGGTTGTGGTCCAGGCGGGTCATCGCGGTGAAGCGCTCGGCCGGGACGCCCTTGGCGGCGGACTGGGCGATCAGGGCGTTGGTGTTGGCCGGGTTGCCGACGACGAGGACCTTGATGTCGTCCGCGGCGTGGGCGGCGATGGCCTCGCCCTGCGGCTTGAAGATGCCGCCGTTGGCGGCGAGCAGGTCGCCGCGCTCCATGCCCGGGCCGCGCGGGCGGGCGCCGACGAGCAGGCCGATGTTGGCGCCCTCGAAGCCCGCGTTCGGGTTGTCGAAGATGTCGATGCCCTTGAGCAGCGGGAACGCGCAGTCGTCGAGCTCCATGGCGGTGCCCTCGGCGGCCTTCACGCCCTGCGGGATCTCGAGGAGGCGCAGCTTGACCGGCACGTCCGCGCCGAGCAGGTGGCCGGAGGCGATGCGGAAGAGCAGCGCGTAGCCGATCTGGCCGGCCGCGCCGGTCACGGTGACATTCACGGGAGTGCGGGTCATGGCGATCTCCGTAAGACAGCTGGCGGTGGGGGTCCCTGCCCCTGGTGCGGGATAGCTCTCTTGATCGATCGGTGTCTCGACATGAAGAGATATCCAGCGGTCAGGCTATCCGACCCGGGCCCCCTCGAATCCCCACCCCCTTGTGGTGCGGCTCACTGCCACCCGTCCGGGAAGCCCCCCGGGGGTGTGCGGCGTCCCCTGGCGGCGACCGGGCCGGTTCGGTGGCGGAATGGTCACTTCCGTGCCACAGCGCACCGACGGAGCTTGAATCGACGTTGGCACGTACATGACCCTTGACCAGGGACGGCGCCCGCCCTCCCACGGGGGAGAGGGTGGGCGCCGCGCCTCACGAACGGTCGGCTCGTGCTGTGGCCGGTGAACCTTTCCGGTCACGGCACTAGGTCACCGTGAGATGGAGTACGTCCTCCAGGAACGGGATCCGCAGCCACGGCTCCGGCTGGACCATCAGCGCGAGCAGCACGATCAGGCCGCCCATCACCCCGTACGTGATCATGTCCGTGAAGCGGGAGCGCACGGCGAGCATGCCGACGGACGGCAGCGTCCGGCGCAGGGCCGCGCCCGTGAGGAGCGCCGCCCCGACCAGGATCGCCCCCACCCGGAAGGCCTGCGGGAAGGGATCCGTCCCCACCACGAGCAGGCCGGTCCCGGCGAGCACGAGCACGGTGAGCAGCGGCCACTGGCGCGCCGGCGCCGGGGCGTCGCCGGGGGCCGCCCGGCCGCCGCCCTCGGGGCGCGCGGTGTCGGTGGTGAGGGTCGGCGGCGGCCGCCGCCACGCGCGCTTCGCCGCGGCCGGAGCGCCGTCCGCCGCGCCGGCGGCGTCCGCCGCGCCGGCGGCGTCCGCGGGCTCCGCCGCGTCCGGGTTCCCGGGCGACCCCGGGGTCCCGGGGGTCACGTCAGAGCGCCGCGGCCGCGCGCTCGGCGGCCTCGACGACGTTGACGAGGAGCTGCGCGCGGGTCATCGGGCCCACCCCGCCGGGGTTCGGCGAGATCCAGCCGGCCACCTCGGCGACGTCGGGGTGGACGTCGCCGACGATCTTGCCCTCGCCGTTGCGCGAGACGCCGACGTCCAGGACGGCCGCGCCGGGCTTCACGTCCTCCGGCCTGATCAGGTGCGGCACGCCGGCCGCCGCGACGATGATGTCGGCGTTGCGCAGGTGGGCCGCGAGGTCCCGGGTGCCGGTGTGGCACTGGGTCACGGTGGCGTTCTCGGAGCGGCGGGTCAGCAGCAGCGGCATCGGGCGCCCGATGGTGACACCACGGCCGACGACCACGACCTCGGCGCCGTTGATCTCCACGCCGTGGCGGCGGAGCAGCGTGATGACGCCGTTCGGCGTGCAGGGCAGCGGGGCGGGCTCGTTGAGGACGAGCCGGCCGAGGTTGGTCGGGTGCAGACCGTCCGCGTCCTTGGCGGGGTCCATCAGCTCCAGGATGCGGTTCTCGTCGATGCCCTTCGGCAGGGGCAGCTGGACGATGTAACCGGTGCACTCCGGGTCCTCGTTGAGCTCCCGTACGACCGCCTCGATCTCCTCCTGGGTGGCGGTGCCCGGCAGGGTGCGCTGGATCGAGGCGAGGCCGACCTCCGCGCAGTCGCGGTGCTTTCCGGCGACGTACTTCTGGCTGGCCGGGTCGTCGCCGACCAGGACCGTGCCGAGGCCGGGCGTGACGCCCTTCTCCTTGAGGGCCGCCACACGGACGGTCAGATCGGACTTGATCGCGGCTGCGGTGGCCTTGCCATCGAGAATCTGGGCGCTCATGGAGACATCCTCCCGGATGACCCCCGCCTTGTTCCAATTCGCCGTCCACCGACGGGAGGCGATGCGGAACGACAGATTGCAACTGCACAACTCCGTGACGTATCGACTGGACAAAAAGTCGACCTTGCCCCGACGATGATCCGCGTAGTACCGCGGAAAGTGCCGGGGGGAATCCGCTGAAATGCCGTGAAAGTCCTCCGCGCGGGCCGCGTCGTCCCCGCACAGAGAAAATTCACGGAGGAACCCCGCGATGAGCTTCGGCGATCCGAACAACCCCTACGGCCAGCCGCAGGGACAGGGGCAGCAGCCCGGCTACGGCTACCCGCAGCAGACCCCGCAGGGCGTTCCGCCGCAGGGCTACGGCTACCCGGCGGCCCCGCCGGTCTCCCCGTACGGCGGCTACCCGGGCGCGCACATGGAGATGCCCGGCGGCGTCAAGAGCGCGCGCGTGATGCTGTGGATCATGAGCGTCTTCAACGTGATCGGCGGCCTCGCCGCGATCGGCATGTCCTTCGCGATCGACAGCGCCGACCTCGACACGTCGGGCAGCTCCTCCGCCGACGCCGAGGCCTTCGCCGACCTCGGCCAGGGCATCATGATCGGCGCCGGCATCATCTCGCTGATCTTCGCCGTCTTCGGCATCGTCCTCGCGGTCAAGTTCAAGACCGGCGGCAACGGCGTCCGCGTCGGTGCCATCGTCTGGGCCTCGTTCGCGGTGCTGTTCAGCCTCTTCTCGCTGCCGCTCGGCATCGTGAGCCTCGCTCTCGGCGTCCTGATCATCGTCTTCGTGGCGAAGTCGGACGGCGCCTCCTGGTTCAAGCGGAACCAGCAGCAGTACTGAACCACCCACGTGTGAGGGGCGGGATCCGTTCTCCGGATCCCGCCCCTCACGCGTGCCACGGCCGCGCGCGTCACTGCCGCTTCAGGACCGCGAAGCCGTCCGAGCGGTACGTGATCGCGTAGCGCGCCTCCGGGTGCAGTTGCGAAGCCAGCTGCTCCGGATCCGACACCTGCTGGCCCCACCCGCGCAGGTCGAAGGCGATGTAGTCCGGTGTGGCCCCCTTCGACGTGCCCACCCAGTAGACCCGGTGGTCCGCCGTCAGGTGGGCGAGGAGGGAGACGTCCGCCTCGACGCTCACCCCCTCCGGCACCGCGTCGACCGCGGCCCGCGCCTCCTGGGTCCTGCTGTCCGCGCGGTACGTCTCCGACTTCGTCAGCTCCCGCAGCGGCAGGTTCGCCGCGAGGACGAGCGCCACGGCCGTCGCGACCGGGATCACGACCTTCCCGTACGAGACGAGCCAGGCGCGCGGCGAGGTGCGGACCGAGCGGACGCCGTCCACCAGGGCCAGGAAGACGACCGGCATCAGGACCGCGCTGTAGTGCCAGTGCATGCCCCAGTGGTTGGGGTCCTGGGAGAGGAAGCGCCAGCCCAGGGTCGGCAGGACGAGCAGGACGAGCGGGGAGCGCAGGGCGAGGAAGCCGGTGATCGCGAGGAGGTAGAACACCATCTCCCACCGCTCGCCGGACGCGAGCGCGTCGCCGATGACCTGGCCGAAGGAGGTGTCCGCGCCCTGGCCGGTCTTCTCGATCTTGGACCAGTAGTCGTACTGTCCGAGCGCGCTCGCCGCCGGGATCAGGACGAGGACCGTCAGCGCGAACGCCGCCACGCCGAAGCCGGCCAGCGCCGCGCCGAGCCGCTTCCGCCCCTTGAGGAAGAGGACCGCGCCGACCATGGCGACGGTCAGGCCCATGTCCTCCTTCACCAGGACGAGCGGGGCCGACCAGGCGGCGGCAGCGGTCCAGCGCCCGAGGAGCAGGGCCCGGCAGGTCAGGGCGAGCAGCGGGACGGCGAAGGCGATCTCGTGGAAGTCGGACCTGACGGCCTCCTGGAGCCCCCAGGACAGTCCGTACGCGACGGTCAGTCCGATGCCGGCGGCCCGGCTGCCCAGGATCTGCTGGGTGGTGCGGCCGACGACGACCGCGGAGGCGGCGAAGAGAGCGGCCTGCCCGAAGAGCAGGGAGACCGGTGAGGGCCATATCCAGTAGAGCGGCGCGAGGAGCGCCGTGACGGGGCTGAAGTGGTCGCCGAGTATGGGGAAGCCGGGGCCCTTGATGTCGACGACGGGGGCCCGGAACTCGGCGTACGCCCGCACCGACTGCCCGAAGATCCCGAGGTCCCAGGAGGGCGTGCGGAAGTGCGCGTACTGCACCCAGGAGTACAGGAAGTACAGGCCGCAGAGGACGGCCGCGAGGATCAGGTACGGACGGAGCGGTGCCGGGGAGAGCCCTTCGGACGGCGCCTCGTCGGTGGACTCGGCAGCGGGCCTGTTCAGTACGTCCAACACCACGTCCCCCACTACCGGCGGCCGACAAAAGAGCAACCCATTAGAACAGAGTCCACCCGTTCGGCGGATCCGCCGACCACCGGCACCACGGCCGAGCGGGGCGGCCCGCCGGTACCGCGTGGGTACCGGCGGGCCGCCCCGCTCGCTTCCGCGCTGACGCGCGGGCCGGTCAGTGGAAGAAGTGGCGCGTGCCCGTGAAGTACATCGTCACGCCCGCCTTCCTCGCCGCCTCGACGACCAGCTCGTCACGCATCGAGCCGCCCGGCTGGACGACCGCCTTCACGCCGGCCGCGGTGAGGATCTCCAGGCCGTCGGGGAAGGGGAAGAAGGCGTCGGAGGCGGCGTAGGAGCCGCTCGCCCGCTCCTCGCCCGCCCGCTCGACCGCGAGCTTCGCGGAGTCGACGCGGTTGACCTGGCCCATGCCGACGCCGACCGAGGCGCCGTCCTTGGCGAGCAGGATCGCGTTGGACTTGACCGCGCGGCAGGCCTTCCAGGCGAAGGCGAGCTCGGCGAGCTCCTCGGCGGAGAGCGCCTCGCCGGTCGCGAGGGTCCAGTGCGCCGGGTCGTCGCCCTCGGCCTGGAGGCGGTCGGTGACCTGGAGGAGGGCGCCGCCGTCGATCGGCTTGACCTCGACCGGGTTGGCGGGGGCGCCGTCGGCCTTCAGGACGCGGATGTTCTTCTTCTTGGCGAGGATCTCGACCGCGCCGTCCTCGTAGCCGGGGGCGACGATGACCTCGGTGAAGATCTCCGCGACCTGCTCGGCCATCGCGACGGAGACCGGGCGGTTGACGGCGATGACGCCGCCGAACGCGGACAGCGGGTCGCAGGCGTGCGCCTTGCGGTGGGCCTCGGCGACGTCGGCGCCGACCGCGATGCCGCACGGGTTGGCGTGCTTGATGATCGCGACGCACGGCTCGGCGTGGTCGTACGCGGCCCGGCGCGCGGCGTCGGTGTCCGTGTAGTTGTTGAAGGACATCTCCTTGCCGTGCAGCTGCTCGGCCTCGGCGAGACCGCCCGTGCCGTCGACGTAGAGCGCGGCGCCCTGGTGCGGGTTCTCGCCGTAGCGCAGGACGTTCTCACGCGCGTACGTGGCGCCCAGGAAGTCCGGGAAGCCGCTGTCGTCGGCCGCCGCGTAGTCGTCGGCGAACCAGGAGGCCACGGCCACGTCGTACGCGGCGGTGTGCTGGAAGGCCTCGGCGGCGAGCCGCTTGCGGGCGGTCAGGTCGAAGCCGCCGGCCTTGACCGCGGCGAGCACGTCGGCGTACCGCTCCGGGCTGGTGACGATCGCGACCGACGGGTGGTTCTTGGCGGCGGCGCGGACCATCGACGGGCCGCCGATGTCGATCTGCTCCACGCACTCGTCCGGAGTGGCGCCGGAGGCGACCGTCTCGCGGAACGGGTACAGGTTCACGACGACCAGGTCGAAGGGCTCCACGCCCAGCTCGGCGAGCTGCTCGCGGTGCGACTCCAGGCGCAGGTCGGCGAGGATGCCGGCGTGCACGCGCGGGTGGAGCGTCTTGACGCGCCCGTCGAGGCACTCGGGGAAGCCGGTCAGCTCCTCGACCTTGGTGACCGGGACCCCGGCGGCGGCGATCTTCCCGGCGGTGGAACCGGTGGAGACGAGCTCGACACCGGCCTCGTGCAGACCGCGGGCCAGCTCCTCGAGCCCCGTCTTGTCGTAGACGCTGACCAGCGCGCGGCGGATGGGCTTAACGGTGTCCGTGTTCACCGACATGAACCTTTCGTCCCTCAATGCGGTAGCCGTGCCGGGCGAGACGCCCCACGACGTCGACGAGCAGCGAGCGCTCGACTTCCTTGATGCGCTCGTGCAGAGCGGCTTCATCGTCCTCGTCCCGCACCTCGACCACGCCCTGGGCGATGATCGGGCCGGTGTCGACACCGTCGTCGACGAAGTGGACGGTGCACCCGGTGACCTTCGCGCCGTAGGCGAGGGCGTCACGCACCCCGTGGGCACCGGGAAAACTGGGGAGGAGCGCCGGGTGGGTGTTGACGACCCGGCCGCCGAAGCGGGCGAGGAACTCCTTGCCGACGATCTTCATGAATCCGGCCGAGACGACCAGGTCCGGCTCGTACGCCGCGGTGGCCTCGGTCAGCGCGCGGTCCCACTCCTCGCGGGTCGCGTGGTCCTTCACCTTGCACACGAAGGTCGGCAGTCCGGCGCGCTCGGCGCGCTCCAGGCCGACGATGGCGTCGCGGTCGGCGCCGACGGCGACGATCTCCGCGCCGTACCCCTCGGGGTCGGCGGCGATGGCGTCGAGGAGGGCCTGCAGATTGGTACCGGACCCGGAGACCAGGACGACGAGGCGGGCGGCAGCCACTGGGGTCACTCTTTCCGTGGTGTTTGTGCGGTCGTACGAACGAATCGTGCCCCTCGATACGGGGAACCCTACGAATGGCTCGACCGTCAGCAACGATACCGGCACACGGGACGGCCCCCACGGGACGGGGGCGGAGCAGGGCGGTAGCGTCAGGGTCCGAGGCCGGACGCGCACCGGGCCCGGGCAGGGGCCGGGGCCGGTACCGGGCGGCGGAGGGCTCGGCGGAACAGCAGCGGAACCAGCAGCGGACGAGCAGCAGACGAGCACCACGAGACAGCAGCGGAGACCACGGGTGCGGCCGTGGTCGAGACGACAGAGGGAAGACGTTCAGCAGATGCCGGAACGCCAGTCCACGGACGACAACAACCCGTTCGCCCCGCCGCCCGAGGGCCGGCCGGACCAGCCGTGGCAGCCGCGGCGACCGGAGGGCTCGGACGACGACCCGTCCGGCACCCCGGACTCGTCGGGGCCGTCCGACGGCCGCTGGAGCCCGCGCCAGCCGGGCCCCTCGCAGGACGGCTTCGGCCGGGGTCCCGAGCGCCGGGGCGGCGGCCAGGGCGGGCCGGAAGGCGGGCCCGGCCAGGGCGGGCCCGGCGGCGGTCCGGGGATCCGCTGGGACCCGACGGACCCCGCGCAGCGACGGGCGCGGTACGCGATCCTCGCGGGCATGTGGGCCTTCTTCTTCGCGATCTTCGAGATCCCGGAGCTGGCGCTGCTGCTCGGCGCCCTCGGCCTGTACTGGGCGATCAGCTCGCTGCGCGCCAAGCCGAAGGCGGCCGGGGAGCCGTCGCCGACGTCACAGTCCCCGTCCTCGTCGCCGTCCGCTCCGACGGCCCCCGCGGCCGACCGGCCGTCGGGGCAGGGCGCGTCCGCCGCGCTCGCTCCGCTCCGCTCGATGCGGACGGCGGCGATCAGCGGGCTCGTCGCGTCGAGCGTGGCCCTGATGATCGTCGGGGTGGGCTTCACCCTGCAGATCGTCTACCGCGACTTCTACGAGTGCCGCGACGACGCCCTGACCCACGCGGGCGAGCTGGCCTGCAACGACCTGCTGCCGAAGCCGCTGCGCGCGGGCTTCGGGGTACGGGAGTAGCCGCCCCGCGTCAGCCGGCCGGCGGGGGCGGGGGCGGGGAGGACTCCCAGGCCGCCGGAAGGTAGTCGTACGGCTCGTAGCCGGGATCGTCGAAGGGGTCGCCGAGCGGACCGGCGAGGGGGTCGGGCCGTACCTCGGCGGGGAGACCGGCGGAGCCCCCGGCGGCTGCGCCGGCACCGAGGACCGACCCCGTGCCGGCGCCCGGTCCCGCACCGGGGGCCTGTGCTGCGCCCGCGCCCCGTCCGGTACCGGGGCCTGGCCCTGCGCCCGCGCCCCGTCCCGCACCCGCGCCTGGCCCTGCGCCCGCGCCCGGTCCCGTACCGGCTCCTCGCCCTGCGCCCGCGCCGCCCTGTGTCGTACCGGCGCCCTGTCCCCTGTCGGAGCCCGTGTCCGGCCCCGTGAGGCCCGCGTCGGCTCCCGGGGGCACGGCCGGGTCGGCGTTCCTGTCGGTGCCGGGCTCCGGGATCGTCGGCGTCCCGGGGGCGGCGGCCTCCGCGTCGCCCCCCGCGGCGCCCGGAGAGGCGCCGGCGGACAGCCCGAGCGCCGCCACGACGGCCCCGACCGCCGCCGACACCCGGCCCGGTACGGGCACGCGCGCGGGCGCCGGCACGCGCGCGGGCCTCTCGGAGCGCGGGATCCGGCGGCCCCAGGCCCGTACCCCCAGGGCCACCGGAACCCCCGCGCACGCTCCCCACAGCACCGCGGCCGCCCCCGCCTGCCACCACACCGGGCCGAACGCCGAGAGCCGGCCGGTGCCGATCGGACCGCCCGCCGCGCCCGCCAGGACCGCCACGGCCGCCCCGCACCCCCAGGCCGCGCCCAGCGCCGTCAGGGCGGCGTCCCGGGTCGCCCAGGTCCGCGCCGCGCGGCCCACGCGCCGTCCCTGCACCACGGCGGCGACCAGCGGGACCGCCACGGTCGCCCAGTGGCCCCAGGTGCCGCGCCCCTCGGCGGGCAGCGCGGCCAGGAGCGGGAAGGGCGGCACGGCCGGGTCGCCGACGAGCCCCAGCGGGGTCGCGAGCGCGCCCGTGCCGAGGGCGAAGCCGGGCCCGAGACCGTACGCGGCTCCCCACACGGCCAGGTTCGGCAGCAGCGCGAGGACGAGCAGCAGGACCGTCACCCGACCGGACCACTCCCCCGCGAGTGCTTCGTACGAGGCCTGGGCCCGGCCCGCGTGCCAGGCCAGCGACGACGCCGCCGCCACCGCGCCGCCGCCCAGCAGCGTCAGGCTCCCGAGCCCGGCCGCACGCAGGGCGACGGCGGCCTGCCGCCGGCCGGGCAGCGGGCGGCCGAGCGCCGTCCAGACGCCCGTGCCCGCCGCCCCGGCGACGACGGCGGGCAGCCAGAGTCCGGCCGTGAGCAGGTCGGCGGGCAGCGGCCCGCTCTCGCTGTAGACCACGACGACGGCCGCGACCAGGAGGTAGCCCCCGGCCACGGCGGCGACCGCGCCGCCCGGGGAGGGGCGTGGCCGGAGCCCGCCGTCGGCCGGGTCGAGGGTGTCGCGGGCGGCCCGGTGGACCAGCCAGACGGGCAGGGCGACGAGGAGCAGCGGAACGATCCCGACGGGGGCGGGCAGGCCGGACAGGGTGTCCGTGCGGACCAGGTCCACGCCGTGGGCGAGGAGCCAGATGCCGGCCGCGATGTGCAGGGCGCCGACGGGGCCGCCGTCGGGGTACGGGGAGCTGATCCAGGCCGCGATCACGAGGACCGCGAGGGCGCCGAGGCCGAGTCCGGCGGCGACTCCGCCCCGGACGCAGGCGGTGGCGAGTGCGGCGGAACGGCCGCCCTGGACCAGGGGGTGCTCGGTCGCGTGGGTCACGCGGGCCATGCTCCCAACGACACGCGCTTTTGCCGCGTAACAGGCAAACCTCCGTTGTGTCGCTCAAGATACGTTTATGTACTTTTCCGCCCAGAGCAGCTCTGCGGGAGGTCGACGCCGATGAGCCGGAGCACAGCGGATTCCGCCCCCTCCGCCACCCTGCCGTCCCCGAAGGAGCGGCGCAGGTTGCGTGAGGCCCTCGCCCTCAGCGAGGAGCAGGTCGCCGAGGCCATGGGCGTCACGAAGGCGACCGTCAGGGCATGGGAGACGGGGCGCTCGGCGCCCCGCGGCCGCAAGCGCGAGGCGTACGCGAGGCTGCTCGGCGCCCAGGAGCCGGAGGGCCCGCTCCCGGCCGCGCCGCCCCGGCCGGAGGAGCGGGCACAGGCCCAGGCGCCACGGCATCCCCAGACCGCCGGGCCGGAGTCCGCACCGCCGGAGTCCGCACCGCCGGAGTCCGGCCCTCAGGAGTCCGCCGCGCGGCAGGACCCGGCGCCGTGGCAGCCCACCCGGCCGGAGCCGCAGGCCCCCTCGCAGCCCGCCCGGTCGCAGCCGCAGGCTCCGGCCGCGTCGCAGTCGTCCGGGTCCGGGTCCGGGTCCGCCAGCGTCCGGCCCAAGGCCGCCGCCAAGCGGGCCGCCAAGCCGCCGCGGGCGCCCTCCCCCGTGCCGGCCATCGCGCCGGGACCCGCCCGCAAAGGCTCCTCGAAGCCGCCCGAGCGCCTGAAACCGGTGGCGGCCGAGGCGACCCCCGCGGAACCGGCCGCCGAGACGCCCCCCGTCGGACTCTCCGTCACCCCCGAGGAGGCCTTCGACGCGCTGTACGCGTACGCCGCGCCCGGCCTCGTCCACCAGGCGTACCTGCTCACCGGTCGCCGCCGGCTCTCCCACGAGGCCGTCGAGCGGGCCTTCCACCACGCCTGGCACCACTGGCCCGAGGTCGCCGTGGACGCGGACCCGGTGGGCTGGGTGCGGGCGGCGGCGTACGAGTACGCCCTCTCCCCCTGGCACCGGCTGCGCCGCGCGCACAAGCACCCCGACGCCCCGCCGGCCGAGGCGGACCGGCGGGCGCTGCTCGGCGCGCTCCTCGAACTGCCGCCGCCGTACCGCAGGACCGTCCTGCTCTACGACGGGCTCGGGCTCGACCTGCCGGAGACGGCGGCCGAGACCGAGGCGAGCACCCCCGCCGCGGCCAACCGGCTGCTGCACGCCCGGACGTTCCTCGGGCAGCGGATCCCCGAGCTCGCCGAGCCGGAGGCCCTGCACCGGCGGCTGAGCGCGCTGGTCGGGGAGGCGCCGGCGGCGACCCTGCCGCCCGCCCGCACGGTCCGGTCGGGCGGGGAGCACCGGGCCCGCACCTGGACGCGGGCGGTGCTCGGGGTGACGGCCACCCTCATCGCGGTCACCGGCTTCACGGTGGCGACCGCGCCCACCCGCTACATCCCGGTGAACGCCCCCGGCGAGACCGTCAACGGGGTGCCCGTGCGCGGCGGGCCGCAGAAGCTGGGCCCGGAGGACCTGGAGCTGCGCCAGAAGCTGCGCGCCGAGCCCAACCCGGGCCCGGAGCGGCTGATCCCGGCGGCCGAGTAGCCGGACACGCGAAGTGGGCCCCGCCCCCACCCGGTCTCCCGGGAGGGGCGGGGCCCACTCACGTACTGCCTCTACTGCCGTGCGCTGCCCGTCAGGCCGCTGTGCGTGCCAGCCCGTTCAGCCCGTTCAGCCCGTTCAGCCGGCGAGGATGGCGCGCGCCAGCTTGGCGGTCTCGGTCGGCGTCTTGCCGACCTTGACGCCGGCGGCCTCAAGGGCCTCCTTCTTCGCCTGGGCGGTGCCGGAGGAGCCGGAGACGATGGCGCCGGCGTGGCCCATGGTCTTGCCCTCGGGCGCGGTGAAGCCCGCGACGTAGCCGACGACCGGCTTGGTGACGTTGGCCTTGATGAAGTCGGCCGCGCGCTCCTCGGCGTCGCCGCCGATCTCGCCGATCATGACGATCAGGTCGGTCTCGGGGTCGGCCTCGAACGCCGCGAGGGCGTCGATGTGCGTGGTGCCGATGACCGGGTCGCCACCGATGCCGACGGCGGACGAGAAGCCGATGTCACGGAGCTCGTACATCATCTGGTACGTCAGCGTGCCGGACTTCGAGACCAGGCCGATGCGGCCCGGCTTCGTGATGTCGCCCGGGATGATGCCGGCGTTGGACTGGCCCGGGGTGATGAGACCGGGGCAGTTCGGGCCGATGATGCGGGTCTTGTTGCCCTTCGCCTGGGCGTAGGCCCAGAAGGCGGCGGAGTCGTGGACCGCGATGCCCTCGGTGATGACGACGGCCAGCGGGATCTCGGCGTCGATCGCCTCGACCACGGCGGCCTTCGCGAACGCCGGCGGGACGAAGAGGACCGAGACGTTGGCGCCGGTCTCCTTCATCGCCTCGGCGACGGAGCCGAAGACCGGGACCTCGGTGCCGTCGAAGTCGACGGTCGTGCCGGCCTTGCGCGGGTTCACGCCACCGACGATGTTGGTGCCGTCACCCAGCATGAGCTTGGTGTGCTTCATGCCCGTGGCACCGGTCATGCCCTGGACGATGACCTTGCTGTCCTTGTTGAGGAAGATAGCCATGGCTCTGGTTCCCTCGTCCCTTACTTCGCAGCCGCGAGCTCGGCGGCCTTGTCGGCCGCTCCGTCCATGGTGTCCACGCGCTGCACCAGCGGGTGGTTGGCGTCCGACAGGATCTTGCGACCCAGCTCCGCGTTGTTGCCGTCGAGGCGCACGACCAGCGGCTTGGTGACCTCTTCGCCCTTGGAGGCGAGGAGCTCCAGCGCCTGGACGATGCCGTTGGCGACCTCGTCACAGGCGGTGATGCCACCGAAGACGTTGACGAACACGGACTTGACGTCCGGGTCGCCCAGGATGATCTCCAGGCCGTTCGCCATGACCTCGGCGGAGGCGCCGCCGCCGATGTCGAGGAAGTTGGCCGGCTTCACGCCGCCGTGGTTCTCACCGGCGTACGCGACGACGTCCAGGGTCGACATGACCAGACCGGCACCGTTACCGATGATGCCGACCTCGCCCTCGAGCTTGACGTAGTTGAGGTTCTTGGCCTTGGCGGCAGCCTCGAGCGGGTTGGCTGCGGCCTTGTCCTCGAGCGCCTCGTGGTCGGGCTGACGGAAGTCGGCGTTCTCGTCGAGAGACACCTTGCCGTCCAGGGCCAGGATGCGGCCGTCCTTGGTCTTCACCAGCGGGTTGACCTCGACGAGGAGCGCGTCCTCGGCGACGAAGGTCTTCCACAGGGTCACCAGGGCCTCGGCGACACCCTCGGCCACGTCGGCCGGGAACTTCGCCAGGGCGACGATCTCGCGGGCCTTCTCGATGTCGACGCCGTCGACGGCGTTGACCGGGACCTTCGCGAGGGCCTCGGGGGTCTTCTCCGCGACCTCCTCGATGTCCATGCCGCCCTGCACCGACGCCATCGCGAGGAAGGTGCGGTTGGTGCGGTCGAGGAGGTACGAGACGTAGTACTCCGCCTCGATCTCCGGGGACAGCTCGGCGATCATCACCTTGTGGACCGTGTGGCCCTTGATGTCCATCCCGAGGATGTCCGTCGCGCGGGCGACGGCCTCGTCCGGGTTCGCCGCCAGCTTCACGCCGCCGGCCTTGCCGCGGCCACCGACCTTCACCTGCGCCTTGACGACCGACTTGCCGCCAAGACGCTCGGTGGCCTCGCGCGCCGCCTCAGGCGTGTCGATGACTTCACCGGCCAGCACCGGTACACCGTGCTTGGCGAAGAGGTCCCTCGCCTGGTACTCGAACAGGTCCACGCGCGTCCGTCCCTTTTCTGATGATCGCGGTTCGTTGTCTGCGTGGGCGTGCCGCGAAGGGCAACGTGACTGCGCTGTCACAAGGGAGGCGTGCACGGAGTCCGTGGACGCGGCATGTCCGTCTCGCAGGTTATCCCCGAGGGCCGTGGGTCCCTAAATCGCAGATCACAACAGAGCGGTGATACGGGTCACAGACCGTACGGGCCGGGGGGCTGTCCGTAGGGGTGGCGGGGTGGCCCCGGGAACCCCTCGCGGCAGGCGGGGACCGGGGTTTGGTCCCCTCACGACGCGCCGGACCCCGAGGTGAGGGGCGTTCCGCCACGAGTGTGATATGGACCTCAGTCGGGTCACGGGCACCCGAGTGGGTGGCCCGGGGGCTGCGGATTCCGCACCCGGGTCCGTGGTCCGGAGGCGACGGATTCCACACCCCCACTCAGGCCCGGGGCACCCGCTCAGGCCCGGGCACTCCGCTCAGCCCGGGGCAGGCACTCAGGCCCGGGGCACCCGCTCAGGCCCGGGGCAGGCACTCAGGCCCGGGGCACCCGCTCACGTCTCGGGTATCGGCAGCGGGCACTTCTCCAGGGCGGCCGCCATGATCTCCGGGAACAGGTCGGGGGTGCAGGCGAAGGCCGGGACGCCGAGCGCGGCCAGGGCGGCGGCGTGCTCCCGGTCGTAGGACGGGGCACCCTCGTCGGACAGCGCGAGCAGGCACACGAACTGCGTTCCGGACGCCTTCATCGCGGCGACCCGCTTCAGCATCCCGTCGCGGATCCCTCCCTCGTACAGGTCGCTGACGAGGACGACGACCGTGTCGGCGGGGCGCGTGATCTTCGACTGGCAGTAGGCGAGGGCGCGGTTGATGTCGGTGCCGCCGCCGAGCCGGGTGCCGAAGAGGACGTCGACCGGATCGTCGAGCTGCTCGGTGAGGTCGACGACCGAGGTGTCGAAGACGACCAGGCGGGTGGCGAGCGTCCGCAGGGAGGCCAGCACCGCGCCGAAGACGGCGGCGTGGACGACGGAGGCGGCCATGGAGCCCGACTGGTCGACGCACAGCACCACCTCCTTCCTGACCGCCCGGGAGGCGCGCCCGTGGCCGACGAGCCTCTCGGGGACGACCGTGCGGTGCTCCGGCAGGTAGTGCTTGAGGTTGGCACGGATCGTGCGGTCCCAGTCGATGTCCCGGTGGCGGGGGCGGCTGATCCGGGCGGAGCGGTCCAGCGCGCCGGTGAGGGTGGCGCGGGTGCGGGCGGCGAGGCGGCGCTCCAGGTCGTCGACGACCCTGCGGACGACGGCCCGCGCGGTCTCCCGGGTCGTCTCGGGCATCGCACGGCCGAGGGAGAGCAGGGTGCCGACGAGGTGCACGTCCGGCTCGACGGCCTCCAGCATCTCCGGCTCCGCCAGGAGCGTGGCGAGCCCGAGCCGCTCGATCGCGTCGCGCTGCATCACCTGGACGACGGTGCTCGGGAAGTAGGTCCGGATGTCGCCGAGCCAGCGGGCGACGGAGGGCGCGGAGGCGCCGAGCCCGGCGGAACGCTGCCCGTCCTCCCCCTTCCGGTCGTACAGCGCGCCGAGGGCTCCGTCCATGGCGGCGTCGGCGCCGCCGAGGGCCCGTCCGGTGCCGTCGGCGTCCCCTCCGCCCAGGACCAGCCGCCAGCGCCGCAGCCGCTCGTCGTCCCTCATGTGCGCGCCTCCGTTCCGAGGATGAGGTGGAGCAGGGGCAGCACGCGATCGGCCCGCGCCGGGTCGGAGGCGGCCCCGAAGCCCGGGGTGCCGGGATCGGCGGGTCCGGGGCCGCCGGAACGGGGTCCCCGGGCGGCCAGCTCCCCGAGAGTGCGGCGCACACCTGGCTCGTACGCGGAGAAGGTGCGGCGCAGCAGGGGCAGGACGTCGGTGAAGGCCTCGTCCGGCACCGACGTCAGCCAGTCGTCGACCAGGCCGAGGAGGTGCTCGTCGTGGACGAGGAGCAGCCCGCCGCCGGAGGTCCCGCCGACGAAGCCGTCGATCCAGGCGGCGGCGTCGGCGGGCGGGGTGCCGGGGGAAAGGGCCCGGCTCATGAGCAGCGCGGCTTCTCCGCCCCCGATGCGCCCCTCGTCGAGCAGGAGCCGTGCGGCCCTCCCCCGAAGCACCCCGGACACCCGGTCCCGCCCGGCGATCCGCCGCAGCACACCGGCCCACCGGCCACGCAGAGGACGCGGGTCGCCGTGCTCTGCGGGACCGGGGGGAGCGGGGCCCTCCGGAGGGTCGGTGCGGTCGTCGAGGAGGCCCATCGAGGTGTGGACGGCGTCCAGCCGGTCCCGCATCTGCGCGGCGGCGTCCGTGTCGAGTCCCGCGCAGGCGGACGGCAGGCCGACGCAGATCCGCTCGGCGAGCCCGGCGGCGACCTCTCCGAGCGCGGCCGTTCCGGTCCCCCGGACGTCGCCGTAGCGCAGGGAGCGGGCCAGGGTGGGCAGGGCCTCGGCGAGGTGGGCGACGTCGGTGTCGAGGGCGGCCCGGTCGGCGAGCGCCCGCATGACGACGGGCAGGGCGTCGGCGAGCCCGGCGAGGAGGCACTGCTCGGCGAGGGCGGTGATGTCGGTCAGCGCGGTCGCGGCGAAGGCGCGGGACTCGGCCTTCGCGGTGGCGGCCGCCTCGACGGTGGTGCCCCAGACGCCCGCCTCGGCGACCTGGACGTGCAGCTCGGGCTCCCAGCGCAGCCGCCAGGTCTCCCGGAACGTGCCGGTGCCGGCCACGCGTCCGGCGGCGGGCTCGCCCCAGTGGACGCCGAGCAGGCGCAGGCGGTGCAGCAGGCGGCTGCGCTCGGCGTCGGTCTCCTTGCGGAGGTCGAGTGCGAGCTCGCGCTCCTGGGCCTCGGGCTTGAGGCGCAGGGTGCGCTGGCGGCGGGTCAGGTCGCGCTGGAGGGGGACGGCGGGGGCGCCGGCGGGGACCTCGCCGAGGACGTCGCCGACGACGAGGCGGTCGCGGACGAGGCCGAGCGGCACGTCGGAGCCCTCGCAGAACACGGCCCGGACGGCGTCGGTCGTCTCGTCGAGCCCGGGGGCGGGGCGGCCGCGCAGGGCGGCGAGGGTCTCGGCGAGGCGGACGGCCTCGATGACGTCGGCGGAGGAGACGGGGTGGTCCTCGGCCCTGAGGAGGCCGGCGACCCCGGTCATCCAGCGCTCGACGGGCCGGTCGGGGGCGGCGAAGAGGTGCGCGTACCAGCCGGGCGCGTCGATTCCGGCGCCGTATCCGGAGCGGCGGGCGAGCCGGCGGTGGGTCCAGGGGACCCAGGTCAGCTCGGTCTTCGCGCGGGGCAGGCCCTTCAGGAGGGCCTTGTCGGCGGCGACGGTGGTCGCCCGGGTGAGCGCGGGCACGTGCCAGGCGCCGCAGACGACGGCGACGGAGTCCCCGAACTCCTTGCGGGCGGCGCGCAGCCGGAGCCGCATGTGGGCCTCGCGGACCAGGTCGCGGGGGTGCCCGCCGTGTCCGTACGTCTCGCGCAGGGCGCCCATGGCTTCGGCGAGCGCGTCGAAGGGGGCGGTGGGGTCGCCGTCCCCGCGCAGCTCGACGACGTCCTCCCACCAGCGCTCGGCGTCCTCGTACCCGGCGGCCCTGGCCAGTTCGGCGACGGGGTCGACCCGCAGACCGCTGCCGCTGACGGCCTCCTCGTCGTCCTCGTCGTCGCTCCAGGTGGGGTCGACGGCGGCGAGGGTGTGGGCGGCGGGCAGGTCGATGAAGCGGACGGCGGCGCCGTGGTCGAGGGCCCAGCGGATCGCGACCCACTCGGGGGAGAACGCGGCCATGGGCCAGAACGCGGCGCGCCCGGGGTCGTCCACGGCGTGGGCGAGCAGGGCGACGGGCGGCCGCATGTCGGGGTCGGCGGCGAGCGCGACGAGGGCGTCGGCCTCGGCGGGCCCTTCGACGAGCACGGCGCCGGGCCGCGCCGCGTCCAGCGCGGCCCGCACTCCACGGGCGGACCCGGGCCCGTGATGCCGCACTCCGAGCAACAGGACTCCCCCGTCCCGCGCCTGGGATACGCCCGGGGAGCCACCCGGTCCCCGGGGTACACGCGGCGGGCGGCGGGCGGGCGTGGGGGCGGTCGCGGTCGTGGACGGGGTCCCGGTGGTGGGCGGGGTCCCGGTCGCGGGCTCGGCCGTGGTCGCGGTCGTGGTCGTGGGCGGGGTCCCGGTCGTGGACGCGGTCGCGGGCGCGGGGACGGTCGTGGATGCGGGCTCGGTCGTGGGCGCGGTCGCGGTCGTGGACGCGGACGCGGGCGTGGACGCGGTCGCGGTCGCGGTCGCGGGCGTGGACGCGGTCGCGGGGGCGGTCGTGGACGCGGGCGCGGGCGCGGGCTCGGTCGGGGCTGCGGGCTCGGTCGGCGTCGTGGTCGTGGGCGTCATGCGCTCACCTCGCGGCACGCGCGGTAGAAGTCCTTCCAGCCCTCTCTTTCCCGGACGACCGTCTCCAGGTACTCCTGCCAGACGACCCTGTCGGCCGCCGGGTCGCGGACGACCGCGCCGAGGATGCCGGCGGCGATGTCGGCGGGGCGCAGGACGCCGTCGCCGAAGTGGGCGGCGAGGGCGAGGCCGCCGGTGACGACGGAGATCGCCTCGGCCGTCGAGAGCGTCCCCGACGGGGACTTGAGCCGCGTCCGCCCGTCGGTGGTGACGCCGTCCCGCAGCTCGCGGAAGACGGTGACGACCCGGCGGATCTCGTCCACGCCGTCGGGAGGGGCGGGCAGGTCGAGGGAGCGTCCGAGCTGCTCGACCCGGCGGCTGACGATGTCGACCTCGGCCTCGGGGGTGGCGGGCAGCGGGAGCACGACGGTGTTGAACCGGCGGCGCAGGGCGCTGGAGAGCTCGTTGACGCCCCGGTCGCGGTCGTTGGCGGTGGCGATCAGGTTGAAGCCCGGGACGGCCTGCACCTCCTCCCCCAGTTCGGGGACGGGCAGGGTCTTCTCGGACAGGATCGTGATGAGCGTGTCCTGTACGTCGGCGGGGATGCGGGTCAGCTCCTCGACGCGGGCGGTCATGCCCTGGGACATCGCGCGCATCACGGGGCTGGGGACGAGGGCGTCGCCGCTGGGGCCGTGGGCGAGGAGCCGGGCGTAGTTCCAGCCGTACCGGATCGCTTCCTCGGGGGTGCCGGCGGTGCCCTGGACGAGGAGGGTGGAGTCGCCGCTGACGGCGGCGGCGAGGTGCTCGGAGACCCAGGTCTTGGCGGTGCCGGGGACGCCGAGCAGGAGCAGGGCGCGGTCCGTGGCGAGTGTGGTGACGGCGACTTCGACGATGCGGCGCGGTCCGACGTACTTGGGGGTGACGACGGTCCCGTCGGGGAGCGTGCCGCCGAGGAGATAGGTGGCGACGGCCCAGGGGGAGAGGCGCCAGCGGGCGGGCCGGGGCCGGTCGTCGGCGGCGGCGAGGGCCGCGAGTTCATGGGCGAAGGCGTGCTCCGCGTGCGGCCGCAGGGCCTCGGCGGCGGGCTGCGGCCGGCCCGGTCCGGTGTCCGTCTCGACACCGGAACCGGGCTGCGCGATGGTTTCGGGCACGGGCATGGATCCCCCTCCAGATCGTTCGACCTGCTGTGCGATCCACCGTGCACCATGCCACTGACAATCGGATGTCACCGCTGGTCAGGGCAGGTTGGGAAGGTGAGGGAGGGTCAGCCCGCGACGGAGGCCGGGTCAGCCCACGACAGGGGAGACGGCGACGCAGCCGCCGGCCATCGCCTGCTCGGCCTTGGCCTCCTTGATGACCTTGCCCTGGTAGATGACCTTGCAGGTGAGGTCGGCGGGGTCGAGCGAGATCGGCATGACGGCCGGCGGCATGATGCCCTTCAGCGTCACCGTCTTCTTCCACGGGGTGGCCGGCTTCTTCTCCGACGCGACCTTCGGCTCCATCGCGGTGCCGCCGCCGGCGTGGTAGTCGATCGACTCGACGCCCTTGCCGCTGACCTCGTACGTGACCTCGTAGGTCTCGTTCACGGACTTGTCGACCTGGTCGACGGCCTTCTCGGCGGCCTCGGAGCAGGCCCCGAGCCCGAGGGCGAGGCCGGTGACGGCGAGGGCCGAGACGGCGGTGCGGACAGTGCGCTTCATGGGGTCCCCTGGGCGGCGTGGTGCGGTTCGTCGGTCGCCGCAGAGAATCGTAAAGGGAGAGTAAAGTCAAATCGCTCCGGGGCCGCCCCGCCACACGGAGCAGGCGGCCCGGGGGCGTTGTCAGTGGCTCCCTCTACCGTCGAGGACATGAATGCCATGGGGGTGCGTCGGACGGCGGAACAGGTGCTGGCACTGGCTCCTGACGAGGCGTCGCGCAGAGCGGGGAGCGAGCTCGGCACCGCCGGGCCCTGGTCCGGGACGGGGTGCGGGGACGGCGCGCTGTGGGGCCTGTGCAAGGGCGGCGGAAGCGCGCCGTACCGCACGGTCGTCGACACCACCGGCCCCGCGTACTCCTGCGGTTGCCCCAGCCGGAAGTCCCCGTGCAAGCACGCCCTGGGCCTGCTGCTGCTCCGGGCGGCGGACGGGATGGCGGCCGAGGACTCCCCCGCGCCCGACTGGGCGGCCCGGTGGCTCACCGCGCACCGCGGCCGGACCGCGTCCGCCGGTCCGCCGACGGGGGGCGCCGCGAAGGAGACGGCCGACCCCGAGGCGGCGCGCCGCAGGGCCGAGCGGAGGGCGGCCCGGATCACCTCGGGCGCGCACGAGCTGGAGCAGCGGCTCGCCGACCTGCTCCGCGGAGGTCTCGCGGCGGCCGGACAGGCGGGGTACGGGCTGTGGGAGGAGACGGCGGCCCGGATGGTCGACGCCCAGGCGCCGGGGCTCGCCGGGCGGGTCCGTGAGCTGGGGGCGATACCGGGCTCGGGGCCGGGCTGGCCCGTGCGGCTCCTTGAGGAGTGCGCCCTGACGCACCTCCTCGACCGGGCGTGGCTGGCGGTGGACCGGCTGCCCGCGCCGTTCGCGACGACGGTACGGACCCGGGTGGGCCTCACGTCCCCGGCCGACGGCGCCCCGGTGCGGGACCAGTGGCTGGTCCTCGCGCAGTACGACGCGGCCGACGCCCGGCTGACGACCCGCCGGATCTGGCTGCACGGGACGACGACCGGCCGCACGGCGCTGCTGCTCTCCTTCGGCGCGGCGGGCCGGGCGCCCGGACTCGCGTTCCCCGTGGGTGCGCTGCTCGACGGCGAACTGACCCCGCACACCGGCGCGGGCCAGATGAGGGCGGAGCCGGGCGAGCACCTCGTCCCCGTCGAGGGCCCCGCCGCGCCGCCCCTGGGCGGACCCGTCGGCGCGGCGCTCGACGCGTACGGGCGGGCGCTGTCCGAGGACCCGTGGCTGGAGTCCTGGCCCGTGACGCTGAGCGCGGTCGTGCCGGCGCGCGCGGAGTACGGCTGGCAGCTCGCCGACGCCGACGGCCGCGAGGCGGTGCCCCTGACGCCCACCGCCCAGTCCCGGCCGGGTCTCTGGCGTCTGGTCGCGCTGTCGGGCGGAGCGCCGGTGACCGTCTTCGGGGAGTGCGGGTACCGGGGCTTCACCCCGCTCGCGGCCTGGTCACCGGAGGCCCCGGGGGAAACGGTCCCCCTCATATGACGCCCGGTCACCACGCAGCGGCCCACGGAAGGAGCCCGATGGACACCACCACGACCACCGCACCGGCCACGGGCGACCACACGACCACCACACCCGCCACGGCTGACGACTCGGCCGCCGCACCCGCCACGGGTAACGACACGACCACCGCACACGCCACGGGCGACCACACGGCCACCACACGGGCCACGGGCGACGACTCGGCCGCCGCACCCGCCACAGGTGACGACACGACCACCACCGTGACCTGGGAGGAGCTCGTCAGCTCGGCGCTCCTCGGCACGGACCGGAGGCCCCCCGTCGGGCTCCCGGGCGCTCCGGCGGCCCGGGACGTGCCCGGCGCGCTGCTCGGCGCCGCCGCCCTGCACACCGTACGGCGCAGGGCGGGGCTGCGGCCCGGGCCCGCCGCGCCGCTGCCGGAGCCCGCCCCCGAGGACCCGCGCGCACCGCTGCCCGAGGCCGCCCGGCGCCGCCTCGACCAGCTGCTCGCCGGCCGAGCCGCGCCCTCGCCCGCGGGGCGGCGCGGGGCCGCGCCCGACCTGGCCGAGCTGCTCCCCCAGTGGCTGGCCCTCGCCAACCGGCACGGCTACAAGGCCTCTCCCGCCACCCTGCCCGCGCTGCTCGACGCTGCCAGGGCCCGCACCGACCTCCGCCCCCAGGCGCTCCGTCTGGCCGGGCCGCGCGGCCTGTGGCTGGCCCGGCTCAACCCGGAGTGGCGCTTCGCGCTCCGGGGCGCGGGCGCGGGCGGCGGCCTCCCGTCGCCGAGGGACCGGGAGGCGGTCCGCGCCCTGTGGGACGAGGGCCTGTTCGCCGAGCGGGTCGCCCTGCTCGCCGCCGTACGGACCGACGACCCGGCCGCCGGACTCGCGCTGCTCGCGTCGACCTGGCCCACCGAGCGGGCGGAGGACCGGCTGATGTTCCTGGACTCGCTGCGTGCCGGACTCTCCGACGCCGACGAGGAGTTCCTGGAGGAGGCCCTCGGCGACCGGAGCCGTAACGTCCGGGCGACCGCCGCCGAGCTGCTCTCCGCGCTTCCGACCTCCGCCCTCGCGGGCCGGATGGCGGGCCGGGCCGCCACCTGCGTCGGCCTCGACCGGACGGCCGCGACGCCGACGATCGCCGTCGAGGCCCCGCACGAGTGCGACGCGGCGATGCAGCGCGACGGCCTGGTCGCGACGCCTCCGGCGGGGCGCGGCGAGCGCTCCTGGTGGCTGGGGCAGCTGGTCGAGGCGGCGCCGCTGCCGTCCTGGCCGGCCAGGTTCGGCGGGCGCGGCCCGGAGGAGATCGTGGCTCTGCCCGTCGCCGACGACTGGCAGAGCGAGCTGCACGCGGCCTGGTGCCGGGCGGCGGTGCGCCAGCGGGACCCGGCGTGGTCGCGGGCGTTGCTCGGTTCCCCCGCGGTCCCGCCCGCGACGGGCCCCGGCACCTCGTCCCTGGCCGAGCGGGCCCAGCTCCTGTCGACGCTGCCCGTGGAGGAACGGGCGCGCTGGGTCGCCTCGTTCGTCGGGGCCCACGGCCTGTCGGAGGCGTTCCAGCTGCTCGGCGTGTGCGCCGTGCCATGGGCGGAGCCGCTGGGCGCGGCGGTGATCGACGCCCTCGACATCGCGCGGGAGGCGGGCAGTTACCCGTGGAGCTTCAGCGGGGTGATGGGCCTGGCGGAGCGCTGCCTCGCCCCGGAGGCGGCACGGCAGCTGGAGTCCCTGACCGCCCGGCCCGACGAGGCGGAGGACAGCTCCCCCGGCGCGGGCGACTACTGGGCGGAGGCCTTCCAGCGCCTGGTCTCCACGCTCCGTCTGCGCGCGACGATGCACGCGGAGCTCACACCCGCGAGCGAAGCGACCCCGTAGCGCCGACAGGGCCCCCCTGGGGGAGGGCCCTGCCGGTGCGGGCGGCCGCGCAGCGGGCTACGCGGCGACGCGGACGTTCGCGTTGACCCAGTCGACGATGGACGTGGTCGTCGCGCCCGGCGTGAAGATCTCGGCCACGCCCTTCTCCTTCAGCGGAGCGATGTCCGCCTCGGGGATGATGCCGCCGCCGAAGACCTTGATGTCCTCCGCGTCGCGGTCCTTGAGGAGTTCCAGGACCTTCACGAACAGCGTGTTGTGCGCTCCGGAGAGGATCGAGAGGCCGATCGCGTCGGCGTCCTCCTGGATCGCGGTGTCGACGATCTGCTCGGGCGTCTGGTGGAGCCCGGTGTAGATGACCTCCATGCCGGCGTCGCGGAGTGCTCGCGCGATCACCTTGGCCCCGCGATCGTGGCCGTCGAGACCCGGCTTGGCGACCACGACGCGGATCGGACCGCTCACACCCATCACTGCCTCCACATGCGACCCCCGCGCCTCATTGCCGGGGAGGTGAACGAACGTTATCCCCAGCATCTCGCACCCGGCCGTTTCGCGGAGGCGACCGAGGGGGAAATCACACGTGGGACATGTTCGCTCTGCGCCGTCCCCGCTTTCGGGCCCTCCTCCTGGGCCCACCAGCCGCGAGCGGGGCCGGTCGCGAAGGGAGCCGCGACGAGGTCGCCGCGCCCCCGTGCCGCCGTCCGTGCGGCGCGGGGGCGCGGCGGACCGCCGTACCGTTCGGCCCCGCGTGCCGTTCGGGAGGCCGGCCATGGAGCTCGCCAAGGTCACCGCCCTGATGAAGGCCACCGCGCTGGAAGTCGCGATCCTCACCGGCCATCTCGTCCTCTACCCGTCCGGGATCGTCGCCGAGCGGCTCGCCCAGGGCTCGGACCAGGACGCCCCCGCGACCCTCACGCCGGGCAGTCGTCCCGTCATCCTCCTGCACGGCTTCGTCGACAACCGTTCGGTCTTCGTACTCCTGCGCCGTTCCCTGACCCGGCACGGCCGTGACTGTGTCGAGTCGCTCAACTACTCCCCGCTCACCTGCGACCTGCGGGCCGCCGCCGAGGTCCTCGGCCGCCGGGTGGACGAGATCCGTGCCCGCACCGGCCACACCGAGGTCGACATCGTCGGGCACAGTCTGGGCGGGCTCATCGCCCGCTACTACGTGCAGCGTCTGGGCGGCGACAGCCGGGTGCGCACCCTCGTCACGCTCGGCACCCCGCACGCGGGCACCACGGTGGCGCCGCTCGCCGACGCGCACCCCCTGGTGCGGCAGATGCGGCCCGGTTCGGAGGTGCTGCGGGAGCTCGCGGGGCCCTCACCCGGCTGCCGGACCCGGTTCGTGAGTTTCTGGAGCGATCTGGACCAGGTGATGGTGCCGGTGGAGACCGCGCGGCTCGACCACCCCGACCTGCTCGTGCACAACGTGCGGGTGAGCGGGATCGGCCACCTCGCGCTGCCCGTGCATCCGACGGTGGCCGCCGGGGTCCGGGAGGCCCTCGACGCGGGCGGCCCGGCCGGCTCCGGAGCGCGGGACGAGGGGCCCGGGGCCACCTCCGTCGCCTGAACGCACGACGCCGTTCTTCGAACGTTCCTCGAACACAAGGCCAAAGCTCTGCACGCGACCTGGCAAAACACGGTCGATTGCCCTTTTCCTGCGGGCCCAAACCCCTCCGAAGATTGTCCGCCGCGCGTACCGCCGGGTACAGTCGCGCCACTGCTTACCCCCGGGACACCCCTCACGGGCCCGCCCCGGACTGGTCCTGCTGCCGAGGCGAGAGAGACGTTGGTGAACGACCAGCACCCCCACGCCGGGTACGTCGGAGACGGCGCCCACACCACCGGCAGTTTCGCCACCGACCCGCTGTTCGGCGCCTACGACGGTCAGGCCGACCACAGCGGCCAGTGGGACCTCGGCTCGTACGCGGCCACCGGCACGTACGCGACGACGGGGCAGTACGACACCACGGGGCAGTACGACACCACCGGCCAGTGGGACACCACGGGGCAGTGGAACACCGCCGGCTCCTACGAGGCCACCGGCACCTACGCGACCACCGCGGCGCAGTACGACGCCACGGGCCAGTGGGACGCCTCCGCCTGGACCGAGGCCCAGCACACCGGCCAGTACGAGACCGCCCACTCCGGCGCCTACGCCGCCCAGGGCACGTACGGCTACGAGGCCTACGACGCCACCGGCCAGTGGGCCGCCCCCGCCTTCGCGACCGAGACCGGCGCCTTCGACGCGACCGCGTGGAACCACGCGGCCCCGGAGCCCGAGCCGCTCGTCCCCCAGCAGTACACCCCGCAGGCCGAGCAGACCGCCGAGTTCGCCTTCGAGTACCTCCCCGAGGGCCACGGGGAACTCCACTCCGACGAGGCCGACGCCGCCTATGCGGCGCACGAGGCCGACGACCCGACCGAGACCGCGGCTCCGGAAGCCCCTGAGGATTTCGAGGCCTTCGAGGGCGGCGACGGGAACGACGCGTACGACCACGACGCCTACGGCCACGACGCGTACGACCACGACGAGCCGGGCGACGAGCCCGCCGTCGAGCTCCGTACCGACGCGCCCCTCGCCGGCCGCTCCGTACGCCGCTCCTCCGGCGGCAGCCGAGGCCGTCGCCGTACCCCCGCCAAGCGGTCCGCGCTCCTGACCGTCGCCGTCCCCTCCGCCTGCGTCATGGGTGTCGCCGGCATCGCCGCCGCCTCCGTCAGCGGCCTCACCGGCCCGACCACGACCGGCGGGCAGAAGGACGACACCACCTCGCTCGCCGCCGCCGACCCGGCCTCGGTCAAGCAGGTCGCCGCCAACAGCGCGCTCGACACCCAGCTCGCCGCGCTCAGCGCCGACGCCCGCGACTTCGGCGAGCGCGCCAGCCGCACCCAGGAGCGCATCGACCTCAAGGCCCGCCAGGCTGCCGAGAAGAAGAAGCGCGAGGAGGAGGCGGCGCGCAAGGAGGCGCTGCGCCCCAAGTTCCTGCTGCCGGTGAAGCTCCACCAGCTCAGCGCGCGCTTCGGCCAGTCGGGCGTCAACTGGATGTCGGTGCACACGGGCATCGACTTCCCCGTGCAGTACGGCACCCCGGTGATGGCCGCGACCGACGGCACCGTCCGCACCCAGTGGAACAGCGCCTACGGCAACATGGCGATCGTCACCTCCCCCGACGGCACCGAGACCTGGTACTGCCACCTGAGCAGCACCAAGATCCGCTCGGGGTACGTCAAGGCCGGCGACGTCATCGCGTACTCCGGCAACTCCGGCAACTCCACCGGCCCGCACCTCCACTTCGAGGTCCGGCCCGGCGGCGGCTCCGCGATCGACCCGCTGGCCTGGCTGCGCAGCCACGGCCTCGACCCGACCAGCTGAGCATCCCCCGAACGAGGCGTACGCGTGAGGGCCCCGGCGACTTTCCGCCGGGGCCCTCACGCGTACGTGCCGGGACCGCCCGCCTACAGCTTCTCGACCGGCGCGTACCGCAGCAGCAGCCGCTTGGGCTTCTCGTCGCCGAAGTCGATCGTCGCCTGGGCGTCCGAACCCCCGCCGGTCACCGCCGTGACCGTGCCGAGGCCGAACTGGTCGTGCGTCACGCGGTCGCCGACCTGGAGCGAGATCACCGGCTTCTCGCCGGCGCGCCGGGTGGCGAAGCCCGAAGGGCCGGAGCGCGAGCGGGAGGAGGACAGCGAGGACGTGATCCCCGAGGTCGGCCCGGCGGGCTTCGCCATCGGACCGGTCCGCTTCCACTCCAGGTACGCGGGCGGGATCTCCTCCAGGAAGCGCGAGGCCGGGTTGTACGAGGGCTGGCCCCAGGCGCTGCGCATCGACGAGCGCGTGAGGTACAGCCGCTCCCGCGCGCGGGTGATGCCGACGTACGCCAGGCGCCGCTCCTCCTCCAGCTCCTTCGCCTGTCCGAGGGCCCGCATGTGCGGGAAGACGCCGTCCTCCATGCCGGTGAGGAACACCACCGGGAACTCCAGGCCCTTGGCGGTGTGCAGGGTCATCAGCGTGATGACGCCCCGGCCCTCCTCGTCCTCGTCCGGGATCTGGTCGGAGTCGGCGACGAGCGCGACCTGCTCCAGGAACTCGGCGAGGGTCGCGGGCTCCTCGCCGCGCTCCTGCTCGAACTCCAGGGCGACGGCTGCGAGTTCCTGGAGGTTCTCGATCCGGGTCTCGTCCTGCGGGTCGGTCGAGGCCTGCAGCTCGGCCAGATAACCCGTACGCTCCAGGACCGCTTCGAGGACGACGGCCGGTCCCGCGCCGGACTCGACGACCGTGCGCAGCTCGTCCATGAGCGCGTTGAACCGCTTCACGGCGTTCGCCGAGCGCGCGGCCATGCCGTACGCCTCGTCGACCCGCTTGAGGGCCTGCGGGAAGGTGATCTTCTCGCGCAGGGAGAGCGCGTCGATCATCGCCTCGGCGCGCTCGCCGATGCCCCGCTTCGGGACGTTCAGGATGCGGCGCAGGGGGACGTTGTCCTCGGGGTTGGCGAGGACGCGCAGGTACGCGAGGACGTCCCGGACCTCCTTGCGCTCGTAGAAGCGCACGCCGCCGACGACCTTGTAGGGCAGTCCGACACGGATGAAGATCTCTTCGAAGACACGGGACTGGGCGTTCGTCCGGTAGAAGACGGCGACGTCGCCGGCCTTGGCATCGCCCGCGTCGGTGAGCCGGTCGATCTCGTCGGCGACGAACTGGGCCTCGTCGTGCTCGGTGTCGGCGACGTAGCCGGTGATCTGCGATCCCGCGCCCGCGTTCGTCCACAGGTTCTTGGGACGGCGGGACTCGTTGCGCTCGATGACGGCGTTGGCCGCGGAGAGGATCGTCTGCGTGGAGCGGTAGTTCTGCTCCAGGAGGATCGTCGTCGCGTCCGGGTAGTCCTCCTCGAACTGGAGGATGTTGCGGATGGTCGCGCCCCGGAAGGCGTAGATCGACTGGTCGGCGTCGCCGACGACGCACAGCTCGGCCGGGCCGAGGTCCTCGTAGCCGGTGCCGACGAGCTCCCGCACGAGCGTGTACTGGGCGTGGTTGGTGTCCTGGTACTCGTCGACCAGCACGTGGCGGAAGCGGCGGCGGTAGTGCTCGGCGACGTCCGGGAACGCCTGGAGCAGGTGGACCGTCGTCATGATGATGTCGTCGAAGTCCAGGGCGTTGGCCTCGCGCAGCCGCGCCTGGTACATCCGGTACGCCTCGGCGAGCGTCTTCTCGAAGCCGTCGACGGCCTGGTCGGCGAAGGTCTCCTCGTCGATCAGCTCGTTCTTGAGGTTCGAGATCTTGGCGCTGAACGACTTCGGGGGGAACTTCTTCGGGTCGAGGTCCAGGTCCCGGCAGACCAGCGACATCAGCCGCTTCGAGTCGGCCGCGTCGTAGATCGAGAAGGAGGAGGTGAAGCCGAGCTTCTTCGACTCGCGGCGCAGGATGCGGACGCAGGCGCTGTGGAAGGTCATGACCCACATCGCGTTCGCCCGCGGTCCGACGAGCTGCTCGACGCGCTCCTTCATCTCGCCGGCGGCCTTGTTCGTGAAGGTGATCGCCAGTATCTGACCGGGGTGGACGTGCCGGGTGCCCAGGAGGTGGGCGATGCGGTGGGTCAGCACCCGGGTCTTGCCGGAGCCGGCGCCGGCGACGATGAGCAGCGGGGTGTCCGTGTGGACGACGGCGGCGCGCTGCTGCTCGTTCAGCCCCTCCAGGAGCGCGGCGGGGTCCACGACGGGCCGGGGGTGCCCGTCGCGGTAGTGCGTCTCCCGGGCGGGCGGGGGCACGTCGAAGTGCTCCCCGAAGAGGTCGTGCGGGACCTCCTCCGTGGCCGGGGAGCCGTGCTCGTCGTCCTCGGGGTGGGGCGGCGGCTCCTCCGAGGAGTGGTTCTGGAGGCCGGCCAGGAAGCTGTCGTCAAAGAGGCTGCTCATCGCCTCACGAGTCTAGGACGCCCCACCGACATCCGGGCCCGCCTTCGGGACGCGGGCTGTGGAAGGGCTCACACCCAGAGGGTCGCGATGAAGATGTTCGCCATGGTCAGGCCGCCGACCGCGGCGAAGAGGCCCTTGTCGACCTTCTCCTCGTCCCGCTTGACGTAGACCAGGCCCAGGATCACGACGAGGATCGCGAGCTTGATGCCGATCTTGAGGTTGTTCACGGCCTGGTCGTCGGCCTGGTTGAGGCCGACGAGCGCGATGCCCGTGATCAGCATGGTCAGCGCGCCGTGCAGCATCGCGGGGCTGAAGCGGGCCGTACCGGCGCCCATCGCCTTCATCTGGGTGAGGAAACCGCCGAGGAGGGAGGCGATGCCGATGATGTGCAGGGCGACGAAGACATTGATGAGGACGTCCATGGGGCGGAGCCTAACCGGGGCCCCGGCGCCGCCCTCCGGCCGGGTCCGCTCCCCCAGGCCCTCGGCCGGAGTCCGCCGGAACGTCCACGATCCTCGCTCCGGCCTCACTCCAGGCGAAAGAAAGCGGTCCCGAACGCACCATCTGGCGCCAATAACGGTCAACTCCCCGTCCGGCCGTGACCCCAGGTTTAGCGTCCTCCACCAGGTGACCGGCTCCCCACCACCGCCGGCGGTCCGGCGGTTGTCGGTCACCCCCGCCGAGAAAAACCGGCGGCGGTCCGTCTCCCCTGTGCGGCCCGCCGCCGGCCCGGTGGGCACCGTCCCCCTCAGGGAAGAGGATGTGACCCGCCCTCGTGGCAGCGCACCGGAAGTCCAAACAGTCCCCCCTCGGCGGCTCGGCGGTCCGCACCGCCGCCACCCTCGCCCTCGCCTCCGCGGCGACGGCGACGCTCTTCGAGGGGTCCGGCCACGCGGACCCGCGGCCCACCACCGCCCAGGTCAAGGCGAAGGTCGACCGGCTCTACGAGGAGGCCGAGGTCGCGACGGAGCGGTACAACGGGGCGAAGGAGAAGGCCGACGAGGCGCGCAAGGCCTTCGACCGGCTGCGCGACGAGGCCGCCCGCAGGACCGCCCGGCTCAACGCCGCCCGGGACGGACTCGGGGCGATGGCCGCCGCGCAGTACCGCAGCGGCGGACTGGACCCCGCCGTGCAGCTCGTCCTCACCTCCGACCCGGACCAGTACCTGGAGCGGGCCGCGCTCGCCGAGAAGGCCGGGGACCGGCAGGCCGCCGCCGTCACGGCCGTACGGCGCGAGCTCGCCGCGATCCGGCAGCTGCGAGGCGAGTCGGCGGGAACGCTGACCGCGCTGCGCGAGCACGAGGCGGAGCTGCGGCGGCAGAAGGCCTCCGTGACCGGCAAGCTGGCGGAGGCCAGGACGCTGCTCGCCCGGCTGACCGAGGAGGAACGCGCGCGGTACGAGGCGGCCGTCGCGGAACGGGACGGCTCCGGCGCCCCGGCCTCGGCCAGGACCGGCGACCCGGTCGGCACCGGCACGGCCGACGGCTCCACGACCACGCGGGCCGACCGCTCCTCGGGCGGGCGCGGCCCGGTCACCGCCCCGAACGCCCGGGCCGCCGAGGCCATCTCCTTCGCCCGCGCCCAGCTCGGCAAGCCGTACGTGTGGGGCGCGACGGGCCCCTCCGCGTACGACTGCTCCGGCCTCACCCAGGCGGCCTGGCGCGCGGCCGGCATCTCCCTGCCCCGCACCACGTACACCCAGATCAACGCCGGCCAGCGCGTCTCCCGCTCCCAGCTCGCCCCCGGTGACCTGGTCTTCTTCTACTCCGGCATTAGCCATGTCGGGCTCTACATCGGCGGCGGCCAGATGATCCACGCCCCCCGCCCGGGTGCCCCGGTGCGCATCGCGCCGATCGACGAGATGCCCTTCGCCGGCGCGACCCGCGTCGGCTGACGCACCCGCCCCGCCGCCACCCGCCCGCACCCACGCCCGACTCGGACCAGGCGCAGGACGGTGACCCGTGTGCGCTTCGCCCCCGGCTCAGACCAGGCGGCGGGCGGTGGCCCAGCGGGTCAGTTCGTGACGGTTGGAGAGCTGGAGCTTCCGCAGCACCGCCGAGACGTGCGACTCGACCGTCTTCACCGAGATGTAGAGCTGCTTGGCGATCTCCTTGTACGCGTATCCCCGGGCGATCAGCCGCAGCACCTCCCGCTCCCGCTGGGTGAGCCGGTCCAGGTCCTCGTCCACCGGGGGCGCGTCCGTGGAGGCGAAGGCGTCCAGCACGAAGCCGGCCAGGCGCGGCGAGAAGACGGCGTCGCCCTCCTGCACCCGGAAGATCGAGTCGACCAGGTCCGTGCCGGTGATCGTCTTGGTGACATAGCCGCGGGCACCGCCCCGGATCACCCCGATGACGTCCTCGGCCGCGTCCGAGACCGACAGGGCCAGGAAGCGGACCGGGTCCTCGGCCGCGCTCATCAGGCTCGCGCATCGCCGCAGCACCTCGACCCCGCCGCCACCCGGCAGGTGCACGTCGAGGAGGACGACCTCGGGACGGGTCGCGGTGATGACCGTGACCGCCTGGTCGACGTCGGCGGCCTCGCCGACCACCTCGACGCCGGTGATCTCGGTCCGGCCGATCTCGGCCTGGACCCCGGTGCGGAACATGCGGTGGTCGTCGACGAGCACCACCCGCACCCGGCGCTCCGCGCCCGACGCCCCCGCATCCGCTCCGGTCGCCGCTCCGGTCTCGTCGCTCATCCGTCCGCCCTCTCCATCTCGAGCTCCACTTCGGTGCCGCCGCCCTGCGGTGACCGCAGCCGGGCCGTACCGCCGTTGCGCTGCATACGACCGATGATCGATTCTCGTACGCCCATCCGGTCCTCGGGCACCGCGTCCAGGTCGAAGCCCGGTCCCCGGTCCCGCACCGACACGAAGACCGTGCGCCCCTCCACCTCGGCGTACACCTGCACGGCGCCTCCCTCGCCACCGTACTTCGCGGCGTTGACCATCGCCTCGCGCGCGGCCTGCATCTGCGCCGTCAGCTTCTCGTCGAGGGGGCAGTCGCCCACGACGACCACCTCCAGCGGGACCCCGTGCTTGTCCTCGACCTCGGCCGCCGCCCGCTTCACCGCCTCCGCGAGCGTCTCGGGCTCCTCGTCCCGACCGGTGCCCTCGGGCTTATAGAGCCAGTTCCGCAGCTCGCGCTCCTGGGCGCGGGCGAGGCGACGCACCTCGCCGGCGTCGTCGGCGTTGCGCTGGATCAGGGTCAGGGTGTGCAGCACGGAGTCGTGCACGTGGGCCGCGACCTCGGCGCGCTCCTGGGCGCGGATGCGCATGGTCCGCTCGTCGGTGAGGTCCTGCGACATGCGGACCAGCCAGGGGCCGGCGAGGAGCGCTATGCCGGTGAGGACCGCGACGGCGGCGGTGACGGCCGTGCCGAGCTGGGCGACGGAGCCGCGGACCACCACGAAGACCGCGAGACCGGTGCCGACGAGACCGACGCCCACGAGACCGCGGACGAGCTGGAGCGCCCGTCTGCGGCGCCCCGGATCGGTCCAGCTGGCACGGCGGGCGTTGTCCGCCTGGCGCCAGACGAGGACGACGCCGACCGCGATGAGGATCAGCGGCCATATGTAGCGTCCGGTCTCGTTGTCGACGCTGACGTTTCCCACGAGGGCCGCGAGGCCGATGCCGAGCGCGACCAGGGCGACGACCTGGCCCCGGTCGGGCTTGCGGAGTCTGCGACGCCCGTCCGAGGTGGTCTCGAAGAGGGAGCGGGGGGCGGACCGGCCGCCGACGCCGAGCGGGACGACGATCCAGAAGACCGCGTACAGCACGATGCCGAGGCCGTTCGAGAAGGACAGCACCACGAACAGCGCCCGCACCCACACGACCGGGAGGCCGAGGTGCCCCGCGAGGCCGCGCGCGACACCGCCGAGCCACCGCCCGTCGGCGCTCCGGTAGAGCCTGCGCACGGGCGGATCGTCGGTGTCGGTGACACGAGCGGTTGCGGACATGCACCGATCGTCACACGTCGGGCCCGCCCGGGACATCAGGGTCGGCCCTGAGATCGCCCCTGGTAACGACTCGGGGGCGCGGGCCCCGCGAATATCAGGGTCGGGCCAGGGTCGGCCCCGGTGCCGCCGGACGTCACCGGCCGTCACCATGGAGGCATGACGAGTTCGATGCCTTCGCAGCACGAGGCCCCGCCGCCGGCGGAGGCCGATCCCGCCCCGCCGCTCCGGCGCTCGCGCGGGAGCAACGTCGTGGGTGGCGTCTGCGGAGGTCTCGGGCGGCACTTCGACCTCGACCCGGTGATCTTCCGGGTGGTGCTCGGCGTGCTGGCGGTCGCGGGCGGTCTCGGCCTGGTGTTCTACGGCTTCGCGTGGCTGCTGATCCCGCTCGCGGGCGAGGAGGAGAGCGAGGGACGCCGGCTGCTGACGGGCCGGGTGTCCGGGGCCTCCCTCGCGGCGCTGCTGATGGCGCTGATCGGCTGCGGGATCTTCCTGTCGACGCTGCACAGCGGTGAGGTCCTCGGCTTCACGCTGACCCTGTCCCTCGCGGTGTGCGGAGCGGCGGTCTGGTCGCAGCGGCGCAGGGCCGGCGGTGAGACCGAGGGCAGAGCGGACTCCGCGACGGTCCTCACGGTCGCCGAGGCCCCGCCCGAGACCAAGGCGCCCCCGATCTTCGAGTCCCCCTCCTGGTGGAAGGACCCGATCGTCAAGGACGGTTCGACGGGCAGACTGGCCATCGGCTACCTGTGGGGCCCGCACGGCATCCTCGACGAGGAGGGCAAGGTCAACGGCGAGGTGCCGCAGCCGGGCAGCCAGTGGGGCCCCGACCCCGCGGCAGCCGGGCGGCCGACGCCCTCCGTCCGCCGCAGCCCGCTCTCCATCGGAGGGCTGGTCTTCCTGCTCGCCCTGCTCGCGGGCGGTCTCGGCACCGGCCTGACCTGGGACACCCACCCGCTGGGCACCAGCCTCCAGGTCGGCCTGGCGGCCGCGCTCGCGGTCTTCGGCCTGGGCCTCGTCATCAGCAGCTTCCTCGGCCGGACCGGGTTCGGCACGGTCTTCCTGACCGTGGTCACGGCGGGCCTGCTCGCCCTGGCCTCGGCGCTGCCCGACCGGATCAGCACGGAGTGGGTCCGTGAGACGTGGCGGCCGGCGTCGGTCGCCGCCGTGCAGCCGGACTACGGTCTCGGCACCGGCGTCGGCACGCTCGACCTGTCCGCGCTTCCGCTCCCGGCGGGCACCACGGCTTCGACGCGCGCCTCGGTGGGCGCCGGGAAGCTCAAGGTCATCGTCCCGAAGGACGCGGTGGTGAAGGTGCACGCCGAGGTGGGGCTGGGCGATCTGCAGCTGCCGGGCGCGCCCGCCGAGGACATCGACATCGCGCCGGACCGTGACGTCACCCAGACGCTCACGCCGCCCGCCGGGACGACCCCGGCGGGCACCCTGGACCTCTCGTTGGAGATCGGAGTCGGACAGGTGGAGGTCACCCGTGCTTCTTCATGAGTTCCGTCCCGGCCGGCTGCTCATCGGCCTGGCCGCCCTCGTCCTCGCCGCCGTCTACGCGGGCGACGCCGCCGGCGCCTGGACGACCCCGTGGTACACGGTGATTCCCGTCCTCTGCGGTGGCCTGGGCTCCGCCGCCCTCGCGACCTGGGTCGCCTATCGAATACGGCGCCGTTCGGCGAGGAGCCGGTCCAGTGAGAGCACCGGGGCTCCGGCCAGCAGCAGCGGGAGCCAGGACATCAGATAGGCCAGGTCGTTCCCGAGGTAGTAGGGCTGCACCTGCCAGCTCACGGTCAGCCAGAGGCTCAGGGAGATCAGCGCGCCGCCGAGCGCCGCCACGCGGGCGAAGAGCCCGAAGAGGGTCCCGAGCCCGACGGCGAGCTCGCCGAAGGCGATCGCGTAGCCGAAGCCGGTGGGGCTCCTGAGGGCGAGGTCGACGAGTGCGGGGATCGCGGAGCTGTCGCGGACACCGCGCATCACTTCGCCGATGGAGCCGCTGCCGGTGTCGGCGAAGAAGGCGGAGTCGGTGAGCTTGTCGAGCCCGGCGTAGACGAAGGTGACGCCGAGGAAGATCCGCAGGGGAAGGAGGGCGTAGCGGGAGGCGATCGCCTTCCACTGGTCGAAGGTGGACTTCCGCTCGGCGAAGCGCCGGCCCGCACCGGCTCCGTCGGGGGCGTCGGTGCCGTGGGGGTCGTCGCCCGGGTCGGGCGGTCGGTTCGTCTGTCCCGTCATGGTCGGTCACCTCTCCACGCCCCGTACGACTGTTCGCGGAACGATTCTCCTCGCACCGGGCGTCCGGTACACGGGAAAGGGGGCCGGACGCTCAGTCCACGACGTCGATCGTGACCCGGTTGGTCTCCACGCCGGCCGCCGTGACGACCGAGACCTCCACCCGGCCCGGTTCGACGTCCGCCGGGAGGGGGACGGTCAGGGCCGCGTCGGTGGGGTTGGCGAAGCCGCCCGGGACGGGGACGAGCGGCACGTGGGCGTGGACGGGACCGATGCGGACGACGAGCCGGGTCAGCGGGTCGGGGGCGCCAGCGCCGGGCGGGACGAAGCCGCAGCCGCGGATCTCGATGTCGTCGCCCGTGCGGATCGGGGCGTCGAGGTCGCCGGCCTCGCGGGACCGGACCACGGAGTGGATCGTGGGGCGGACGCCCTCGGTGCACTTCGCGGCGAGGTGCCAGGCGGCCGAGACGCCGACGAGCAGCACCAGGGACCACGGCACTTCGGGGAGCCGGTCGGGGTCGCGGGCCAGGCCGACGGCGGCCAGGGCCAGGACGGCGCCGCAGACGAGGAGGTACTGGACGTCGGCGAGGGCGGCCCGGCCGCTGTCGTCGCAGACCAGGTCGGCGGCGCGCGGGCGGTCGGCCCGCACCTTCTGGATGCGGCCGGCCGCGGTGCCCAGGGCGACGACGAAGCGGGCGGTGACGGTGACGGAGGCGACCAGGGCGAGGACGGTGAGCAGGCCCGCGCCGCGGGCGAGAGCGAAGGCGCTCGCGCCAGGGGCGCGGAACGCGAGGAAGAGGAGGGTGTAGCCGAGGAGCACGAGCCAGCCGGCGGCGACGGCGCGGGTGGTGGAGAGCCGGTTGTCCTCGCCGATCAGCGGGGCGAGGAGACCGCCGCGGGCCCGGTGGGCGTGGGCGGCGGCGCTGAGCAGGACGGCGAGGACCACGGCGGTGCAGAGGCCGGCCGTGCGGGCAGTGGTCCAGCCGCCGTCGATGGCCGTGAGGGCCTGGCCGAGGAGGAGGGCGAGGACGGCGCCCCAGACGGCGCCGAGACCCCCGCGCCGTACCCGGTCGAGCCAGGCGAGGCTCGCCTCGCGGCCGCGCACGGCCACCGCGCGGGCGGACTGGGCGAGCTCGTCGGAGACCCACTGGCGGGCGGCGACCGGCGAGTGGGCGACGGCCGCGGGGACGCCGTGCCCGGCGGCGAGCTCGTCGCGCCGGGCCAGGAAGGCGGCGACGGCCCTCCGGTGTCCGGCCTGCCCGCAGTGGGCGCAGCCGGCGCAGGCCGTCGCGTGCTCGCCGTACTGTCTCGCCTCTTGAACCGCCACGGTGCCCACTCCCGAGCTCACGAGCTCACTTCACGGCCCGCTTGGATGCGTCCGGGCGCACCCCCGCGGGGTCAACCGCCCTTTTATTCCACGGAATTGTGCCGTACCGGCGGCTCCCGCGCCTGCCGCGCGCGCCCCGCCGGAGAGTGAATGCCGTGCCATCTCATTGACGTACAGAAGGGTGAAGCGATGGTGTTACGACAGGAGTTCGGGGTCCGTTCGGCTGATCCTGCGCCACAGGGGCTGGTAGTTGATCCAGGCGACGAGGTCGCTGCCGAGCTGTTCCCGGGTGGCGACGGCCTCGTGGTGGTCGATGAGCACGGGCTTGCCCGCGGCGCGTGCGGCGAGCTGGACCTGGGCGCAGCGTTCGAGGGCGATGAACCACCAGGCGGCCGCGTCGACGGAGGTGCCGACGGTGAGCAGCCCGTGGTTGCGGAGCACGATCGCCTTGAAGGTGCCGAGGGCGACGGCGATGCGGCGGCCCTCCTCGGCGTCCACGGTGACGCCGGTGTACGCGTCGTAGAGGGCGTGGTCCTGGTAGAAGGCGCAGGCCTCCTGGGTGATCGGGTCGAGGAGTTCGCCGAGCGCGGCGAGGGCCCGGCCGTGGACGGAGTGGGTGTGGGCGACGGCGACGGCGTCGGGCCGGGCGCGGTGGACCTGCGCGTGGACGGCGAAGGCCGCCTGGTTGACGTGGTGGCCGCCCACGAGGACCTGTCCCTCGCCGTTGACCAGGACGAGGTCGCTCGCGGTGAGGTCCTCGAACGGCGCCCCGAAGGGGTTCACCCAGTAGCAGTCGGGGTGTTCGGGGTCGCGGGCGCTGATGTGGCCCGAGACGCCCTCCTCGTACCCGAGCCGCCCGAAGAGCCGGAGGGCGCCCGCGAGCCGCTGCTTGCGGTGGGTGCGTTCCTCCTCGGCCGTCGCGTGGACGGGCGGCAGGGCGAAGTGGAGCCGTTCGACGGGCACGGGGTCCGGTATCACGCTCATGCGCCGGAAGGTAACGCCCGGCCGGTCAAGTCACCAGAGTCCGGACGTGAACACGGGGAAGCCGTCGCCCCGGAGGCACGGAGGACGCTCGGGGGACACGGGGAAGCCGTCGCTCCGGAGGCACGGAGGACGCTCGGGGGACACGACGAAGCCGTCGCTCCGGAGGCACGGAGGACGCTCGGGGGACACGACGAAGCCGTCGCCCCGGAGGTCCGGGGCGACGGCTTCAGGCGCGTGCGGGAGCGACTACTCCCACTCGATGGTGCCCGGCGGCTTGCTCGTGACGTCCAGGACGACACGGTTCACGTCGGCGACCTCGTTGGTGATGCGGGTCGAGATCTTGGCGAGGACCTCGTAGGGCAGACGGGACCAGTCGGCCGTCATGGCGTCCTCGGAGGAGACGGGGCGCAGCACGATCGGGTGGCCGTAGGTGCGGCCGTCGCCCTGGACGCCCACGGAGCGGACGTCGGCGAGCAGGACGACCGGGCACTGCCAGATCTCGCGGTCGAGGCCGGCCGCGGTGAGTTCCTCGCGGGCGATGGCGTCGGCCTCGCGCAGCAGGTCCAGACGCTCCTTGGTGACCTCGCCGACGATGCGGATGCCCAGGCCGGGGCCGGGGAACGGCTGGCGCTGGACGATCTCCTCGGGCAGGCCGAGCTCCTGGCCGACCATGCGGACCTCGTCCTTGAACAGCTGGCGCAGCGGCTCGACGAGCTCGAACTCGATGTCGTCGGGCAGGCCGCCGACGTTGTGGTGGGACTTGATGTTCGCGGTGCCGGTGCCGCCGCCGGACTCGACGATGTCCGGGTACAGCGTGCCCTGGACGAGGAACGCGACCTCGGGGCCGTCCTCCTGGAGGATCTCCAGCTGCGCCTGCTCGAAGACGCGGATGAACTCCCGGCCGATGATCTTGCGCTTGGTCTCCGGGTCGGAGACGCCGGCGAGCGCGGCGAGGAAACGGTCCTGAGCGTCGACGACGACCAGGTTGGCGCCGGTGGCGGCCACGAAGTCCTTCTCGACCTGCTCGGTCTCGTTCTTGCGCATCAGGCCGTGGTCGACGTACACGCAGGTGAGCTGCGAGCCGATGGCCTTCTGCACGAGCGCGGCGGCCACGGCGGAGTCGACACCGCCGGAGAGACCGCAGATGGCGCGCTTGTCGCCGACCTGGGCGCGGATGGCCGCGACCTGCTCCTCGATCACGTTGCCCGTGGTCCAGCTCGGCTCGATGCCGGCGCCGCGGTACAGGAAGTGCTCCAGGATCTGCTGGCCGTGGGTGGAGTGCAGCACCTCGGGGTGGTACTGGACGCCGTACAGCTTCTTCTCGTCGTTCTCGAAGGCGGCGACCGGCACGACGTCCGTCGAGGCGGTGACGGCGAAGCCCTCGGGAGCGGCGGAGCAGGCGTCGCCGTGCGACATCCACACCGACTGCTCGACCGGGGTGCCCTCGAAGAGGGTGGAGCCGGCCTTGGAGACGTGCAGCGGGGTCCGGCCGTACTCGCGGGCTCCGTTGTCGTCGACGGTGCCGCCGAGGGTCTGGGCCATCAGCTGGAAGCCGTAGCACATGCCGAAGACGGGGACGCCCGCCTCGAAGAGCGCACGGTCGAGGCGGGGGGCGCCCTCGGCGTACACGGAGGACGGGCCGCCGGAGAGGATGATCGCCTTCGGGTTCTTGGCCAGCATCTCGGCCACCGGCATGGTGGACGGGACGATCTCGCTGTAGACCCGCGCCTCACGGACGCGACGGGCGATGAGCTGGGCGTACTGGGCGCCGAAGTCGACAACGAGGACTACGTCCGGGTTGGAGACGTCGGGCGCGGCAGCGGGAGTCGCTGATGACACTACGGCGGCCTTCCGGCGGTAGGAGAGGTTCCCTCGGGGTTCCCCGGGGAGGTTCCTGGGGTTCCCTCGAAAGGGGGGCTATTTGTCGATTCTACCGGCGCGCCGGTGGCGGTTTTCGTCTCACCATCCGAACCCGGGTTGCCCGCGGGTTCGGGAAAGGGGCCATACTGGGGCCATGCGCAAGCTCACGACCTTCCTCTTTACCTATGGCAACCGGCCCACCGGCTGCCATGGTCGTGCTGCTTGAGCAACTGACAAGCGACTTCCCAGGCGCCCCGGGCCGACAAGGCCCGGGGCGTTCTGCTTCTCTCCGGGCCGTGTCGCCCCGGGGCATCCGACACCACGAGGAGCCCCACGATGACGACGACCGCCACCGCGCAGACCATCACCGAGCAGACCGGCGCCCGCACCGACGAGGCGGCGGCGCTGATCGGTGACGCCCGTGAGCGCATCGACGCGCTCGACGACCGGATCATCGGCCTCATCCAGGAACGGATGGCCGTCTCGGCCGTCATCCAGGAGGCCCGGATCTCGTCGGGCGGCCGCCGGGTGAACCTGACCCGCGAGATGGAGGTCCTCGGTCACTACAGGGACGCGCTCGGCAAGCCGGGGACGGCGCTCGCGATGACGATGCTGGAGCTGTGCCGGGGCCGCGTCTGAGCGACGCCGGGGACGGGCGTGGGCGAGGCCGGGGCCGGGTGAGGCCGGGGCCGGGCGAGGCCGGGGCCGGGCGAGGCCGGGGCCGGGCGAGGCCGGGGCCGGGCGAGGCCGGGGCCGGGCGTGGGCGCGGCCGGGGCCGGGCGTGGGCGAGGCCGAGGCCGGGCGTGGGCGAGGCCGAGGCCGGACGTGGGCGAGGCCGGACGTGGGCGAGGCCGGGGCCGGACGTGAGAAGGCGGCCCCGTGTCCGAGCGACGCCTGGACCGCTCGCCGTCGGCGCGCCCGAGTGGGTCCCCGTACCCGAGTTCGGGGCAGCTCTCACCCGTACGGCGCGTGACCGGCTCCGGCCGGGCTTCGTTGGTCCGGGTGTCCGTGCCAGCCAGGGGCGGGCCCGAAAGAAACCACGCGTGGCTTCGCTGGGGCGTGTGGCGTACCTCTCCGGTACGTCGTGGGACCTCGCACCAGCGCGTGTGACCGGACAGCAGGGGACAGCAGCCCGGTCACCCAGAAAGGGCGGTCGGTCCCGGGGACGCCCGGGGCCGGCCGCAACCGGCCGATCTCCCGACCCCCATCCCGTCCCCCCGATCCTCTCCCCAGCGGCGCAACCCCCCGGCGCCGCCCCGCTCGGCACCGCCGCTGCCCTGACACCGGTGCCGACCCCAGGGCCCCGCGCCGCGACCGGAATCGCGAGCGCGGGGCCCTTCTCGCGCGCGCACCACACACCCCCCAGGATGTGACGCGCGTCACACGAAGATCCTGTGCAACCGCTACAACCAATCGCGGCGGCCGCGGGTCATCTATGCAGCAACACCAAAGCTGGAAGGGCGCTGCACTCGGAGGGGGGTGCAGCGCCCTTTCCATGTCACGGCCGTGCCGTGGCGGTCAGTCCTTCTTCGGCGGGACCGCCGGCATCCCCAGGAACGGCAGCCGCAGGGCGCCGAAGGCCTCGGCCGGGACGGCGGGGGTCTTCGGCTCGACCGCCGAGAGCCGTACGTACGCCTCCCCCTGGCGCGGCCGGGGGTCCTCCTCGCCCTTGTTCGGCCAGAAGGACATGGCGCGCTCCGCCTGCGCGGTGATCGTCAGGGACGGGTTGACCCCGAGGTTGGCGGAGACGGCGGCGCCGTCGACGACGGAGATCCCGGGGTGGCCGAAGAGCCGGTGGTACGGGTCGATGACGCCCGTGTCGGCGTCCGCGCCGATCGGGCAGCCGCCGAGGAAGTGGGCGGTGAGCGGGGTGCCCATGAGCTCGCCGATGTTGGAGCCGGCGAAGCCGTTGATCTCCTCGGCCATCAGTCGCGCGGCCCGGGTCGCGGCCTCGATCTGGGTGGGGTTGGGCGCGCCGTGCCCCTGGCGGGCGGTGAGCAGGCCCTTCCCGACGCCGCCGGGCTTGCGGTAGGTGGTCAGCGAGTTGTCGAGGGACTGCATGACCAGGCCGATGATGGTCCGCTCCGACCAGCGGCGGTTGGACAGCGAGCGGACGGCGAGGGCGGGGTGCTTGACCAGTTCGAGGAGCCAGTTGCGGACCCGGTGCGCGCCGTACGGCACCTGGAGGACGGTCATGCCGCCCATGGAGTTGGATCCCTTGCCGTAGCGGACGGGCTCGATGTGGGTGTTGTCGTCGGGGTGGATCGACGAGGTGATCGCGACGCCCTTGGTGAAGTCGACCCGGTCCTTGCCGTGCCGCTTGCGGTAGCGGCGGTCCGTGGTCTGCGAGCCGACCAGCGCCTCGGAGTTCGTACGGGTCAGCTCGCCGAGCCGGCCGGAGACGCGGGGCAGCAGCCCGGTGTCCTTCATCCGGTGGAGCAGGGTCTGCGTGCCGTACGTGCCGGCGGCGATCACCACGCGGGGGGCGGTGAAGGTGCGGCCCGCGCCCTTCTTCTTGTTGTCGGTCGGCAGGGTCCTGACCGCGTAGCCGCCGCGCGAGTCCTCGGTGACGGCGACGACCGAGGTCATCGGGTGGACGACGGCGCCGGCCTTCTCGGCGAGGTAGAGGTAGTTCTCGTTGAGGGTGTTCTTGGCGCCGTGCCGGCAGCCGGTCATGCACTCGCCGCACTCGGTGCAGGCCTTGCGGGAGGGTCCGGCCCCGCCGAAGAACGGGTCGGCGACCTCGCCGCCCGGCTTCGCCCTGGCCGTGCCGTCGCCGTCCTCCCCGTCCCCGAAGAAGACTCCGACGGGCGCCATGTGGAAGGTGTCGCCGATCCCCATCGCCTGGGCGGTGGCCTTCAGGTGCACGTCGGAGGGGGTCATCGTCGGGTTGAGGCGCACGCCCAGCATCCGCTTGGCCTGGTCGTAGTACGGGCCGAGCTCCTCGCGCCAGTCCGTGATGTCCTTCCACTGCGGGTCGTCGAAGAACGGCGCGAGCGGCTCGTAGAGGGTGTTGGCGTAGTTGAGGGAGCCGCCGCCCACTCCGGCGCCCGCGAGCACCATGACGTTGCCGAGCAGATGGATGCGCTGGATGCCGTACAGGCCGAGGGCGGGGGCCCAGAGGAAGTTCTTCAGGTCCCAGGAGTTCTTCGGAAGGGTCGCGCGGGTGAAGCGGCGCCCGGCCTCCAGGACGCCGACCCGGTAGCCCTTCTCGGTGAGGCGGAGGGCGGTGACCGAACCGCCGAAGCCGGAGCCGACGACGAGGACGTCGTAGTCGTAGCCGTCCTCCGAGCCGTCCTCGGCCGGGTTCTGGGCAGGGGGTACCGCGGTCATGGCTCTCCTCGTACGGAAAAGGTGTGAAAAGGACAGGGCGCCAGGGGCGGGTGTCAGCGCAGGCGCAGGGCCTTCATCGCCTTCAGGGACACGCTCATGAACGCGGCGTACTTCTCGTCGTCCATCCCGAAGGAGGGCGCGAGCGGCATCAGCCGCTGCTGGGCGACGGTCTGCGCCTCGGTGTACTTGAGGATGCCCTCGGAGCCGTGGCGGCGGCCGAGACCGGAGTCCTTCATGCCGCCCATCGGGGACTGCACGCTGCCGTACGCGGGCGCGTACCCCTCGTTGATGTTGACGGTGCCGGTGCGCAGCCGGGCCGCGACGGCGTGGCCGCGGCGCGAGTCCTTCGTCCAGACGGAGGAGTTGAGGCCGTACGGGGTGCCGTTGGCGAGCTCGACGACCTCGTCCTCGTCCGTGAAGCGGTAGACGGAGACGACGGGGCCGAAGGTCTCCTCGGAGCAGACGGCCATCGGGGCCTCGACGCCGTCGAGGATGGTCGGCTCGAAGAAGAGGGGGCCGATGTCGGGGCGGGCGACGCCGCCGGCGACGAGCGTGGCGCCCTTGGCGACGGCCTCCTCGACGTGCTTCGTGACGGTCTCCAGCTGTCGCTCGCCGACGAGGGAGCCCATGTCCGCCCCGTACGCGAGGGCGCTGCCGAGGCGCATGGCCCGGGTGCGGGCGGCGAAGCGCTCCAGGAAGGCGTCGGCGATCGACTCGTGCACGTAGAGCCGCTCGATGGAGATGCAGAGCTGTCCGGCGGAGGAGAAGCAGGCGCGGACGGCTCCGGCGGCGGCCTTCTCGACGTCGGCGTCCTTCAGGACGAGCATCGCGTTCTTGCCGCCGAGTTCGAGGGAGACGCCGACGAGCCGGGCGGCGGCGCCGCGGGCGACCTCGCGGCCGGTGCGGGTGGAGCCGGTGAAGGAGACGTAGTCGGCGTGGGCGACGACCTCGGGGCCGACGACCGGGCCCTCGCCGAGGACGACCTGGAAGACCTCGGCGGGCAGACCGGCCTCGACGAGCAGGTCACGGGCCCAGAGCGCGGTGAGCGCGGTCTCCGTGTCGGGCTTCATGACGACGGCGTTGCCCGAGACGAAGGCGGGGAGCGCGTCGCCGACGGAGAGCTCCAGGGGGTAGTTCCAGGGGGCGATCTGACCGACGACCCCGCGCGGCTGGCGCAGCTCGGTGACCTTGGTGAGGGTCGGGACGACGCCGGTGTGCCGCTTGGCGCGGAGGTAGGCGGAGGCCCTGCGGCCGTAGTGCCGGGCGGCGACGGCCACTGCCTGCACCTCCTCGTGCGCGTGCAGGCGGGCCTTGCCGGTCTCCAGCTGGATGAGGTCGAGGACCTCGGCCTGCCGCTGGAGGACGAGGTCGTGGAAGCGCAGGAGGACGGCGGCGCGGGCGCGGACGGGGGTGGCGGCCCAGGCGGCCTGGGCGGCACGCGCGCGCGTGAAGGCCTCGGCGACGTCCTCGGGGGTGGACTCGGGCAGGTCCGCCAGCTTCTCCCCGGTGAACGGGGTGTGGTTGGCGGTGCGGCCGGAGCCGACGACGCCGCGCGTGAGCCGGGCGACCAGTTCGGGCGTCACGACGTCGGCGGCGGTCCGCACGCCGGCCGGCGTGGGCGCGACCGGGTTGGTCGCGCCCGCGGGGGCGGCCGGGCGGGCCGCCTCGGCGGCGGTGTCGGCGGGAACCGTGGGGGCGGCGGGGGCCTGCGAGTCCGTCATGAGCCCGAGGGTAGGCCGCGTTCCGACCTTTGGGTACCCGTCGGTAACGCGTTTTCAAGCTCTCCACACATCACGCCAGCGATCACTGGCACATAAGCCCTGATCAGCGGCTTACGGCCGACGGGGCCCGAGCGCGGAGATTTCTCCGCCCCTTCAGTCCCCCGGCGCGCGCCAGTGCTGGACGACGATGTCGAACTGCTCCCGGGTCTTCTCCCAGCTGGACTCCGGCGAGGACATGTAGATCGCGTACTCGGTGCCGTCGTCCTCGTAGTACATCTGGTCGATCGCGTGCCGCGGACCCGGGAAGTCCTTCTTCTCGGTCCAGGTGAACTCCCAGAGGCAGGAGCGGACCTGGTCCCGATAGGTGGTCTGGTTGAGCTTGACCCGCTTGTAGTTCATGCGCCGCTCCAGGACCCGCTCCAGGTCGATGGCGTGCATGTACGGGTTCTCGAAGTCGGGGCTCTTGTCGATGCTGATCCGGATGCGGTGGCGGCCGTTGTCCGGGGTGTAGTCCACCTGGTCGCCCTCCGTCTGCCGCTTCCAGCCGTCCGGCACGAGGAGGCTGAAGCCCTTCGGGTCGTCGACGCGGTGCCAGCCGGCCGGGACGCCGTCCCCCGCGACCTTGGTGGCGGGAGCGGAGGTGCGTCCGCCGTCGCCGCGGGGCTCGCGGTCGCCGCCCGCGTAGTTCATGGCGGCGAACACGGCACCGCCGGCGACGATGCCGGCGAGCACCGCCGCGAGCACGGCGGAACGCCAGCGGCCACGACCGGAGGGGGCCGGGGAGCCGGGAACGAGGGTGGAGTGCGGCCCGGGAGGCTGGTGGGATCCATGGGCCGACTGAGGCTGGTGGGCCTGGTGGGCCGGCTGGGGCTGGTGGGCCTGGTGCGCCGGCTGGGGCTGGTGGGCCTGGTGCGCCGGCTGGGGCTGGTGGGCCTGGTGCGCCGGCTGGGGCTGGTGGGGCCATTGCGCGGTGGCCTTCACGGGTCCGCCCGTGAGGCTCTCCGTCCCGGTCCCCGCGCCCGGCTCCGTACCGTCCGCCGCATGCGCGGACGCCGCCGAGTCCAGCTCCTCCCGGGCCACGCGCTGCGTCGGGACGTACGCCTGGGCGGCCGTCGGCGCGCGCCCCTCCATCGCGTCGAGCAGCATCCGCTCGGCCTCGTCCGCGCGCGGCCGCTGCGCCGGGTCCTTGCGCAGCAGGGCCACGATGACGGAGGCCAGCGGGCCCGCCTTCTCCGGGTGCGGCGGCTCCTCGGCCACCACGGCCTGCATGGTGCTGATCGGGGAGGTGCGGCGGAACGGCGAGGTGCCCTCGACCGCCGTGTAGAGCGTGGCACCGAGGGACCACAGGTCGGAGGCGGGCCCCGGGTCGCCGCCCTGCACCCGCTCGGGCGCCAGGTAGTCGATGGAGCCGACGATCTCACCCGTCCGGGTGATCGTGGAGTCTCCCTCGATCGCCGCGATGCCGAAGTCGGTGATGAGGACGCGCCCGTCGCGCGCGAGCAGCACGTTGCCCGGCTTGACGTCCCGGTGCAGCACCCCGGCCGCGTGCGCGGCACGCAGCGCGCCGACCACGTGCAGCCCGATCCTGGCCGCCTCGCGGGGCTCGATGGTGCCGGCCTCCTTGGCGGCGTCGGCGAGCGAGGGCCCGTCGACGTACTGCATCACGATCCACGGACGGTTGTCGTGTTCCAGGACGTCGTGGACGGTCACCACGCCCGGGTGGGTGATCCGGGCGGCGGCCCGCGCCTCCTTCTGCGTGCGGGCGTGCAGGACGAGCCGGTCGGCCTCGGCCACGAACCGGCCCGCCGTCAACTCCTTCACCGCCACCACGCGATGCAGCACCTCGTCGTGCGCGCGCCAGACCTTGCCCATGCCGCCGCGCCCGATGGACTCGCCCAGCCGGTAGCGCCCGGCGAGCAGCAGGCCCGCTCCTGTGTCCTGAGAATGTTCCACTTGCCCCCGCCCGTTCCTTCTGATGCCAGGTTACGGAGGGGGGTACGGGCGGCGGAACCTCGGGGCGGTCATAGGAACAGCACTGTGACCGGAGGCCGGTGGGACTCACGCGTCAGCGCGCCGGACGGAACCCCTTCACGGCCTCCTCGTATATCGCGGAGACCTTGTCGCGCTCGCTCTCCGGACCGATGACCTGTACGACGTGGTACCGACCGCCGTCGATCAGGACGAGGTTGCGCACGAACACCTGCCGGCCCGTGCTGTCCGGCCAGGTGTAGATCCCCTCGGCCGTCGGCGTCCGCCCGATGTCCACCCGGCGCGCCTTCTCCACCACCGACCAGCTGGTCGCACGGAACGGCTCCGTCTCGCGCTCCCTGGTGCTCTGGTACTCCAGCGGGTCCGAGCCGTTGTCCCTGACGCTGTCCCGGCCGGGGACGACGATCATCGTGAAGTCGCCGTCGCTGAAACGGACTTGTCCGGCGTCGTTGATCGGGGAGCGCCGCCATCCCTTCGGGACCCCGATCCGGAAGCCCTCCGGGTCCTGCCGCAACTCGTACCCGAAGGAGAGCATGGGATCCGAAGGGTCCGCCGGGGGCGGGGTGGTGGGCGGTTTCGTGGCCGGTCCCGTGGACGGCCTGGCGGACGGCCGCGCCGTCGGGTTCGCGGTCGGGTTCGCGGTCGGTTCGGCGGGCGGGCCGGTCGTGGGGGTGGTCGGCGTACGGGCCTGCTCCCCCTCTCCGGGCAGGAACAGGACGGCGTACGCGACGGCTCCGGCGAGCAGCAGGAAAACGAGGATCAGGAGCGTACGGCCCAGGGAGCGGGGGGAACCCTGAGAACCCCGAGAGCCCGGCGTACGGGAGGACGAGGGGCGCGCGGAGCGGCGCGGGGCGCGGGGGGCGCGGGGGGCGCGGGGGGCGTGCCGAGGGAACTCCTCGTCGAACTCCCCCCGGAACTCCTCGCGGTAATCCGGCTGTACGCGCGCGTGCCCGTACTCCTGGCCCGCCTGACCGTACTCGGCGCCCTGCTCCTGCCCGTACGCGGCGCCGAACTCTTGGTCGTGTTCGGGATCCTGCCCGAAGGCGCCCGGGGCCTCGTGCAGGGCGGCGGGACGCGGGTCCTTGCCGCGCTTGTGCCGGTGGCGGCCCGCCCCCGCCCTCCCGCGCCACCGGCGCACGAGCTCGCCGCGCCGGCGCACGATCGGCAGCCGCGCCTCGTCGAACGAGGGCAGCGGTACGACTCCGAGCCCGGCGTCCGGCTCCGGAGCGGAGCGGACCAGGGACCGCAGCCAGCCGCGCAGCTCCTCGAAGTCGGGGCGCTCCGTGGGGTCCTGGCGCAGCAGGGACTCCACGACGGGCCGCAGGGGCCCGCACTCCTCGGCGAAGGCCGGGGGCTCGGCGCAGACCAGCTGGACGAGCTCGGCGGCGCTGTCCTCGGGGTACGGGGCATGGCCCTGGACGGCCCGGTAGAGGAGTGCCCCGAGCGCCCACAGGTCGGTCGCGGGGCCGATGGGCGGGGCGAGGCGCCAGTTCTCGTGCACCGGTCCCGCCTGCTCCGGCGCCCAGCGCTCGGTCACCGTGCCGACGACCGCGATCCGGGTCTGGCGCGCCCGTTCGGCGGCGAGCCGTGTCGTCGGGCCCCGGTACGCCTGGGCCGGGATCGCGACCCGCGCGTCGTCCGTGGGAGGGACGGGGGCCGGGAGGCGCGCCGGGTCCGGGGTCGCCGCCGTGTACCCGGCGGGCAGGGCCGGGCGGCCCGAACCGGGCAGAACGGGGCTGCCACCGGCCGGGACCGGCCCCGAGCCGTCCCGGGACGCGTGCGGGCCGTCGCTCCAGCTGCCGGTCAGCATCACGCGCGGCGGCGGGCCGCTCCCGGGGCCGCCGCCGTACGGCTCGTCGCCGTCGTCCTCGTCCTCGTCCTCCTCCGCGACCCGCGCCCACCACTGCGGCTCGGGCGCGCCGGACGCCTGCGCGGTCGGCGGCGGGGGTGGCTCGGGCGTCTCGGACGGCGCGGGGCGCTGGGCGGGGAGGGCCCCGGTCTCGCCGAGCCGGGCGGCGGCCCGGGCACCGGCCCGGTACGCGGCGATGGCCCCGGCCCGCGCGGCCCGCACATCGGCGGTGGGCGGGGTGACCGCGGGCTGCGTCTCGGCGGCGGCCGCGGCCCGCCCGTAGGGATCGGAGCCGTAGGGGTCGGAGCCGTAGGGGTCGGGGGACCCGGTGGTGCGGGAACCGGTGTCGTCGGGGTCCGGGTCCGGGTCCAGCGGACGGTCGGATCCAGCCGTGTACGGCTCGCCGTCGGGCTCCTCGTACGCCTCGACCTCGTACGGCTCGGAGCCGTACGCCTCGACCTCGTACCCCTCGGACTCGTACGCCGGGGCGGGCTCGACCGCGTACGGCTCGGGCAGGTACGTCGCCCGCTCGTACACCGCGGCCTCGTACACCTCCGGCTCGTACACCTCCGGCTCGTACACCTCGGACGCCGACGTCCCCGCCCCGTACGCCTCCGGCCCGTACGCATCCGGCTCATACGGCTCCGGCCCGTACGACCCCGGATCCGGCCCGTACTCCTCCTCCGGCTCCGGGTCGTCCCGTTCGGCGGTCGGAGGCGGCGCGAACGCGTCGGTCTCGTCCGGGACCGGCGCGTATCCGCAGAGGGCCTCCTCGGCGGCGCCCACGGCGAGGCCGCTGAGGACCACGCGGCCGTCGTCGCAGACGAGCACCGTCCGCGCGGTGATGTTCCGGTGGACCCAGCCGTGGGCGTGGAGGGCGCGCAGCGCGGTGAGGACGTCGGCGCCTATCTCGGCCGCGCGGTACGGGTTGAGGGGCCGCTCGGCGAGGAGCGCGGCCAGCGGCCGGGCCGCCACGCGCTCGCTCACTATCCACAGGGAGCCGGCCTCGGCGAAGACGTCGAAGACCTGGTCGAGCAGGGGATGGTCGGGGATCTGCGCGGCGGCCTGGGCCGCCTCGATCGCGCGGCGCACGACGGGCTCGGCGGGCCGGCGGGTGGCCGCGCCCGTGCCGCCGGGGGAGCCGGCGGTGCCGCCCGGGCCGTCGAGGACCTCGGCGTCGACGAACTCGGGCAGCGGCACCTGGCGGACCAGGACCTCCTGCCCGCTGTACGTGTCGAAGGCGCGCGTCTCGACCGGTTCGTACGCGTCGGCGTCCGCCGGCGGCAGGGGCAGGCGGTAGCGGTCGGCGAGCACCCTTCCCGCGTAGTCGTCCACGACGCCTCCCCACGCGCGCACGCTGTCCCCGTGGACCCGCGGATCCCTCGGGATCGGGCGGGATCACACGAGTCCGTCAGTTCCGGTCCGGTACCACGCAGTTGTCGGCTCTGTTCGGCTGCTTTCGGTCCGCGAACCTCACGATACGTGGCGGCGTCAGTCCTTGGGGCTGAACGTGGCGAACGCCGTCTCCCGCAGCGTCCTGCACTCCGCGCCGTTCCACTCGTCCGCGGCGCAGCTGACCATGATGGAGTAGCCGTGCGTGGCGTCCACCTTGAAGCCCCGGTTGAGCACGTGCACGCGGATGCCCTTCTGCGTGCGCTCGAACTCCCAGTCGGCGACCGTCGGGTAGCCCTTGTAGGGGACCGGCCGTATCCCGATGTGCCGGTAGTCCTGGCTGGTGGCGGCCACGCCGTACCTGGCCAGCTCCCAGGCGCTCGCCGCGTTGTCCTTGGGGCTGTCGTTGTAGTCGACCTGGACGCGCGGGAAGCCGCCGCTCTCGCTGAAGATCCCGCCGAGGTCGTAGCCCGGGATCGAGCGGAGCGTGAAGTTCGCGGGCAGGGCCATCGAGAAGTGGAACTTGCCGTTGGTGACGAGGGTGTAGCCGGAGGGCAGCCGGGTGCCGGTCGAGCCGCCGGGCTTCCCGGAGGGCGTGGTGCCGTTCTGCCCGTCCGTGGAGCCCGTGGTGGAGCCCGTCGTGGTGCCGTCGCCGCCGGTGGAACCCGTGCCGCCGTTGTCGCCGGGCTGCACTCCGCCCTGCTGGCCGGTGCCGCCCGAGGACTGGCCCTGGGCGCCGCCGTTCCCGCCGGAGTTCTGGGCGCCGCCGGAGCCGTCGCCGCCGGCCGAGGCACCGGCCGAGGCCGTGGTGCCTCCGTCGCCCTTGCCCTGGTTGCCCTCGTCGCCTCCGCCGCCGAGGGAGACCGCGAGGATCGTCCCGAGCACGGCGAGGACGGCGACCGCCGCGATGATCACCAGCGTGCGGCGCGGCACGACGTCGGTCAGCGGTGCCCGCGCCGGGGCCGGCCTGCCGCCGCCCCGCAGCGGCTCGGTCGCCGGCCTGGCTGCCGGCTTCGGCTCGGCCTTCACGGAAGCCGCCGCGTTCCGTACGGAGTTCAGCGCGCCCCGCATCCGCTCGGCGGCGACGTCGGGGCCCTTGTCGGCCGCCTGAGTCGCCGGAGCCCGCTCGGGGCGCGGCGGCAGCGGTACGACGGTGGTGACCTCGGGCGACACGGCGGGCGGCGCCTCGGGCGCGTCGAGCACGGCGCGCAGCAGGACCCGGGCGCGGGCGTCGTCGAGCCGCTGGGCCGGATCCTTGGCCAGCAGGCCGTAGATGACCTGCTCCAGCTCGGGACCGGCGTTCTTCGGCGGGTCGACCGGCTCGGTCATGACCGCCGTGAGGGTGGCGATCGCGGAGCCCTTGTCGTACGGCGGGCTGCCCTCGACCGCCGCGTAGATGAGACCGCCCAGCGACCACAGGTCGGCGGCCGGACCGGGCTTGTGGCCGCGGGCGCGCTCCGGGGAGATGTACGAGGGGGCGCCGACGAGCATGCCGGTGGAGGTGATCGAGGGGTCGCCCTCCACCTGGGCGATGCCGAAGTCGGTGAGGACGACCCGGCCGTCGTCGGCGATCAGCACGTTGGACGGCTTCACGTCGCGGTGCAGGATGCCCTCGCGGTGCGCCGAGCGCAGCACGTCGAGGATGGCGAGGCCGACCTCGGCGGCGCGCCGGGGCGTGAGCGTGCCGTCCTCACGGACGGCGTCCGCGAGGGACTTGCCCTCGATGAGCTCCATGACGATCCACGGACGGTCGTCCTCGTCGACGACGTCGTACACGGTGACGGCGCCGTTGTTGCGGATCCGGGCGATGGCCTTCGCCTCGCGCAGGGTCCGGGTGATGAGGCGTCGCTTCTCGTCCTCGTCGATGCTCGTGGGGAAGCGGAGCTCCTTGACCGCGACGGTGCGGCCGAGGGTCTCGTCCACGGCGCGCCACACGGTGCCCATGCCGCCGCGCCCGAGGACGACGCCGAGCCGGTAGCGCCCGGCGAGCAGCCGGCCCTCGCCGACGGGCTCCTTGCGGAACCTGTCGCCACCGCGCGCGGTGGCGGCGCCCGTACGGCGGTCGCTCTCGCCGTCGCCGTCCCCGGCGCCGAAGCCGGCCCGTCCGGTCGAGGGCTCGGTGCCGCGCAGCCGCCCGGCGCCGACGGCGTCGTCACCGCCGGCCCCGCTCCCGCCCGTCCCCGCGGACCCCTCAGGGGGCGTGTCCTGAGGGTCCTTCACGTTCTGGTCGGCCCGGCCGCCCACGGGTGCCGCAGGGCTCCCCGCGGCGTCCGCGGGCTTCCCGCCCGTGCCGTCCCGCTCCGGTTCGCGCGCCCCCTCCGGGGCCTGCGCATCCTGGCTGACCTGCGCGTCCTCCGCGCCCCGCTCCGGCTCACGCGCGGCCGGAACCGCTCCTCGGTCGCCGTCGGTCGCGGCCCCCGCGGCGGCGTCCCGCCTGGGGTCCCTCGCCTTGTCCCGCGACTGCTCCGCCTCCGACATGCGTCCCCTCTGCGATCCCTGATCTTCGCCGCGTCTGCCGCTTCCCGCGCGATGCGGTAACCCGCCCTGGAAGAGAGGCCATTGTCCCTCACCTCGGGGCGGGTGGCGCCCCCGGGTCCGCACTGCGGGATACGACGCCCCCGTACGGCTCCGAGGTTCCCCCCGGAGGAGGACCCCGGACGCCCTTTCAGAGGGGCACGATGTCGGGTGCCCCGAGCCGTGCGGCGTCGGCCGTCAGGTCGTCGGGCTGCCGCTGCGACTCCCGCTCCGCCTCCACCCTCTTCTCGTAGTGCTCGACCTCCTTCTCGATCTGGCGGTCGTCCCAGCCGAGGACGGGCGCCATGAGTTCGGCGCACTCGCGGGCGCTGAGCGTGCCCCGGTCGAAGGTCTCGATGGAGATCCTGGTCCTGCGGGTGAGGACGTCGTCCAGGTGGCGGGCGCCCTCGTGCGAGGCGGCGTAGACGATCTCGGCGCGCAGGTAGTCGTCGGCCGCCGCGAGGGGTTCGCCGAGGGAGGGGTCGGCCGCGATCAGGTCGAGGATCTCCTCCGTCAGGGAGCCGTAGCGGTTGAGGAGATGTTCGACCCTGACGACGTGCAGGCCGGTTCTCGCGGCGATCCTCGCCCGGGCGTTCCACAGGGCGCGGTAGCCCTCGGCGCCGAGCAGCGGCGTGTCCTCGGTGACGCACGGGGCGACGCGCAGGTCGAGTCCGTGCACCGCCTCGTCGACGGCGTCCTTCGCCATCACGCGGTACGTCGTGTACTTGCCGCCGGCGACGACCACGAGGCCGGGGACCGGGTGGGCGACGGTGTGCTCACGGGAGAGCTTGCTGGTCGCGTCGGACTCGCCGGCGAGCAGGGGCCGCAGGCCCGCGTAGACGCCCTGGACGTCGTCCCGCGTGAGCGGGGTGGCGAGCACGGTGTTCACATGCTCCAGGAGGTAGTCGATGTCGGCGCTGGAGGCGGCGGGGTGGGCCTTGTCGAGGTCCCAGTCGGTGTCGGTGGTGCCGACGATCCAGTGCCGTCCCCAGGGGATGACGAACAGCACGGACTTCTCGGTGCGGAGGATCAGTCCGGTGGTCGAGTGGATGCGGTCCTTGGGCACGACGAGGTGGATGCCCTTGGAGGCGCGGACGTGGAACTGGCCGCGCTCCCCGATGAGGGCCTGGGTGTCGTCGGTCCACACTCCGGTGGCGTTGACGATCTGCCGGGCCCTGATCTCGTACGCCTCGCCGGCCTCGACGTCCTGGACGCGCGCGCCGACGACCCGCTCGCCCTCGCGGAGGAAGCCGATGACCCGGGCCCGGCTTGCGGCGAGCGCGCCGTAGGAGGCGGCGGTCCGCACGAGGGTGGTGACGAAACGGGCGTCGTCCATCTGGGCGTCGTAGTACTGGAGGGCGCCGACCAGGGCGTCCTTCTTCAGGCAGGGCGCGACCCGCAGGGCGCCCTTGCGGGAGAGGTGCCGGTGGACGGGGAGTCCGCGGCCGTGGCCGGAGGAGAGGGACATCGCGTCGTACAGCGCGACTCCGGAGCCGGCGTAGAACCGCTCCCAGCCCTGGTGCTGGAGCGGGTAGAGGAAGGGGACCGGCTTCACCAGGTGGGGCGCGAGCCGCTCCAGGAGGAGTCCGCGCTCCTTGAGGGCCTCCCGGACGAGGGCGAAGTCCAGCATCTCCAGATAGCGCAGGCCGCCGTGGATGAGCTTGCTGGACCTGCTGGAGGTGCCCGACGCCCAGTCGCGGGCTTCCACGATGCCGGTGGAGAGTCCTCTCGTGACGGCGTCGAGGGCTGTTCCGGCGCCGACGACTCCGGCGCCGACGACCAGCACGTCGAGTTCTCGCCCGGCCATGGCCGCGAGCGCCTCGGCGCGCTCGGCGGGTCCCAGTGTCGCTGTCCTCACGCTGCTGCCTCCCGTCGTCCCCCGTCTGTCCCGCACCGGCCGTACGCACACGAACCGCACGCCGCACGTCGCACTCCGCAGGCCGCACGAACCGGGCCCGTGTGGTCCGGCTCACAGCTCGATTCTGGCCCGGTCCGGTGACTTCAGCCACCGCCTCGCGGCCGACCTGTGGATAACACTCGGCGACCTTCGGCCCCACAATGCCGCATATCGGTCATATTTACGCCTAGTCTGACATTGCGCTCGACCCGTTCTGTCCACCGGGCTTGCGCCCCGCGCCCCCTCCGGCTACTGGGAAGGACGGCCCACCCCCCATGCCCGCTGACCTCGCCGTCATCGGCCTCGGCCACCACGGACTCCCCCTGGCCCAGGCCGCCACCTCCGCAGGCATCGACACCATCGGCTACGACACCGACCCCCGCCCCGTCGCCGAACTCGCCGCCGGCCGCTCCCCCGTCGACGGCTCCCTCACCGCCCCCGAGATCCGCCGGATGCTCTCGGGAGGCTTCCGGCCGACCACCAACCCCGCCGAACTCGGCCGGGTCCGCACCGCCGTCCTCTGCGCCCCGACCTCACCCGGCCCCGACCGGACCCTCGACCTCACCGCCGTCACCGACGCCGCCCGCGCCCTCGCCGCCCGGCTCCGCCCCCACACCACCGTCCTCCTGGAGTCCCCGGTCCCCCCGGGCACCACCGAGGGCCTCCTCCGCGAGGTCCTGGAGGCGGGTTCCGGCCTGCGCGCGGGGCGGGACTTCCACCTCGCGTACTCCCCTGGCCGGCTCGACCCCGGCAGCCGCACCCACGGCTACGCCGGCACCCCCAAGGTGATCGGCGGCCTCACCCCGGCCTGCACCGAGGCGGCGGCCGCCTTCTACGGCCGGCTCACCGACAAGGTGGTACGCGCGCGTGGCCCCCGCGAGGCGGAGACGGTCAAGCTCCTGGAGACCAACTTCCGGCACGTCAACATCGCCCTGGTCAACGAGATGGCGGTGCTCTGCCACGAACTGGGCGTCGACCTGTGGGACGTCATCCGCTGCGCCGAGACCAAGCCCTTCGGCTTCCAGGCCTTCCGCCCGGGACCCGGCGTCGGCGGCCACGGCGTCCCCGTCGACACCGTCGGCGCCCACCGGCCGCTGCGCCTCGTCGAACTCGCCGGCCAGGTCAACGAGCGCATGCCGCAGTACGTCGTCCAGCGCGCCGCCACCCTCCTCAACGAGCACGGGAAATCGGCCCGCGGCGCCCGGATCCTGCTGCTGGGCATCACGTACAAGCCCGACCTGCCCGACCGTCAGGGCGCCCCCGCCGACGAGATCGCCCGCCGCCTCATGGACCTGGGCGCGGCCGTCAGCTACCACGACCCCCACGTCCCCGACTGGCGCGTCCGTGACCTCCCCGTCCCGCGCGCCGACTCCCTCTACGAGGCCGCGGCCCACGCCGACCTGACGGTGCTGCTCCAGCACCACCGCACGTACGACCTCCAGGGCCTCTCGGTGAAGGCCCAGCTCCTCCTCGACACCCGCGGCGCCACCCCCGCGGGAGCCGCGCACCGGCTCTGAGGACGCCGAAGGGCCCCGCACCGAGACGGGTGCGGGGCCCTTCGGGGCGGGGCGTCAGCGCTTGTGCTGGGCGTCCGCGACGGTGACCTCGACGCGCTGGAACTCCTTGAGCTCGCTGTAGCCCGTGGTGGCCATCGCGCGGCGCAGGGCGCCGAAGAAGTTCATGGAGCCGTCCGGGATGTGCGACGGGCCCGCGAGGATCTCCTCGGTGGTGCCGACGATGCCCAGGTCGACCAGCTTGCCGCGCGGCACGTCCTCGTGGACGGCCTCCATGCCCCAGTGGTGGCCCTTGCCGGGCGCGTCCGTGGCGCGGGCCAGCGGGGAGCCCATCATGACCGCGTCGGCGCCGCAGGCGATCGCCTTCGGCAGGTCGCCGGACCAGCCGACACCGCCGTCGGCGATCACGTGCACGTACCGGCCGCCGGACTCGTCCATGTAGTCGCGGCGGGCCGCGGCCACGTCGGCGACCGCGGTCGCCATCGGGACCTGGATGCCGAGGACGTTACGGGTGGTGTGCGCGGCGCCGCCGCCGAAGCCGACCAGCACGCCGGCCGCGCCGGTGCGCATCAGGTGCAGGGCCGCGGTGTACGTGGCGCAGCCGCCGACGATGACCGGGACGTCCAGTTCGTAGATGAACTGCTTCAGGTTCAGCGGCTCGGCCGCGCCCGAGACGTGCTCGGCGGAGACCGTCGTGCCGCGGATGACGAAGATGTCCACGCCCGCGTCGACGACGGCCTTGGAGAACTGGGCGGTGCGCTGCGGGGAGAGCGCGGCGGCGGTGACGACGCCGGAGTCGCGCACCTCCTTGATGCGCTGCCCGATCAGCTCTTCCTTGATCGGGGCGGCGTAGATCTCCTGCAGACGGCGGGTCGCGGTCGCCTCGTCCAGCTCGGCGATCTCGTCGAGGAGCGGCTGCGGGTCCTCGTACCGGGTCCAGAGACCCTCCAGGTTCAGGACGCCGAGGCCGCCCAGCTCACCGATGCGGATGGCGGTCTGCGGCGAGACGACCGAGTCCATCGGGGCGGCCAGGAAGGGGAGCTCGAAGCGGTAGGCGTCGATCTGCCAGGCGATCGAGACCTCCTTCGGGTCCCGGGTGCGCCGGCTCGGCACGACGGCGATGTCGTCGAACGCGTACGCCCTGCGGCCGCGCTTGCCGCGCCCGATCTCGATCTCAGTCACGATGTGTGGCCTTTCCCTCTACGTCTGCGCCTACCAGTATCCCCGACACAAGCGTGAGGGGCGGCTCCGGCCACATGCCGGAACCGCCCCCTCGCGTCGCGCTGTGTTACTTCCTGCTGTAGTTCGGCGCCTCGACCGTCATCTGGATGTCGTGCGGGTGGCTCTCCTTGAGGCCCGCCGAGGTGATCCGGACGAAGCGGCCGTTCGCCTGGAGCTCCGGCACGGTGCGGCCGCCGACGTAGAACATCGACTGACGCAGACCGCCCACCAGCTGGTGGACGACGGCCGAGAGCGGGCCGCGGTAGGGCACCTGGCCCTCGATGCCCTCGGGCACGAGCTTCTCGTCGGAGGCGACGCCCTCCTGGAAGTAGCGGTCCTTGGAGAAGGAGCGCTGCTCGCCACGGGACTGCATGGCGCCGAGCGAGCCCATGCCGCGGTACGACTTGAACTGCTTGCCGTTGATGAAGAGCAGCTCGCCCGGGGACTCCTCGCAGCCCGCGAGCAGCGAGCCGAGCATCACCGTGTCGGCGCCGGCGACGAGGGCCTTCGCGATGTCGCCGGAGTACTGCAGACCGCCGTCGCCGATGACCGGGACGCCGGCCGCCTTGGCGGCGAGGGAGGCCTCGTAGATCGCGGTGACCTGCGGGACGCCGATGCCGGCGACCACGCGGGTGGTGCAGATGGAGCCCGGGCCGACGCCGACCTTGATGCCGTCGACACCGGCGTCGATGAGCGCCTGGGCGCCGTCGCGGGTGGCGATGTTGCCGCCGATGACGTCGACGGAGGAGTTCGACTTGATCTTGGCGACCATGTCGCCGACCAGGCGGGAGTGGCCGTGGGCGGTGTCGACGACGATGAAGTCGACGCCCGCCTCGATCAGGGCCTGGGCGCGCTCGTACGCGTCACCGGCGACACCGACGGCCGCGCCGACGAGGAGGCGGCCCGCCTTGTCCTTGGCGGCGTTCGGGTACTTCTCGGCCTTGACGAAGTCCTTGACCGTGATGAGGCCCTTGAGGATGCCGGCCTCGTCGACGAGCGGCAGCTTCTCGATCTTGTGGCGGCGCAGCAGCTCCATGGCGTCCACGCCGGAGATGCCGACCTTGCCCGTGACCAGCGGCATCGGGGTCATGACCTCGCGCACCTGGCGGCTGCGGTCCGACTCGAAGGCCATGTCGCGGTTGGTGACGATGCCGAGCAGCTTGCCGGCCGGGTCGGTGACCGGGACGCCGCTGATGCGGAACTTGGCGCAGATCGCGTCGGCCTCGGCGAGCGTGGCGTCCGGGTGGACCGTGATCGGGTCCGAGACCATGCCGGACTCGGAGCGCTTCACGAGGTCGACCTGGTTGGCCTGGTCGGCGATGGAGAGGTTGCGGTGCAGCACACCGACACCGCCCTGTCGCGCCATGGCGATCGCCATGCGGGACTCGGTGACCTTGTCCATCGCGGCGGAGAGGAGCGGGATGTTCACCCGCACGTTCTTCGAGATGTACGAGGCGGTGTCGATCTGGTCGGGCGCCATGTCGGACGCGCCGGGCAGGAGCAGCACGTCGTCGTAGGTCAGCCCGAGTGTCGCGAATTTCTCGGGCACTCCGTCGACGTTGGCAGTCATGACACCTTCCCAAATGGCCTTGATCGGTGCGGGATGTCCATGCTAACGGGCCTGAGCCGTGTCTCATTCCACGATCAAGATCAGCGGCAAGCTTTGGACGTTCGCACGTGTACGAAAGGGACGACGACGCCCGGCAAGGCTTACTGCTCGGCCAGTGCGCGGAGCCGGCTGAGGGCGCGGTGCTGTGCGACGCGGACGGCGCCCGGGGACATGCCGAGCATCTGGCCGGTCTCCTCGGCGGTCAGTCCGACCGCGACCCGCAGCACGAGCAGTTCGCGCTGGTTCTCCGGGAGGTTGGCGAGCAGCTTCTTGGCCCACTCGGCGTCGTCGCTGAGCAGGGCGCGCTCCTCGGGGCCGAGGGAGTCGTCGGGCCGCTCGGGCATCTCGTCCGAGGGCACGGCGGTGGACCCCGGGTGCCGCATGGCGGCCCGCTGGAGGTCGGCGACCTTGTGTCCGGCGATGGCGAAGACGAAGGCCTCGAAGGGCCTGCCCGTGTCCTTGTAGCGCGGGAGCGCCATCAGGACGGCGACGCAGACCTCCTGGGCGAGGTCCTCGACGAAGTGCCGGGCGTCGCCCGGCAGCCGGTTGAGGCGGGTGCGGCAGTACCGCAGGGCGAGCGGGTGGACGCGCGCGAGCAGGTCGTGCGTGGCCTGCGCGTCGCCGTCGACCGCGCGGTGCACGAGCGCGCCGATCTCCCCCTGCCCGGCAGGCATGGGGGTACCCACGGTCTCGTCGTCGCGCATCGCTCCATGGTGCCCCGACGCCTCGGCGTTCGTGGCACCGCGTCCGTAGTTGTGCACCGAAGCGTTATGAGCAGGTGCGCCGGTACTCATCTCCCGCGCCCTCCCCTCCCGCTCGATCGACTCGTCCCCGAGGAACTCCACATCTCAAGGATGCGGCATTCCGCGGGGAAGTGACACAAGCCCACCCCGTCCACCCCACGACGGACGCGGGCGAGGACGGGGAGACGGCAGGTGACCTGCGATTCAGCGGACCAGGCCCCAGCGGAATCCGAGCGCGACGGCGTGCGCGCGGTCGGAGGCGCCGAGCTTCTTGAAGAGGCGCCGGGCGTGGGTCTTGACCGTGTCCTCGGAGAGGAAGAGCTCGCGCCCGATCTCCGCGTTGGACCGGCCGTGGCTCATGCCTTCGAGGACCTGGATCTCGCGCGCGGTGAGGGTGGGCGCGGCGCCCATCTCGGCCGAACGGAGGCGGCGGGGGGCGAGCCGCCAGGTCGGGTCGGCGAGCGCCTGGGTGACCGTGGCCCGCAGCTCGGCGCGCGAGGCGTCCTTGTGCAGGTAGCCACGGGCGCCCGCGGCGACCGCGAGGGCGACGCCGTCGAGGTCCTCGGCGACGGTGAGCATGATGATGCGGGCGCCGGGGTCCGCGGACAGCAGCCGGCGGACGGTCTCCACGCCGCCCAGTCCGGGCATGCGCACGTCCATCAGAATCAGGTCCGAGCGGTCCGCGCCCCAGCGGCGGAGGACTTCCTCGCCGTTGGCCGCTGTGGTCACGCGCTCGACGCCGGGCACGGTCGCGACCGCGCGGCGGAGCGCCTCTCGGGCAAGCGGGGAGTCGTCGCAGACGAGGACGGATGTCATGACTGACCTCCGCGGCTCTCGCAGCTGTTGCGCGTCACCTTGAGCCTCCAGGGCTGTACGTATCGTCACCTGTGCGGTTGACGCTCTCGGACGTTTGCCCGATCGCTTGTTCTTTCAACCGCCTCCGCACTCTCAACGACGGTCACTCGAAAGAGTTACGGGTCGGACGGCGTCTTCGGCACTCTACGTGAGGGGTCGTGCGCGGAGGAGAGTGTCGCAGGTCGTTCGTCCCAACATCGAAAGCTATGCCCCATTTAGCGGGTTTTCTTCCCTTTTCGCAGTGTCTGTGGCTAGATTCGCAATGAGTCATATTTACATCTACTTCGACAGTAGGTGTAGCCACCGGACCTGTCGGGACCCGAGGAGCCCCGGCGATCAGCCATCCACCCGCCCACCTATCCGTTCGACACGGTTTCAAGGGGACAAGCGCAATGGCAGATTTCTCCCGCCTTCCCGGACCCAACGCCGATCTGTGGGACTGGCAACTGCTCGCGGCCTGCCGCGGGGTCGACAGCTCCCTGTTCTTCCACCCCGAGGGAGAGCGCGGCGCGGCACGGAGTGCGCGTGAGAACTCGGCGAAAGAGGTCTGCATGCGGTGCCCGGTGCGCGCGGAGTGCGCGGCACACGCACTCGCCGTGCGGGAGCCCTACGGCGTATGGGGCGGCCTCACCGAGGACGAACGCGAAGAACTCATGGGACGCGCGCGCAATCGCCTGATCACGACGGCCCCGGCCTCCCCGCCGGCCGCGTCCGCCGCGTCCGTGACATCCATGACGTCGATGACATCCATCGGGGACCGTATGTGAAGGAACGTTTCTTCAACGCCCTGAGCAGCTGACCGGCAGCCGGCCGAGCGGCATCCGAGGCCGGACCGCGCGCCCGCGCGCGTCGCTCACGCGCGCGTGGCGGCGCGGATCAGCTCGTCGAGGGTGGCGGCGACGGCCGGGACCTGCGCGAGGTCGGGCAGCGTCAGGGCCACGATCTCCCGCTCCACGGCCGGCTCCACGGTCACGGTCCGCGCCCCCTTGGGCCGTACGGACTCGATGGCCAGCTCCGGCAGGACGGCGACGCCCAGACCGGCGCCGACCAGGCCCACGACGGCCGGGTAGTCGTCGGTGGCGAAGTCGATGCGGGGGGTGAAGCCCGCGTCCTCGCAGACGTCCACGAGCTGACGGCGGCAGCGCGGACAGCCGGCGATCCAGGACTCGTCCGCGAGCTCCGCGATGCCGACCGCCCCGGCGTCGGCGAGCCGGTGCCCCTCGGGCACCAGGCCGACGAGCCGGTCGGCGAGGAGCGGGCGGACCACCAGGTCGTCCCACTCGGCCTGCCCCGCCCCGTACCGGAACGCCAGGGCGATGTCGCAGTCGCCCTCACGGAGCATCTCGATCGAGCGCGGCGGTTCGGCCTCGACGAGGGAGACCCGGGTGCCGGGGTGCGCGGCCCGCAGCGCGGCGAGCGCGGTCGGCACGAGGGTGGAGCTGCCGCTCGGGAACGAGACCAGGCGGACCCGGCCCGCCCGGAGTCCGGCGATGGCCGCGACCTCCTCCTCGGCGGCGGTGAGCCCGGCGAGGATGCCGGAGGCGTGGCGCACCAGGACCTCGCCGGCCTGGGTGAGGCGCATCTCCCGTCCCGTACGGATCAGCAGCGGCGTGCCCGCGGAGGTCTCCAGCGCCTTCATCTGCTGGCTGACGGCGGGCTGGGTGCAGCCGAGTTCGCGCGCGGCGGCCGAGAAGGAGCCGGTGGCGGCGACGGCGCGCAGGACGCGGAGGTGGCGGGCCTCGATCATACGTCCAGCATAAGCGACTCTTGGGTGAAGCGGCTCATTCTGGCGAGCGCCTTTGAGATCGGCGCCCGTAAGGTGCCCACATGACCTTGCTGAGTGTGAATGTGGGCCGTGCCAGGGCCGTGGAGTACACGGACGCCGCCTCGGGGATGACGGGCATCGACAAGCGTCCCGTGGACGGGCCCGTACGGATCGAGGCGCCGGGCGCGCCCGGCGTCGGGGCGAGCGGCGTCGCCGGCGACTCCGTCTGCGACCTGCGCTTCCACGGCGGCGACGACCGGGCCGCGTACGCCTTCGCCCGTGAGGACATGGACCTGTGGGAGGAGGAGCTCGGACGCGAGCTGGCCAACGGCTCCTTCGGCGAGAACCTCACCACCCGGGGCCTCGACGTGAACGGGGCCCTGATCGGCGAGCGGTGGCGGATCGGCGAGGAGGTGGTCCTGGAGGTCACCGGCGGCCGCATCCCGTGCCGCACCTTCGCGGGCTTCGTCGAGGAGAAGGGCTGGGTGAAGCGGTTCACCCGGTCCGAGGCCGGTCCGGGCGCGCTGCTGCGGGTGATCGTGCCGGGCGAGGTGCGGGCCGGCGACCCGATCACGGTGCTGCACCGGCCGGACCACGCCGTCACCGTGGCGCTGCTCCACCGCGCCGCGACCACCGAACGCGCCCTGCTGCCCGACACGTTGGCCGCCGCCGAGTGGATGGAGTCGGGACTCCTCGCGCTGGCCCGCCAGTACACGGAGAAGTACGCCAAGGCGTAGCTCCGGGGCGGGGCACTAGGTTGCCCGTATGACGACTGCACTGATTACGGGAGCCACCGCGGGCATCGGGGCCGCCTTCGCACGGAGACTGGCGGCGGACGGCCACGACATCGTGCTCGTGGCGAGGGACGTGAAGCGGCTCCGGGAGCAGGCGACCGAGCTGCACGACCGGCACGGCGTGGAGGCCGAGGTGCTCGCGGCGGACCTCTCCGAGGAGAAGGGCATCGCCGCCGTCGAGGCGCGGCTCTCGGATCCGAAGCAGCCGGTGGACATGCTCGTGAACAACGCGGGCTTCGGCAACAAGGGCCGTTTCCTCGAGGTCTCCATGGCCGACGAGCTGAAGATGCTGACGGTGCACTGCGAGGCGGTGCTGCGGCTGACCTCGGCGGCCGCCGCCTCCATGAAGGGCCGTCACCGGGGCGCCGTGGTGAACGTGGCGTCGGTGGCGGCCTTCCTGCCCCGCGGCACCTACGGCGCCTCGAAGGCGTGGGTCGTGCAGTTCACCCAGGGCGCGGCGCGGGACCTCGCGGGCAGCGGGGTGCGGATGATGGCGCTCTGCCCCGGCTTCGTGCGGACCGAGTTCCACGAGCGGGCCGGGATGGGCACGGACAACATCCCGGGCTGGATGTGGCTCGACGCGGACAAGCTGGTGGCGGCGGCGCTGACCGACCTGGACCGGGGGCGGACGCTGTCGATCCCGGACCCCCGCTACAAGGCCCTCATGGGTGTGGTGAAGCTGGCGCCGCGCGGCCTGCTCGGCGGGGTCTCCTCCAAGGCGGGCCGCAAGTACGGGCCGAAGTAGCCCTGTCACGAGGGGGACGGTTCTCCGGGCTCGTCGAGATCGAGGTATGCGGTGGTGCCGTTCCGCCAGGTGACGGTGAGCGCGCGGGGTCCCGTGACCCGGACGTGCGCGAGGTCCGGCGCGGGGGCGGGGTCGGGTTCGGCGGTCAGGGAGGCGAGGGCCACGAAGAGCGTGGCGGGTCCGCGGGTGCTGCCGTGGAGGGCGAGGGTGCGGGTCCCGGGGCCCTGGAGGGTCCGCCCGGTGGGGAGTTCGAGGACCTCGGGCCGGTAGCCGTGGACCGGGTGGAGCTGGGCGTGCGGGCCGTCCGGGGTGACGGCCCAGCCGGTCTGCCGTACGGGGGTCCCTTCGGGGGCGCCGAGGACGAGGTGGGCGCGGAGCTCGGCCCGGCCGTGGACCAGGGTCGCGGACAGGACCCGGACGCCGGGCAGCGGGTGGTGCAGGGAGACGGCCCGGTCGGGGCCGGTGGCGAGCGGGGTGGCGGGGCCCCGGGTGGTGGCCTTCCCGTCGACGAGCAGCGCGAAGTGGTTGTCGGCCACGGCCGTTCCCGTAGTGGGTCCCGTACGGGTGGAGTAGGCGTGGCGGGCGTAGCCGGGGTCGTCCCGCGTGCCCGGCGCGCTCCCGACGTGGTTGCTGCCGTGGTTGTGGAGGCGTACGAGCCCGTCGGCGGCGGTGGTCTGGACGAGCAGCCCGGCGGGGGCGACGGCCAGGACGGTGTCGGCGCGCTCGGCGGGCAGGGGTTCCTCGCGGGCGGTCCAGGCGGGGTGGTCCGCGGGCAGGAGCAGGCCGAGGAAACCCTTGGCCGCCCAGTAGGGGGAGCCGGGCCCCGAGTACTCCTGGACGAGCGGCGGGTGGGGACCGTGCCAGCCGAGGGTGAGGAGACCCCGCTCGTCGGTGGCCCCTCGGCGGTCGAAGTACCGGAGGGTCCCGGAGGCGAGGCGGCGGGTGGCGCCGGGGGTGAGCGGGGTGTGGCCGGTGAGGGTGCCGAGCCAGGGGGCGGCGGCCGCGGCGAAGCGGTAGATCAGGGACCGCCCGTACGGGAGGGGGGAGCCGTTCGCGTCGAAGAGGTGCGCGTACGTGTCGAGGTGGGCGCGCAGCCGGGGGCCGTACCGGTCGAGGAGGTCCTCGTCGCCGGCGAGGTGGGCGTGGAGGACGGGGTAGAAGTGCAGGGCCCAGGCGTTGTAGTGGTCGAAGGCGCGGTTGTCGCCGTCGCTGTACCAGCCGTCGCCGAGGTACCAGTCCTCGATGCGGGCGAGGGAGCGGTCGATGGTGGCGGCGGCGCGGTCGGTCTCGATCCCGGCGTCCTGGAGGAAGCCGGCGACGGTGAGGCCGAAGAGCCACCAGTTGTTGTCGACGGGGGACGGGTCGAGGGCGGGCAGGAGCCAGTCGGCGGTCCGCTGCCGGGTGCGGTCGTCGAGGCGGTCCCAGAGCCAGGGGCGGGTGAGGCGGAGGCCGAGGGCGACCGAGGCGGACTCGACGACCGCCTGGCGGGTGCCGGCCATCGGCGGCCAGGAGTCCCGGTCCTCGCGTCCCGGCCGCTCGGTGCCGGCGGCGAGCCCTTCGGCGTACCGGTCGAGGTGGCCGTGCGGGTCCTCGCCGTGGGCGCCGGTGACGCGGAGGGCGGCGAGGAGGAAGGTGCGGGCCCAGCCCTCCAGGCCGTCGGAGCGGGGTCCGGACCAGCTGGGGCGGGGTCCGGGGAGGTCGATGAGGCCGTGGCGGGGCGAGGCGAACGGGCGCACGTCCAGGAGGAGTCGGTCGGCGATGGCCTCCCAGTGGGCGCGGGTCCAGCCTGTGTACGGGCTGAGCTCACGGTTCTCGGGCGGCGTGGGCATGATGCTCCCTGGGGCTCCGTGCGGTGACGTCTGCGTCGCCCGCATGATGCTCCTGGGGCTCCGTGCGGTGACGTCTGCGTCGCCCGGAATCCTGAACAGACTCCGATCGATCGTCAAGGGAATCGGAGCGAATGATCGAAACTCCCGTCGTTCGATCATTTCTGGGTTAGGGTGGGCGGCCCCGGCCCGCCGGGCCCACCCTGGGGACGACGGACCACCACCACCGCGAGGGGGAACCGCGCCGTGCGCGAGAGTGCTGCCGAACGACACGACCGACTGCTGGCCCTGGTGCGCGAGCGCGGCACCGCCCGCGTCTCCGAGCTGGCCGAGCGCCTCGGGGTCTCCCCCGTCACCGCCCGCCGCGACGTCGAGGTCCTGGCCGGCCGGGGCCTGCTCGACCGGGTGCACGGCCAGGTGTCCTGGCCCCGGCGGCAGGGCGCCCCCGGCGGGCGCTCCGGCGAGGGCCTGGTGCTCGGCCTGCTCGCCCCGTCCGCCACGTACTACTTCGCCGAGGTCATCCGGGGGGCGCACGAGGCGGCGGCGCGCGCCGGGGCGCGGCTCGTCCTGCGGATCTCCGACTACCGGCCCGAGGAGGACCGCGCCCGCACCGAGGGGCTCCTCGCGGCGGGCGCCGAGGGCGTCCTCGTCGCACCCGGCTGGCGGGGCCCCGAGGACCGGCTCGCGTACGGGGACTGGCTGGCCGAGCTGCCCGTCCCCGCCGTCCTCCTGGAGCGCCGCGCCGAGCCCGGCAGCCCCCTCGACGGCCTGGACCGGGTCGCCTCCGACCACGCGCACGGGGTGCTGCTCGCCCTGCGCCACCTGCTCGCCCTCGGCCACGCGACGCCGCTGCTCGTGGCCCGCGGGGACTCCCCGACCGCCCTCGCGGTGCGCGCGGGCTACGCCGAGGCGCTGGGCACGCTCGGCCTGAAGGAACCGCGCCCGGTCATCGACTCCGTACCGGCCGAGGCGGACCCGGAGGGCTTCGAGCGGGCCGTGCGGGCGCTGCACGAGGCCGTCGGCTCGGGCCTGGCGAGCGCGGCCCTGGTGCACAACGACGTGGACGCGATCGAGATCGTGCAGCGCCTGGCCGAGCTCGGCGTGCGGGTGCCGCAGGAACTGGCCCTCATCGCGTACGACGACGAGGTCGCCGCACTCGCCGACACCCCGCTGACGGCGGTCGCCCCGCCGAAGCGGCAGGTGGGGCGGCACGCCACGGAACTCCTGGTGGAGCGGCTGACGGAGGGCCCCGACGAGGACTCCGCGCGGCGCCATCTGAGCCTGCTGCCGCGGCTCCGGGTGCGGGCCTCGTGCGGGGCGGGCACGACACCAACTGTTTGATCTTTTTTCGATCAATCAATCTTTCGCTCTTGACTTCGGTCATGAACGGTCACAGGATCACGGCCACAACCACCCAGCCGCCCCGCCCTCAGGAGCCGTGCCGTGACCCGTACCTGGAGCAGAACGTCCCGCGCCATAGCCGGCACCGCCACCGCCCTGGCCGTCCTCACGGCCTGCGGCGGCGGCGGTGACGACACCGCAAGCAAGCCGAACGGGCCCGTGACCCTCACCTTCTGGGGCTGGGCCAAGGGCTCCAAGGACGTCGTCGACGCCTTCAACGCCTCCCACACCGACATCCAGGTGAAGTTCGAGGAGATCCCGTCCGGCACCGCCGGCGGCTACGCCAAGATCTCCAACGCCGTGAAGGCGGGCAACGCCCCCGACCTGGTCTCCATCGAGTACTCCTCGCTCCCCGAGTTCGTGAGCTCCGGCGCCCTCCAGGACATCGGCGAGCAGTTCACCGAAGCCGACCGCGCCAAGCTCCTCCCGCAGTCCGTCGAACTGACCACCCTCGGCGGGAAGTCCTGGGCCGTCCCCTTCGACGCCGCCCCGCAGGCCTTCTTCTACCGCAAGGACCTCTTCGCTCAGTACAAGATCCCGGTCCCCACCACCTGGGACGCGTTCAAGAAGGCCGCCGAGCAGGTCAAGAAGGCCGACGCCAAGGCCCGCATCGCCACCTTCTTCCCCGACGACCCGACCACCTTCGAGGCCATGGCCTGGCAGGCCGGCGCCCAGTGGTTCAAGGCCGAGAACGACACCTGGAAGGTGAACACCACCGACCCGGCCACCACCAAGGTCACCGCCTACTGGCAGGGCCTCCTCGACGCCGACCTCGTCCAGAAGGACGCCTCCTTCAGCCCCGAATGGGTCGGCTCCCTCAAGAACGGCACCACCATCGGCTACCTCGGCGCCTCCTGGGGCGCGGGCGTCCTCAAGGGCAACGTGCCCGAGATGGGCGGCAAGTGGGCCGTCGCGCCCATCCCCACCTGGGACGGCAAGCCCGCCAGCGGCATGCTCGGCGGCACCTCCTTCGCCGTGACCAAGGACAGCAAGCAGAAGGCGGCGGCCGTCACCTTCGCCGAGTGGATGTCCACCACCGAGGCCGGCATCAAGGCCCGCATCGCCTCCGGCACCTCCAGCGCCTTCCCCGCCGCCGCCTCCCTCCGCCCCGTCGCCAAGAAGGCCTTCGACGCGAGCTTCTACGGCGGCCAGGACATCTACGCCCTCTTCGAGGCCTCCGGCGCCTCCATCAACCCGCACTGGGCCTGGGGCCCGAGCACCGGCACCACCAACACCGCCATCAAGGACCGGTTCGGCAAGATCGCCCCGGGCGGACCCGGGATCGCCGACGCCGTCAAGGCCGGCCACGACGCCACCGTCGCCGAGCTCACCAAGCGCGGTCTGAAGGTCGAGGGCTGACCCGATGAAGGCCCGCACCCGCGCCGCCACGCTCCTGCTGACCCCCTTCTTCGTCCTGTTCACCGCGGTGATGGTGGTGCCGATCGGATACGCGGTCTGGCTCAGCCTCTTCACCGAGAAGCAGTCCGGACTGGGCTTCGGCGGCACCGAGACCGTCTTCACCGGCCTCGACAACTACACCGCGGCGCTGGGTGACCGGGCCTTCCTGGAGGGCTTCGGCGTCCTGCTCGGATACTGCCTGCTCTACATCCCGCTGCTGCTCGCCGGGGCCCTCGGCCTCGCCCTCCTGCTCGACTCGGCGCTCGCCCGCGCCCGCCGCTTCTTCCAGCTCGCGCTCTTCCTGCCGCACGCCGTCCCCGGCATCATCGCCGCCCTGATCTGGGTCTACCTCTACACGCCCCAGCTCAGCCCCGTCGTGCAGGCCATGGACGCCGGAGGCATCGGCTTCGACTTCTTCTCCCCCGAGGGCACCCTGCCGTCCGTCGTCAACATCGCCCTGTGGGAATGGCTCGGCTACAACATGGTCATCTTCTACGCCGCCCTCCAGGCCATCGACCGCTCCGTCATCGAAGCGGCCACCGTCGACGGCGCCGGCGCCTGGCGGATCGCCTTCGCCATCAAGATCCCGCTCGTCAAGGCCTCGCTGGCCATGGTCGGACTCTTCACGATCATCGGCTCCCTCCAGCTCTTCACCGAACCGCTCATCCTCAACAAGGGCACCGGCTCCGCCGTCACCTCCACCTGGACGCCGAACATGTACGCCTACACCGCGGCCTTCGACCGCAACGACTACGGACTCGCCGCCGCCGCCTCCGTACTCCTCGCCCTGACCGCGGCGCTGCTCTCCTTCGCGGTGACCCGCCTCACCGGCCGCCGCAAGGCCGGCACGGCACCGAAGCAGGCCCCGGCCCCGAAGCCCGCCCCGGTCCGGAAGGAGCAGACGGCATGAGCACCCGCTCCCCGAACCGATGGCTCTCCCAGGCCGCGGTCAACGGCGCCCTCGTCCTCGCCGTCGTCTACATGCTCTTCCCGCTGGTCTGGCTGCTCACCGCCGCCACCAAGGACGCCGGAGGCCTCCTCGCCGGAGACGCCTTCTCCTTCGAGGGCTTCGACCTCGGCGGCAACCTCTCCCGGCTCGCCGACCACAGCGACGGCATCTACTTCCACTGGTACGCCAACAGCCTCCTCTACGCGGGCCTCGGCGCCCTCGCCTGCTCGCTGGTCAGCGTCGCCGCCGGATACGCCTTCCACGTCTACGACTTCCGGGGCAAGGAGAAGCTCTTCGGCCTCGTCCTCCTGGGCGTGCTCGTCCCCACCACCGCGCTCGCCCTGCCGATGTACCTCCTCGCCAGCGAGGTCGGCATCGTCAACACCTACTGGGCCGTCCTGATCCCCGTCCTCGTCAACCCCTTCGGCGTCTACCTCTCCCGGGTCTTCTGCGCCGGCTACATCCCCGACGAGGCCCTGGAGGCCGCCCGTATCGACGGGGCCGGCGAGATGCGGGTCTTCTGGTCCATCGGCCTGCGCATGGTCATGCCCGGCTTCGTGACCGTCTTCCTCTTCCAGTTCACCGCCGTCTGGAACAACTTCTTCCTCCCCCTGGTGATGCTCTCGGACCAGAAGCTCTTCCCCGTGAGCCTCGGCCTGTACGCGTGGAACAGCAACGCCCACGCCGAACCCGACTACTACCCCCTCGTCGTCACCGGATCCCTGCTCGCCGTCGTCCCCCTCGTCGTCGCCTTCGTCTCCCTCCAGCGCCACTGGAAGGCCGGTCTGACGGCCGGCAGCGTCAAATGAGGAGCACAGGTACAACGATGCACCCGACCACTGACAACCGCCCCTCCCTCCTCCTCGCCATGGGCCCCGGAGTGGACGACCGCCTCCTCACGGAAGCCCACCGCACCCGCCTCGCCCGCCTCACGCGCACCGACCCCCACCTCGTCGCCCACGACCTCGCCGCACCCGACCGGCGGGTCGCCGCCGCCCTCGCCGAGGCCGAGATCCTCCTCACCTGCTGGGGAGCGACCCCGCTCACCGCCGAAGTCCTCGACCGCGCGCCCCGGCTCCGCGCCGTCGTCCACGCGGCCGGCTCCGTCAAGCACCACATCACCGACGCCTGCTGGGAGCGGGGCCTCCGCGTCACCTCGGCCGCCGCCGCCAACGCGCTGCCGGTCGCCGAGTACACCCTCGCCGCGATCCTCTTCGCCGGGAAGCGGGTCCTCCGCTCCGCCCAGCGGTACGCCGAACTCCGCACCGACGACACCTGGCTCACGGAATCCACCCCGTGGGGCAACTACCGCCGCACCGTCGGCATCGTCGGCGCCTCCCGCATCGGCCGCCGCGTCGTGGAGCTGCTGCGCCCCTTCGACGTCGACATCCTGCTGTACGACCCGTACGTGACGACCCCGCCGCCCGGCGTGGAACTCGTCGGCCTCGACGAACTCTGCGCCCGCAGCACGGTCGTCTCGGTCCACGCCCCCCAACTCCCCTCCACCCACCGCATGATCGGAGCGGCACAACTGGCGGCGATGCCGGACGGCACGACCCTGATCAACACGGCCCGAGGCTCACTGATCGACGAACAGGCACTCCTCCCCCACCTCCTCACGGGCCGCCTCCACGCGATCCTCGACGTGACGGACCCGGAACTCCCGCCCCCGGACTCCCCCCTGTACACCCTCCCGAACGTCCTCCTCACCCCCCACGTGGCCGGCTCCCTGGGCAACGAACTCCACCGCATGGCGGACCAGGCCCTGGATGAGGTGGCGCGCTACGCCCTCGGCGAGCCGTTCGCGGAGGAGGTCCGGGCGTCAGACCTCCAGCGCTCGGCGTAGCCGCTCGGCCTCGGCGAGGACCGCGGGAAGGGCGTCGGGCGCGCACCGCAGCACGGCGGGCAGCGCCTCGTGCCAGGGGCCGACGTGCAGCGCGAGCGCGGTGACCTCGCGTGCCCTCACCGGATCGGGATGCTCCAGGGCCAGCACCGCGTACGCACCCGCCCGCGCGAGACCGGCCCGCGCGAGACCGTCGAGAAGGGCCTCGGCGCGCCCGTGCTCACCGGCCCGGGCCAGGACCTCCGCGAGGCCGAGCCGCAGCTCGGCGGTCTCCTCGGTGAGGTCCTCGGTCGCCTCCGCCACGAGCGCCTCGGCCTCCCCGTACCGCCCGGCGGCGACGAACGCGTGCGCGACGAACCCCACCTCGCGGCGCCCGTCGGCCGGCCGCAGGTACCCCGACGCCTCGGCCAGCAGCTCGGCGGCCTCGTCCGCCCGGCCCAGCGCCGTCTGCGCCCGCACCACGGCGGGCAGCGGCACCGCCGTGTACCGCAGGGCGCCACGCGCGGCGGCCACCGCCCGCTCCAGTCCGTCGCCCGCTTCCTCGGTCCGGCCCTCCGCCAGCAGTCGCAGGACGCGGGCGGCCCGTGCCTCCACCTCGGCGACCGGGACTCCCGCCTCGGGAGCGGGCAGCAGGGGCCGCGGCGCCCCGTCGCCGACGAGCCGGACGCAGCCCCGCGACACGGTCGGCCGCCGGAGTTCCTCCGCCAGCTCGGCGGGTCCCGCGGCCGCCCGGGCGCGGGCGACCAGCCCGACCAGGTACTCCCGCTGGTTGGCGCGGGCTCCCGCGGCCTGCCGCGCGGCCTCGGCGAGACGGCCCGTCGCGAGGAGGCCCCGGACGACCGCGAGCAGGTGCGGCTCCCGGTCCGTCCCCGCCTCCAGCCGCTCCGTGAACCGCCGGGCCTCGGCGAGGTGTCCCGCCAGGGCCAGCGATTCCGCCACGGCCGCCAGTACGGGCGCGGCCTCCTCCCGCCGGGGCGCGCGGCTCGCCTCCTCCACCCGGGCGAGGAGGGCGGCGGCCCGCTCGCGGTGCCCCGCCCCGGTGAGGGCGCGGACGAGGTGGACCTTCAGGGCCGACCCCCGCGGATCGGCCACCTCCTTCTCGTGCGCCGCCAGAGACTCGGCCTCCGCCACCCGTCCGGCGCGCACGAGGGCGCCGATCGCCGCGCGCACGGCGCGGGGGCGGCTGAACCGGTCGGTGAGCCCCGCCAGCACGGGCCCGATCCGTTCGACGGCGTCCCGCTCCGCCCAGGTCTCGACGAGGACGGCGCGGGCGTGGCTCCGGCCGCTCTCCGAGCCGAGCGTGCCGAGCAGCCGCTCCGCCCGGTCCGGGTCACCCCGCCGCGCCAGCGCCTTGACCAGGGCCAGGCGCATGGTCTCTCCGTGGCGTGAGGCCCCCGGTTCGATCGCAAGGGTCTCGGCGCGGTCGGCGGCGCCGGCCGCCACGAGGGCGGTGATCAGCTCGGCGGCGAGTTCGCTGCCGCCGGACGGTGCCTCACGCTCGACGGTCGGAAGCGCCTCGTCGACGAGCCGGTCGGCGGCCTCCCCCGGCGGTCCGGCTCCCTCCCCCGTGTCCGTCCCGCGCTCCCGTACGGCCTCCGCGATCCGCAGCAGGGCGAGGGCCCGTCCGACGTCGTGCTCGGTCCGGGCGAGGGCGAGCGCCTCGGGCACCCGGTCCGCGGCGGCGAGCGCCCCGCAGAGAGCGGCGTGGCCGAGGGCGCGCGTCCGTGGCTCCCGGACCTCGCGCACCGCGTCCCGCGCGCGCCGGAACTCGCCCGCGCGGCACCAGAAGTCGACGAGGGCGAGCAGGGGACGGCGGCGCAGGATCGCCCCGGACAGCGCGTGCATGACCTGCTCCGCCCGGTCCCCGTCGCCCAGCGCCAGCCAGGAGTCGCCGACGGCCCAGAGCGCGAAGGGGCGTTCCTGGGTGCGGAGTTCCGCGCGGGCGAGGGAGTCCGCCTCGTCCAGGAGTGCGCGGGCCCGTCGGTCCCGGCCGTCGGCGTGGAGCAGTTCGGCGAGCGCGCACAGCGCCCGGATCCGGTTCGCCGGTTCGAGTCCGCGCGCGAGTGCCGACGCGCGGTCCGGCTCGCCCAGCTCGGCCCAGGCGGCGGGGAGTTCGGCGGGCACCTGGCCGTTGCGGTCCCGGAGTGCGGCCCGGCGCAGGGCGAGCCGTAGCAGTGCGGTGACCAGGGCGGGGCGATCTCCTCGGGCGAGCAGGGCCTCCCCTGCCGCCGCGATCTCGGCGAGGGCCGCCCCGTCGCCGCCGGTGGCCGCGAGCAGCCGGTCGTGGCGGGTCGCGTCGAGCGCGCAGGTCACCATGGCATCGGCGTCGCCGGCCGCGCGCAGCATGGGGAACAGGCCGTGCAGCAGGTAAGCCGGCGGGTCCGCCGGCCACCCGCGCTCCCGCTGGCCCTCCGCCCAGCCGACGAGGAGTGCGCGCCACCTCCCCTGCTCGCGCGGGCCCAGCATCTCCCTTGCCTGTACGACCAGTTCCTCGTGGGCGAGGAGATATCCCTCGCCGCGCAGGGCGAACGTGCGCCCGGGTCCGGTGCGCAGCAGGTCGCGCACCCGGTAGGGGACGTCCCCGGTCAGTTCGGCCAGGTCGTCCGCCGTCAGTCCGCCGCCCGAGACGGTGACCAGGCCCAGGAGTTCGCAGGGGAGGCCGCCCGCCGCGAGGAGGTGCTTGAGCTCGCGCTCCGCGTCCGCCCGGATCGCGCGGGCCCGGGGCGACGGGGGGAGGATCCGCACGGTGCGCGCGTCCCGCAGCGGGTGGTCCGCCGGTACGTCCGCCGGGAGCGGCGGGTTCAGGCGTCCGGAGACGATGACGCGTCCGGTCCCCGGGAGCAGGCTCGCGATCGAGCGCGCCTCCGGCCCGGTCGTCACCCCCCGGTCCTCGTCCAGGCCGTCGACCAGCAGGACCAGCCGCTCGCCGCGGGCCGCGCAGGCGCGGGCGGCGTCGCCGTACAGACGGAACAGATGGGCTTCACGGGTGGCGGTCGTCAGATGCGCGGGCAGCCCTTCGCCCGCCAGTTCCGCGAGCTGCTCCAGGACGACGTCGACGTACGCGGAGACGTCGTTCTGGGAGCCGAGGCGGGCCGTGACGAAGAAGGAGACGATCCGCACCCCGGTGGGAGGGTGGAGGACGAACCAGGCCATGAGTGCCGTCTTGCCTGCCCAGGCGTCCGCGCGCCACCACCGGTGTCCGTCGCCGGTGAGGCAGAAGGCGGCCAGTTCCGCGAGTTCGTCCTCGCGTCCGACGAGTTCCGGAGGGGCGATGCGCCGGACCTGTTCGAGGTACGCGGACCGGACCGTCGCGTCCGGGCCGACGCCGACCCGGTTGCCGTCGCCGACGACGACGACGCCCGCTCCGTTGTCGACCGTGACCGGCCTCTCTCCCCCTGCCCGCATCATGCGCCCAACCTAGACTGGAAAGGTCCTACCTGGGTCGGGAGGCGTCATGACTTTCGTGCAGATCATCGACTGCAAGACGAGCCGGGTCGAGGACCTGAGCCGGCTCATGGACCGGTGGGTCGAGCAGACGAAGGGGAAGCGGACCGCGACGCACAGCATCGTGGGCAAGGACCGTTCCGACGCCTCGCACGTCGTGGAGATCGTCGAGTTCCCCTCGTACGACGTGGCCATGCGGAATTCCCAGCTCCCCGAGACCGACCGGATCTTCCGGGAGATGGTGGCTCTCTGTGACGAGATGCCGACCTTCACCGATCTGGACGTGGTGCGGGACGAGCAGATGTACAAGGCGGCCTCCCGCCGGTTCTTCGAGCTGGTCTCGACCGCGGGGGAGCTTCCGCCGCTCGACGAGGTGCTCGCCGAGGGGTACCACGATCACGATCCGACCAGTCCGAGCGACTCGATCGGCATGGACGCCGTGCGGCGCGAGGCCGAGATGTGGCGGGCCGCGTTCGACTTCACCTTCACCGTCGAGGACCAGATCGCCGACGGCGACCGGGTCTGCACCCGCTGGACCTGGAACGGCACGCACGTCGGCGACTTCATGGGGCTGCAGCCCACCGGGATGGAGGTGAGCATGACGGGGATGCTCGTCCAGCGGTTCCGGGAGGACGGCAAGGCCGTCGAGGGCTGGTGGCAGTACGACCTGCTCGGTCTGATGGGGAAGCTCGGGGCCGTGGAGGCCTGAGCGGGACCGGGTCGGACAGCACCGAGGCCCGGTGCCCCCGCGACGGGGGCACCGGGCCTCGGTTGTGCGCTACTGGCCTCAGTGGGAGTGGCCGTGACCGTGGCCGTGGCCGTGGTCCGCCGGCTCCTCTTCCTTCTTCTCCACCACGAGGGTCTCGGTGGTGAGGAGGAGGGAGGCGATCGAGGCGGCGTTCTCCAGGGCGGAGCGCGTCACCTTCACCGGGTCGATGACGCCGGCCTTGACCAGGTCGCCGTACTCGCCGGTCGCGGCGTTGAAGCCCTGGCCCTTGTCGAGCTCCGCCACCTTCGAGGTGATGACGTAGCCCTCGAGGCCGGCGTTCTCGGCGATCCAGCGCAGCGGCTCGACGGCGGCGCGGCGGACGACCGCGACACCGGTGGCCTCGTCGCCGGTCTTGTCGAGGTTGCCCTCGAGGACCTTGACGGCGTGGACGAGCGCGGAGCCACCACCGGAGACGATGCCCTCCTCGACCGCGGCGCGGGTCGCGGAGATGGCGTCCTCCAGACGGTGCTTCTTCTCCTTGAGCTCGACCTCGGTGGCCGCGCCGACCTTGATGACGCAGACGCCGCCGGCGAGCTTCGCGAGGCGCTCCTGGAGCTTCTCGCGGTCCCAGTCGGAGTCCGTGGACTCGATCTCGGCCTTGATCTGGCCGACGCGGCCCGCGATGTCCTCGGCGTTGCCGCCACCGTCGACGATGGTGGTGGAGTCCTTGGAGATGGTCACGCGGCGGGCGGTGCCCAGCACGTCCAGACCGGCCTGGTCGAGCTTGAGGCCGACCTCCTCGGCGATGACGGTGGCACCGGTGAGGGTGGCCATGTCGCCGAGCATCGCCTTGCGGCGGTCGCCGAAGCCGGGGGCCTTGACGGCCACGGCGTTGAAGGTGCCACGGATCTTGTTGACGACGAGGGTGGAGAGGGCCTCGCCCTCGACGTCCTCGGCGATGATCAGGAGCGGCTTGCTGGCGCCGGCCTGGATGACCTTCTCCAGGATGGGCAGCAGGTCCTGGATCGAGGAGATCTTGCCCTGGTTGATCAGGATGTACGGGTCGTCGAGGACGGCCTCCATGCGCTCCTGGTCGGTCACCATGTACGGGGACAGGTAGCCCTTGTCGAAGGCCATGCCCTCGGTGAAGTCGAGCTCCAGACCGAAGGTGTTGGACTCCTCGACGGTGATGACACCGTCCTTGCCGACCTTGTCCATCGCCTCGGCGATGAGCTCGCCGACCTGCTGGTCCTGCGCGGAGAGCGCGGCGACGGCGGCGATGTCGGACTTGTCCTCGATCGGGCGCGCGGTGGCGAGCAGCTCCTCGGAGACGGCCTTGACGGCGGCGTCGATGCCCTTCTTCAGGGCGGCCGGGGAGGCGCCGGCGGCGACGTTGCGCAGACCCTCGCGGACCAGGGCCTGGGCGAGCACGGTGGCGGTGGTGGTGCCGTCACCCGCGATGTCGTTGGTCTTGGTCGCCACCTCCTTCACGAGCTGGGCGCCGAGGTTCTCGTACGGGTCCTCGATCTCGACCTCGCGGGCGATCGTGACACCGTCGTTGGTGATGGTGGGGGCGCCGAACTTCTTGTCGATGACGACGTTGCGACCCTTGGGGCCGATCGTCACCTTCACCGTGTCGGCAAGCTTGTTGACGCCGCGCTCAAGGGCGCGACGGGCGTCCTCGTCGAACTTCAGGATCTTCGCCATGGGAGCGGTTCAGCCCTCTCGGAATGGGGTGGAACGAACCGCGCCCCCCGACGCCCGGTGGGGGGTCAAGGGGCGCAGCTCAAGCATCTGCTTCAGATACTTCGGTTACTTCGGTGAATTACTTCTCGACGATCGCGAGCACGTCGCGAGCCGAGAGGACGAGGTACTCCTCGCCGTTGTACTTCACCTCGGTGCCGCCGTACTTGCTGTACAGCACGATGTCGCCGGTCTGGACGTCGAGCGGCAGACGCTCGCCGTTCTCGAAGCGGCCCGGGCCCACGGCCAGGACGACGCCCTCCTGGGGCTTCTCCTTGGCGGTGTCCGGAATGACCAGGCCAGAGGCGGTGGTCTGCTCGGCGTCGAGCGGCTGGACCACAATGCGGTCCTCGAGCGGCTTGATGGCAACCTTGGAGCTGGTGGTCGTCACGATCCGACCTCCCCCTTCGGAGATCTCACGGGGTTAACTGTCTGAGGTGGCGACCAGGTGGATCCGTCGTCGCGGGTGCCGGACCTGCCCGTCGCTGTGTTGGCACTCTCCGGTGGGGAGTGCCAGAGCCGAGACTATGACCGCGATTAGCACTCGGTCAAGCGGAGTGCCAATTCATCGCCCTGTGGCGTGACCCGGCGGGCGTCCCGCTCCTCCTCGCAGCTCCTCGCGCGGACCGCCACCCGCTCCTCCGGGGCCGGCGCGGGCCGGGGGCTCACCCGCTCCGCCGCCTTCCGGCCGAGCCGCTCGATCGGGTCGACGGAGGAGGCGCAGGCCGGGAGGGCGAGCAGCGCGCCGGTCACGGCGAGGGCGGCGACGCGCCTCACACGTAGTCCTCGAGCTTGGCGACCGCGTACCCCTTGGACGTGATCACGTTCATCACCCGGCGGATCATGTCGGGCATGGTGCCCTTCCAGTCCTCCTTGCCGCGGAAGTGGGTGAGGACGATGTCGCCGGGGTGCAGGTCCCGGTCCCACTCGCGCCACTCCATGTGGTCGGGGAAGGCCTCGGCGGCCCAGAGCGGGACCGCCTTGACGCCGCAGGACCGCGCGGCGCGCAGGGTGTCCTCGTTGTAGTTGCCGTACGGGGGCCGGAAGAGCCGGGGCCGCTTGCCGAACTGCTTCTGGATGATGTCCTGCATGCCGCAGATCTCGCGCTTCTGCTCGCCGTACGAGAGCGCGGGCAGGTAGCGGTGGTGGAGCGTGTGGTTGTGCAGGGAGATGCCGGAGGGCTGCGACTTCTGCATCTTCGCGAAGTAGCCGTAGTCGTCGTTGACGACGTAGTCGCTGAGGAACGCGCTGTAGGGGATGCGCAGCTCGTTCATCATCTTCAGCAGCCGGGGGTCCTTCTCCGCGCCGTCGTCGATCGTCAGGAAGACGACCTTCTGCTTGGTCGGCACGGTGGTGAAGACGGGCGGGAGGCCTTCGCCGTCGGTCTCGAAGCCCTTGCGGGTGGTGATCTTCGGTTTGACGGCGGGCGGGGCGGGCGCTTCGAGCGGGGGTTTGGCGAGGCCCCACTTCCTGGCGGCGAGCACGCGGGCGGCCCGCTGGGCGCGGACCTTCTCTACGTACGCGTTCAGGGCGCCGGCCGCGCCCTGGGCCTGCTGTCCGGCGGCGGGGGCGGGGGCGCCGCGCGGGGGTTCGGCGCCGCCGGAGCAGGCCGTGGCGGCGGAGGCGAGGGCGGCCACGGCGAGCGCCGCCCCGAGCGTCCGACGGGAGCGGTGCACACCTTTTGCCATCATCCAGTCCTTTTGTCGTACGAGCTGCATGGCGCCGCATCCTGTCAGCGCGCACCCCCCTTCCGGGCCGCGACACCGCCGTACCGCCCCCACCGTCCCCCGGCCGGCCCACAGGCCCGCAGGGCCCAGAATGGGACGGGTGACCGACCTCGCCTCCTTCGCCGCCCTGCTCGCCCCCGAGGGACAGACGCTCCTCGCCGCCCTGCGCGACTACGACCCCGCCCAGGAGCTGGCGGTCGCCTCCCGGCTGCGCCGCGACCACCCCGCCGAGCTGGTCGGCGCGGCCCTCGGCCAGGCCCGGCTGCGGCAGCGGGCGGTGGCGAAGTTCGGCGCCGAGGACGCGTACCGGATGTACTTCACGCCCCACGGCGTCGAGCAGTCGACCCGCGCCTCCGTCGGCACCTACCGGGCGGCCCGGCTGAAGGCGCTCGGCGTCGGCAGCGTCGCGGACCTCTGCTCCGGGATCGGCGGCGACGCGATCGCCCTCGCCCGCGCCGGGATCTCCGTCCTCGCCGTCGACCGGGACCCGCTCACCGCCGAGACGGTCCGGGCGAACGCGGCGGCGCTCGGCCTCGCGGAGCTGATCGAGGTGCGCTGCGCGGACGTGACCGCGATCGACACCAGCCCGTACGACGCGGTCTTCGTCGACCCGGCGCGGCGCGGCGGCCGGGGCAGGATCTTCGACCCCGAGGCGTACTCCCCGCCGCTGTCCTGGGCGATCGAGGCGGCCCGCAAGGCCCCGCGCGCGGCGCTCAAGATCGCCCCGGGCATCCCGCACGAGGCGGTGCCCGAGGAGGCCGAGGCCGAGTGGATCTCGGACGGCGGGGACGTGAAGGAGGCCGTGCTCTGGTTCGGTACGGAGCCGGGCGCGCGCCGGGCCACCCTGCTGCCCTCCGGCGCGAGCCTCCTGGGCCGGGGCCTGCCCGACCCGGCGGTCCGCCCGGTCGGCCGCTACCTCTACGAGCCGGACGGCGCCGTCATCCGCGCGCACCTCGTCGCCGAGGTCGCCGAGGAGCTCGGCGGAGGCCTGATCGACGAGACCATCGCGTACGTCACGGCGGACGAGCTGCACCCGACCCCGTACGCTGCCGCCTACGAGATCACCGACGAACTGCCTTTCAACCTGAAGAAGTTGAAGGCCCTGCTGCGGGAGCGGGAGGTCGGCAACCTGACGGTGAAGAAGCGCGGCTCCGCGGTCGAACCGGAGGAGATCCGCCGCAGGGTGAAGCCGAAGGGCCCCCACGCCGCCACCGTGCTGCTCACCCGGGTCGCGGGCGCCCCGACGATGCTGATCGGCCGCCCGGCGACGGCGTCCTGAACCGTCACGGACAGGGGGATCATGGCACTGCACCCGGAAGGCATGTTCACCGGCGGACCGCTCGCGCACCTCGCCACGCTCGCCGCCGGGCCCGACCCGCTGGAGTGGGAGGTCCTGCGCCTCGCGCGGATCCTGCGCCCGAACCACTGGGACGCGGCCTGGCGGGAGACCCCGCAGCGGCTCGCCTCCCAGCTGGACTACCTGTCCACCGCGTTCAGCGAGGAGTTCCTCGCCGGCTGCCCGGAGCCCGCCCGGAGCAGCTGGCGGACGGCCGCGGGCGCGCAGGGCGTGCCCGCCTTCATGACCGGGCTCGCGACGCTGCTGCGGCTCGCGGACCGCGAGGGGGACGCCCGTTACGAGGAGGTGCCCCTGGCCGCGTGGGAGGTACGGGCACGGTTCCCGCTGCTGCTGTCCCTGGACGGCTGGGCGTACGACGGCGAGTTCGGCTCGTACGAGGAGAGCCTGCGCGCCTTCGTCGACGCCGAGCACCCCCACTGCTTCGACGAGTTGATCCCGCGCCTCACCCAGGCCCTGGAGGCGCGGACCCTCCGCGCGGACTCACCGGCCTTCGCCGAGGCGTTCGGCGTCCTCGCCCCGACGGCGACCCCGGAGACCCTGGACGTCCTGATCCGGACGGCCTACGCCCACCTGACGGAGCACCATGACTGAGCCCTTCGCCGAACTGCTCGGCGGCGCCGACCAGGCGGTCGTCAGTGCCGACGGGCGGTGGATCGCCGCGAGCGCGTGCTGGGACCGCCACAGCCGCGTGGCCGTCTACCGCGCCGCCGACCTCTCCCTCGCGCACCTCCTGACCTTCACGGAGGAGGCCGAGCCGATCGCCTTCCACCCCACGCTGCCGCTCCTCGCCGTCGGCCTCGACAACAGCGACGAGTACCTCCGCGCGGGCGGCCTCACCCTCCTCGAAGCCGACACCGGCCACCGCGTCGACTTCACCGACCCCGGCCGGGGCATCGACCTGGTCCGCTGGCGGGACCCGCGCACGCTCGAACTCACCTTCCGAGCCGTGGACCCGGACTGCGAGTACGTGCACCACGTCTGCCGGCCCACCGTCGTCCGCACCGACTGGCGCGGCCTCGCCCCCGACGCCCTCGACCTGACCGCCCTCCACGCGCCCCCGCTCGACGAGGTCACGTACCCCGACACGGGATCCGCGCGGGAACTCCTCCGGTCACTCGCCGCGCGGGCGGGCTGATCGACAGGACAGACCCTACGACCGGGCCCGTCTCAGCAGCAGCGCCCGTTCGCTCTCGTTCCTCGTGAGCCCGGCCGCGCGGGTGAACTCCGCCCGCGCCTCCGCCGTGCGGCCGAGCCGGGCGAGCAGGTCGCCGCGGACGCTCGGCAGCAGGTGGTAGCGGGCCAGGGCCGGTTCGGCGGCGAGGGCGTCGACGATCCGGAGGGCGGCCTCGGGTCCCTCGGTCATCGACACGGCGACCGCGCGGTTCAGCTCGACCACCGGGGACGGCGCGAGGGCCCCCAGCCGGCCGTACAGCGCGGCGATGGTCGCCCAGTCCGTGGCCCCGTAGGAGCCGGCCCGCGCGTGGCAGGCGGCGATCGCGGCCTGGAGGGCGTACGGCCCGTACGCGCGCCCGTCCCCGGCCCGCTCCAGGGCGGCGAACCCGCGCCGGACGAGCAGCCGGTTCCAGCGGCTCCGGTTCTGGTCGGCGAGGAGCACCGGCTCCCCGTCGGGCCCGGTCCTCGCCGCCGTCCGGGAGGCCTGGAGCTCCAGCAGCGCGGCGAGCCCGTGCACCTCGCTCTCCTCCGGCATCAGGGCGGCCAGGCCCCGGGCGAGCCGCAGCGCGTCCTCGCAGAGGCCGGGCCGCAGCAGGTCGTCGCCGGCGGTGGCCGCGTACCCCTCGTTGAAGATCAGGTAGACGACTTCGAGGACGGAACCGAGCCGGGCGGCCCGGTCCTCCCCGTACGGCACCTCGAACTCCACGCCCTCCCTCGCGAGCGTCCGCTTGGCCCGGGTGATCCGGGCCGCGACCGTCGCCTCCGGCACCAGGAACGCGCGGGCGATCTCGTCCGTCCGGAGTCCGCCGACGAGCCGCAGCGTGAGCGCCGCGCGGGCGTCGGCGGAGAGCACCGGGTGGCAGGCGGTGAAGACGAGCCGCAGGACGTCGTCGTCGATGTCGCCCGGACCGGACGGCTCGGGGTCGTACGACTCCTCCGAGAGCGTCCGGCCCACCTCGGCGAGCTTCCTGGCGTACGTCTCGCGGCGGCGCACCAGGTCGACGGCGCGGTGCTTCGCGGCGGCCGTCAGCCAGGCGCCCGGTCGTTCCGGGACCCCCGACCGCGGCCACTGCTCCAGGGCGGAGACCAGCGCGTCCTGGGCGATCTCCTCGGCGATGCCGACGTCCCTGACGATCCGCGCCACCGTGGCGATGATCCGCGCCGACTCCATCCGGAAGACCGTCTCAAGGGTGCTCTCCACCGTCACGTCTCACATGACAGCACAGGGCGGGTCAGCCCTCCGGCATCTCCTCGACCTCGCGGACCTCAAGGCCGACCTTCCAGTGCGGCGGGTGGACGGCCAGGAAGCGCTTCCCCCACTCGACGGCCTCGGCCATGTCCTTGCACTGGAGCATCGCGTAGCCGCCGACGACCTCCTTGGTCTCGGTGAACGGGCCGTCGGTGAACGACAGCGTCCCGTCCGACCAGGTGATCCGGGTGGCCTCGGCGGTCGGCTTGAGACCGGCCGTGTCCACCATGGCCCCGGCCTTGGTGATCTCCTCGAAGAGGGCGCCCATGCGCTGCTCGAAGCCGGGGTCGGCGCTCTCCATGTCGATGGTGTTCTCCTCGATGCGGACGAGGGACAGGAAGCGGGGCATGACGACTCCTCGGTGTGCGGTGGGCGGGGCCGTTCCCCGCCGTCCACACATACGTCGAACGGGCCGGGCCCGCATCGACACCGCGCCCGGAGAAGTTCTCAGACGTAGTCCTCCAGGCGGGCCACGGTGAAGCCCTGCTCCTGTATCCGGCGCAGCATCGTCGCCGTCATCTCGGTCATCGTGCGGCCCTTGAGCTCGGACGGGCCGCGGAAGTGGGCCAGGATGATGTCGCCCGGGCGCAGCTTCCGGTCGCCGCGCTGGTACTGCATGTTCTTGATCTGCATCGACTCGCGCCACAGCACGATCGCGTCGATCCCGCACTCCCCCGCCGCCGCCCGCGTGGCCTCGTTCCAGTTGCCGTAGGGCGGCCGGAAGAGGCGCGGGGTGGTGCCGTAGCGCTCCTTCAGCCGCGTCTGCTGGCCGCAGATCTCCCGGCGCTGCGCCTCGGGGCCGAGGGTGCGCAGGTCGGGGTGGGTCAGGGTGTGGTTGGCGAGGCCGTGGCCCTGGGCGATCAGGGGCGCGAAGTACGGGTAGTCGGCGCGGATGGCCGCGTCCGTGAGGAACATCGTGAAGGGGACCTGGAGGTCCTTCATCATCCGGACGAACTCGGGGTCCTTCTCGGCCCCGTCGTCGATCGTGATGAAGACGATCTTCTCGCGCGTGGGTATCTCGCTGATGACGGGCACCGGCCCGCCGGCCGGACGGACCACGGGCTTCACGGCGGGCGGGGCGGGCGGGGCGGCGAAGGGCTTCAGGCCCCATCTCCGGTACGCGGCGGCCGCGGCGGCCCCACGGACCCCGGGCGCCTCGTGGCCCGCCGCCGGCGGCGTCCCCGGGGCGGTCGTCGCCGGGGTCTTCGTCGCCGGGCCGGGAGCGGCGGCGGCGGGTTCCCCGACCGTGCAGCCGGTCACCAGGAGGGCGGCGGCGGTCAGGGCCGCCCACAGCGCGATCGTCTTCTTCACGCGCTGTGGGATGCCCCAGACGGTCGAAAGGTTGCTCGGTTCTCGCTTATTCGACCGATTCGAAGCGCCAGCGGTGGACCGGACGGGTGATCAGCTCCGCGTCCGGCTCCGGCAGCTCGGGCAGCTCGTCCTCGAAGCCGTCCGCCTCCCACCAGGTCAGGACCAGGACCCGGTCCTGCGGCGCCCGGAAGAGCTCCCGGCGCAGCGGCTCACGGGCCAGGACCTGCGCGCGCGCCCACTCCAGGAGCTCGGCGCCCCGGCCCCGGGCGGCCCTGGCCTCCCACATGAGCGTGAGCCTCACGAGTACAGGTTCTCCTTGCTGACCTCGTGCACGTGGTCGTGGTGGTGGGCTCCCGGCACGTGCGGGTCCGTCACCGGCAGGGACGAGTCCGCCGACAGCTCCAGGTCCGAGGCCGGCCGGTTGCGGGCGACCATCTCGGAGCCGAGGGCCGCGACCATCGCGCCGTTGTCCGTGCACAGGCCCGGCCGGGGCACCCGCAGCCGGATCCCGGCGCGCTCGCAGCGCTCCTCGGCGAGGGCCCGCAGCCGCGAGTTGGCGGCGACGCCACCGCCGATCATCAGGTGGTCGACGCCCTCGTCCTTGCAGGCCCGGACGGCCTTGCGGGTGAGGACGTCGACGACCGCCTCCTGGAAGGACGCGGCCACGTCCCGTACGGGCACGTCCTCGCCGGCCGCCCGCTTGGCCTCGATCCAGCGGGCCACGGCGGTCTTGAGGCCGGAGAAGGAGAAGTCGTAGGCGGGGTCGCGGGAGCCGCTGAGGCCGCGCGGGAAGGCGATCGCCGCCGGGTCTCCCTCCTTGGCGAGCCGGTCGATGACCGGTCCGCCGGGGAAGCCCAGGTCGAGGACGCGGGCGATCTTGTCGAAGGCCTCGCCGGCCGCGTCGTCGATGGTGGCGCCCATCGGCCGCACGTCGGAGGTGATGTCGGAGGAGAGCAGCAGCGAGGAGTGCCCGCCGGAGACGAGGAGGGCCATCGTCGGCTCGGGCAGCTTGCCGTGCTCCAGCTGGTCGACGCAGATGTGCGAGGCCAGGTGGTTGACGCCGTACAGCGGCTTGCCGAGGGCGTAGGCGTACGCCTTCGCGGCGGAGACGCCGACGAGCAGGGCGCCCGCGAGACCGGGTCCGGCGGTGACGGCGATGCCGTCGAGGTCCTTCGCGGAGATCCCGGCCGTCTTCAGGGCGCGCTCGATCGTCGGGACCATGGCCTCCAGGTGGGCGCGGGAGGCGATCTCGGGGACGACGCCGCCGAAGCGGGCGTGGGTGTCGACGCTGGAGGCGACGGCGTCGGCGAGGAGGGTGGTCCCGTGGACGATGCCGACGCCGGTCTCGTCGCAGGAGGTCTCGATGCCGAGTACCAGCGGTTCGTCAGCAGCCATCAGATCTCAGTCCCAGTTCCTTGAACGATCAGTCGCATCACGAGCGCGTCGACATTGCCCGGCTGGTAGTAGCCGCGCCGGAAACCGATGGGCTCGAAGCCGAAGCGCTCGTAGAGCTTCTGGGCCCGGGTGTTGTCCACGCGCACTTCGAGGAGGACCTCCTCGCACTCGAAGGCGGTGGCCTCCTTCAGCAGGTCGGTGAGGAGCCGGGCGCCGAGGCCCGTGCCCCACTGGTCGCGGGAGACGGCGATGGTCTGCACGTCGCCGAGACCGCCGGCGGCGGCCAGCCCTGCGTAGCCGACGATCCGGTCGTCGTCCGGGTCCTGGGCCACCACGTAGTGGCGGGTGGCCCGGGGTCCCCTGGCGTGCGCGAGCTCCGACCAGAACATCCCCTCCGACCAGGCGTCCTCGGGGAACAGCTCGGCTTCGAGCGCGAGCACCGGCTCGATGTCCCACCAGCGCATCTCGCGCAGCACGACTGCCTGGGTCGCGGCGCTCACTGGGGGGTGACCACCTTGTAGTTCTTCGGCACCTGCGCGTCGGGGCGGCGCAGGTACATCGGCAGCGGGTCGAGGAAGCCGTCCCCGCCGGCGGCGAGCCGCTCGGCGGCGAGACCGGCGAGCGCGGCGGCCGACTGGTGCTCGGGGTCACGGGCGTCCGGGAAGGCCTCGGGGTAGAGGCGGGCGCCCGCCCCGACGACCGGGAGCCCGGCGAGGGACTCGGCGATGTCGGCGGGCCGGTCGACGGCCGCGTCGCCCACCCGGGTGCGGGAGTCCGCGTACCGCGCCCAGTAGACCTCCTTGCGGCGCGCGTCCGTCGCGACGGCGAAGGGCTCGTCGATCCCGGAGGCGTAGGCGAGGCCGTCGAGGGTGCACAGGCCGTGCACGGGCACGCCGAGCGCGGACGAGAAGGCCGCGGCGGTGACGAGGCCGACCCGGAGCCCGGTGTACGGACCCGGGCCGACGCCGACGACGATCCCGGTGACGGCGTCGAGCTTCAGCCCGGCGTCCGAGAGGACCCGGTCGACGGCGGGCAGCAGCAGCTCCCCGTGGCGGCGGGCGTCGACCTGGGTCGACGAGGCGACGACGGCCTCTCCGTCGTGGAGGGCGACGGTGACGGCGGGGGTGGCGGTATCCAAGGCGAGCAACAGCACGCGAACAGCCTACGGCTCCCGGGCACGGTGCCCCGAACCTCGGGGCGGCGGCTGCTACCGTCACCCTCGATACGTTCGTACGAGAGGTGGGCACGGTGGCAAGGAGCAGCTCGGGATTCGTGGCCGGGCTCACCGCGGCGGCCGTCGTCGCGGTCGGCGTCCTCGCCTACCAGGCCTCGGCGAGCGCGCCCGCCGATCTGTCGTTGAAGCCGCGGACGCCGGGCGCGACCGTCCCCTCGGTCTCGCCGAGCGGCGGCCCGAAGCAGCCCGCCAGGAACCCCCTCGCCCTCCCCGCGGCCTCGGGCACCGGCGAGCGGGTCGTGTACTCGCTCACCGACCGCCGGGTGTGGCTGGTGAACGGCAAGGGGAAGTCGACCCGGACGTTCGCGGTGTGGCCGAGCACGGTCGACCCGGCGCCGGGGGCGTACCGGGTGACCTCGCGCTCGGGCTCCGTGCGGGGTTCGGACGGCGTGCAGATCGAGCACGTGGTGCGGTTCGCGACGGCCGAGGACGTGGCGATCGGCTTCAGCGCGGCGGTGGACGGCTCGACGCCGTCCCCGGACCCGGCGCGGAAGACCGGCGGCATCCGGATGAAGCGCGCCGACGGCGACGCGCTGTGGACGTTCGCGGTGATCGGCGCGAAGGTCGTCGTCGTCGCCTAGGTCGTCGTCGCCAGGGCCTGATCCGAAAGACAGGCCCTAGGCGGCTTCGTCCCGTACGGGCACGTCCACGGGGTCCGTCACCTCGGGCTCGGCCGGTGGCGGGGTCGACAGCGCCCGGGCCGCCGCGCAGGACGCGAGCAGCTCACTCATCGAGACGTGGTCCCGGCCGGGTTCCGCGCGTTCGGGCGTCGCCATGCATGCCTCCCGTAGGTTAGGTGCACCTAACCAGCTCGTGCATCCATGTGACCACGGCGCCCGCGGCCCACGCAACACCTTCCCGACACGTTGTCGGAACCTACGTGCGTTCAGAGCAGCGCCAGGTCCTCCTCGGCCCAGCGCGCGCCGATCCCGCGCAGCACGACCGTGCGCCGGTCGTCGTCGGTGTCGCCGGTCACCCGGTGGATGAGCAGGTGCAGCCGGTCGTCGGTCAGCTCCTCGACCTTGCCGTCACCCCACTCGACGACCACGACGGACTCGGGCAGCGAGACGTCCAGGTCGAGGTCCTCCATCTCGTCGAGACCGCCGCCGAGGCGGTAGGCGTCGACGTGGACCAGGGCGGGGCCGCCGACCAGGGAGGGGTGGACGCGGGCGATGACGAAGGTCGGGGAGGTGACGGCGCCCCGGACGCCGAGCCCCTCGCCGAGACCGCGGGTCAGGGTGGTCTTCCCGGCGCCGAGCTCGCCGGTGAGCATGACGAGGTCGCCGGGGCGGAGGACCTCGGCGAGCCGGCGGCCGAGCTCCTGCATCCGCTGCGGGGAGTCGACGGAGAGTGTGGCGCCGGAGACGGGCGGGTGCGCTGCTTCCATACCGGCAAACCTAGCGCGTGCCGAAGGGCTCCCCGGCCGGGACCGCACCGGCCCGCGCCAGCAGGTCGGCGAGCCGGTCGGTGACCGCCTCCGGATGCTCCAGCATCACCAGATGGCCCGCGTCGGGGACGATGACCAGCTCCGCGTCCGGCAGGAGGGCCGCGATGGCCTCGGTGTGCGAACTCGGGGTGACCAGGTCGTTGTCCCCGGCCAGAGCGAGGACCGGCAGCTCGCCGAAGGCGGCGAGGGCGGCCGTCTTGTCGTGCTCGGCGAAGGCGGGGTAGAAGGCGGCGACCACGTCGATCGGCGTCGACTCGATCATCCGCTCCGCGAAGCGGGCGACGGCCGGGTCCACGTCCTTCGAGGCGAACGAGTACTTCTTGATCAGCCCGGCGAACAGGTCGGCGGTCGCCCGGCGCCCGCGCTCGACCAGCTCCGCCTGGGAACCGAGGGCCCGCAGGACGCCCGGCAGGACCCGGCGGACGGCGTTGACGCCGGCGAGCGGCAGCCCGTACGTCACCTCCCCGAGCTTCCCGGCCGAGGTGCCGACGAGGGCGACGCCGACGACCCGCTCGCGGACCAGCTCCGGGTACTGCTCGGCGAGCGCCATCACCGTCATGCCGCCCATCGAGTGCCCGACCAGGACCAGCGGCCCCTCCGGGGCGGCCGCGTCGAGGACGGCCTTGAGGTCGCGGCCCAGACGGTCGATGGAGACGGGCACCGCCTCCGGCCCGGTCTGCGCGGCGCCCGGCCCGGAACGGCCGTGGCTGCGCTGGTCCCAGTGGACGGTGCGGACGAGTCCGCGCAGCGCGGCCCGCTGGAAGTGCCAGGAGTCCTGGTTGAGGCAGTAGCCGTGGCTGAAGACGACGGTGACGGGAGCCGGTTCACGGCGCCCGAAGAGCCGGCGCCGGCGCGCGGGCGGGGCGTCCGCCTCGACCTCGTCCACCTCGTAGTACAGGACGGTCCCGTCGTCGGCGAGGGCCCGGCCGGAGGTGCCGCGCAGACCGCCGTACGGCCCGGTGGCGTCCAGGGCGAGCCGCGCCTTCTGCCGTACGGAACGGCCGACGGTGAGCCGCTCCACGGCGACACCGGCGGCCGCCCCGGCGGCGAGGACGCCTATCGCGGCGCCGGCGAACCCGGCACGCCGCCAGCTGCTGCCACCCGACTCGGCCATGACCGGCTACTCCCCCAGGTAGACGCGCGGGACGCGGGCGCCGATCCGGGTGACGATCTCGTACGCGATCGTGTCGGCGGCCACCGCCCAGTCCTCGGCCGTCGGCTCGCCCCGGTCGCCGGGCCCGAAGAGCACGGCCTCCGTGCCGGGATCGGGGGTGTCCCCGCCGAGGTCCACCACGAACTGGTCCATGGCGACGCGCCCGGCGACCGTGCGGACGCGGCCGTCGACGAGGACGGGGCCGCGCCCCGAGGCGTGCCGGGGAACCCCGTCGGCGTACCCCAGCGGGACGAGTCCGAGCGTGGTCGCCTCACCGGTCACGTAGTGGTGCCCGTAACTCACCCCGTGCCCGGCGGGCACGTGCTTGACCAGGGCGACGCTCGCCTTCAGCGACATGACGGGCCGCAGGCCCAGCTCGGCGGAGGTGCCCAGCTCGGGGCTCGGCGACACGCCGTACATCGCGATCCCGGGCCGGACCAGGTCGAAGTGGGCCTCGGGCAGCGTCAGGGTGGCCGGCGAGTTCGCGATGTGCCGGACCTCGGGCCGGACGCCCGCCTTCTCCGCGTGATCGAGCATCGAGCGGAACACGCCGAGCTGGGCGGCGATGGAGGGATGGTGCGGCTCGTCGGCGCAGGCGAAGTGCGACCAGAGGCCGGTGACCTTGACCAGCCCGTCGACCTCGGCCTTCAGGGCGGCCCCGACCAGCTCCGGCCAGTCGGCGGGCTGGCAGCCGTTGCGCCCGAGCCCGGTGTCGGCCTTGAGCTGGATGCGGGCGGTCTTCCCCACCGCCCTGGCGGCCTCGACGACCTCCTCCAGCGCCCACATCCCGCTCACGGACATGTCGAGACCGGCCTCGACGCCCTGGTCCCAGGGGTCGCCGGGGGTCCACAGCCAGCACATGACGGGCACGTCCGTGATCCCGGCGGCGCGCAGGGCCAGCGCCTCGTGCGGGGTGGCCGTGCCGAGCCAGTCCGCGCCCGCGTCCAGGGCGGCGCGGGCACAGCGCTCGGCGCCGTGTCCGTACGCGTCGGCCTTGACCACGGCCATGATCCGGACGTGGGGGGCGACACGGGCGCGCAGCGTGCGGACGTTCGCACGCAGCGCGCCGAGGTCGATCTCGGCGCGGGCCCTGCGGGGCGGAGGTGTCTCAGTCATCGCGCCCAGTCTCTCAGGTGTCAGCTCCCGGGCCGCTTTCCCCAGATGTAGACCCGGTCACCCTTACGGAGGACGCCCCAGAGTTTCCGCGCGTCCGCGTGGCTCAGATTGACGCAGCCGCGGCTTCCGCCGGGCGTGGCGAGCTGCCCGTAGACGGCGTGGAAGGCCTGCCCGCCGCTGAAGAACTGGGCGTACGGCATGGGGGTCTTGTAGATGGTCGACCAGTGGTCCTTGTGGCGCCAGTAGACGGTGTGCCAGCCGGTGCGCGTGGCGTATCCGGGCCGCCCGCTCCGCATGTTGACCACGGGATACGTCACCTTCTTCCCCTTTCGCACCCACATGAGCTGGCGGTCGAGGTCGACGCAGGCGACGGCGTACTTCTTCACGGGACAGCGGCGGCCCGGGTCGAGGTTCCTGCGGGCGGCGAGCAGTTCGGCGCGGGCCCAGGTGACGGGCCCCGCGTAGCCGACGGCCGGCTTGATCTTCTCCCTCACCTGGAAGGCCCGGATGGCCCGGCAGTCGGCGACGGACTGCCGCCCGTCGACCCGCAGCCCCAGCAGCCGCTCGACCCGCCTCTGATGGGTCCCGGCCCGGGCGGTGCAGGCGGTCCCGACGGCACTGCGCGGCAGGAACTCGACGAGCTCGTCGACCTCCTCCTCGGGCTCGGGCACGGCGACGCCCCCCTCCTCCCGCAGCGGCGGCAGCACCTGATCGGGCGTGTCCATCGGATACTCGGCCCGCCCGCCCCCGACGACACCGGGCACGAGCGGATCGGGATCGCCCACGGCCGACACGGCGAGGGGCAGGGCCCCGGGGGCGGCCGGCGCGGCGAGGGGCAGGGCCCCGGGGGCGGCCGGCGCGGCGAGGGGCAGGGCCCCGGGGGCGGCCGGCGCGGCGAGGGCGACGGGCCCGAGGGCGAGGGAGACGGCGAGGACGGACAACAACGGCGCGGTACGACTTCTCCAACTGGTCACCCCACCCACCCAATCCGCCCCCCGCCCCACGAGCGCGCCGGAACCCACGGCTGGTCCAACGGCGTTCGCCCGAGTGGGGGTCGGGGGACCCTCCGGTGACTCCCCAGGGGTCACCGGGCCGCCGTGACGTCCCGCCATGCCTCCCGCAGGGAGTCCGCCACGTCCGTCGCCGTCACCGGCGCGCCCCCCTCCGACGCCCGCCGCGCCGCGAGCCCGTGCAGGTAGGCGGCGCAGGAGGCCGCGTCCAGGGGCCGGAGGCCGGCCGCGAGGAGGGAACCGGCGAGGCCGGAGAGCACGTCACCGCTGCCGGCCGTGGCGAGCCAGGAGGTCCCGGTCGGGTTGACCCGTACGGGACCGTTCCCGTCCGCCCCGCACACGAGCGTCGTCGAGCCCTTCAGCAGGACGGTCGCGCCGAAGCGGCCCGCCAGTTCACGGACCGCCGCGAGCCGCCCGGCCTCGACCTCCTCCCGCGCGACGCCGAGCAGCGCCGCGGCCTCACCGGCGTGCGGGGTGAGCAGGGTGGGCGCGCCGCGCCCCCGGACGGTCGCGGGATCCAGGCCCCTCAGGCCGTCGGCGTCGACGAGGACGGGCACGTCGGTGGCGAGGACCCCGGCGACGGCGACCCCGGCGCCCGGCCCCTCCCCGAGACCCGGCCCCACGACCCAGGCCTGGACCCGCCCGGCCTTGTCGGGCGGTCCGGGGTGCACCAGGGTCTCCGGGTGCGCGGCGATCACGGCGTCCCCGGCGTGCCCCACGTAGCGCACCGCCCCCGCCCCGCCGCGCAGCGCGCCCGCCACGGCGAGCACGGCGGCACCCGGATAGCGCGCCGATCCGGCGAGGACGCCGACGACACCGCGCCGGTACTTGTCGCTCTCGGCGCCCGGTACGGGCAGCAGCCACGCCAGGTCGTCGTGCTGGAGGGCCTCCAGGTCGGGCACGCCGGGAAGGACGGCCCCGAGCCCGATGTCGACGAGCCGCAGCGCGCCGGCGTACTCCCGGGCGGGGTCGACGAGCAGACCCGGCTTGTACGCGCCGAAGGTGATCGTCGCGTCGGCCGGCAGGGCCTCGCCGTGGACCTCCCCGGTGTCGGCGTCGACGCCGCTCGGGAGGTCCACGGCGACGACGACGGCGTCGGAGCCGCGCGCGGCCCGGGCGAGGGGCACGGCGTCCGGCCGGAGGCCGCCGCGGCCTCCGATGCCGGTGATGCCGTCCAGGACGAGGTCGGCGCGGGCGAGGGCCTCGAACGGCTCGTCGGCGACCCGTCCGCCCGCCGCCCGGAGCGCCGCGAGCCCGCCCTCATGGGCGCGGTCGCCGAACAGCACGGCGGAGACGCCGGCGCCGCGGCGGGCGAGGCGGGCGCCCGCGTAGAGGGCGTCGCCGCCGTTGTCGCCGCTGCCGACGAGGAGGACGACCCGGGCGCCGTACACCCGCCCCCTGCCGAGCAGCGAGCAGCAGGCGGCGGCGAGGCCGGCGGCGGCGCGCTGCATGAGGGCGCCGTCGGGGAGACGGGCCATGAGGGCGGCCTCGGCGGCCCGGACGGTCTCGACGCGATAAGCGGTACGCATGCCAGCAGTCTGCCCCGCCGGTCGCGCCCGCGCCCCGTGTGAGCCCGCGCCGCCCCGCACCCGTGTGGGCACCGCCCGGGGGGCCGCGGCCACGGGACAGGCCACCCGGGGGGCAGGTCACCCCCTACCCCTCCGCGATCACCACCGCCGACGCCACCCCCGCGTCATGGCTCAGCGACACGTGCCAGTGCTTCACGCCCAGTTCCGCAGCCCGTGCCGCCACCGTCCCCCGGACCCGCAGCCGGGGCTGCCCGCTGCCCTCCACGTACACCTCGGCGTCCGTCCAGTGCAGGCCGCCCGGCGCGCCGAGCGCCTTCGCGAGGGCCTCCTTGGCGGCGAACCGCACGGCGAGCGAGGCGGGCCCGCGCCGTTCGCCGCTCGGGAGCAGCACCTCGCGTTCGACGAAGAGGCGCTGCAGCAGCCCCGGTGTGCGTTCGATCGACGCGGCGAAGCGGTCGATCTCCGCCACGTCGATCCCCACCCCAATGATCATTTCCCACTCACTCCACGGTCACGGATTTGGCCAGGTTGCGCGGCTGGTCGACCTCGTTGCCCCGCGCGGTGGCGAGCTCGCAGGCGAAGACCTGGAGCGGCACCGTGGAGACCAGCGGCTGGAGCAGCGTAGGCGTGGCGGGGATGCGGACGAGGTGGTCGGCGTACGGGACGACGGCCTCGTCGCCCTCCTCCGCGATGACGATGGTCCGGGCTCCGCGGGCCCGGATCTCCTGGATGTTGGAGACGATCTTGTCGTGGAGGACGGACCGCCCGCGCGGCGAGGGCACCACGACGACGACCGGCAGGTCCTCCTCGATGAGCGCGATGGGCCCGTGCTTGAGCTCGCCGGCGGCGAAGCCCTCGGCGTGCATGTACGCCAGCTCCTTGAGCTTCAGCGCGCCCTCCAGGGCCACCGGGTAGCCGACGTGCCGCCCGAGGAACAGCACGGTGTCCTTGTCGGCGAGCGACCGGGCCAGGGCCCGGACGGGCTCCATGGTCTCCAGGACCCGTTCGACCTCGTCGCCGATGCGGGCGAGCTCGCGGACGACGGCGTGGATCTCGTCGCCCCACTTGGTGCCGCGCACCTGGCCGAGGTAGAGCGCGAGCAGGTAGCAGGCGACGAGCTGCGTGAGGAAGGCCTTGGTCGAGGCGACGGCGACCTCGGGCCCGGCGTGCGTGTAGAGGACGGCGTCGGACTCCCGGGGGATCGTCGAGCCGTTCGTGTTGCACACGGCGAGCACCTTGGCGCCCTGCTCGCGGGCGTGCCGGAGCGCCATGAGGGTGTCCATGGTCTCGCCGGACTGGGAGATGGCGACGACGAGGGTGCGCTGGCCGAGGATCGGGTCGCGGTAGCGGAACTCGCTGGCGAGCTCGACCTCGCAGGGGATCCGGGTCCAGTGCTCGATGGCGTACTTGGCGATGAGCCCGGCGTGGAAGGCGGTGCCGCAGGCGATGATGACGACCTTGTCGGCCTCGCGGAGCACGGCGTCGGGGATGCGCACCTCGTCGAGGGTGAGCCGGCCGGCTCCGTCGATCCGCCCGAGGAGGGTGTCGGCGACGGCCTTGGGCTGCTCGGCGATCTCCTTGAGCATGAAGTAGTCGTAGCCGCCCTTCTCGGCGGCGGAGGCGTCCCAGTCGACGTGGTAGGCGCGGACGTCGGCGGGCGCGCCGTCGAAGTCGGTGACGGTGACGCCGTCCCGGGTCAGTTCGACGACCTGGTCCTGTCCGAGTTCGATCGCGGACCGGGTGTGGGCGATGAACGCGGACACGTCGGAGGCGAGGAAGTTCTCGCCCTCGCCGACGCCGACGACGAGGGGCGAGTTCCGGCGGGCGCCGACGACGACGTCCGGCTGGTCGGCGTGGACGGCGACGAGGGTGAAGGCCCCGTCGAGCCGGCGGCAGACGAGCCGCATGGCCTCCGCGAGGTCCCCGACGGAGGAGAACTCCTCGGCGATCAGGTGGGCCACGACCTCGGTGTCGGTCTCGGACAGCAGCGTGTGGCCGCGCTCGCCGAGCTCCTCGCGCAGGGCGGCGAAGTTCTCGATGATGCCGTTGTGGACGACGGCGACCCGCCCGGCGTTGTCCAGGTGCGGGTGCGCGTTGGTGTCGGTGGGCCCGCCGTGGGTGGCCCAGCGGGTGTGTCCGATGCCGACGGAGCCGCCGGCCAGCGGCCGGTCGACGAGCTCCTTCTCCAGGTTGACGAGCTTGCCGGCCTTCTTGGCCGCGGCGAGCCCGCCGTCGGCGAGCACCGCGACACCGGCCGAGTCGTAGCCCCGGTATTCGAGCCTCTTGAGGCCCGCGACCACCACATCAAGCGCCGACTGCCCGCCGACGTATCCCACGATTCCGCACATGACGGCAGGCTACGCCGGAACCCCCGCGACCGGCCGGAGTCGACGCGTCACGAACCACCGCCCGTGTCGTGCTCCCCACGGGCCGCGGTTCAGCCCAGCTTGGCGGCCTGGGCGTCGATCACGGCCTTCGGGAGGTCCTTGGCGGTGCCGCCGAGGCTGAGGGTGGAGAAGGAGGCGAGCGTGTTGCCCTTGCGGAAGACGACGAGCTTGGTGACGAAGGGCTCGCCGTCCATGTCGGTGGTCACGGTCCACGCGAGCGACTCCTCGCCGGCGGACACGGTCTCCGGGGCGACCTTGCTGATCTTCGTCTTCTCGCCGCCGCCGTTCAGCGTGAAGCCGCCCGCGCAGTCGGTGCCGGCGGTCTTCAGCGCGGCGAAGGCCTCCTGGGCGCCCTGTCCGTCGTACGAGCCGAGGGTCACGCTGGTCACGGGTGCGCTGAGCGCCCCGAGGGCGTCCTGCGGCGAGGCCGTGGCGCCCTCGGTCTTCGGCACCTCGATGGCCTTGCGGTGCGCGGAGGCGGCCGGGTCGCCGGTGGCGACGAAGGACATCGCGTCGGCGAGCGGCTTGCAGGAGGGCTTGTCGGTGGAGAGGGTGTCGGGCTTCACGAGGTCCGTGGCCTTGGCCTTCTGGACCTGGTGGCCCGGCAGGTCGGCCTGCTCGACGATGAGCTTCTCCAGCTCGGCGGAGGACAGGGCCTTCGCGGCGGGCGCGCCGCTCGTGGCGGAGGCGCTCGGCCGCGCGTCCTTGCCGGTGTCCTTGCCGTCGCTCTCGTCGCCGCTGCCGCAGGCGGTGACGAGCAGCGCGAGGGAGGCGGCGGTCACGGCGGCGGCGGTGCTTCGGGTGAGGGTGCGCATGGGGTGTGGCTCTCTGTTTCTCTTCGTGACGACCCGGCGTCCGCGTGACGGTCCCGGCGTCGTCGTGACGTCGCGCCGCCTCGTGGCGGCTCCCCCCGCGTGACGTACGGGAACCCACGCGGCTCCAGCATGATCACCCGGGGGCCGGGGTCGGACAATCGCTTTTGTCGCGTGACCGACCCCACGGCCCACGGAGCCCGCCGACCCCCGACAATGGCGGGGTGATCACTTCGCCGCCACGAAGCCCCGACGACGCCCCCGGCAACGGTGCCGGGAACGGCCACGACGCCGCGACCGGCCGGGGCGCCGCTCCCGGCACCGCCCGCAACGGCGCCGGGCACCGTCGGCCGTCCGAGGCGACCCCGTACGTCGACCTCACCCGCGCGGAGTGGAGCGCCCTGCGCGACAAGACGCCGCTCCCCCTGACCGCCGACGAGGTCGAGCGGCTCCGCGGCCTCGGGGACGTCATCGACCTCGACGAGGTCCGGGACATCTACCTGCCGCTCTCCCGGCTGCTCAATCTGTACGTGCAGGCCACCAGCGGTCTGCGCGGCGCGCTGAACACCTTCCTCGGCGAGCGGGCGGAGCAGCGCGGCACCCCCTTCGTCATAGGGGTCGCCGGTTCGGTGGCCGTCGGCAAGTCGACGGTCTCCCGTCTGCTCCAGGCGCTGCTCGCCCGCTGGCCGGAGCACCCGCGCGTGGAGCTGGTGACCACGGACGCGTTCCTCTACCCGATGGAGGAGCTGAAGGCGCGCGGCCTGATGTCCAGGAAGGGTTTCCCCGAGTCGTACGACCGCCGGGCCCTGACCCGGTTCGTCGCGGACGTCAAGGCGGGCAAGGACGAGGTCACCGCCCCGGTCTACTCGCACCTGATCTACGACCGGGTGCCCGGCGAGCGGCTCGTCGTGCGCCGCCCGGACATCCTCATCGTGGAGGGCCTGAACGTCCTCCAGCCGGCCCTGCCGGGGAAGGACGGCAGGACCAGGGTGGGTCTCGCCGACTACTTCGACTTCTCGGTGTACGTGGACGCGCGGCCGGAGGACATCGAACGCTGGTACCTGAACCGCTTCCGGAAGCTGCGCGACACCGCCTTCCAGGACCCGTCCTCGTACTTCCGGCGCTGGACGCAGGTCTCGGAGGAGGAGGCCTTCGACTACGCCCGCACGATGTGGCGGACCATCAACAAGGTGAACCTCCTGGAGAACGTGGCCCCGACCCGCGGCCGGGCGACCCTCGTCGTCCGCAAGGGCTCCGACCACAAGGTGCAGCGCCTCAGCCTCCGGAAGCTCTGACCTCCGTACGCTCTCCCCATGCTGCATCTGCGGATGATCGTCCCGCCCGACCGCACCTCCGAGGCGGTCCGGCTGATCGAGTCGACGGTCGGCACCACCCATCTGGTGGTGCTGCCCGGCGCGGCCCGGGACCCCTCGGGCGACGTCGTGATGTGCGACGTGGCCCGCGAGGCGGGGCACGAACTGCTCAACGGAATGCGCGAGCTGAGGATCGATCAGGACGGCTCGATCGCCGTCGACAACATCGACTTCTCCCTGTCCACGCGCGCGGACGCGGCCGAGGCGGAGGCGCCGGGCGAGCCCGCGGACGCGGTGATCTGGGAGCAGCTGGCGGGCGCGACGCACGAGGAGTCGACGCTCTCCATCACGTACAGCGCGTTCATGATCCTGGCGACGATGATCGCGGCCTGCGGTGTCATCCTGGACAACGCGATCCTGATCGTGGGCGCGATGGCGGTAGGACCGGAGTTCGGACCGCTGGCCGGGGTCTGCACGGCCGTCGTCCAGCGCGCTCCGAAGCTGGCGGCGCGCTCCCTGCTGGCGCTGGTCGTCGGCTTCGCGGCGGCGATCGTGGCGACGACGGTGTTCAGCCTGGGGATGGACGCGCTCGATCTGTTCAGCAGGTCCCAGTTGGAGGCGGACCGGCCCAACACCAAGTTCATCTGGCAGCCGGACCCGTTCTCGTTCGTCGTGTCGCTGCTCGCGGGCATCGCCGGGACCCTCTCCCTGACGTCGGCCAAGTCGGGGGCGCTGGTGGGTGTGGCCATCTCGGTGACGACGGTCCCGGCGGGCGCGAACGCGGCGGTGGCGCTCAGCTACGGCGATCTGAGCCAGACGTGGGGTTCGGTCGAGCAGCTGGGACTCAATCTCTTCGGCATCATGCTGGCCGGGACGCTCACCCTGTACGGACAGAAGCTGCTGTGGCGCACCCAGCGCGGCCGTTGGCGCCGGCAGCCGAAGAGGTCCTGACCCGCCGAAGACACGAAGGAGGGCCCCCGCCGGAGAATCCGGCGGGGGCCCTCCCCCTTGCATGACGGTGCCTCAGAAAGGCTAGCCCAGTGCGGACTTCACGACGTCCGCGAGGCGCTGCGCGACGGCGCGGGCCTGCTCGATGTCGGCGGCCTCGACCATGACGCGGACCAGCGGCTCGGTGCCGGAGGAACGCAGCAGGACGCGGCCGGTGGAGCCCAGCTCGCGCTCGGCGTCGGTGACGGCGGCGGCGAGCTCACCCGAGGTGGTGACCCGGGACTTGTCGACGTCCTTGACGTTGATGAGGATCTGCGGGAGCCGCTCCATGACTCCGGCGAGGTCCGCGAGCGACTTGCCGGTGGCGGCGACGCGGGCGGCCAGCATCAGACCGGTGAGGGTGCCGTCGCCGGTGGTGGCGTGGTCGAGCACGATGACGTGGCCCGACTGCTCGCCGCCGAGGGCGTAGCCGTTCTCCTTCATGGACTCCAGGACGTAGCGGTCGCCGACCGCGGTCTGGACGAGGCTCAGGCCCTCGCGCTCCATGGCGAGCTTGAAGCCCAGGTTGGACATGACGGTCGCGACGACGGTGTCGCCGCGCAGGGTGCCGGCCTCGCGCATGGCGAGGGAGAGCACGGCGAGGATCTGGTCGCCGTCGACCTCGTTGCCCGCCGCGTCGACCGCGAGGCAGCGGTCGGCGTCGCCGTCGTGCGCGATGCCCAGGTCGGCGCCGTGCTCGACGACCGCGGCCTTGAGCAGCCCGAGGTGGGTGGAGCCGCAGCCGTCGTTGATGTTGAGGCCGTCCGGCTCGGCACCGATGGTGACGACCTCGGCGCCGGCCCGGGCGAAGGCCGCGGGCGAGACGCGGGCGGCGGCGCCGTGGGCCTCGTCGAGGACGATCTTGAGGCCGTCGAGGCGGTTCGGGAGGACGGCGATGAGGTGGGCGACGTAGGTCTCGAAGCCCTCGTCGTAGTCCCGGACGCGACCGACGCCGGCACCGGTCGGACGCTCCCAGGGGGCGCCGGTGCGGTGCTCCTCGTACACGGCCTCGATCTTGTCCTCCAGCTCGTCGGCGAGCTTGTGGCCGCCGCGGGCGAAGAACTTGATGCCGTTGTCGGGCATGGCGTTGTGGCTGGCGGAGAGCATCACGCCGAGGTCGGCGCCGAGGACGCCGGTGAGGTGGGCCACGGCCGGGGTGGGCAGCACGCCGACGCGCAGGACGTCGACGCCGGCGCTGGCGAGACCGGCCACGACGGCGGCCTCCAGGAACTCTCCGGAGGCGCGCGGGTCCCGCCCGACCACGGCGGTCGGCCGGTGGCCCTCGAAGGTGCCCGCCTCGGCGAGCACGTGCGCGGCCGCGACCGACAGGCCGAGCGCGAGCTCCGCCGTCAGGTCCGCGTTGGCGACGCCGCGTACGCCGTCCGTGCCGAAGAGTCGTCCCACAGCTGTCCTCCGAAAATACGTGCCCAAGCTGATGAAAGATGAAAGAGGTGACGAAAGAGGTTATGAAAAAACGTACGCCCCGACGGCACGGGCAGTGCCGCCGGGGCGTACGAAAGCAGACCGAGCAGGCGATTAACGCTTGCTGTACTGCGGAGCCTTGCGGGCCTTCTTGAGACCGGCCTTCTTCCGCTCGACCGCACGGTCGTCACGGGAGAGGAAGCCGGCCTTCTTCAGCGCCGGGCGGTTGTTCTCGACGTCCGCCTCGTTCAGCGCACGGGCCACGCCGAGGCGCAGGGCGCCGGCCTGGCCGGAGACACCGCCACCCGCGATGCGGGCGATGACGTCGTAGCGGTTGTCGAGCTCGAGCACCTTGAAGGGCTCGTTGACTTCCTGCTGGTGCACCTTGTTGGGGAAGTAGTCCTCAAGGGTGCGACCGTTGATCTTCCACTTGCCGGTGCCCGGAACGATCCGGACGCGGGCGATGGCGTTCTTGCGACGGCCCAGGCCGGCGGCCGGCTGCGGGTCGCCGAAGCGGGACGCGAGCGACTCGGAGGTGTACTCACCCTCGACGAGCTCGGTCTCGGTGGTGTACTCCTCGACGCCCTCGAACTCGTCGACGGGGGTCTCGGGGGTGGTCTCGGCCACGATGCTCCTCAGATTTCTTTCGTTCTTAGGGGGTGTGGCCGGAACTACTGCGCGACCTGGGTGATCTCGAACGGGACCGGCTGCTGCGCAGCGTGCGGGTGGTTCTCGCCCGCGTAGACCTTCAGCTTCGAGAGCATCTGACGGCCCAGGGAGTTCTTGGGGATCATGCCCTTGATGGCCTTCTCGACGGCCTTCTCGGGGTTCTTGTCGAGCAGCTCGTCGTAACGGACGGAGCGCAGACCACCCGGGAAGCCAGAGTGGCGGTAGGCCATCTTCTGGGTCTTCTTGTTGCCGGACAGGTGAACCTTGTCGGCGTTGATGATGATGACGAAGTCGCCCATGTCCATGTGGGGGGCGTAGACCGGCTTGTGCTTGCCTCGCAGGAGGTTCGCAGCCGTCGTCGCCAGACGACCCAGGACGATGTCCTGCGCGTCGATGATGTGCCACTGGCGAGTGACATCGCCGGGCTTGGGGCTGTACGTACGCACTTCGTAGCCTTCGCTTCTTCAGTGGATGGAGTCCAGACACACCTGAAGCGATCATGCAGCTGGGGCCTGCACTGCCGGGACACCGCCCGTATGCGAGCCACTGGTAACTGCTCCAGGGAACCTGCGTAACGGCCCTTCGCGTGAGAACGACGAAGCCAATACGCATAACAAACCGCAACAGTACCCGCGCCACCCCGGACGGGTCAAAACGCCGCGGGTCCCCAGGTCACCGCGGCCCGGGGCCGAGCCGCGACGAGCCCCGGGGTCACCGCGCCCGCTCGACCCGCCGCTCGTCCCACACCGGCTCCGCCGTCTCCCGCACGATCCCGTCGGACCCGAAGACCAGGAAGCGGTCGAAGCTCTTCGCGAACCAGCGGTCGTGCGTGACGGCCATCACGGTCCCGTCGTACGACTCCAGGCCCTCCTGGAGCGCCTCGGCGGACTCCAGGTCCAGGTTGTCCGTGGGCTCGTCGAGCAGCAGCGCCGTCGTCCCCGCCAGCTCCAGGAGCAGGATCTGGAACCGCGCCTGCTGCCCGCCCGAGAGCCGGTCGAAGGACTGGTCGCCCTGGCGCTCCAGCTCGTACCGCCGCAGCATCGACATCGCCGCGCCCCGGTCCTTGGCGTGCTCGGTCCACAGGATGTCGACGAGCGGACGCCCGGCCAGCTCCGGGTGCGCGTGGGTCTGCGCGAAGTGCCCCGGCAGGACCCGGGCACCGAGCTTCCAGACACCCGTGTGGGCGACCGTCGGGTCCCCCGCGAGCAGCCGCAGGAAGTGCGACTTGCCGGAGCCGTTCGAGCCGAGGACGGCGACCCGCTCCCCGTAGAAGATCTCCAGCGAGAACGGCTTCATCAGACCGGTCAGCTCAAGGTTCTCGCAGGTCACGGCACGTACACCGGTCCGTCCGCCGCGCAGCCGCATCCGGATGTCCTGCTCGCGCGGCGGTTCCGGCGGCGGCCCCGCCTCCTCGAACTTCCTCAGCCGGGTCTGCGCCGCCGCGTACCGGGACGCCATCTCGTGGCTGACCGCGGCCGCCTGCCGCAGGTTGATCACCAGCTTCTTCAGCTGGGCGTGCTTCTCGTCCCAGCGCCGCTTCAGCTCCTCGAAACGGGCGAACCGCTCCCGCCGGGCCTCGTGGAAGGTGTCGAAGCCGCCGCCGTGCACCCAGACGTCCGACCCGGCGGGACCGGGCTCGACCGCGATGATCTTCTGGGCGCCCCGGGAGAGCAGCTCCCGGTCGTGGGAGATGAAGAGCACGGTCTTGCGGGTCTCCCGCAGCCGCTCCTCCAGCCACCGCTTGCCCGGCACGTCGAGGTAGTTGTCCGGCTCGTCGAGGAGCAGCACCTCGTCGGGGCCGCGCAGCAGCGACTCCAGGACCAGCCGCTTCTGCTCGCCGCCGGAGAGCGTCCGGACCTCGCGGAACTGCGCCTTCTCGTACGGGACGCCCAGCGCGGCCATGGTGCAGATGTCCCAGAGGGTCTCGGCCTCGTACCCCTGCACCTCGGCCCAGTCGCTGAGGGCCTGCGCGTACTTCATCTGCGCGGCCTCGTCGTCGACCGTCATGATCAGGTGCTCGGCCTCGTCGACCGCCTTCGCGGCCTCCCTGATCCGGGGCTGGGCCACCGAGACCAGCAGGTCACGGACGGTGGACTCGTCCCGTACGGAACCGACGAACTGCGGCATCACACCGAGGCCGCCGCTGACCGTGACGGTGCCGCCGTGCGGCTGGAGCTCGCCGGCGATCATCCGCAGCAGTGTGGTCTTGCCGGCGCCGTTGGCCCCGACGAGGGCGACGACGGCACCCTCCCCGACCCGGAAGGAGGCGTCCCCGAGGAGGACCCTCCCGTCGGGAAGGTAGTACTCCAGATGCGCGGCCTCGACATGTCCCATGGGATGCATTGTCACCGCCCGCGTCGGTCCGGCCCAACCGGTTTAGGATGCGCGGCATGAGCTTTGGGGGACCGCAGTGGCCGCAGGAGCCGCAGCAGCAGGGGCAGCAGGGGTACGGACAGCAGCCCGGGTACGGGCCGCAGGGCCAGGGACAGCAGCAGGGGGACGGAAGCGGGTACGGGTACCCGCAGCCCCAGCAGCAGGGCGGTGGGTACGGGTACCCGCCCCAGCAGCAGGGCGGCGGCTACGGCTACCCGCCCCAGCAGCCCGCGCAGCCGAACCCGTTCCCGGGCGCGCAGGGCAGCGGTGACACCCCCGACTGGGGCGCCCTCGCCGACGCCTCGGCCTCGCGCGGCCGCCGCAAGCGCCTCCTGGTGATCGCCGGCGGCGTCCTCGCCGCGGTGGCCGTCGGCGCGATCGTGGCGACCGCCGTCGTGAGCACGAACAACAAGAACGACGAGGCCAAGAACGGCCCGCTCCCCACCGGCACGGTCTCCCCCACCGACGCCCCGACCCCCGATCCGACCTTCTCCTCGGTGGCGCCGCCGCCCCCGCCGAACCCGAAGGACTACATCTCGGACCCGAAGAAGGACAAGGCCCCGCTGACCGCGGAGGGCCTCTTCCCGGGCAAGAAGCTGACCATGAACGGCCGCCCGTACAAGAAGGGCGCGACCTCCTCGACCACGAACTGCGCGGCCGTCACCCAGGGCGGCCTCGGCGGCGTCCTGAAGCGGAACGGCTGCCAGCGGGTGCTGCGCGCCACCTACGTCGACGACGGGGTGGCGATCACCGTCGGCGTCGCCGTCTTCCCCTCCGAGGCGGCCGCCCAGAAGGCGAAGGAGCAGGCCGTCGGCGGCATCGCGCCGCTGGTCGGCTCGGGCGTGGGTGACTTCTGCCACGCCACCGTCTGCCTGCGCCGCTCGAACGCGATCGGCCGGTACGCGTACTTCACCCAGGCCGGCTTCGCCAACGGCAAGAAGGTCACCAAGGCCGACAAGCCGGTCTTCCAGGCCAGCGACGACCTCGGCACCTTCGCCTTCAACCAGATCTACGCCCGGGGACGCTCCCAGGCCTCAGCAGCAGCCGGCGCTCCCCGGGAGTGACCGCTTGTTGCGGGCCTCCCGGCTGCGGGCGGCGAGCAGCTCGTCCGCCGGGTAGCCGACCTCTTCGAGGGTGAGGCCGTGCGGCCGCACGACGTGGACGGCCGAGTCCCGGACACCGGCGGCCAGCACCTTGCCGGGCCAGTCGACCGGGCGGTGGCCGTCGCCGACGAAGAGCAGGGCGCCGACGAGCGAGCGGACCATGTTGTGGCAGAAGGCGTCCGCCTTCACGGTCGCCTCCAGGACGCCGTCGTCCCGCCGCTCCCAGCGCAGCACCTGGAGCGTGCGGATCGTGGTGGCGCCCTCGCGCTTCTTGCAGTACGCGGCGAAGTCGTGCTCGCCGACGAGCGCGGTGGCGGCCTCGTTCATGGCGTCCATGTCGAGGGCCCAGTCGTGCCACAGCACGTGCCCTCGCAGCAGCGGGTCGACACCGCCGGGGTTGTCGGTGACGCGGTAGGCGTAGCGGCGCCAGACGGCCGAGAACCGGGCGTTGAAGCCCGCCGGGGCCTCCGCCACGCTCCACACCCGCACATCGTGCGAGAGCCGCCCCGCGAGCCGCCGCAGCAGCTTGTCCCGGTGCTCGGCCCACACGTCCTCGGGCAGGTCGACGTGGGCGACCTGGCCGCGCGCGTGCACCCCGGCGTCGGTGCGGCCGGCGACGGTCAGCTCGTACGTCTCCCTGGACCGGGTCACGGTCCGCAGGGCGTCCTCGATCTCGCCCTGTACGGTCCGCTGCCCCTGGGCCTGCTTGGCCCAGCCGGAGAAGTCCTTGCCGTCGTACGAAAGGTCAAGGCGTACCCGTACGAACCCGTCCTGCACGTCATCGCTCACGCGAAGATCCTCTCAAACACACGACGAACACACGGGAACGGGCCCGCACCCCTGGGGGTGCGGGCCCGCTCACGAGAAACGGAGGAAACGCTTACGCGTCCTTCGACTCCTCGGCCGGAGCCTCGGCGGCCGCGTCGGCCTCCTTGACGGCGCGCACGGTGGCGGCCTCGGCCTCGGCGACGGTCGCCTTCTTGGCGATCTCGCCCTCGACCAGCTCGATCACGGCCATCGGGGCGTTGTCGCCACGACGGTTGCCGATCTTGGTGATGCGGGTGTAGCCACCCGGACGCTCCGTGTAACGCGGGGCGATCTCGGTGAAGAGGGTGTGGACGACGCCCTTGTCGGTGATCGTCTGCAGCACCAGGCGACGGTTGTGGATGTCGCCCTTCTTCGCCTTGGTGATCAGGCGCTCGGCGACCGGACGCAGGCGACGGGCCTTGGCCTCGGTCGTGGTGATGCGGCCGTGCTCGAAGAGCGACTTCGCCAGGTTGGCGAGGAGCAGCTTCTCGTGCGCGGCGGAACCGCCGAGGCGGGCACCCTTCGCGGGACGCGGCATGGTGTTTCTCCTTGTGATCTGCACCGGCCGTATGAGGTACCGATGTCAGTGTCCGAGCGGGCGGTCACCCGTCGGAGATCCGGCCGCGCCCCGAAGGGGCGAGGCCGGAAGGGGCACGGGGAACTGCGCGATCAAGCACAGCGCACCCGCGCCCACGTACGGACCGTGAGGTCCGAGCTCTTAGTACTGCTCGGTCTCGACGAACCCGGCGTCCGCGTCGTCGTCGGCGCCGAAGGCGTCGGCGGCGGCGGTCGGGTCGAATCCGGGCGGCGAGTCCTTCAGCGCGAGGCCCATACCGGCCAGCTTCGCCTTGACCTCGTCGATCGACTTCGCACCGAAGTTGCGGATGTCGAGCAGGTCGGCCTCGGAGCGGGCGACGAGCTCACCCACGGAGTGGATGCCCTCACGCTTGAGGCAGTTGTAGGAGCGGACCGTGAGCTCCAGCTCCTCGATCGGCAGCGCCAGGTCGGCGGCGAGGGCGGCGTCCGTCGGGGACGGACCCATGTCGATGCCCTCGGCGTCGATGTTCAGCTCGCGGGCGAGACCGAACAGCTCGACCAGGGTCTTGCCGGCGGACGCCATGGCGTCACGCGGGCGCATGGCCTGCTTGGTCTCGACGTCGACGATGAGCTTGTCGAAGTCGGTGCGCTGCTCGACTCGGGTCGCCTCGACCTTGTAGGTGACCTTCAGCACGGGGCTGTAGATGGAGTCGACCGGGATGCGGCCGATCTCCTGGCCGACCTGCTTGTTCTGGACGGCGGAGACGTAGCCGCGACCGCGCTCGACGGTCAGCTCCATCTCCAGCTTGCCCTTGCCGTTGAGCGTGGCGAGAACGAGGTCGGGGTTGTGCACCTCGACACCGGCCGGGGGCGCGATGTCGGCGGCGGTGACCAGACCCGGGCCCTGCTTGCGCAGGTACATCACGACCGGCTCGTCGTGCTCCGAGGAGACGACCAGCTGCTTGATGTTGAGGATGAGGTCGGTGACGTCCTCCTTGACGCCCGGCACGGTGGTGAACTCGTGCAGGACACCGTCGATGCGGATGCTGGTGACAGCGGCACCCGGGATCGAGGAGAGGAGGGTACGGCGCAGGGAGTTGCCGAGGGTGTAGCCGAAGCCCGGCTCCAGCGGCTCGATGACGAACCGGGAGCGGAACTCGTCGACGACCTCTTCGGTCAGCGACGGACGCTGAGCGATAAGCATGTCTGTGTTTCCTTCAGTCGTGGACGCCCACTATTTGACGCCCGACAAGTACTGCGTACTGCAAGGGTACGGGCGGCACGGTCCGAAGAGCCGTACCGCCCGAAGTCCTGTCAAGCAGCCCGTGCGTCAGACGCGGCGGCGCTTGGGGGGACGGCAGCCGTTGTGCGGCGTGGGGGTGACGTCCTGGATCGAACCGACCTCGAGGCCCGTGGCCTGGAGGGAGCGGATCGCGGTCTCACGGCCGGAGCCGGGACCCTTGACGAAGACGTCGACCTTGCGCATGCCGTGCTCCTGCGCGCGGCGGGCGGCCGACTCGGCGGCCATCTGCGCGGCGAAGGGGGTGGACTTGCGCGAGCCCTTGAAGCCGACGTGGCCGGCGGAGGCCCAGGAGATCACGTTGCCCGAGGGGTCCGTGATCGAGACGATCGTGTTGTTGAACGTGCTCTTGATGTGCGCGTGGCCGTGAGCGACGTTCTTCTTTTCCTTGCGGCGCACCTTCTTGGCAGCGCCCTGACGTCCCTTGGGGGGCATCTCTTACTCCTACGGGAGGTGGTCGGTCCTACAGCGAAGACCGCTTGGTCAAGCGTCCGCTGAGGACTACTTCTTGCCCGGCTTCTTCTTGCCGGCGATGGCGCGACGCGGGCCCTTGCGGGTACGAGCGTTCGTGCTGGTGCGCTGGCCGCGGACGGGCAGGCCACGACGGTGACGCAGGCCCTGGTAGCAGCCGATCTCGACCTTGCGGCGGATGTCGGCGGCGATCTCGCGGCGGAGGTCACCCTCGGTCTGGAGGTTGGCGTCCACGTACTCGCGGATCTTGACGAGGTCTTCCTCGGCAAGGTCGCGGACACGGGTGGACGGGTTCACGCCGGTCGCGGCGAGGATCTCCTCGGACCGGGTGCGCCCGATGCCGAAGACGTAGGTGAGTGCGACCACCACACGCTTTTCGCGCGGGATGTCAACACCGGAAACGCGTGCCATTCAATGGCTCCTGTGTTCTCGGGGGTCTGCTGCAGAACCGTTCCCGGCTGCCGTATGAGGTACAGGTCGGGTCCCCGGCCCCCGCCGGAGGTGCCGTCAACCGTGGGACACGATCGGACGGGCTCTGCGTATGTACGTATTGCTATGCGTCGCGCGAAGAACTGCGAAATGCAGGTCGGTCGGCGTGCGTCAGCCCTGGCGCTGCTTGTGGCGCAGGTTGTCGCAGATGACCATGACCCGGCCGTGACGGCGGATCACCTTGCACTTGTCGCAGATCTTCTTGACGCTCGGCTTGACCTTCATGGGATGTGAGGTTCTCCGGGTCAGTGCCACCACCCGCGCGCGGAGGCGGGGTGCGGGCAAGATCTACTTGTACCGGTAGACGATCCGGCCACGCGTCAGGTCGTACGGAGAGAGCTCCACGACGACCCGGTCGTCCGGGAGGATTCGGATGTAGTGCATCCGCATCTTGCCGGAGATGTGCGCGAGGACCTTGTGACCGTTCTGGAGCTCCACCTTGAACATGGCGTTCGGGAGGGACTCGATCACGGTGCCCTCGATTTCGATGGCACCTTGCTTCTTGGCCACGCTTCGCCTTTCGAATCGGCTACCTTGATCGACTCTCGCCGCCGTGTGCGGACACACGGGTACACGAGAGCCGACGCATCAGTCTACGTCAGGGCCCTGGAAAAGACGAATCGGGAAGTCTGCCCACGCTAGAAGATCATTACGCGAACACCGAATCGGCATCGGGCCCAGGACCTACGCCAGCGGGTCCGGCGCCGCCGTCACACCCAGCTCCGCCAGCTTCGCCTTGCCGCCGTCGACCGCCGTGAGGACCAGGGGGCCCTCCTCGGTGAGGGCGATGCTGTGCTCCCAGTGGGAGGACCAGGTGCCGTCGGTCGTGATGACCGTCCAGTCGTCCTTCAGGACCTCCGTCCGCGGCGTGCCCAGGGAGACCATCGGCTCGATCGCCAGGCAGAGGCCGGGGACCAGCTTCGGGCCCTTGCCGCGCTTGCGGGAGACGTAGTTCAGCAGGTGCGGGTCCATGTGCATCTCGGTGCCGATGCCGTGGCCGCCGTAGTCCTCGATGATCCCGTACCGGCCGAGGCTGTGGTCGCCGACGGCCGGCCGCGGCTGCCGCTTGATGTAGGTCTCGATCGCCTTCGAGATGTCCACCAGCCGGTTGCCGAGCCGCATCGCCGCGATGCCGGCCCACATCGACTCCTCGGTCACCCGGGAGAGCTCGATCAGCTCCGGGGCGTGACCGGTGCCCACGAAGGCCGTGTAGGCCGCGTCACCGTGCCAGCCGTCCACGATCGCGCCGCAGTCGATCGAGATGATGTCGCCGTCCTTGAGGACGGTCTTGTCGTCGGGGATGCCGTGGACGACGACCTCGTTCACCGAGGTGCAGATCGTCGCGGGGAAGCCGCCGTATCCGAGGAAGTTCGACTTCGCCCCGTGATCGGCGATGACCTTCCGCGCGACCTCGTCCAGGTCCTTCGTCGTGGCGCCCGGCACGGCCGCCTCGCGGGTCGCCGCGTGGATGGCGGCGACGACCAGCCCCGCCTCGCGCATCTTCGCGATCTGCTCGGGGGTCTTGATCTGCACCATCGTGGCCGCGGCCTTTCCATCGAGTACGGGGAACAGAACAACGATACGGCCGCGACGCCCCCGAGGGGCACCGCGGCCGTATCGAACGAACCAGGGGTTACTTCTTGAGCGCGGCCATCGCCTTGGCGGTGACCTCGTCCACCTTGCCGAGCGCCGAGATCGTCTCGACCAGGTTCTGCGCCCGGTAGTAGTCGATGATCGGCTCGGTCTCCGTGTGGTAGACCGACAGGCGCTTGCGGACGGTCTCCTCCGTGTCGTCGTCACGCTGGTACAGCTCGCCGCCGCAGACGTCGCAGACGCCCTCGGTCTTCGGAGCGTTGTACGTCACGTGGAAGACGTGCGCGGAGTCCTTGCGGCAGATGCGGCGACCCGCGATCCGCTTCACGACCTCGTCCTCGGGGACCTCCAGGTCCAGGACCGCGTCCAGCTCGATGCCGTCCGACTTGAGGAAGGCGTCCAGGGCCTGGGCCTGGGCCACGTTCCGGGGGAAGCCGTCGAGCAGGAAGCCGCCCTCGGCGTCCGCCTGGCGCATGCGGTCCTCGGCCATCCCGATCGTCACGGAGTCCGGCACGAGCTGGCCGGCCTTCATGTACGACTGCGCCTCTACGCCCAGCGGCGTGCCCTGCGAGATGTTGGCACGGAACAGGTCGCCCGTAGAGATGTGCGGGATGCCCAGGTTCTTGGCGAGGTACGCAGCCTGCGTGCCCTTACCCGCACCGGGCGGTCCGACGAGGACGATTCGCATCAGCGGAGGAACCCTTCGTAATTGCGCTGCTGGAGCTGGCTCTCGATCTGCTTCACGGTCTCCAGCCCCACACCCACGATGATCAGGATGCTCGTCCCGCCGAAGGGGAAGTTGGCATTGGCACCGCCGAAGCCTGCCAACGCCATCGTCGGCACAAGAGCGATCAGACCCAAGTACAGCGAGCCCGGCCAAGTGATCCGGTTGAGCACGTAGCTCAGATACTCGGCAGTAGGTCGACCAGCCCGGATACCCGGGATGAAGCCACCATACTTCTTCATGTTGTCCGCAACTTCCTCGGGGTTGAACGAGATCGCCACGTAGAAGAAGGCGAAGAACACGATCAGGAGGAAGTACGCGGCGATGTAGTAGGGGTGGTCACCCTTGACGAAGTGGGCTTCGATCCAGGTCTTCCACCCTGCGGTGGAGTTCGAGAACTGCGCGATCAAGGCCGGGATGTAGAGCAGCGACGACGCGAAGATGACGGGAATCACACCCGCCTGGTTCACCTTCAGCGGGATGTAAGTGGACGTTCCGCCGTAGGAGCGCCGGCCGATCATGCGCTTCGCGTACTGGACCGGGATGCGTCGCTGGGCCTGCTCGACGAAGACCACGAGGGCCACCATCACGAAGCCGATGAGGATGACGACGCCGAACTCGATCCAGCCCTGGGCGAGCTTGCCGCTCTTCTTGATGGCCCACAGGGCGCCCGGGAAGCCGGCCGCGATCGAGATGAACATCAGGATCGACATGCCGTTGCCGATGCCGCGGTCGGTGATCAGCTCACCGAGCCACATCACGACGCCGGTGCCCGCGGTCATGGTGATGACCATGGTGGCGATGGTGAAGATCGACTGGTCGGGCACGACCTGGTCGGCGACGATGCAGCCGCTGAAGAGCGCACCGCTCTTGGCGGTCGCGACGAGACCGGTGCCCTGGAGGATGGCGAGCGCCACGGTCAGGTACCGGGTGTACTGCGTGATCTTGGCAGTGCCGGACTGACCCTCCTTCTTGAGCGCTTCGAGGCGGGGGATCACGACGGTCAGCAGCTGCAGGATGATGCTCGCCGTGATGTACGGCATGATGCCGAGCGCGAAGATGGTGATCTGCAGCAGCGCTCCGCCACTGAACATGTTGACCAGGCCGAACAGGCTGTTGTTGCCCTCGCTGGCCTGCTTGACACACTGCTGGACGGCCTCGTAGCTGACGCCGGGGACCGGGATGTGGGCCCCGAGGCGGTACAGCACGATGATGGCGAGCGTGAAGAGCAGCTTCTTGCGCAGGTCGGGCGTCTTGAACGCCCGGGCGAACGCGGTGAGCACGGTGCCTCCTGCGACCCCCGCGCTATGCGTCAAGGGTGACGGTCTTGAGGTTCGACGATTGGGTATCGGTCATCAATCCCGTGCGGGCATACCGCACGGAGTCTAGACAGTGCACGCCACCTTACCGGCGACCATGCCCCCCTAGGAACGACCAGCCGGGGATACCCCTTTTGGGAGGCCGCAGGTACCCCGGATCGGGTTCACCTCCGACGGGCCGCGAGAGGCCCCCACGGGCCCGCGGCACGCTCTCCCCGGCATACGCACAAGCCCGGCCGGCTCCCCCGTGGGGGAACCGGCCGGGCTTGTTCAGCTGTCGACCGGAGCTCAGACGAGCTCGGTGACGGTGCCGCCGGCGGCGGCGATCTTCTCCTTGGCGGAGCCGGAGACGGCGTCGACCGTCACCTGCAGCGCCACGGAGACCTCGCCCTGGCCCAGGACCTTGACGAGCTGGTTCTTGCGAACGGCACCCTTGGCGACCAGGTCGGCCACCGTGACCTCGCCACCCTGCGGGTAGAGCGCGGTGAGCTTGTCCAGGTTCACGACCTGGTACTCGGTGCGGAAGGGGTTCTTGAAGCCCTTCAGCTTCGGCAGACGCATGTGGAGGGGCATCTGGCCACCCTCGAAGCGCTGCGGAACCTGGTAGCGGGCCTTCGTGCCCTTCGTACCACGACCGGCCGTCTTACCCTTGGACGCCTCACCACGACCCACACGGGTCTTGGCGGTCTTGGCGCCCGGGGCGGGACGGAGGTTGTGGGCCTTCAGCGGGTTGTTCTCCGCCATGTCAGTCAACCTCCTCGACCGTCACGAGGTGGCGGACGGTGTGCACCATGCCGCGGAACTCGGGGCGGTCCTCCTTGACAACCACGTCGTTGACCTTCTTGAGGCCGAGCGAACGCAGGGTGTCGCGGTGGTTCTGCTTGCTGCCGATGTACGACTTCGTCTGCGTGACCTTGAGGCGAGCCATTACGCACCCGCCCCAGCACGCGCACGGAGCAGAGCCGCGGGAGCGACGTCCTCGAGGGGCAGACCACGGCGAGCCGCGATCTCCTCGGGACGCTGCAGGCCCTTCAGGGCCTCCACGGTCGCGTGCACGATGTTGATCGCGTTGTCGGAGCCGAGCGACTTCGACAGGATGTCGTGAACGCCGGCGCACTCGAGCACGGCGCGCACCGGGCCACCGGCGATCACACCGGTACCGGGGGAAGCCGGCTTGAGCAGGACGACGCCCGCGGCCTTCTCGCCCTGGATCGGGTGAGGGATGGTGCCCTGGATGCGGGGAACCTTGAAGAAGTTCTTCTTGGCTTCCTCGACGCCCTTGGCGATGGCCGCGGGAACTTCCTTGGCCTTGCCGTAACCGACACCTACGGTGCCGTCACCGTCACCCACCACGACGAGCGCGGTGAAGCTGAAGCGACGACCACCCTTGACAACCTTGGCGACGCGGTTGATCGCGACAACGCGCTCAACGTACGCGGTCTTCTCGGCGGCAGCGCCACCGTCGCGGCCCTTCCGGTCCCGCCGCTCGCCGCCACCGGCACCGCTTCCGCGGCGCTGGGGTCCAGCCATTGGATTACCTCTCTCTGTTACGTCCGTTAGTCCCGGAACCGGGGCTTAGAACTTCAGCCCGGCTTCGCGGGCGGCGTCAGCCAGAGCGGCAATGCGCCCGGCGTACCTGTTGCCACCACGGTCGAACACGACAGCCTCGACACCGGCGGCCTTGGCGCGCTCGGCGACCAGGGAACCGACCTGCTTGGCCTGCGCGGACTTGTCACCCTCGCCACCGCGGATCGACGCGTCCAGGGTCGACGCGGACGCAAGGGTGTGGCCCTTGAGGTCGTCGATGACCTGAGCGGTGATACCGCGGTTGGAACGCGTCACGACGAGGCGCGGACGCTCCGCCGTACCCGACACGTTCTTGCGGATGCGGATGTGGCGGCGCTTCTTGGCGGCGCCCTTGTAGGCGTCGCCCTTGGCGATCTTCACACCGTATGCCATGGCTTACTTACCAGCCTTTCCGACCTTGCGGCGGATGACCTCGCCCGCGTACTTCACGCCCTTGGCCTTGTAGGGGTCGGGCTTGCGAAGCTTGCGGATGTTGGCGGCGACCTCGCCGACCTTCTGCTTGTCGATGCCCTCGACCGAGAACTTGGTCGGCGACTCGACCTTGAACGAGATGCCCTCGGGCGCCTCGATCAGGATCGGGTGGCTGTAGCCGAGCTGGAACTCCAGAGCGGAGCCCTTCGCGGCCACGCGGTAACCGACACCGCTGATCTCGAGCGCCTTGACGTAACCCTGGGTCACACCGGTGATCATGTTGGCCACCAGCGTGCGGGACAGGCCGTGGAGGGCCTTGTTCTGACGCTCGTCGTTCGGACGGTTGACGTTGAGCACGCCATCCTCGCCCTTAACGATCTCGATCGGCGCGGCGACGGTGTGGCTCAGGGTGCCCTTGGAACCCTTGACCGTGACCGTGCGGCCATCGATGGTGACGTCCACGCCGGCGGGAACCTGGATAGGCAGCTTGCCAATACGCGACATTAGCTATTCCTCCGTTCCCGACTACCAGACGTAGGCGAGGACTTCCCCACCTACGCCCTTCTTGCCTGCCTGCTGGCCGGTCAGGAGACCGTGGGACGTGGAGATGATCGCCACGCCCAGGCCGCCGAGAACCTTCGGCAGGTTGGTGGACTTCGCGTAAACCCGGAGACCGGGCTTCGAGATCCGCTTGATGCCCGCGATGGAGCGCTCACGGTTCGGACCGAACTTGAGCTCGAGGACGAGGTTCTTGCCGACCTCGGCGTCCTCGACCTTCCAGCCCGTGATGAAGCCCTCCTGCTGGAGGATTTCCGCGATGTGAGACTTGATCTTGCTGTGCGGCATCGTCACGGAGTCGTGGTATGCCGAGTTCGCGTTACGCAGACGAGTCAGCATGTCCGCGATCGGATCAGTCATGGTCATGAATTGGCCTTCGGCCTCTCTCGCCGGGGTTTCCTGTATGCGCCATCCCTCTCCCCACACAGGGGCGGGACGGGTGCGGCGCGGGGACCTACGGCGTAGTAAGTCGTACGGGCGGCGGACGCCCAACCCCACAAGCCTAAGGCATGCGGGGGTGGGCCTCCGCCGACCCAATGCTTACCGAGAGACTCCGGTTATCCCTAACGTCCAGAGGACAGAAGGGAGTTACCAGGAGCTCTTGGTCACGCCCGGCAGCTCGCCACGGTGAGCCATCTCACGGAGGCACACGCGGCACAGGCCGAACTTGCGGTACACGGAGTGGGGACGACCACAGCGCTGGCAGCGCGTGTAGCCACGCACGCCGAACTTGGGCTTGCGGGCAGCCTTCGCGATGAGAGCCTTCTTCGCCATCTCGCTTACGCCTCCTTGAACGGGAAGCCGAGGTGACGGAGAAGGGCGCGGCCCTCAGCGTCGTTGGTCGCCGTGGTCACCACGGTGATGTCCATACCCCGGACACGGTCGATCTTGTCCTGGTCGATCTCGTGGAACATGACCTGCTCCGTGAGACCGAAGGTGTAGTTGCCACGCCCGTCGAACTGCTTGGGGGACAGACCACGGAAGTCGCGGATGCGCGGGAGCGCGAGCGACAGGGTGCGGTCCAGGAACTCCCACATGCGGTCGCCACGGAGGGTGACGTGCGCACCGATCGGCTGGCCCTCACGCAGCTTGAACTGCGCGATGGACTTGCGAGCCTTGGTGACGGCCGGCTTCTGGCCGGTGATCGTGGTGAGATCGCGGATCGCACCGTCGATCAGCTTCGAGTCACGGGCGGCGTCGCCGACACCCATGTTGACCACGATCTTCACGAGGCCGGGAACCTGCATGACGTTCTCGTACGAGAACTCCTCACGCAGCTTGCCCGCGATCTCCTCGCGGTACTTCGTCTTGAGACGCGGAGTGGTGGTAGCCATCAGATGTCCTCACCCGTCCGCTTGGCAACGCGGATCTTGTTGCCCTCGTCGTCGAAGCGGTAACCGACACGCGTGACGACCTTCTTGCCGTCCTTCTCCACGACCAGCTGGACGTTGGAGACGTGGACCGGAGCCTCGGTCGTGACGATGCCACCGGCCTGCGACGGGCCGGCCTTGGTGTGCTTCTTGACCCGGTTGACACCCTCGACGAGGACACGGTTCTCGCGGGGGAAGGCCGTGATGACCTTGCCCTGCTTGCCCTTGTCCTTACCGGTGATGACCTGGACCAGGTCGCCCTTCTTGATCTTCATGCTTACAGCACCTCCGGCGCGAGCGAGATGATCTTCATGAACTTCTTCTCGCGCAGCTCACGGCCGACCGGGCCGAAGATACGGGTGCCACGAGGGTCGCCGTCGTTCTTGAGAATGACAGCGGCGTTCTCGTCGAAGCGGATGTACGAGCCGTCCTGGCGGCGGCGCTCCTTGACGGTGCGAACGATGACCGCCTTGACGACGTCACCCTTCTTCACGTTGCCACCGGGGATCGCGTCCTTGACGGTGGCGACGATGACGTCACCGATGCCCGCGTAGCGGCGACCCGAGCCACCGAGAACACGGATGCAAAGGATCTCCTTGGCACCAGTGTTGTCGGCGACACGCAGTCGCGACTCCTGCTGGATCACGTCTATCTCCTGATTTGTCTGCCGGTTCCCGGCCGGGGCTTCCGAAGAAGCCCCGGCCGAGCCTGGCGGAACTGACCCGAGGGAAACCCCTCAGGTAATTACTTGGCCTTCTCGAGGATCTCGACGACGCGCCAGTGCTTCGTGGCGGACAGCTTCCGGGTCTCCATCAGGAGGACGCGGTCGCCGATGCCGGCAGCGTTCTGCTCGTCGTGAGCCTTGAGCTTGTTCGTACGGCGGATGACCTTGCCGTACAGCGCGTGCTTGACGCGGTCCTCGACAGCGACGACGACGGTCTTGTCCATCTTGTCGCTGACGACCAGGCCCTCGCGGACCTTGCGAGCGTTGCGCTCGGTCTTCTCAGTCACGTTGCTCTCGCTCATCAGGCGTTCTCCACCGTCTCGATGCCCAGCTCACGCTCACGCATCAGGGTGTAGATCCGGGCGATGTCCTTACGGACGGACTTGAGCCGACCGTGGTTCTCGAGCTGACCCGTCGCCGCCTGGAAGCGGAGGTTGAACAGCTCTTCCTTGGCCTCGCGGAGCTTGTTGAGAAGCTCCTCGTTGCCCAGCTCGCGCAGCTCGGACGCCTTGGTACCGGCCGACATCACAGCTCACCTGCTTCGCGCTTCACGATCTTGCACTTCATCGGCAGCTTGTGGGCCGCACGGGTCAGGGCCTCGCGCGCGATCTTCTCGTTCGGGTAGGACAGTTCGAACATCACCCGACCCGGCTTGACGTTCGCGATCCACCACTCCGGAGAACCCTTACCGGAACCCATGCGGGTCTCGGCGGGCTTCTTCGTCAGCGGGCGGTCCGGGTAGATGTTGATCCAGACCTTGCCGCCACGCTTGATGTGGCGGGTCATCGCGATACGAGCCGCCTCGATCTGGCGGTTGGTCACGTAAGCCGGCGTGAGGGCCTGAATGCCGTACTCGCCGAACGCAACCTGCGTACCACCCTTGCTGGCGCCGGAGCGCTTCGGGTGGTGCTGCTTGCGGTGCTTGACCCTACGGGGGATCAGCATGTCGGTCAGGCCTCCGTTCCGGTGCTCTCAGCCGGAGCAGCGGCGGCAGCCTCGGCCTTGGGGGCCTCGGCGGCCGGAGCCGACTGCTGCGGCTTGCGGCCGCGGCCGCCACGCTCGCCACCGCGGCCACCACGGCCGGCCGGGCGGTCGCCAGCGCCGGCGCCACGGGCCGGGCGGTTACCCGCACGGGCAGCGGCGTTCTCGGCGCGGACCTCGGCGATGTTCTTGACGTCGCCCTTGTAGATCCAGACCTTCACGCCGATGCGGCCGAAGGTGGTCTTGGCCTCGAAGAAGCCGTAGTCGACGTTCGCGCGGAGCGTGTGCAGGGGCACACGGCCCTCGCGGTAGAACTCCGAGCGGGACATCTCGGCGCCGCCGAGACGACCGCCGCACTGGATCTTGATGCCCTTGGCGCCGGCCTTCATGGTGCCCTGCATGCTCTTGCGCATGGCACGACGGAAGGAGACGCGGGAGGAGAGCTGCTCGGCAACGGCCTGAGCGACCAGCTGGGCGTCCATCTCGGGGTTCTTGACCTCGAGGATGTTCAGCTGGACCTGCTTGCCCGTGAGCTTCTCGAGGTCGCCGCGGATGCGGTCGGCCTCGGCGCCACGGCGGCCGATGACGATGCCGGGACGCGCGGTGTGGATGTCCACCCGCACGCGGTCACGGGTGCGCTCGATCTCAACCTTCGAGATGCCGGCGCGCTCCATGCCGGACGTCATCATCCGACGGATGGCGACGTCTTCCTTGACGTAGTCCTTGTACAGCTTGTCGGCGTACCAGCGGGACTTGAAGTCCGTGGTGATGCCGAGCCGGAACCCATGCGGGTTAACCTTCTGGCCCATTACCGGGTTCCTTCCTTGCTGCTGACGACCACGGTGATGTGGCTGGTCCGCTTACGGATCCGGTAGGCACGGCCCTGGGCACGCGGACGGAACCGCTTCAGGGTCGGGCCCTCATCGACGAACGCCTCGCTGATGAACAGCGAAGAGGCGTCCGTGTGGTCGTAGTTGTGCGCGGCGTTGGCGATGGCGCTGTCCAGCACCTTGCCAACCGGCACGCTCGCGGCCTGCGGGGCGAAACGCAGGACCGCCTGAGCCTCCGTGGCGTCCATGCCACGGATAAGGTCCACCACGCGGCGGGCCTTCATGGGCGTGACGCGGATGTACCGCGCCTGGGCCCTGGCTTCCATGGTTGTCCTTCCAGTGTCTGTCATGGTCATTCCACCCCGCTACTAGCGGCGCTTCGACTTCCGGTCGTCCTTCACGTGACCCCGGAAGGTGCGCGTCGGCGAGAACTCGCCGAGCTTGTGGCCGACCATCGACTCGGTGACAAACACCGGAATGTGGGTCTTGCCGTTGTGCACCGCGATCGTGTGGCCGAGCATGGCCGGGATGATCATCGAGCGACGGGACCAGGTCTTGATGACGTTCTTGGTACCGGCTTCGTTCTGGGCGTCCACCTTCTTGACGAGGTGGCCGTCGACGAAGGGTCCCTTCTTGAGACTGCGCGGCATCTAAACCCGCTCCTAGCGCTTCTTGTTCGTCTTGCGGCGGCGGACGATGTACTTGTTCGAAGCCTTCTTCGGCGAACGAGTACGACCCTCCTTCTGACCCCACGGGGAGACCGGGTGGCGACCACCGGAGGTCTTGCCCTCACCACCACCGTGCGGGTGGTCGACCGGGTTCATCGCCACACCGCGGACGGTCGGGCGAACGCCCAGCCAGCGCTTACGGCCGGCCTTGCCCCAGTTGATGTTCGACTGCTCGGCGTTGCCGACCTCGCCGATGGTGGCGCGGCAGCGGGCGTCGACGAGACGGATCTCACCGGACGGCATACGAAGGTGGGCCATCGTGCCCTCCTTCGCCAGCAGCTGCACGGAGGCACCGGCCGAGCGGGCGAACTTGGCGCCGCCACCGGGACGGAGCTCGATCGCGTGGATCGTGGTACCGACCGGGATGTTGCGGAGCGCCAGGTTGTTGCCGGGCTTGATGTCAGCGCCCGGGCCGTTCTCGACGCGGTCGCCCTGGGTCAGACCCTTGGGGGCGATGATGTAGCGCTTCTCGCCGTCCACGTAGTGGAGGAGCGCGATGCGCGCGGTGCGGTTGGGGTCGTACTCGATGTGAGCGACCTTGGCCGGCACGCCGTCCTTGTCGTGACGACGGAAGTCGATCACGCGGTAGGCGCGCTTGTGGCCACCGCCCTGGTGACGGACGGTCACACGACCGGTGTTGTTACGGCCGCCCTTGCTGTGCAGGGGGCGGACCAGCGACTTCTCCGGCGTGGACCGCGTGATCTCGACGAAGTCGGCTACGGAGGAGCCGCGACGGCCCGGCGTAGTCGGCTTGTACTTGCGGATTCCCATTTCTCAGTCCTCGTCCGATTCCGGACGATCCAGACCGCCGTTAGGCGGTCGGACCGCCGAAGATGTCGATACGGTTGCCCTCAGCAAGGGTCACGATGGCGCGCTTGGTGTCCTTGCGCTTACCGAAACCGGCCTTGGTGCGCTTGCGCTTGCCCTGGCGGTTGATCGTGTTGACCCCGGTGACCTTGACCGAGAAGACCGCCTCGACGGCCTGCTTGATCTGGGTCTTGTTGGAGCCAGGCGCGACGATGAACGTGTACTTGTTCTCGTCCAGCAGGGCGTAGCTCTTCTCCGAGACGACCGGCTTGACGAGAATGTCGCGCGGGTCCGAGAAGGTCTTGCTGGTGACGACGGCCTCAGTCATCAGGCGTCGCTCCCTTCGGTCTCAGCGGTCTGGGGGCCAGACACGAAGGACTCGAGGGCGGCCTGGGTGAAGACCACGTCGTCGGAGACGATCACGTCGTACGTGTTGAGCTGGCCCGGCTCCAGGATGTGCACCTGGGGCAGGTTACGAGCGGACAGCCACGCGGCCTCGTCGGAGCGCTCGACGACCAGGAGCAGGTTCTTGCGCTCCGAGATCTTGCCGAACAGCGTCTTGGCGGCCTTGGTGGAGATGCCACCCTCGACCACGCCGGTGACGACGTGGATGCGGGAGTGGTTCGCCCGGTCCGACAGGGCACCGCGGAGGGCGGCGGCCTTCATCTTCTTCGGGGTCCGCTGCGAGTAGTCACGCGGCACGGGACCGTGCACGACGCCACCACCGGCGAACTGCGGGGCGCGGGTCGAACCCTGACGGGCGCGGCCGGTGCCCTTCTGGCGGTAAGGCTTCTTGCCACCACCGCGGACTTCGCCACGGGTCTTGGTCTTGTGCGTGCCCTGACGGGCCGCGGCCAGCTGCGCGACGACGACCTGGTGGATCAGCGGGACGCTGACCTTGGCGCCGAAGATCTCCTCGGGGAGCTCGACGGTCCCGGCCTTGTCGCCAGACGGCGAAAGGATGTCAATGGTGCTCATCGGTTCCTCAAACCCCCTTGGCCGCGGTGCGGACCAGGACGAGGCCACCGTTGGGGCCGGGGACGGCGCCCTTGATGAGCAGCAGACCCTTCTCGGCGTCAACGGCGTGGACGGTCAGGTTCTGGGTGGTCACACGCTCGTTGCCCATGCGACCGGCCATGCGCATGCCCTTGAAGACACGGCCCGGGGTGGCGCAGCCACCGATCGAACCGGGCTTGCGGTGCACGCGGTGGGCACCGTGCGAGGCCTTGCCACCACGGAAGTTGTGGCGCTTCATCGCACCGGCGAAGCCCTTGCCCTTGCTCTTGCCGGTGACGTCGACCTTCACGCCGGCCTCGAAGACCTCGGCGGTGATCTCCTGGCCGAGCGTGTACTCGGAGGCGTCAGCGGTGCGGAGCTCCACCAGGTGGCGGCGCGGGGTGACGTCGGCCTTGGCGAAGTGGCCCTTGAGGGGCTTGTTCACCTTGCGCGGGTCGATCTCGCCGAAGGCGATCTGGACCGACTCGTAGCCGTCGACGTCGTTCGTACGGACCTGGGTCACGACATTCGGGCCGGCCTTGACGACGGTCACCGGGACGACCCGGTTGTTCTCGTCCCAGACCTGCGTCATGCCGAGCTTCTCGCCCAGGATGCCCTTGATGTTCTTAGCCATCTCGCGCGTCACCTCAGAGCTTGATCTCGATGTCGACGCCCGCCGGCAGGTCGAGACGCATGAGCGAGTCAACCGTCTTCGGCGTGGGGTCGAGGATGTCGATGAGGCGCTTGTGCGTGCGCATCTCGAAGTGCTCGCGCGAGTCCTTGTACTTGTGCGGCGACTTGATGACGCAGTACACGTTCTTCTCAGTGGGCAGCGGCACCGGGCCCGCGACCGACGCACCAGTGCGGGTCACCGTCTCGACGATCTTCTTCGCCGAGGAGTCGATGACCTCGTGGTCGTAGGCCTTGAGCCGGATGCGGATCTTCTGTCCCGCCATGGCTACTAGTAGTCCTTTGTCTCGTAACGCTCTGGAACCCGCTGCGTTTGCGTTTTGCTCCGACCCACGCGGTCGGGCGTGTCGCGCTCCCTCTACGCAGAAATCCCAGAGGATTTCCCAACCAAGGGGGCACGGTCGCCATGACCGCAGGCCGGGGGCGAAACACCCACCGGGCGCCTGGTCGGCACCCCGCTGACGCTTCCCAGAAGATTCCCGTACGTCCGCTCCTGAGAAGGAGCGACGAGTACTGTGGGACTCGCTTCCGGTCCTCCCGACGGGAGGCGCGCAGCATCGGCACTCAACCGAGCAACCCCGACAGTCTGCCATACGGGGGCTTCCCGCCGCCAATCGGGATCGAAGACTGTACCCCACGTCACGTACGACCATGCGCCGGGGCGCATGCACCGGTCGCGCGCGCCCCGCTCCCCCGTCATCCCAACCGCCGGGCCCGCTCCGTCAGATGCCGGCGCTCGGGCGCGCTGGTGGTGTGCCGGGCCGCCTCGCGGTACGCGCCGGCCGCCCCCTCCCGGTCGCCGAGCAGCTCCAGCAGATGCGCGCGGGTCGCGAGGAGCCGGTGGTTCCGGGCGAGCAGCCGGTCCGCCGCGAGCCCGTCGAGGAGGGCGAGACCGGCCTCGGGGCCGTGGACCATGGCCACGGCCACCGCGCGGTTGAGCGTGACCATGGGGTTCGGTCCGGTGCGCTCCAGGAGCTCGTACAGGGCGAGGATCTGCGGCCAGTCCGTGGCCCCGGCGGACGCGGCCTCGTCGTGCACGGCCGCGATCGCGGCCTGGAGCTGGTACGGGCCGACCCTCCCCCGCGGCAGGGTGCGGCTGATCAGCGCGACGCCCTCGGCGATCAGAGCGCCGTCCCAGCACCCCCGGTCCTGCTCGGTGAGCGGTACGAGTTCCCCGTGCGGGCCCGTGCGGGCCGGCCGCCGGGCGTCGGTGAGCAGCATCAGCGCCAGCAGGCCCGCCGTCTCGGTGTCCTCGGGGACCAGCCGGTGCAGCATCCGGGCGAGCCGGATCGCCTCGGTGGACAGCTCGGGCGCGGTGAGCGCGTCCCCGCCACTGGCCGTGTAGCCCTCGTTGAAGACGAGGTAGAGCACGTGCCGCACCTCGGCGAGGCGGGCGGTGCGGTCCTCGCCCTCGGGCGGCGCGAGGGAGAGGCCGGCGGCCCTGATCGCCTGCTTGGCCCGACTGATGCGCTGCGCCATCGTCGACTCGGGCACCAGGAAGGCGGCGGCGATCTGCGCGGTGGTGAGGCCGCCCACGGCGCGCAGGGTGAGCGCGATCCGGCTGGGCGGCGACAGGTCGGGGTGGCAGCAGAGGAAGAGCAGCGACAGGGAGTCGTCCACGTCGGCGTCCGGGGCGTCGTCGGCGGCGCGGGCGAGGAGCGCGGAGTCCGGGGTGGCGAGGGCGACGGCGTCCTCCCGGCGCCGGCGCGCGGCCTCGCCGCGCACCTGGTCGACGTACCGGCGCCGGGCCACGGTCAGCAGCCACGCGCGCGCGTTGTCGGGGATCCCCTCGTCGGGCCACTGCCGGGCCGCCGCGATCAGGGCCTCCTGGACGGCGTCCTCGCAGAGGTCGAAGTCGCCGTACCGCCGGACGAGCGTGCCGAGGACCTGCGGCGCACAGGCGCGCAGCAGGTCCTCGACGGGGTGGGGGCCGGTCACGCGTCCGCCGCGGACTCGTGCAGGACCGGCCACAGCTCGACGGGCTCGGCGTCCGCGAAGGGCATGTCGGCCGCGATCTGCTGGGCCCGCTCCAGGCTCTCGCAGTCGAGCAGGTAGAAGCTGGCGAGGTACTCCTTGGTCTCCAGGTACGGGCCGTCGGTGACCACGGGGGCCCCGCCCTCGCGGCGCACGAGCTGGGCGGCGGCCGCGTCGGCCAGGCCGTACGCGCCGATCAGCTCGCCGCTCTCCCGGTACTTCCGGTTGAAGGCCTCCTGCCGGGCGATCGCCTCGGGCCAGGCCTCGGCCGGGAAGGAGTCCCACTTGGCCTGGTTGCCGTAGATCATCGCGACGTACTTCATCTCGGGTGTCCTCCCCGTTCCGCCCGCCCCGGTGGCGCGCTGTCACCCTTCGGTCGGAACCAGGATCGGTCCCTCGACATCCGCCCGCACGTTCCGGTGATCTTTTTCCGAGGATCGCTCTCCGCGGCGCCACGGGCGCGCAACCCCCTCGCTCGCCCACCCGTCTTCCAGGGGAACGCCTGAGCGAAGGGCCCTTGCCGTGCACACTCCACTCCGCCGTCGGACGGTTCTCGCCGCCGCCCTCGCGGTCACCGCGGCCGCCGCCGGGTGCTCCGTACCGGATCCGCGCCGGACCGCGCCGACCGCCGATCCGGCGCCCGGCAAGCCGATCGCCTCGGCACGGTCCCGGCAGGCGCTGCTCATGCAGTTCTCCGCGCATCCGGACGACGACCTGTACTTCATGAACCCGGACACGCAGCGGCTGCTCGACGCGGGCGTGTCCCTGGTCTCCGTGTACGTGACGGCGGGCGAGCACACCGGCCGGAACCGGATCGCGGGGATGCCGCAGACTCCCCCGGACCGTGCCGCGTACTCCTCGGCCCGCCACCAGGGCCTGCGCCAGTCGTACGCGGTGGCACTCGGGCTCCCCGCGTTCACGCCGTGGCGGCGGGAGGCGCTGACGCTCCCCGGCGGCCGACGGGCCGAGGCCGACACCCTGGCGCACGGCGGCCGCAGGGTCGAGCTGGTCTTCCTCAACCTGCCGATGCACACGAACCGCCGCTCCATGGCCCTGCCCGCGCTCTGGCACGACCGGGCCCTGGAGCTGCGCACCCATCTGTCGGCCGGCTCCCCCGTGACCCGCGCCGACACCTACGACTACGACCGGCTGGTCGAGGCCCTCGTCGCCCTGCTCCGCCGCCACCGGCCCACGGTCGTGCACACCCTGGACCCGGACCCCGACATCCAGCGGGGCGACGAGGCCACCCGCCAGCGGGACTCCGAGCAGCCGGGCTACTCGGACCACGGCGACCACACGGCGGTCGCCTCCTTCACCTGGGCCGCGCTGTGCCGCTGGGTCACCGACGCGGTCCGGGACGGCGAGCCGATACCGGCGTTCACCACCACCGCCTTCCGGGGCTACTACAACCGCCACTGGCCCAAGAACCTCCCGCCGGAGGCCCTGAAGGAGAAGGCGGCCCGCCTCGTCCCGTACGGCGGTGACCCGTCCTGGCAGTGCGGGAACCCGTCGGGCTGCGGCGACTACGGCGTCGGCGGCGACCGGCCGCTGACCAACCGCAAGGGCTGGGTCCGCTCCACGCACCACCGCTGGCCGGGCCCGGGCCCGGCACTCGCCGCGGAACCGGACGGCCGCCTCGCCGCGTACGGGGTCCTGGGCCTGCGCGCGGTCCGCTGGCGGGAGTCCTCGCCCGGTACCTGGGGCGAGCCGGTGGACCTGGGCGGCGGCCCGCTCGCGCCCGCGCTCGGCTCCGCGGTGCTCGGCGACGGCCGGGTGCTGCTCCTGGGCGTGCGGTTCGCCGCCCTCGACGGGCACGCCGCGGCCAACCGGCGCGAGGTGGTGCTCCTGGAGCAGCGTTCCCCCGGCGGCGGCTTCCTGGCCTGGCGGGGCCTGGGCAACCCGGAGCGCGGAGACGACCGGGGCCGCCGGATCGGCGCCCCGGTGGCGGTGACCGCGCCCGACGGCCGGGTCCACCTCTTCGCACGGAACGCCGACAAGGGCGTCTCGACGCGGGTCCGGGCGGCGGACGGCTCCTGGTCCCCGTGGCGGCGGCTCCCCGGCGACGGCGAGGTCCAGGACGGTCTGGCGGTGTCGCTCGACGCCTCCGGCCGGGTGCACCTGTACGCGGCGGGGCGGGAGTCCGTACGGCACTGGGTGGACGGCGTCCCGCGGTCGGCCCCGCTGCCGCTCTCCGGGTCCACGGTGGCGAGCGCGGGCGGCGCGCTCTACTACCGGGCGCCGGCCGTGGCGCGGCTGACCGGCCCGGACGGCGACGCGGGTCTGGACGGGTACGGGGAGGTGGTCGCGGCGCGGTCCCCGGCGCTCGGGACGGTGCTCCTCGGCACGGACGCGCGGGGCCGGACGGCGCTCAGGGCCGGCGGCCGGCTCCGTACCCGTCCCGGCACGGGACCGGCCGCGCTCCACCTCGGCGCCCGCGGGGCGGTGGTGGTGGGCCTGGGCGCGGACGGCCACCCGTGGAGCTGGCGGCCCTGAGGGTCCGTCCGGACATGCGAGAAGGCCCCGCACCTCTCGGTGTGGGGCCTTCCCTCACTGCTCAGCGGCTCGTGCGAGCCACCAGGTCAGTTCAAGATCAGGCAGTGATCTTGACGACCTGGCCGGCGCCGACGGTCCGGCCACCCTCACGGATGGCGAACTTGAGGCCCTCCTCCATGGCGACGGGCTGGATCAGCTCGACGGACATGGAGGTGTTGTCGCCCGGCATGACCATCTCGGTGCCCTCGGGGAGGGTCACGACGCCGGTCACGTCCGTGGTACGGAAGTAGAACTGCGGGCGGTAGTTGTTGAAGAACGGGGTGTGACGGCCACCCTCGTCCTTCGACAGGATGTAGGCCTGGGCCTCGAAGTTCGTGTGCGGCGTGACCGAACCCGGCTTGATGATGACCTGGCCGCGCTCGACGTCCTCACGCTTGATGCCACGGAGGAGCAGACCGACGTTCTCACCGGCCTGGCCCTCGTCGAGCAGCTTGCGGAACATCTCGATGCCGGTGACCGTGGTGGTGGTCTTCTCGGTCTTGATGCCGATGATGTCGACGGTCTCGTTGACCTTGAGGACACCACGCTCGATACGACCGGTGACGACGGTGCCACGACCGGTGATCGTGAAGACGTCCTCGATCGGCATCAGGAACGGCTTGTCGACGTCACGCTCGGGCTGCGGGATCGACTCGTCGACGGCGTGCATGAGGCCGAGAAGCTTCTCGCCCCACTCCTTGTCGCCCTCGAGCGCCTTGAGCGCCGAGACGCGGACGACCGGCAGGTCGTCGCCCGGGAACTCGTACTCGGAGAGGAGCTCACGGACCTCGAGCTCGACGAGCTCCAGGATCTCCTCGTCGTCCACCATGTCGGCCTTGTTCAGGGCGACGACGATGTACGGAACGCCGACCTGGCGAGCAAGGAGGACGTGCTCCTTGGTCTGCGGCATCGGGCCGTCGGTGGCGGCGACCACGAGGATGGCGCCGTCCATCTGCGCCGCACCCGTGATCATGTTCTTGATGTAGTCAGCGTGACCGGGGCAGTCGACGTGCGCGTAGTGACGCGACTCCGTCTGGTACTCGACGTGCGCGATCGAGATGGTGATACCGCGCTGGCGCTCCTCGGGAGCCTTGTCGATCTGGTCGAAGGCCGAGGCCTCGTTCAGGTCCGGGTACGCGTCGTGCAGCACCTTGGTAATGGCGGCCGTGAGGGTCGTCTTACCGTGGTCGATGTGACCGATGGTACCGATGTTGACGTGCGGCTTAGTCCGCTCGAACTTTGCCTTCGCCACTGAATCCTCCTGCGGAGTGGTTCTGTACGCCTTGCTTCATCGGCGCCAGGTGATCTTTGCTGGGATGCCAGTCGCCGGGGCCCGATCCTCGGGGTTCCGGGGTGAAACCCCGGCGACAGGTGTCAAGCCTAAAGCGTGAACTCGGGAGAGTTACTCGCCCTTGGCCTTCGCGATGATCTCCTCGGCGACGTTCCGCGGAACCTCGGCGTAGGAGTCGAACTGCATCGAGTAGCTTGCGCGACCCGAGGTCTTGCTGCGGAGGTCTCCGACGTAGCCGAACATCTCCGAGAGGGGCACGAGGCCCTTCACGACGCGAGCGCCGCTGCGCTCCTCCATGGCCTGAATCTGGCCACGGCGGGAGTTGATGTCACCGATGACCTCACCCATGTAGTCCTCGGGCGTGACGACCTCGACGGCCATCATCGGCTCAAGGATGACGGGAGAAGCCTTGCGCGCGGCCTCCTTGAAGGCCTGCGAACCGGCGATCTTGAACGCGAGCTCGGAGGAGTCGACCTCGTGGTAGGCACCGTCGAGAAGGATGACGCGGACGCCAGTCATCTCGTAGCCGGCCAGGATGCCGAACTGCATGGCCTCCTGCGCACCCGCGTCGACCGAAGGGATGTACTCCTTCGGGATGCGGCCACCGGTGACCTTGTTCACGAACTCGTAGGAGGCGTCGCCACCCTCGATGGGCTCGATCGCGATCTGCACCTTGGCGAACTGACCGGTACCACCGGTCTGCTTCTTGTGGGTGAAGTCCACGCGCTCGACGGCCTTGCGGATCGTCTCGCGGTACGCGACCTGCGGCTTGCCGACGTTCGCCTCGACCTTGAACTCGCGACGCATGCGGTCGACGAGGATGTCGAGGTGAAGCTCGCCCATGCCACCGATGATGGTCTGGCCGGTCTCCTCGTCCGAGTGGACCTGGAAGGAGGGGTCCTCCTCCGCGAGACGCTGGATGGCGACACCCAGCTTCTCCTGGTCACCCTTGGACTTGGGCTCGATGGCGACCTGGATGACCGGCGCCGGGAAGTCCATGGACTCCAGGATGACCGGGTTCTTGTCGTCGCACAGCGTCTCACCGGTGGTGGTCTGCTTGAGGCCCATGACGGCGACGATGTCGCCGGCGCCCACCGAGTCGATCTCCTCACGCTTGTTCGCGTGCATGCGGTAGATCTTGCCGATGCGCTCCTTCTTGCCCTTGACGGAGTTCAGCACCGCGGTGCCGGCCTCCAGGCGACCGGAGTAGATCCGGACGAAGGTGAGCTTGCCGAGGTGCGGGTCGCTCGCGATCTTGAACGCGAGGGCCGACAGCGGCTCGTCGTCGGACGGCTTGCGCTTCACGACGACCTCGGCGTCCTTGACGTCGTGGCCCTCGATGGCCTCGACGTCCAGGGGCGAGGGGAGGTAACGGACGACAGCGTCGAGCAGGGGCTGAACGCCCTTGTTCTTGAACGCGGTGCCGCAGAAGACGGGGGTGACCGTCTTCTCGCCGTTGCCCTTGCCGGACGCGATGGTGATGCGACGGACAGCCGCGTACAGCTGCTCCTCGGTGGGCTCGACGCCCTCGAGGAAGAGCTCCATGAGCTCCTCGTCGTTCTCCGCGACGGTCTCGACGAGCTTGGCGCGGTACTCCTCGGCCTGCTCGAGCTTGTCCGCCGGGATGTCGACGACGTCGTACATCTCACCCTTGCTGGCCTCGGCGGACCAGACAAGCGCCTTCATGCGGACCAGGTCGATGACGCCCTGGAAGTCCATCTCGGCGCCGATCGGGAGCTGCATGACGATCGGGACGGCGCCGAGGCGGTCCACGATCATGTCGACGCAGCGGAGGAACTCGGCGCCCGTACGGTCGAGCTTGTTGACGAAGCAGATACGCGGGACGCCGTAGCGGTCCGCCTGACGCCAGACAGTCTCGGACTGGGGCTCGACGCCGGCCACACCGTCGAACACGGTGACAGCACCGTCGAGCACGCGCAGCGAACGCTCCACCTCGACGGTGAAGTCGACGTGACCCGGCGTGTCGATGATGTTGATCGTGTGATCGACATTCTCGAGCGGCCAGTGGCAGGTCGTCGCGGCAGACGTGATCGTGATGCCGCGCTCCTGCTCCTGCTCCATCCAGTCCATCGTGGCAGCGCCGTCGTGGACTTCACCGATCTTGTACGAGACACCGGTGTAGAACAGGATCCGCTCGGTGGTGGTCGTCTTGCCCGCGTCGATGTGAGCCATGATGCCGATGTTGCGCACCTTGGCAAGGTCAAGCGAAGTGGTAGCCATATCGGCTCAGTCTTCTCTCGGTCTCGATGTGGGTTGCGACTACCAGCGGTAGTGCGCGAAGGCCTTGTTGGACTCGGCCATCTTGTGCGTGTCCTCGCGCTTCTTGACCGCAGCGCCCAGGCCGTTCGAGGCGTCCAGGAGCTCGTTCATGAGGCGCTCGGTCATGGTCTTCTCGCGACGGGCGCGGGAGTAACCGACGAGCCAGCGGAGGGCCAGCGTGGACGCGCGGCCCGGCTTGACCTCGATCGGCACCTGGTAGGTGGCGCCACCGACACGGCGGGACTTGACCTCAAGAGCCGGCTTGACGTTCTCAAGAGCGCGCTTCAGCGTGATGACCGGGTCAGCACCGGTCTTCTCGCGGAGGCCCTCCATGGCGCCGTAGACGATGCGCTCGGCGGTGGAGCGCTTGCCGTCCAGCAGGATCTTGTTGATCAGCGAGGTGACAAGAGGAGAGGCGTAGACCGGGTCGATGATGACCGGGCGCTTCGGGGCGGGGCCCTTACGAGGCATTCTTACTTCTCCTTCTTGGCGCCGTAGCGGCTGCGAGCCTGCTTACGGTTCTTGACGCCCTGCGTGTCGAGGGAACCACGGATGATCTTGTAGCGAACACCCGGCAGGTCCTTCACGCGGCCACCGCGGACGAGCACGATCGAGTGCTCCTGCAGGTTGTGGCCCTCACCCGGGATGTAGGCCGTGACCTCGATGCCGGAGGTCAGACGCACACGCGCGACCTTACGGAGGGCCGAGTTCGGCTTCTTCGGGGTGGTCGTGAACACACGCGTGCAGACGCCGCGACGCTGAGGGGAACCCTCGAGTGCGGGCGTCTTGTTCTTCTCGACCTTGTCCTGCCGGCCCTTACGGACCAGCTGCTGGATCGTAGGCACTACTTCTCCGGTTTCTGTGTGCCGTCGGTGAAACTAACCTGGAACATTCGCCGACCCACGCGGTCGGGTGTGTCGAATCTCGCGCACCCCCGCCAAAGGCGGAAAAGGCGCGGATCGCGGTGGCCGATATATGACTCACCGTGCGGCTGATGACACGCACGGGAGCCCAGGCACACCCCAGGCACAAGGCATGAGCGTACCTACCGCATGGACTCCGGTCAAAACAAATGCCCACGCGCACGCGGTCCCGGCCGCGACGGGCCGGGACCAGGGCGAACGGCGATCAGTCCCGGGCCGTCCGACGGGGCTCGGGCGCCTCGCCGGCGGCCGCGTCGTCGGCATCGGGCTCCAGGAACTGGTTGACGACCTTGACGAAGACGCCCATGCGCTCGTCGGGCACGCCCAGCCAGCGGGCGAAGTCCTCCATGGAGGGCTGCCAGTCGGTCGGCGGCAGCAGGTCCGCCGCCATCGGAAGCTCCTCCGGGGTCACGCGGCCGGACCGGATGAGCATGTCGCGGACGGAGACGCCGAGCAGCGGCGCGATCCGGCGCATGGTCTCCAGGTCGGGCATGCTCTGGCGCTGCAGCAGGCGCGTGACGGCGGCGCGGTGGACCCCGGCCTCGTCCGCGATCCGGGACTTGCCGCCGCCGCGCGGGCTGTCGATGTCGTAGCCGCGCTCTCTCATCAGGCCTTCGACCCAGCCTGCGAACTCGTCGAGCCCTTGAGTGCTCATGGTGTACCGCTCCTCGCTCCCCACCCTCCGGATCCCATACCTTAGCGTGCTTGCGCGCACGGAATTACGTGCTTTCGGGCACGCAATCGTGTCGAATCGGTGAAGGGACGAGGAAGGGGCCCTCGGTTTTTGTTGCGCGCTCGCACGCAACGTGTAAGTCTGGCTCGCCGCCGCACTCGTCGGCCCCCTGAGCCCCAGGGGCCCCACCGGCCCCATGGAAGGCCCCGGTGGCCCCGGACCGTGGAGAACCCCTTGTTCCGTCCCGACCCGTCCCCCTGGCAGGCCTCCGCCGCGTGCGCCGGCCTCTCCCCGTCCGTCGTCTTCGCCCGCCGCGCCAAGGAGGCCGCCCCGGCCCTGCGGGCCTGTGCCGCCTGCCCCGTGCGCGGCGAGTGCGAGACGGCGGTGGCCCCGGCCGAGAGCTACTTCGACGGCGTCTGCGCGGGCCGCCTCTGGCGCAACGGGCGCCCGGCGGACGCCCGGCGCGTGGCGAAGGCCCTCGCGACCACGGGAAGCGGCCGCCGTGACTGACCGCACCCCCCGCACCGCCACTCCGGCCCCGGCCGACCACACACCCGGCACCGCCGCACCCACCCCGGCCGACCACACACCCGGCACCGCCGCACCCACCCCGGCCGACCACACACCCGGCACCGCCGCACCCGCCCCGGCCGACCACACACCCGGCACCGCCGCCCCCGCCCCGGCCGACCACACACCCGGCACCGCCGCCCCCGCCCCCGCCGACCGCACACCCGGCACCGCCCCCGCCCCGGCCGGCCGCACCCCCCGCCCGACGCCGGCCCCCGAGTCCCCCGGGCCCGCCGCGCCCCTCGGCGCCGCCGCTCCCGACCCCGCCGTCGCGCTCGTGGTGCGGGACGTCGCCCTCTGGACCGCCTCCCTGGTACGGCAGTTCCCCGAGCTCGCCGAGGAGCTCGCGCCCGGGCGGCGCGGGCCCGCCGGGACCGCCCCCGCCCCCTCTCCCGCCGGCCGCGACGAGCTGATCCGCGAGGAGCGCCGGGAGGCGCTGCTGCTCCAGCAGCGGCACGGCCTCTCGGTCCCCGGCCACGGTGCCGCCCCGATCCGGCTGCACGTCTCCGACGCCATCCGGGACATCACCGACGGGGTGGTGGAGCTGGAGGAGGCGGTGTGCGCCCGGCTCGCGCTGCCGCGCCCGCCCCGCGCCGGGGTGATCGACCGGCTGCGGCGGCTCGTGGGTCTCCTCGACCGGATCGCCGGCCACCCGGACCTGGCCCGGCACGTGCGGGACGAGATCCGCCGGATGGCCCGGCGCTGTGCCCGGACGCTCGGCGACGCGGAGACCGTCGTGCGGGTCTCGGGCCGCTGCCCCTGGTGCGACTCGGTGTCGCTGCGGGCGTTCCCCGACCGGCGCGCGGTGCTGTGCGTGAACCCGGCCTGCGTGTGCACGGACGAGGTGTGCGGCTGCCAGGACGACCCGGCCTACCGTCACCTGTGGACGGAGGACCGGTGGGAGGAGCTGTCGGAGGCGTCGGGGACCCGTACCGACGAGATCGAGGCGGCGATGGACGACCCGAAGGAGACCTCGTGCTGAGCTCGCCCGCACTGCCCACGCTGGTCCCCGGCCCGCTGGCCGCCGAGGAGGCGGGCGTGGCGCCCGCGACGATCCGCAAGTGGGTCCAGCTCGGTCATCTGCGGGCGGCGGGCCGGGCCGGGCGGGCGCAGCTCTTCCGCCTGGAGGACGTGTTCGCGGCGGAGCGGCTGGCCCGTCGCCGCCCCCGTACCGCCTGACCCTCCGCCCCCTCAAGAGAAGCGCCCCGCGTCCCTCCCGGACGCGGGGCGCTTCGTCATGCCGCCAGGAAGCGCCGGAGCGAGTCGGCGAGGGCGGTGGCGAAGCGCTCGCGGGTCTCCTCGGGGACGCGGTCGAGGGAGAGGTACGGGTTGAGGTCCTCCAGTTCGACGAGGAGCAGCTCGCCGCCGGGGGCGCGGCAGGCGTCGACGCGCTGGACGCCGTGGTCGAGGGTGTTCCAGTCGATGAAGCGGCGGGCGAACGCGAGGTCGTCGGCGGTGGGTTCGTACGGCTCCAGGATCCAGCGGCGCTCGGGGTCGGGGGCGTACAGGGCGTACTGGAAGAGGTCGTCGACGAAGTAGAAGGAGACCTCGTACCGGAAGTCGACGCGCGGCTGGACGAGGATCTCGCCGTAGGCGAGGCCGGCGAGGTCGTCGTACGGGAGGAAGCGCAGTCCTATGGAGTCGGCGCCGGCCTTGGGCTTGACGGCGTAGCGCTCGGCGGCGGGGAGGCGGGGGAGGTCCTCGGCGCGGTCGACGGTGGGGATGACGGGGTGTCCGGCGGCCGTCAGGTCGAGGAGGTACTGCTTGCCGGCCATGTCGCCGCGGCCGTGGAGGGGGTTGTAGACGCGGGTGCCGGCGGCCAGGGCCCGCTCGCGGAAGGCCTCGTACTCCTTCGGGTAGCCGAGGACGGGGCCGCTGTTGCGGACGACGACGGCGTCGAAGCCGTCCATGAGGGCGGCGGCGTCGAGCGGGTGGCAGAGCGCCAGGTCGAAGGAGGCGCGGAGCCGGGCGGTGAGCTGGACGTCCTCGTCGCCGTAGCGGCGGCCCCGGGCCGGGTAGGCGAGGTCGGTCACGTAGAGCAGGCGGGGGCGGGCGGACACGGGGCGGCTCCTGGGTCGGGGCCGCTCAACCTATCGGGGCCGGCGCGGGGCGGCCATGGGCGACCGGTGCGCGCCGGGGAGGGCGGCCATCGGCCCGGTGCGGGCCCGGTGCGGGCCCGGGGAGGGCCCGGGGAGGGCGGTCGTCGGCCCAGTGCGGGCCCGGTGCGGGCCCGGGGAGGGCCCGGGGAGGGCGGTCGTCGGCCCAGTGCGGGCCCGGTGCGGGCCCGGGGAAGGCGGCCGTCGGCCCGGTGCGGGCCCGGTGCGGGCGGCCCGGGGGCGGTCGTTCCCGAGGACCGGGGGAATCAGATCCAGAACTAGTTGCGTGCGCGCACGCTCCCTGTCACAGTTGGTGCAGCGGCGGAGCTGCGCCCGCAGGTCGGGACGCGGCTCCGCCGCCGCCGTCCGGGAGGCGCTCCGCGCCCCCGCCCCTCCCCCGCGTCGAGCGCCCCGGACGGCCCCCGCACCACCCGTCCCGCCTCCCCTTCTCCCGAGGAGAACCGTCATGACCACTCCCCCGAGTGCGTTCCCGGACGTCGAGAAGCTGGTCGTCGACGTCCTCAAGGCCGACCCGGCGCTGGCCGGCGTCACGGTCGCCGTCCAGGCGCCGGCCGGTTTCGACGGCACGCAGAACGCCGTCCTGGTGAACCGCCGCGGCGGCGCCTGGATCGGCGACCTGCACGTCGACAAGCCGCTGATCGAGTTCGAGGTGTACGGGCCGACCAAGAACGCGGCCCACGTCCTCGCGAACGCCGCCCGGCGCGCCCTGCTCGCCACCATCGGCAAGCAGCTCGGCGCCACCTTCGTCAGCGACGTCGAGGAGCAGGACGGGCCGCGCTGGATGCCCGACTACCTCTACCGGGGCGCCAACCGCTACCTCAGCGTCATCCAGCTCTCGCTGAACGTCTTCTAGCCACCCGGCTCCAGGACGTCGCCCAGCGACCCACAGACCAGGCCTCGCCGTCCGGCGGGGCCTTTGCCGTACCCGGACCGCGCGTGCGGGCACGGCCAGCCCTCATCACCCAAGGAGACACCACCATGGCAGGAAACAACTCCGCCGAGATCCGCGTCGCAGGCACCGGCAAGCTCTACGTCGCCGACGCCGGCACCTCCCTCCCCGCCACCTTCGGCACGGACCCCGTGGCCGACTGGACCGGCGCGGGCTGGAAGGACCTCGGCTTCACCTCCGGCGACGGCGTCACGTTCTCGAAGAAGGACAAGCTGGAGGCCATCGACTCGTGGCAGTCGGTCTCCCCGGTCCACTACATCTACTCGAGCCGTGACCTGTCGCTGAAGTTCTCGCTGCTCCAGTTCAACGAGGACACGCTGCCGTTCTTCATGGGCGGCGACGCGGTGAAGGCCGAGCCGACCCCGGCGGTCGACACCTACCGCTACGAGATCGCCGAGCGTCCGTTCGCGGACGTCCGCGCCCTCGGCCTGGAGTTCACCGACGTCAAGGCCGGTGGCACCACCCCGGTGAAGTACCGCTTCATCATCCCGCGCGGCCAGGTCACGGCCACCGACGACATCAAGCTGGCCCGCAAGGCGGCCTCCCAGCTCGGTGTCACCTTCACCGCCATGTCGAAGGGCGACGGCAAGCCGCTGGCGACCTTCCTCATGAAGGACAGCCAGTACTCCGCGACCGTCTGATCCTTCTCCACCCGGGGCGGGACGGCGGTCCGCCGTCCCGCCCCGCCCCTCTCCTCTTCACCCACACGAACAAGGAGCACGCATCACCATGGCCCGTTTCGACGTCAACGCCGCCCGCGCCCAGCGACTGGAGGCCCACGGCCGCACCTGGTCCTTCGAGCTGGACGGCGAGTCCTACACGCTGCCCACCGAGCTGTCCCGCAAGACCGCGAAGGCGCTGCGGAAGCTCGACGACAACGACGTGGACGGTCTGCTCGAACTCCTGATGGGTGAGGAGCAGTACGTCCGCTTCGAGGAGCACGACCTCACGATGCAGGACATCGCCGCCATCCTGGAGGCCTACGGCAAGGAGACCGGGCTCGGCCTGGGGGAAGACTGAGCCTCGTCGAGTTCGTCGACGAACACGCCGAGGCCCTTGAGGCGGACCTGCTCCGCTACTACGCCACCGATCTCCTCGACTGGCACCGGGGCGAGCTCTCCAGCCGTCGCCTGTGGGTCATGATCAAGCACCTTCCGGCGGACAGCGCGGCGCAGCGCCAGATCCACGGCGAGGCGGCGGAGTGGTCGCTCGCCGACCATCTGCTCGCCGCGGCCGTGGACCATCTGGCCGTCGCCAACTGGATGTTCCAGTGCGTGAACACCGGCGAGGACGACGAGACCCCGGATCCGCCGAAGCCCGTTCCGCGCCCGGGCGTCACGGCCGAGGACGAGGAAGAGGACGAGCAGGCGCCGGGTGAGCCGGCGCGGGACGCGGCCGTCTCCCCGACCGCTCTCGCCCGCTTCTTCGGCTGAGCCCCCCTGAGGGGGCGTCGTGCCGCCCCCCGCAGCCCCCGGTGCCCGCTCCGTCAGGAGGCGGGCTCCGGGGGCGCTTCCTGTGCTCGCTCCGCGGCCAGCTCCTCCTCCAGGCTCCTGGCCCGTTCGGAGAGCCGGCGTCCGCGCCGCTCGGGGGTTCCCGGCTGGCCGGGTACGTTGCTGAGCGGGGGCACGATCGGCCGGCCGCCCTTGCCGCGGACGACCTTCCGCACCGGCTGCGGGTTCCGGCGGGGGCGGCCCTCCTGGGCGGTCACCCGGACGTCCGCCTCGGGCTCGGGCTCCGGCTCGGGCCCGGAGGCGTGCTCGGGCTCCGGCTCGTACAGGGGCGCGGGGACGGGCGCGGGCTCCGGCGCGTACGTCTCGTGCTCCTCGGGCTCCGGCTCGGGGCGCTGTTCGAACAGTTCGCGCTCCCGGCGGACGCGCTCCTCGGCCTTGACCACCGCGGCCGGGGGCTCCAGGAACCGGGCGAAGGGCAGCGGGATGACACGGGCCCCGTCCTGGGGGCCGCTGTCGGTGCGCCGCTGCGGGCGCCGTATACCACGCGCGTCGCCCTGGCCCTGCGCGTAGGCGTCGGCCACGCGCCGCTCGTACTCCCTGCGGATGCGCGGGAGTTCGTCGGAGACGGCCTCGGCCCAGCCGGCGGTGAACGCGGCGGTCTCGCGGCGGTCCACCTCGGCGCGGGGCAGCACGACGAGGTCCTCCGGGGCGTAGCCGGCGACGTGGACGAGCTCGGCGAGCCGCGCGAAGAGATGGGGCAGGTCGGGGTGGGATTCGAGCCAGTCGGCGACCTGCTCGTGCCGGTTACCTGCCGGCTCCGTGTCCATGCGTCAGCACTGCCTTCCAACCCCCTGGGGTCCCCACGCGCCCCTCGCGCCCCCGGCTCCCCGAATGAGTCAGGTCCGGGGAACGCGCCTTCCAGGGTACCCGGTCGCACAGAAGCTCTGTTCGAGGACCAACCCCCACGGGAATCCGGCCAGAAGACACGCCGTCAGACGTTTCCCGCTCGACAAACCCCGAACAGGTGTTCCAAACTCTGTTCGCACAGTAGTTCGAAAACGTGGTGCCCCCGCCTCACTCCGCGGCGCCGCCACACACGCACGGGCACGTAACGGAAGGCAGGCGTCCATGACTCAGCAGGCCGAGGCATCCCGACCGCACATCCCGCTCCAGGACCGCCTCCGCCAGCTCCTCGACGGACCTGTCGCCCTCGACAAGAGAGCGTTGCTCGGCACGCTGTGCGCCGAGGTCAGCCGCTACGAGACCCTCGCGTACACGGCGGGCTGGAACGACGCCCTCGCGACGACGCGCCACGGCTCCCGCCGGGACGCCGACGCCTAGCCCTCCGAACCGCCCCTACGCACGAGCCCCTGCCGAAGCTCCACACCGGCAGGGGCTTTTCGGCGCTTGGCCCTCACCGGCCGGAAGCGGAGCAGAACATGCCAGAAGTAACGACCGGGGATCTCTCGATCCAGATCGCCGGCCTCAACCACAAACTCCGGATCGTGGACGGGGGCTGGCTGCCCTCCACCGAGTGGCTGAAGGGAAAGCTGGCCCCCCTCGACCTCCTCGCCGACATGAAGGCGAAGATCGAGGACGTCCACAAGGAAGTCGTCAAGAACCCGGTCTCGGAGTACTGGGAGGCCGCGGGCTTCGACGGCATCGCCGCCGGCATCGAGAAGCTGTACGAGGGCGAGGGCCTCGGCACCGCCCTCAAGTACTGGCTGTCGAACGGCGCCGGAGCCTTCGCGGCCGTCCTCATCGGCGGCATCGGCGTCTACATGGCGGGGAGGTTCGTCTCACTCCGCCGGGATCTGCAGGAACTCATCAGCCGCCTCCCCGGAGCCACCCCGGGCATGATCCGCGGCTACGACGAGAACGGCGACGTCAGGCTGCAGAGCCGCCGGGACATCGAGGCCCGCGAGCGCCGGGTCGCCAACGGCGGCACCAGCCTCGCCGACCTCCCGAGCAGCCCGGACATCGCCCGGGTCGGCCCCCTGCGCGAGCAGCTGGAGAAGCTGAACGTGGAGGTGCTCAAGTTCAACAGCCGGGCCCCCGCGTTCTTCCAGTCCTTCCGCAAGCTGCCGACCGAGGCCAAGGCCGAGAAGGCCGCGAAAGCCGTCAAGAGCATCGCCGACGCCATCACGGGCATCGACCACTCCCAGATGCAGCCGGTCGCCGAAGGCGTCAACAAGATCAACAACGCCATGCGGAACGCCGACCCCAAGAAGGTCGACAAGGTCGCCAAGGCCACCGACAAGCTCAAGAACGCCATGCTCGGCTTCAATCCGGCCAAGATCCCCGAGGCGAGCAAGCTCCAGGGCGTGGACACGGAGCTGAGCAACATCGCCACGGCGGCCGGAACCCTGCGCACGAAGTTCAACGAGCTGAGGCAGTCGGTCCAGTCCCTCGACCAGCAGATCGGCGCGACCGGCGCCTGACCCCACCCCACCACGGAAGGAGGTAACCCATGTCTCTCGTCAAGTCCCTCAAGAACGCGTCCGACGGCCTGCGCAACCTCAAGACCCAGGCCTCCGGCGCCGGCACCTCGGTCAAGAAGGTCGGCGACGCCGGAAAGTCCGCGTCCGGCCAGCTCAAGACCCTCAAGACCAACGCCCAGGGGTCCAACACCCAGCTCAAGAACCTCAAGACGGCCACGGACCAGGCCGAGAAGTCCATGGCGAAGGCCGGCACGACCGCCGAGTCCGCCGGCAAGAAGATGGGCAAGTACGAATCCGGCGCGGGCAAGGCGTCCAAGGGCCAGGACAAGCTCAACAAGTCCATGAAGGGCAACTTCCTCGCCCGCCTGATCGAACTCTTCATGCCTCTCATCGAGAAGATCGTCGAGATGGCGATGCAGTCGAAGACGATGCAGAAGATCCTGAAGAAGGCCTTCGACGCGATCAAGACCGTGATCAGCTCGGTCATGAAGGCCATCGGGCCGATCATGAAGAAGGCCGGTCAGCTGATCAAGACGGTCTGGAACGGCATCAAGTCGGCCATCTCGACCGTCGTCAAGGCCGTCGCCACCGTCGTCAAGACCTATGTGAACATCTGGAAGACGGTCATCACCACGGTGATGAAGGCGATCAAGACGGTCATCAGTTCCGTCTGGAACGGCATCAAGTCCGTCATCACCCCGGTGGTGAACTGGATCAAGAGCGCGATCCCGAACGCCTTCTCGGCCGTCAAGGACAAGATGTCCTCGATCTGGAACGGCCTCAAGGGCATCGCGACCCGGGCCTTCGAAGGCATCAAGAGCGGCGTATCCGGCCCGGTCAACGCCGTCATCGGCCTGATCAACCGGATGATCCGGGCGGTCAACGGCGTCAAGGTCAGCGTCCCCGGCTGGGTCCCGGTCGTCGGCGGCAAGACCTTCGGCGTCAACATCCCCACCATCCCCATGCTCGCCACCGGCGGTGTCGTCATGCCGCGCAGCGGCGGAGTCCCGGCGATCCTCGCCGAGGCCGGCGAGGCCGAGGCCGTCCTGCCGCTGTCCAAGCTGGACCGGCTGCTCGCCATGACCGCCCGCCGCGCCCGGATGACGGCGCAGCTCCAGTCCGGCAGGGGCGGCGGCGGTGCCGGGCTGCACATCGAGAACTACCACGCGGCCCGTAACAGCGACCCGCAGTCCACGGCGGACGCGCTGATGTACCTGGCGAAGGCACGCGGATGAGTGCCGCCGCCGTCCGGATGCCGGCGTTCAGGCGCCTGACGCCGACGATGACCTCCCTGCGGCAGGGCGCCGACACGGCCGGCGGCACGCTCAAGCGGCTCAAGCAGGACGTCCAGTCGGCGGCCGGCGGCGTCGCCCGGTTCGCCACCGACCTGCGGACCGCCGGCACCTCCGTACGCACGCTCGGGAGCACCGCGTCCGGCACGGCGACCTCCCTCGGCCGGATCCAGCGGTCGAAGGCGGCCGCCGGCCTCAAGAAGCTCGGCGCCGCGGCCGGCAAGGTCCGTACCGCCGCGGGGAAGCTCGGTCCCGCGGTCGGCGCCGTCCTGGCGATCCTGGCCCCGCTGCTCCCGATCACCGACACCGTCACCAAGCTGATGGACACCTACGGCACCCTCATGACCATCGCCTCGGTCGCCATGACCGGTGTCAACCTCGCCATGCGCGCCAACCCGCTCGGCTTCGTCCTCGGCATCCTCATGCCGGTCATCTCCTGGCTCATCGAGTACGCGGTGAACAGCGAGACCGGGCAGAAGATCATCAAGCAGGTCATGCAGCAGGCGCTGAAGGGCTTCCAGTCCGTCTGGACGTTCCTCCAGCCGGTCCTGAAGCTGATCGGCCAGGCGGTCGCGACGTACTTCAAGGGCTATCTGGCCGTCTTCACGACCTTCCTCAAGGTCATCGGGAACGCCGTCAGCGGTTTCTCCCGCGTCCGCACCTCCGTCACCTCCGCCACCCACGCCCTGCGCGGCATCGCCTCGCGCACGATCGGCGGCATCAAGGACGCGGTCCGCCCGTTCCTGTCCTTCTTCACCGACAAGATCCCGGGCTTCTTCCGCACCGCCAACGACGCGGTCGGCAGGGCCCTGCACGGCATGGGCGAACTGATCAAGGGCGCCCTCACCGCCGTCCTCGGCGTCGTGAAGGGGCCGATCAACGGCCTCATCGCGTTCGCCAACTGGATCATCGACGGGCTCAACAAGCTGAGCTTCAGCATCCTCGGCAAGAAGTTCGGCGTCGACATCGACAAGATCCCGATGCTCGCCGAGGGCGGCGTCGTCTTCCCCGGTGCCGACAGCGCGCCGCGCATCGACCCGCTCACCGTCCTCGACACCCGCCGGGTCCCCGCGATCGCCGAGCCGCCCCGGCAGCCGTACCGCATCAGGGACTTCTACGAGGACCCCGGCGCCGGCCCCCGGTCGACCGCCGAGGACCTGCTCTTCCTCGCGGCCGCCCACTGCTGAAGTCCGCTCACCCGACACCCCCTCAGAAGTGAGGTGACGGCCCCATGGCCGAGACCACCACCGCCTACGCCGGAAACACCTTCACCGCCGACCTCGCGCCCGGCTCGCTGATCACCCAGGACGGGCAGATCCAGTGGGCCGGGCTCCTCATCGGCCCCGGCACCCCCTTCAACGTCGACCGGTCCGGCCTCCAGGGCTGGGAGGACCTGCCCGAGTACGACTCCTCCGACGCCGACCGGCCCACCTCGCACGGCGCCTGGCCCGGCTCCCGGTACGCCAAGCCGCGCAAGATCAGCGGCACGATCGTGCTGATGCCGGAGTACGACGCCGCCACCGAGGCCATCCGCGCGCTGCGCCAGTCGCTCGCCCTGCTCGACGAGGAGCGCTGGCTCACCGTCCGGCTGCACGGCGAACTCCTCGCCGTGCGCGCCCGGATCGCCCAGCGCGTCGTCCCCGCCGACCAGGGCTTCGCCACCCAGGGCAGCTCCAGGATGTCGATCCAGTGGCTGGCCGCCGACCCGCGCCGCTACGCCGTCAACGAGCAGACCGCGAGCACCACGGCCCCGCAGCCCGAGACCGGGCTGACCTGGCCGCCGGAGGGCCTGCAGTGGCCGCTCTCCTGGGGCCAGGCCACCTCCACCGGCGACGCCGTCGCCGAGAACACCGGCTCCGCCGCCGCCCACCCGCTGATCGCCTTCCGCGGCCCGTGCTCCATGCCGACCGTCACCGAGCGGATCAGCAAGCGCCGGCTGCGGTACGCGATCGACCTCGCCGCCGGCGACGAGCTCGTCGTCGACACCGCCAACGGCACGGTGATGCTCAACGGCACCGCGTCCCGCCGCCACACCGCCATGGCGGACTCCAGCCCGGAGGAGCTGTTCGTGCTCGAACCGGGCCGCACGGAACTGGCGTTCCGGCCCGACGAGGCGACACCGGAGGCCGTCATGACGATCCGCTGGCGCAGCGCCGAGTGGTGACCCGGGCCCCGCTCATCCCCTCGACCGCTCCCCGCTCCCCGCTCCTCACGAAAGAGGTGAACCCATGACCGTACGGGCCGCCTGGCTCCAGCCCACGGGGCAGACCCGGGAGGACACCCGGATCGCCCTGTCCGCGCTCCTCACCCCCAACGGGCAGAGCGCGGCGGAGACTCCGCTGCGCTCGCGTCCCGGCATCGTGCCGGGCGGCCTGGTGCTGACCGGCACCGGGCCGATGCAGTGCTCGATCGGCACCGGCCGGGCCGTCGTCCAGGGCGGCGACACCGCCCAGGGCGCGTACATGCTCGCGGTGACCGCCCCCGAGACCCTCACCGTCGCCGACGGCGACCCGCAGAACGGCCGGATCGACCTGATCGAACTGGCCGTCCTCGACGACGCCTACGACAAGAGCGGCTCCACCACGGCCGTGATCCGTCTGATCAAGGGCACGCCCTCCGCCACCCCGGTCGCCCCCAACTCCGGCCCCGGCAGCGCCTTTCCGCTGTACACGGTCTCGGTCCCGGCCGGCACCTCGGCGGGCACCGGCGGCGTCCAGTGGAACACCCCGGGGGTCGTCGCCACCCAGCACTACCCGATGACGGCGCTCGGCGGCATCATCCCGACCAGCGGCTTCAAGGGCGCCTACCCGGGCCAGTACCGGGACGTCGCGGGCCTGCTCCAGCGCTGGGACGGCACGACCTGGATCTCGTACCCGAAGCACATCGGCGGGATCGCCCCGCACGGCACCATGACCAACGGCGGATACACCGGGCAGTACCGCGACAACGCCGGGATCCTCCAGCGCTGGGACGGCGCGGCCTGGCAGTACGCCGAAGGCAAGGCGACGATCCTGTTCAGCGCCTCGCAGACCGCGATGCAGAGCGTGCCGGCCGGCACCTGGACGCCGATCACCCTGCAGAACGTCGACATCGACGACTTCACCGGATGGAACGGCACCGAGAGCTTCGTCGTCCCGCGCACCGGCTGGTGGCGGGTCTCCGGCCACGTCGCCTGGAACGGCGACTCCACCACCGGGGTCCGCGGCGCCCGCATCCACCTCGGCGGCGTCGGCGTCCCCCGGATGACCTGGCTCGCCCCGGCGTCCACCGGGGCCGTCACCGTCGGCGGCCAGGGCCTGATCAAGCTCACCGCCGGAAACGTGCTGCAGCTCGCCGGCTACCACAACCACACGGCCGCGGTCCGCACCCTCGGCGGCTCCGGCTACTACTCCAACCTCTCCGCCCAGTGGATCCGGTCCTGACCCCGCCCTCCCCGTAACCCGATTGGAGCAACCCCATGAACCTGCGCAGCAGCTGGGTCCTCGAGACCGGCCAGACCCGCGAGGACACCCGCCTCACCCAGATGGGCGCCACCAACCCGCTCAACCCCGTCCAGGTGCGGTCCGGCATCCTGCCGGGCTCGTACGACGGCAAGTACCGGCTCTCCGGCTTCTGGATGACGAACTCCGCCGCCATGTCCGCGGTCGTCTCCGAGGGCCGGGCCGTCGTCCAGGGCGACATCTCGCAGGGCGCCTACCCGGTGACGCTGCCGACCTCCGAGGTCGTCACCTTCGCCCCCGGCAACGCGCAGTTCGACCGGATCGACCTCGTCGTCCTGCGGATCTACGACAAGCTCTACGAGGGCACCCGCAACGAGGCCGTCATCGAGGTCATCCAGGGCGTCCCCGAGGCGAACCCGAAGGCCCAGCAGGTCCCGCCGCGGAGCCTCCCGCTGTACGAGGTGCGGGTCCCGATCGGCGCCAGCGCGGGCAACGGCGGCATCCCGTGGGCCTCCGCCCTCAAGGACCTGCGCTCCACCGTCGTCTCCGCGGGCGGCATCCTCCCGGTCGAGGGTCCGGTCCAGCCGGGCGCCTACCCGGGCCAGTACCAGGACACCCCGAACAGCCAGTTCCAGCGGTGGGACGGCGGCAAGTGGGTGTCGTACCCGGAGGCCGTCGGCGGCATCATCCCCGCCTCCGCCTCCACCACCCAGGGCAGCTACACCGGCCAGTACCGGGACACCACGGGCGTGCTCCAGCGCTGGAACGGCTCGGCGTGGGCGCCGGCCTTCCCGGGGCCGTACTTCGCCGACCAGCTGGACGCGGGCTACACCCTGTCGACGACGTACGTGAACACCCTGCTCGACCGGACCACGAACCCGTTCACGCTGACCTTCACGGCCCCGCCCTCCAAGAACGTGCTGATCACCTTCGGCACGCGGGTGGAGACCATCCTGGAGTCCGGCACCAACGCCGCCGCGGGCGCCTGGATGTGCCTGAAGATCACCCAGGGCAGCACGGTCGTCCGTGACCTGGACGACGAGTACGCGGTGAAGGGCGGCCGCTCGTCGGCCCCGGCGGACGGCGTCTCCGCCTCGACGGTGCAGCGCCTGTCCGGCCTCACCCCCGGCGCCCCGTACACGCTCACCGCGTACTACCGCACCACGCACACCAACATCCGCGCGTGGTTCGACAACAGCTTCATGCAGGTCACCCCGCAGTACTGAGCCCGCGCGGCCGCCGCCCCGCCCACGCCCCGCCCGACAGGAGAACCGCATGCCCGTACGATCCGGCTGGCTGACGCCCACCGGCCAGACCCGTCAGCACACCCGACTCACCCACATCGGCGCCACCACCCCCGCGAACCCGCTGGCCTCGCGCTCCGGCATCCTGCCCGGCACGTACGACGGCAAGTTCCGGGTCGGCGGCCTGTGGATGGCCTCCACCGGTCCGATGACGGCCACCGTCTACCACGGGCGGGCCGTCGTCCAGGGCACCAACACCGACGGCGCCTACCCCGTCACCCTGGACCAGGACATGGTCGTCACCTTCGGCGACGGGGACCCGCTCAACCCCCGGATCGACCTGGTCGTGCTCCGCGTCTACGACCACGACGCCGACACCCAGGGCAGGTACGAGGCCGTCGTCGAGATCGTCAAGGGCGAGGCGAAGGCCGCCCCGGTGGCCCCGGCCGCCCCGGCCCGCTCGCTGGTCCTGTTCAGCGTGAAGGTCAAGGCCGGGGCCTCGGCGGGCAACGGCGGCATCGACTGGGCCGGCGGCGCCTCCACCGACCTGCGCACCACGCTGGTCGCCGCCGGCGGCATCCTGCCCGTCTACAACAACGCCGGTGTCCCCGGCTCCTACCCGGGCCAGTACCAGGACAACGACAACGCCCACTTCCTGCAGCGCTGGGACGGCACCGCCTGGACCGCCTACCCCAAGGAGATCGGCGGCATCGCGCCCGCCGGCACGATCACCACGGGCAGCTACCCCGGCCAGTACCGCGACAACGGCGGCCAGCTCCAGCGCTGGAACAACAACGCCTGGACCGCCTACCAGCCGCCCGTCGAGGTCGAGACGGTCAGCACGGGGGCCACCCCGGCCGCCGGCTGGACCCTGGGGGCCTTCGCGGGGCGCAGGACCCGCGGCGTGGCCACCGTCTCCGTGACGGTGGCCCGCAGCGGTCCCGACCTCACCGCCACCACCGCCGGCAACCTCAGCCCCGACGAGCTGGTCTGCACCCTGCCGACGGGCTGGCGTCCCACGATCGCCTACGAGGCGTCCGGCACCGACTTCTACGGCCAGGGCGCCTTCACCTTCTCGCCCGACGGCAACGTCCACGTGCGCACCTGGTCCGCCAACGGCGTCATGACCGCCGGACGGAACATCCGCATCACCGCCACCTACGTCCTCTGAGGGGCCCTCGATGGCCATCGACACGCCCTACCGGGCGATCTTCTGCGACCTGCTCACCGACCAGACACTCGACATCCTTCCGCTGCGGGACGTCTCCTTCGACGACTACATCGGCAAGGCCGGCTCGCTCTCCGGCACGATCCCCATCCCCGACAAGGCCATCGCCGAACGCGTCAAGAAGGTCCGGGAGGGCCGCACCGCGGTCTACCTGGAGCGCGGCGGGGACCTGTGGTGGGGCGGCATCGTCTGGACCAGCACCCTGCAGTCCAGCGGCCGCGGGGTGCTCACCCTCGGCATCCAGGCCGCCACCTTCGACTCGTACGCGGGCCGCCGGCGCATCCGCACCGACATCACGTACGACACCCCCACCCAGCAGCTGGAGATCGCGCGCAGGCTGTGGGCCGAGCTCGACGTCCAGACCTACCCCGGCGACCCGGACGCGGAGAACCCCAAGCGCCTCGGGATCACGTTCGGCGACGAGCAGCCCCGGAAGCCCGAGATCAAGCGCACCGTCTCGTGGCGGAAGGGCGACGAGACCGTCTACCTGGACGCGCTCAACCAGATCGCCGAGATGCAGGACGGCTTCGAGCACCAGATCCTGGTCTACCGCGACCCCGTCTCCGGACAGCGGATCCGGCAGCTCCGGCTCGGCGAGCCCAAGATCGTCAACGGCTCGACCGACCTGCTCTTCGACCGCCCCGGCGTCATCCTGTCGTACTCCTTCCCGTACGACGCGACGCGCGGCGCCACCACCGCCGTCGCCCGCGGCGCCTCGGCGAACGCCAACGCGGCGGCCGAGTCCCGGCCGCTGTACGGCAAGGAGCAGTACCGCAGCGAGCTGCTCGCCGACGGCTGGCCGCTGATCGACCTGTCCTCGGACCACAACGAGATCACCGACGAACTCGCCCTGGAGGCGCTGGCCTCGGCCGAACTCGACCAGGTCATGGGCGCCGTGGTGATCCCGACGATCACCATCCACCTCGGCGGAATCGTTCCGCCCGCGCTCATCGGACGCATGGCCCGCATCCGGATCCACGACGAGTGGTTCTCCCAGGGCCTCGACGCCCGCTACCGCATCATCGGCGTCAAGGTCACCCCGCCGGAACGCGGCCGCCCCGACACCGCCGAGCTCTACCTCGAGGAGTCCTGATGCCCCAGCTGCCCGAGGACATCATCGACCGGCTCAACCAGATGGAACGCCGGCTCAAGGACCTGTCCACCGCCGTCAACACCCGGCCCGCGGTCAACGAGTTCCGCCCGACGCAGACCGGCAGCGTCACCATCACCCGGCCGCTGTTCCGGATCTTCGACGGCTACAACCACGAGATCTTCGCCGACGACATCATGACCGGCGGCCTCGCCCGGCCCTGGCTGCCGCTCATGCCGCCCCTGGCGAGCGACACGAGCAAGTGGCCCTCCACCACCGCCGCCGCCTTCACCACCGTCGCCCGCTGCTCCAACCCGATCTGGCAGCCGAAGATGCGGCTCGCCGTCAACACGGCGGCGTCGACCGGCGGCGCCGGCCAGGTCCGGGTCCTCGTCGACAACGTCCAGTTCGGGCCCGTCGTCACCGCCGGCACCACCTACGACCACCTCGGCCTGCTGCCCGGCGACATGAAGACCCGGTTCGGCCAGACGATGTACATCGAGATCCAGGCCCTGGCCACCGCCGGCACGGTCTACGCCCAGCCCGCCCTCATCCACGGCGCCCAGACCTGACCCACCCGCCGAAGAGCGACCACGAGGAGCACCCATGAACATCGACCCCACCCAGCCCTGGGGCGTGGCCATCGACTACGCGGGCCGCGCCGTCGTCACCGAGGACGGCCACACCCTCACCGTCCGCGTGTACGACAACACCATGGGCTACACCCTGCAGCGCGACCCGGTCACCGGGCAGTACCCCTCGGTGTACATCACCGCCGAGGTCAACGAGAGGGGCGCCGGCGACACGACCCTGCGCGGCTACGGCCTGATCGTCGTGGACGCCAGGGACGGCGTCCCGGCCGTCCCCGACCAGAGCGCCGTCCAGCGCGCGGTCGCCGCCGCGCTCGCCGACTTCGAGGCCCGTCGCACCGCCTACGCCGCCCTGTGCGCGACCTGGGCCCCGTCGGCCCCTCCGGCCCCGTAGGCCCGTAGAACCCTTGAGGCCTCGCAGGGCCCCGTAGGCCCGACCCGCGCCCCACCTCGTCCACACGCCCGACCGGCTCCCGGTGCGGGCTTTTCTCATGCCCGCACCCCGCCCGCTCTCCCGTCCGGAGGACACCAGATGGCCACTCCCCTCACCGCGGAACGGCTCCTCGCCGCGCTCCGCGCCGAAGGCGTCACCGTCGTCGAACACCCCGGCTGGCGCACCCACAACCGCAACGGCCACGGCGCCTGGGGCCCCGTGACCGGCGTGATCATCCACCACACCGTCTCCGCCGGCACCGCGAACACCGTCGAGATGTGCTTCGACGGCTACGAAGGACTCCCGGGCCCGCTCTGCCACGGCGTCATCGCCAAGGACGGCAGCGTCCACCTCGTCGGCAACGGCCGCGCCAACCACGCCGGCGGCGGCGACCCGTCCGTCCTCCAGGCCGTGATCAGCGAGACGTACGGCGACCGGCCGCCCACCCCCCGCCAACACCAGGGCAGCTCCGGCGCCGTCGACGGCAACTCCCGCTTCTACGGCTTCGAGTGCGTCAACCTCGGCAACGGCACCGACCCCTGGCCGCCCGCCCAGCTCGACGCCATCGAACGGGTCTCCGCCGCCCTGTGCCGGGCCCACGGCTGGGGCGCCCGCTCCGTCATCGGCCACAAGGAGTGGTCGGACTGGAAGGACGACCCCCGGGGCTTCGCCATGCCGACGATGCGCGACCGGATCCAGGCCCGGCTCAACAAGGCCCCCGCCAAGCCCGCGCCCGACGCCGGCAAGCCGGCCGCCCCCCGACTCCAGCCCTTCCCGGGCACCTCGTTCTTCCGCAAGGAGACGAGCTCCCCGGTCATCACCGCCATGGGCCGCCGCCTCGTCGCCGAGGGCTGCTCCGCCTACACCGTCGGTCCCAGCCCCCGCTGGGGCGAGGCCGACCGGCTCAGCTACGCGAAGTGGCAGCACAAGCTCGGGTTCCGCGGCACCGACGCCGACGGCATCCCGGGCGCCGCGTCCTGGAACGCGCTGAAGGTCCCCTACACGAAGTGACCCCGAGGAGCACACCGATGTCCGATGCCGCCAAGCGCACGGCCCGTACCGTCCTCCAGTCCGCCGTCGGCATCGCCGTCGTCCTCCCCGCGATCGTCGACGCCTCCGGCATCCCCGCGACCCTCCCCTGGGTCGCGGGGGCGCTGGCCGTCGCCGGCGGGCTGGCCCGCGTGATGGCCCTCGACCTGGTGCAGAACCTGCTGCCATCCTGGCTGCGCCCCACCCCGGGCGGTGCCGATGACCGAGCCTGACCCGAACGACCCCGTCGCCGTGGCCCTCGAACTGGAGCGGCTCCGCGGCACCCTGGAGGCCGGTTTCGCCCGCGTCGACGGCTCGCTCGCGCTGCTCGTGCAGCGCAGCGACCAGACCGACAGGCAGCTCGCCGACCACGAGGCCCGCCTCGACGACCTGGAGCGGGCCCGCTGGCCGCTGAGCAGCATCGCCGCGCTCACCGCGAGCGCGGGCCTGCTCGTCGCGGTCTGGGAACTGGCCGCGCGCTGACACGCCGAAGGGCGGCCACCCCGTCGCCGGGGTGACCGCCCTTCGCACCACTACTTACTGGTTGTACGGACCGTAGTCGTAGTCCTCCAGCGGAACGGCCTGGCCGGAGCCCGAGCCGAACGGCGAGTAGTCGATGTCGTCGTAGCCGACGGCCGAGTACATCGCGGCCTTGGCCTCCTCGGTCGGCTCGACCCGGATGTTGCGGTAGCGGGACAGACCCGTACCGGCCGGGATGAGCTTACCGATGATGACGTTCTCCTTGAGGCCGATGAGGCTGTCGGACTTGGCGTTGATCGCCGCATCCGTCAGGACTCGGGTCGTCTCCTGGAAGGAGGCGGCCGACAGCCAGGACTCCGTCGCCAGCGAGGCCTTGGTGATACCCATCAGCTGCGGACGGCCGGAGGCGGGGTGACCGCCCTCGGTGACCACACGACGGTTCTCGGTCTCGAACTTCGACCGCTCGACCAGCTCGCCCGGCAGGAGCTCCGCGTCGCCGGACTCGATGATCGTCACGCGGCGCAGCATCTGCCGGATGATGATCTCGATGTGCTTGTCGTGGATCGACACGCCCTGCGAGTTGTAGACCTTCTGGACTTCGCCGACCAGGTGGACCTGGACCGCGCGCTGACCGAGGATCCGGAGCACGTCGTGCGGGTTGGTGGCACCCACGGTGAGCTTCTGGCCCACCTCGACGTGGTCGCCCTCGCCCACGAGCAGACGGGCACGCTTCGAGATCGGGAACGCCGTCTCGTCGGTGCCGTCGTCCGGGGTGACGACGATCTTCTTGGTCTTCTCGGTCTCCTCGATGCGGACGCGACCGGCCGCCTCGGAGATCGGGGCGACACCCTTCGGCTGCCGCGCCTCGAAGAGCTCGACGACACGGGGCAGACCCTGGGTGATGTCGTCACCGGCCACACCACCGGTGTGGAAGGTACGCATCGTCAGCTGGGTACCGGGCTCACCGATGGACTGGGCGGCGATGATGCCGACCGCCTCACCGATGTCGACCAGCTTGCCGGTGGCGAGCGAACGGCCGTAGCAGAACGCACAGGTGCCGACGGCGGACTCACAGGTCAGGACCGAGCGGGTCTTGACCTCCTCGACGCCCGCGTTGACCAGGGCGTCGATGAGCACGTCACCCAGGTCGACGTTGGCCGGCGCGATGACCTTGCCGTCGACGACGACGTCCTCGGCGAGCATCCGCGCGTACACGGAGGTCTCGACGTCGTCCGTCTTCCGCAGGACACCGGCCTCGTCCTTGGCCGCGATCCGCAGCTTCAGACCGCGCTCGGTGCCACAGTCCTCCTCGCGGATGATGACGTCCTGCGAGACGTCCACCAGACGACGGGTCAGGTAACCCGAGTCGGCGGTACGCAGGGCGGTGTCGGCGAGACCCTTACGGGCACCGTGCGTCGAGATGAAGTACTCGAGGACGGAGAGGCCCTCACGGAAGGACGCCTTGATGGGACGCGGGATGGTCTCGTTCTTGGCGTTCGACACCAGACCACGCATACCGGCGATCTGCCGCATCTGCATCATGTTTCCTCGGGCACCCGAGTCAACCATCATGAAGATGGGGTTCGTCTTGGGGAAGTTCGCGTTCATCGCCTCGGCGACCTCGTTGGTCGCCTTGGTCCAGATCGCGATGAGCTCCTGCGTGCGCTCTTCCTTGGTGATCAGACCGCGCTCGTACTGCTTCTGGACCTTCTCGTCCTGCGCCTCGTAGCCCTTGACGATCTCCTTCTTCGCCTCGGGAACGACGACGTCGGAGATGGCCACGGTGACACCGGAACGGGTCGCCCAGTAGAAGCCCGCCGCCTTCAGGTTGTCGAGCGTCGCCGCCACGATGACCTTGGGGTAGCGCTCGGCGAGGTCGTTGACGATCTCGGAGAGCTGCTTCTTGCCGACGGAGTAGTCGACGAACGGGTAGTCCTCGGGCAGCAGCTCGTTGAAGAGCGCGCGGCCCAGCGAGGTCTTCAGACGGAACGAGTCACCCTGCTGCCACTCCGGCTCGCCCTCCTCGGCGACCGGGGGAACCCAGCCACGGGGAGCGACGGTGCCGACCGGGAAGCGGATCTCGATCTGCGACTGCAGCGCGAGCTCGCCGGCGTCGAACGCCATGATCGCCTCGGCCGTGGAGCCGAACGCGCGGCCCTCGCCCTTGGTGTCACGGAGCTCACCGTCGGTGGTCAGGAAGAACAGACCGAGGACCATGTCCTGGGTCGGCATCGTGACCGGACGGCCGTCGGCGGGCTTGAGGATGTTGTTCGAGGACAGCATCAGGATGCGGGCCTCGGCCTGCGCCTCCGCGGAGAGCGGCAGGTGGACGGCCATCTGGTCACCGTCGAAGTCCGCGTTGAACGCGGTGCAGACGAGCGGGTGGATCTGGATGGCCTTGCCCTCGACCAGCTGCGGCTCGAAGGCCTGGATGCCGAGGCGGTGCAGCGTGGGCGCACGGTTCAGCAGGACCGGGTGCTCGGCGATGACCTCTTCGAGGACGTCGTACACGACCGTGCGGCCGCGCTCGACCATCCGCTTGGCGCTCTTGATGTTCTGCGCGTGGTTCAGGTCGACCAGGCGCTTCATCACGAACGGCTTGAAGAGCTCCAGCGCCATGGCCTTCGGGAGACCGCACTGGTGCAGCTTCAGCTGCGGACCGACGACGATGACGGAACGCGCGGAGTAGTCCACACGCTTGCCGAGCAGGTTCTGACGGAAACGACCCTGCTTGCCCTTCAGCATGTCGCTGAGGGACTTGAGGGGACGGTTACCGGGACCGGTCACCGGACGACCACGACGACCGTTGTCGAAGAGGGCGTCCACGGCCTCCTGAAGCATGCGCTTCTCGTTGTTCACGATGATCTCGGGCGCGCCGAGGTCGAGGAGTCGCTTCAGACGGTTGTTGCGGTTGATCACGCGGCGGTACAGGTCGTTCAGGTCGGAGGTCGCGAAGCGGCCACCGTCCAGCTGCACCATCGGACGCAGGTCCGGCGGGATGACCGGGACGCAGTCGAGAACCATGCCCTTGGGGCTGTTCGCGGTCTGCAGGAACGCGGAGACGACCTTGAGGCGCTTGAGCGCACGGGTCTTCTTCTGGCCCTTGCCGGTGCGGATGATCTCGCGGAGGCGCTCGGCCTCCTCCTCCAGGTCGAAGGACTCCAGGCGCTTCTGCAGCGCCGCGGCACCCATCGAGCCGTCGAAGTACGTGCCGAAGCGGTCACGCAGCTCGCGGTAGAGGAGCTCGTCGCCCTCCAGGTCCTGGACCTTGAGGTTCTTGAAGCGCGACCAGACCTCGTCCAGACGGTCGATCTCGCGCTGCGCGCGGTCGCGCAGCTGCTTCATCTCGCGCTCGGCACCCTCGCGCACCTTGCGGCGCACGTCGGCCTTGGCGCCCTCGGCCTCCAGCTCGGCGAGGTCGTTCTCGAGCTTCTTGGCGCGGGCCTCCAGGTCGGAGTCGCGACGGTTCTCGATCTGCTGACGCTCGACGGAGACGTGCGCCTCCAGCGAGGGCAGGTCACGCGTACGACGCTCGTCGTCGACGTACGTGATCATGTACGCCGCGAAGTAGATGACCTTCTCCAGGTCCTTCGGGGCGAGGTCGAGCAGGTAGCCAAGACGCGACGGGACGCCCTTGAAGTACCAGATGTGGGTGACGGGGGCGGCGAGCTCGATGTGGCCCATCCGCTCACGACGCACCTTGGCGCGGGTGACCTCGACGCCACACCGCTCACAGATGATGCCCTTGAAGCGGACACGCTTGTACTTGCCGCAGTAGCACTCCCAGTCCCGGGTCGGACCGAAGATCTTCTCGCAGAAGAGTCCGTCCTTCTCGGGCTTCAGGGTGCGGTAGTTGATGGTCTCCGGCTTCTTGACCTCGCCGTGGCTCCACTGACGGATGTCGTCAGCGGTGGCCAGACCGATCCGGAGCTCGTCGAAGAAGTTGACGTCGAGCACTATGCGTCAATCCCTCTCAGGGTTGTAAGGCTTTGGGGTCTGATACGGGGGTCCTGGGGCCGGCCGGGGACTCAGCGGTGAAATCGCCGAGTCCCCGACCGAACTCCCGTCAGACCTCTTCGACGCTGCTCGGCTCGCGCCGGGACAGGTCGATGCCGAGCTCCTCCGCTGCGCGGAAGACGTCCTCGTCGGTGTCGCGCATCTCGATGGACATGCCGTCCGAGGACAGCACCTCCACGTTGAGGCACAGGGACTGCATCTCCTTGATGAGGACCTTGAAGGACTCGGGGATGCCGGGCTCAGGGATGTTCTCGCCCTTGACGATGGCCTCGTAGACCTTCACGCGGCCGGTCACGTCGTCGGACTTGATCGTCAGCAGCTCCTGGAGGGCGTACGCGGCGCCGTATGCCTCCAGCGCCCACACCTCCATCTCACCGAAGCGCTGGCCACCGAACTGGGCCTTACCACCCAGCGGCTGCTGGGTGATCATCGAGTACGGGCCGGTCGAACGCGCGTGCAGCTTGTCGTCGACCAGGTGGTGGAGCTTGAGGATGTACATGTACCCGACGGAGATCGGGTCCGGGAACGGCTCGCCGGAGCGGCCGTCGAACAGCCTCGCCTTACCGGTCGGGAGCACCATGCGCTCGCCGTCGCGGTTCGGGATGGTGTGCTGGAGCAGACCCGCGAGCTCGTCCTCACGCGCACCGTCGAAGACCGGGGTCGCGACGTTGGTGCCGGGGGCGACCTGGTCGGCGCCGATCGCCTGGAGGCGCTGCGCCCACTCGTCCGCGAGACCGGAGACGTCCCAGCCGCGGCTGGCGAGCCAGCCGAGGTGGATCTCCAGGACCTGTCCCGGGTTCATTCGGGACGGGACACCCAGCGGGTTGAGGATGATGTCGACCGGGGTGCCGTCCTCGAGGAAGGGCATGTCCTCGATCGGGAGGATCTTGGAGATGACACCCTTGTTGCCGTGACGGCCGGCGAGCTTGTCACCGTCGGTGATCTTGCGCTTCTGGGCGACGTAGACGCGGACCAGCTGGTTCACGCCCGGGGGAAGCTCGTCGCCCTCCTCGCGGTCGAAGACGCGGACGCCGATGATCTTGCCGATCTCGCCGTGCGGCACCTTCAGCGAGGTGTCACGGACCTCACGGGCCTTCTCACCGAAGATCGCGCGGAGCAGGCGCTCCTCCGGGGTCAGCTCGGTCTCGCCCTTGGGCGTGACCTTGCCGACCAGGATGTCGCCGGCGACGACCTCGGCACCGATGCGGATGATGCCGCGCTCGTCGAGGTCCGCGAGGACCTCCTCGGAGACGTTCGGGATGTCCCGGGTGATCTCCTCCGGGCCGAGCTTGGTGTCACGGGCGTCGACCTCGTGCTCCTCGATGTGGATCGAGGAGAGGACGTCGTCCTGCACGAGGCGCTGCGACAGGATGATCGCGTCCTCGTAGTTGTGGCCCTCCCACGGCATGAACGCCACGAGGAGGTTCTTGCCGAGCGCCATCTCGCCGTCTTCGGTGGCGGGACCGTCGGCGAGGACCTGGCCCTCGATGACGCGGTCGCCCTCGTCCACGACGACCTTCTGGTTCACAGAGGTGCCCTGGTTGGAGCGGGAGAACTTGTGCAGGCGGTACGTGATGTACGTGCCGTCGTCGTTGGCGACCGTGATGTAGTCGGCCGACAGCTCCTGGACGACACCGTCCTTCTCGGCCTTGAGCACGTCGCCGGCGTCGGTGGCGCAGCGGTACTCCATGCCGGTGCCGACGAGCGGGGCCTCCGACTTAATCAGCGGGACGGCCTGACGCATCATGTTCGCGCCCATGAGGGCACGGTTGGCGTCGTCGTGCTCGAGGAACGGGATCATGGCGGTCGCGACCGACACCATCTGGCGCGGCGAGACGTCCATGTAGTCCACGTCGGCGGGCTCGACGTAGTCGACCTCGCCGCCACGCTTGCGGACGAGGACGCGCGGCTCGGAGAAGCGGAGCTCGTCGTTGAGCGCGGCGTTGGCCTGCGCGATGACGAAGCGGTCCTCCTCGTCGGCGGTGACGTAGTCGACCTCGTCGGTGACCTGGCCGTCGACGACCTTGCGGTACGGCGTCTCGATGAAGCCGAACGCGTTGACGCGGCCGTACGAGGCGAGCGAACCGATCAGACCGATGTTCGGGCCTTCGGGGGTCTCGATCGGGCACATGCGTCCGTAGTGGGACGGGTGCACGTCGCGGACCTCGAAGCCGGCCCGCTCACGGGAGAGACCACCGGGACCCAGCGCCGAGAGACGACGCTTGTGCGTCAGACCCGACAGCGGGTTGTTCTGGTCCATGAACTGGGACAGCTGCGAGGTGCCGAAGAACTCCTTGATCGACGCCACGACCGGGCGGATGTTGATCAGGGTCTGCGGGGTGATCGCCTCGACGTCCTGGGTGGTCATCCGCTCGCGGACGACGCGCTCCATACGAGCCAGACCCGTGCGGACCTGGTTCTGGATGAGCTCGCCGACGTTGCGCAGACGACGGTTGCCGAAGTGGTCGATGTCGTCGGTCTCGACGACGATCTCGTTGCCGTTCTCGCCGATCGTCTCGGTCTCGCCCGCGTGGAGCTTGACCAGGTACTTGATCGTGGCGATGACGTCGTCGGTCGTGAGGACACCGGCGTCCAGCGGCTCGTCGGCGCCGAGCTTCTTGTTCACCTTGTAGCGGCCGACCTTCGCGAGGTCGTAGCGCTTCGGGTTGAAGTAGAGGTTCTCGAGCAGCGTCTGAGCGGCCTCACGGGTCGGCGGCTCGCCCGGACGGAGCTTGCGGTAGATGTCCAGCAGCGCGTCGTCCTGGCCCTGGGTGTGGTCCTTCTCCAGGGTGGCGCGCATCGACTCGTACTCGCCGAACTCCTGGAGGATCTGCTCGGTGGTCCAGCCGAGGGCCTTCAGGAGGACGGTGACGGACTGCTTGCGCTTGCGGTCGATGCGGACACCGACCAGGTCGCGCTTGTCGATCTCCATCTCCAGCCAGGCACCCCGGGACGGGATGATCTTGGCGGAGAAGATGTCCTTGTCGGACGTCTTGTCGATGGAGGAGTCGAAGTAGACACCGGGGGAACGGACCAGCTGCGACACCACGACACGCTCGGTGCCGTTGATGACGAAGGTGCCCTTGTTCGTCATGAGCGGGAAGTCGCCCATGAAGACCGTCTGGGACTTGATCTCGCCGGTCTCGTTGTTGGTGAACTCGGCGGTGACGAAGAGCGGGGCGCCGTACGTGAAGTCACGGTCCTTGCACTCGTCGATCGAGTTCTTCGGCGGCTCGAAGCGGTGGTCGCGGAAGGTCAGCGACATCGACCCGGAGAAGTCCTCGATCGGGGAGATCTCCTCGAAGATCTCCTCCAGACCGGACTTCGTGGGGACGTCCTGTCCCGACTCAAGGGCAGCCTCGACGCGAGCCTTCCAGGCGGCGTTGCCGAGCAGCCAGTCAAAGCTCTCGGTCTGCAGCGCGAGGAGGTTCGGAACCTCGAGGGGCTCCTTGATCTTTGCAAAGGAGATGCGCAGCGGGGCGGTGCTTGCGCCGTTGTTCGTATTGGTCGAGGCGTTGCGCGAGGCGGCCAAGAGGGGGTCCTTCCGAGGGCTCGGACTCACTACGCGCGTACCGGTCCCCAGCAACGCTTCACGGCAGACGTTTCCTGAGATGACCAAAAGGCCAGGTCAGACGGGGTCGGTCCACGAAGCTGATGCGAAGGTATGCCCCTGGTGACGGGCAGGGGGCAGCTAACAGGCAGCGCAAAGGGTCAGTGTAGCCACTTGGCTCACTGATGTCCAGGGCGACTTCTTCGCGACCCTCGTTGCTCTCAACTCCGCCGTACCTCGCGCCGTGCGGCGCACCTCGATACTGCCCGTTCAGTCGTCGATCCATGCCTCGGAAACGGATCGTTGTGACGACGCGTCCTGAGAATTGCGCGCTGCGTGCGGTTCGTCAAGACCCGCCGGTCCGCGGGGCGCACGGCGAAGATCACCATACTCCGCTTCACGCGCCTCTCAGGCCCCTCGCCACGCCCGTCCCGGGAACGCCGAAAGGCGACCACCCAGAAGGGTGATCGCCTTTCGCTGCCCCCGCGTTACACGGGGGCAGGAGTCAGCTACAGCGACTCGAAACGGTCTTACTTGACCGTGACGGAGGCGCCGGCGGCCTTGAGGGACTCGGCAGCCTTCTCGGCGGCCTCCTTCGCGACCTTCTCGAGGACCGGCTTCGGGGTGCCGTCGACGAGGTCCTTGGCCTCCTTGAGGCCCAGGGAGGTGAGCTCGCGCACGACCTTGATGACCTGGATCTTCTTGTCGCCGGCACCCTCGAGGATGACGTCGAACTCGTCCTGCTCCTCGGCCTGGGCGCCAGCGTCGCCACCACCGACGGCGGGACCGGCAACGGCGACGGCCGCGGCGGCGGTGACGTCGAACTTCTCCTCGAAGGCCTTCACGAACTCGGAGAGCTCGATGAGGGTCATCTCCTCGAACTGGGCGAGGAGGTCGTCCTGAGAGAGCTTCGCCATGATGGGCGATCCTTCCACTAATCTCGGCAGGTGCCGATGTGTCTATAGAGGCGGGCGTAACGGCCCGCTACGACCCGCGCACTAGGCGGCGCGGATCAATGCGCGAGCCGAATTACTCGGCACCGCCCTGCTCGGCGAGCTTGACGCGAAGCGCTTCCGCGGTGCGGACGAACTTCGACGGCAGCGCCTGGAAGAGCGAGGCAGCCTGAGACTGCTTGCCCTTGAAGGCACCGGCCAGCTTGCTGAGCAGAACCTCGCGGGACTCGAGGTCCGCAAGCTTCTTGATGTCGTCGGCGGAGAGAGCCTTACCGTCAAGGACACCGGCCTTGATGATGAGGTTCGGGTTCTCCTTGGCGAAGTCACGCAGAGCCTTCGCCGACTCCACCGGGTCACCGGTGACGAAGGCGACCGCGGTCGGACCAGCGAAGTGCTCGTCCAGTGCGGTGATCCCGGCCTCGTTGGCCGCGATCTTGGTCAGCGTGTTCTTCACCACGGCGTACTGGGCGTTCTCACCGAGCGAACGACGCAGCGTCTTGAGCTGCGCCACGGTGAGACCCCGGTACTCGGTCAGCACGGCGGCGTTGGAGCTCTGGAACGCGTCCTTGAGCTCGGCCACCGATGCAGCCTTGTTGGGCGTCGGCATAGTGCTTCGGCCTCCTTCCGGGTGATGAGGACCGCTCAGAAGGGGACTGAACAAAACAAAACGCCCCGGGCGCAGGCGCACGGGGCTGAGCTCGACCGGATCGTGAAATCCGGGAACTTTCCACAGTCACCTGCGCGGGTCGTCCGTCGTGAGCGGATCCTTCGGCCACCGCACCCGGTAGGGCACAGCAACGACCAGCGGTCTTTGGCTTCTGTGGAAGAGTACGTGACGGCCTGGGCCGGGAGCAAATCAGCCCCGGGCGAGGCGCTTCAGGAGGTCCGGGAAGGCGACGGTGTCCTCGGCGGGCGGGGTCCGGAAGGCGGCCTTGGTGCCGAAGCCGGAGTACGTCGTGCTGAGCGAGGTCATGGCTCCGCCCCCGGGGGTCGGCGTGTGGACGACCGTCTTCACCGGGTACCCGTCCGCACCGATCCAGACCTGCATGAGCTTGCCCCCGGGGAGTTCGCCCTCGTAGCCCTGGGCGCCCTTGAAGTCGCCGCGCGTCGCGGGGCCGACGTGCTGGAGCGCCGGCGACCCGGCGAGGAGGCCGAGTTCCTTGGGCAGGTCCGTGTTCACCGCGGCCAGGCCGCCGGTCAGCTGGAGCGTCAGCTCGTCCCCGGCGGCGGACGCGGCCTCCACCTTCAGCCAGCGCTTGCCGCCCGTCTGCGCGGACAGCCCCGTCCCCAGGTCCACGTAGGTGGCACCGCCCACGGAGCGCACGAACGTCTCGACGGGGGCTCCCGGGATGTCGGCCAGGTACGACGAGTCGTAGACCTTCAGATCGGCGGCCGAGGGCCCCCATGCCTGGACCCCGGTGAACGTGCTGCCGCCGGGCGCCCTGTCGTCGCCCACGTTGAGGCGCATCTCGACCCTGGCGCTCTTCGCGGCCGCGGCCTTGGTGTACGCGGCCCGGACGGCCTTCGCGGCCTCCTCCGGGCTCTGGGTGCGCTGCGCGCTCGGCTGCGCCGTCGCGGACGCCCCGGCCGCCTTCGTACCGCTGTCGCCGTCCTGGCACCCGGCGACACCCGCCACGACGGCCAGCGCCACCACGGCGTGCCTCCATCGGAAGCCGTTCCCCACTCGTCCCCACCCCTTGATCGTTCTCGTACAAGAAACCGGCCCCGCGCCTCCGGAGAGGTGCGGGGCCGGCGTGACCACTCAGCGAACCGGTGAGGTTCAGACCGCGGCCGGGTCCTCCTCGACGAGGAGGTTACGGGTGCGGTTGGAGTCCAGCGGGATGCCGGGGCCCATGGTCGTCGTCAGGGTCGCCTTCTTGATGTAGCGGCCCTTGGCGGCGGACGGCTTCAGACGGAGGATCTCCTCCAGCGCCGCGGCGTAGTTCTCGACCAGCTTCGTCTCGTCGAAGGAGACCTTGCCGATGATGAAGTGCAGGTTCGAGTGCTTGTCGACGCGGAACTCGATCTTGCCGCCCTTGATGTCGTTGACAGCCTTCGCGACATCGGGGGTGACGGTGCCGACCTTGGGGTTCGGCATGAGACCACGCGGGCCGAGGACGCGGCCGAGGCGGCCGACCTTGCCCATGAGGTCCGGGGTGGCCACCACGGCGTCGAACTCGTTCAGGCGGTTGCCCTTGGAGATCTCGTCGATGAGCTCGTCGGAGCCGACGATGTCGGCGCCCGCGGCGATCGCGGCCTCGGCACGGTCACCGGTCGCGAAGACCAGGACCCGGGCGGTCTTACCGGTGCCGTGCGGAAGGTTCACGGTGCCACGGACCATCTGGTCGGCCTTGCGCGGGTCGACGCCCAGGCGGAAGGCGACCTCGACGGTGCCGTCGAACTTCGTGGTGGCGGTGTCCTTGGCGAGGCGGACGGCCTCGAGGGGAGCGTAGTTCCGCTCGCGGTCCACCTTGGCGTCCGCGGTGCGGAGAGCCTTGCTGCGCTTCACTGCTTCTCCTGTTGGTTCAGGTGTGGAGTCGTGGTGCGGGCCGCGCCGGCCCTACCACTGAAGGTCACGAGAGGGGGGTGATCAGCCCTCGACCGTGATGCCCATGGAGCGGGCGGTGCCGGCGATGATCTTGGACGCGGCGTCCAGGTCATTGGCGTTGAGGTCGGGGAGCTTGACCGTGGCGATCTCGCGGACCTGGGCGGCCGTGAGCTTGGCGACCTTGGTCTTGTGCGGCTCGCCGGAGCCCTTGTCCACACCCGCGGCCTTGAGGATCAGCTTGGCGGCCGGCGGAGTCTTGGTGATGAAGGTGAAGGTGCGGTCTTCGTAGACCGTGATCTCCACCGGCACGACCATGCCACGCTGCGACTCGGTCGCGGCGTTGTAGGCCTTGCAGAACTCCATGATGTTGACGCCGTGCTGACCGAGCGCGGGGCCGACCGGCGGGGCCGGGTTGGCCGCACCGGCGTTGATCTGGAGCTTGATAAGCCCCGTGACCTTCTTCTTCTTGGGAGGCATTGCTCTCTCCGGGTCCTAGTGAGAGTGTTCAGCCCGCCATCCGGTCATCCGGATGGAGGCATACCGCACAACGATAACGGGTATAGACGTGCGGCTAAAAACCGAGCAGGTCAGAGCGGCTTTTGACAGCCACTCTGACCTGGTCGGAAGACGGTGAGATCAGTTCTTCTGGATCTGGTCGAAGCTCAGCTCGACCGGGGTCTCGCGACCGAAGATCTCGACGAGGCCCTTGACCTTCTTCGAGTCCGGGTTGATCTCGTTGATCGTGGCCTGGAGGGTCGCGAACGGGCCGTCGGTGACGGTGACCGAGTCGCCGACCTCGAAGTCCAGGACCTGGACCTCCAGCTTGCGGGCGGGAGCCGGCTTGCCCTCGGCCTCGGCGGCCTCGCGGGCGGCCTTCTCCTCGGCCTCCGGGGCGAGCATCTTGACGATCTCGTCCAGGGTCAGCGGGTACGGGTCGTAGGCGTTGCCCACGAAGCCGGTGACGCCGGGGGTGTTGCGGACGACGCCCCAGGACTCGTTCGTCAGGTCCATGCGGACGAGGACGTAGCCGGGGAGCTTGTTCTGCTTGACGTTCTTCCGCTCGCCGCCCTTGATCTGGACGATCTCTTCCTCGGGGACCTCGGCCTGGTAGATGAAGTCCTCGACGTTGAGCGAGACGGCGCGCTGCTCGAGGTTGGCCTTCACGCGCTTCTCGTAGCCCGCGTAGGTGTGGATGACGTACCACTCGCCGGGGAGGGTGCGGAGCTCCTCGCGGAGCGCGGCGACCGGGTCGACCGGGGCGGCCGGCTCGGCCTCCTCCTCGGTCTCTTCCTCCGCGTCCTCGGCCTCGGCCTCGGCGTCCTCGACCTCGTCGGTCTCGTCCTCGTCGGCGTCGACGGTCTCGTCGATCTCGACGTCGTCCTCGTCCGCAGCGTCCTCTGCAGCGTCGACCTCGACGTCCTCGACGTCCTCGTCGGCGGCCTCGACGATGTCCAGCTCGTCCTCGACGGACTCGGACTCGAAGGCGTCGTTCAGGTTCGCGTCAGACACGGTGGCTGCTTCTTCCTGCGATACAGATGGGGTGGAACAAAAAGTCAGCCGAAGACGTACTTGACTGCTTCCTGGAAGCCATAGTCAATCACGGTGACGAGGCCGATCATGATGACGACGAAGACAATCACCACGGTGGTGTACGTCGACAGCTGGCTGCGCGTGGGCCAGACGACCTTGCGGAGCTCGGCGATGATCTGGCGGTAGAAGAGCGCGAGACGGCCCAGAGGGCCCTTCTTTCCGCGCTTCCCGCCCTTGCGGGACTTCTTCTTCGACTCTGAGGTCTCGTCGTCGGCATCAGGCATGTCGATGGAGCCTACGGCGTCCGTCACGATCTCTCACCTGATTCCGGGTCGGCCGTGCCGCGCCCGGGTGGAGCCGCACGGCGGTGCAATGAAGTACGTACATGCGCACAACACCTGGCGGTGTGTGTAGCAGGGCCGGAGGGACTTGAACCCCCAACCGCCGGTTTTGGAGACCGGTGCTCTACCAATTGAGCTACGACCCTTTGTCGGTGCCCCCAACGTACCGCATCGTGAGATGTGGTCGGTGCGGGCCAACGAGGAGTGAGCATACGTGGTCAGGGGCCCCTACGTCGAACAGAAAGCGCGCCGACCTGCCGTCGGACGCGCGTACGACCGGTAATGACCGGTCCTGTCCGGTCCGTGAAACCTGTGTGCCGGGCCCGGAGGCGGTCTGGGACGATGGCCGCATGAGCGCTGCTACCCCTCCCACCGAGCGTCGGGTCTCCGCCCGGATCGGTGCGATCTCCGAGTCCGCCACCCTCGCCGTCGACGCCAAGGCCAAGGCCCTCAAGGCCGCCGGGCGCCCGGTGATCGGTTTCGGCGCGGGTGAGCCCGACTTCCCGACCCCGGACTACATCGTCGACGCGGCCGTCGAGGCCTGCAAGAACCCGAAGTACCACCGCTACACGCCGGCCGGCGGTCTGCCCGAGCTGAAGGCCGCGATCGCCGCCAAGACGCTGCGCGACTCCGGTTACGAGGTCGACGCCTCCCAGGTCCTGGTGACCAACGGCGGCAAGCAGGCGATCTACGAGGCCTTCGCCGCGATCCTCGACCCGGGCGACGAGGTCATCGTCCCGGCGCCGTACTGGACGACGTACCCCGAGTCGATCCGCCTCGCCGGCGGTGTCCCGGTGGAGGTCGTCGCCGACGAGACCACGGGCTACCGGGTGTCGGTGGAGCAGCTGGAGGCGGCCCGCACGGAGAAGACCAAGGTCGTCCTCTTCGTGTCGCCGTCGAACCCGACCGGCGCGGTGTACAGCGAGGCGGACGCCGAGGCGATCGGCCGCTGGGCCGTCGAGCACGGTCTGTGGGTCCTGACGGACGAGATCTACGAGCACCTGGTCTACGGCGACGCGAAGTTCACCTCGCTGCCGACGATCGTGCCCGAGCTGCGCGACAAGTGCATCGTGGTGAACGGCGTGGCGAAGACGTACGCGATGACGGGCTGGCGCGTCGGGTGGATCGTCGGCCCGAAGGACGTCGTCAAGGCCGCGACGAACCTGCAGTCGCACGCCACGTCCAACGTGAGCAACGTGGCCCAGGTGGCCGCGCTCGCCGCCGTCTCCGGGAACCTGGACGCGGTCGCGGAGATGCGCACCGCCTTCGACCGCCGCCGCCAGACGATCGTGCGGATGCTGAACGAGATCGACGGCGTGTACTGCCCGACCCCCGAGGGCGCGTTCTACGCGTACCCGTCGGTGAAGGGCCTCCTCGGCAAGGAGATCCGCGGCAAGCGCCCGCAGACCTCCGTCGAGCTCGCCGCCCTGATCCTGGACGAGGCCGAGGTCGCGGTCGTCCCGGGCGAGGCCTTCGGCACCCCGGGCTACCTGCGCCTGTCGTACGCGCTGGGCGACGAGGACCTGGTGGAGGGCGTGTCCCGGATCCAGAAGCTCCTCGCCGAGGCGAAGGCCTGATCCTCCTGAGGTGCGGGCCCCCGGTTCTCCGGAACCGGGGGCCCGTTTTTGCGTTCTAGCAAGGTCCCGATCGGGGAAATGGACTTCATTCGTCCATTCGAGTGCGGCAGTATCGGCCAATGGAGCACGTACGCGATCTCACCCTGCTGCCCAAGGCCCATCTGCACCTGCACTTCACCGGTTCGATGCGGCCCACGACGCTGCTCGAACTGGCCGACAAGTACGGCGTGCACCTCCCGGAGGCGCTCAGGAGCGGCACCCCGCCCAAGCTGCGGGCCACCGACGAGCGAGGCTGGTTCCGGTTCCAGCGGCTCTACGACATCGCCCGCTCCTGCCTGCGCTCCCCCGAGGACATCCAGCGGCTCGTCCGGGAGGCGGCCCAGGAGGACGTCAGGGACGGCTCGGGGTGGCTGGAGATCCAGGTCGACCCGACCTCGTACGCCCCGCACCTCGGCGGGCTGATCCCGGCCCTGGAGATCATCCTCGACGCGGTCGACGCGGCCTCCAGGGAGACCGGGCTCGGGATGCGGGTGCTGGTCGCGGCGAACCGGATGAAGCACCCCCTGGAGGCACGGACGCTGGCCCGGCTCGCGGTGCGCTTCGCCGACCGGGGCGTGGTCGGCTTCGGGCTCTCCAACGACGAGCGGCGGGGCATGGCCCGGGACTTCGACCGGGCCTTCGCGATCGCCCGCGACGGCGGCCTGCTCGCGGCCCCGCACGGCGGCGAGCTGACGGGGCCCTCCTCCGTACGGGACTGCCTGGACGATCTGCGGGCGGCGCGGGTCGGCCACGGGGTCCGGTCGGCGGAGGATCCGCGGCTGCTGCGGAAGCTCGCCGAGAAGGGCGTGACCTGCGAGGTGTGCCCCGCGTCGAACGTGGCCCTCGGGGTGTACGAGAAGCACGAGGACGTGCCCCTGCGGACGCTCTTCGAGGCCGGGGTGCCGATGGCGCTCGGCGCGGACGACCCGCTGCTCTTCGGCTCGCGGCTCGCCGCGCAGTACGAGATCGCCCGCCGTCACCACGGCTTCACGGACGCGGAGCTGGCCGAGCTGGCCCGTCAGTCCGTGCGGGGTTCGGCGGCGCCCGCGGACGTGCAGGCGAAGCTGCTCGCGGGGATCGACGACTGGATCACGGGCTGATCCCCTTCAGCAGGGTGCGGGCGAGCGCGCGGGCGAAGTCGTCGAGGGAGTCCGGCGGCCTGCGGTCGGGGCTCATCTCCCAGGCGAAGGAGCGCTGCACGCAGGCCCCGAGGAGCAGGGACGCGGTGGCGACCGGGTCGGCGTCGGCGCTGACGCGGCCGTGCCGCTGCTCGGCGCGGAGGTAGGCGGCGAGGCCCTCGATGGGCTTGTGGGGGCCCATGCCGTACGTGCGCATGGCCTCCTCGTGGCGCCGTTTGAGCTGCGGCTCGGCGTACAGGGACGCGACGACCGGGAAGGTCTGCTCGTAGAAGAGGGCGGCCTGCCGGGCGACCTCGACGAGGTTCTCCTCCACGGTGCGGCCGCCGGGGTCGGCGGCGAGGGTGCCGAGGAGCCCGCCGAGCTGCGGCAGGCGCTCGTTCAGGACGGTCAGGAAGAGCTCTTCCTTGCTGCTGAAGTACTTGTAGAGCGCGGCTTCCGAGCAGCCGGCCGCCTTGGCGATCTCCTTGGTGGTGGTGCGGGCGAGCCCCGCCGTCCGCATGAGGTCGCGGGCGGCGTCGACGATCCGGGTCCGGGTCGGTTTCTGATCCATGCATCCTCCAGCCACGCTTGACGTCTAGGTGAGTATCCACTCACCCTGGAGGTGAGTGAATACTTACCCACCCAGGAGGGTGCGACATGAAGCTCACAGTCTTCGGCGCGACCGGCGGCATCGGCCAGGAGATCGTCCGGCAGGCGCTGGCCTCGGGGCACGAGGTGACGGCGGTGGTGCGCGACCCGGCACGGCTCACGGTGACCGGCACCCGTCTGACGGTCCGCCGGGACGACCTGACCGACCCGGAGGCGCTGCGCGCCGCCGTCGCGGGCCGCGACGCGGTGCTCTCGGGCCTCGGCGCACGGACCCGGGCCGACGCGGGCGTGGCCGCCCGGCTGACCCGCTCGGTGCTCACCGCGATGGAGGCCGAGAAGACGCGCCGGCTCCTGGTGGTCAGCGCGGCCCCGCTGGGCCCGGTCCCGGACGGCCAGGCCCTCGTCGACCGGGCGGTGCTCTCGATCGTCAACGCCGTCCTGAAGGACGTCTACGCCGACCTGCGGGTCATGGAGGCCGACCTCGCCGCGAGCGGCGCCGACTGGACCTCCGTGCGCCCGCCGAAGCTGACGGACGGGCAGGGCACCGGGCAGTACCGCGCGGTCGTCGGCGGCACCCCGCCCCGGGGCCGCTCCCTCGCTCGCGCGGACGTCGCGCACGCCATGCTGGCGATGATCGACGACCTCGCGACGGTCAGGCAGGGCGTCGGGGTCGCGTACTAGGGGGTGTTCGAAAGTCCTGTGCGGTGCGGGACTTCCGAAACAGCCCCTAGAGCTCCACGCCCACGGTGACGGGCTCGTTGACGAGGGTGACCCCGAAGGCCTCGCGCACGCCGGCGACGACCTCGCGGGCGAGGGCCAGGAGGTCCTCGGTGGTCGCCCCGCCGCGGTTGGTCAGGGCGAGCGTGTGCTTGGTGGAGATCCGGGCGGGCCCGGAGCCGTACCCCTTGGTGAAGCCCGCCTTGTCGATCAGCCAGGCGGCCGAGGTCTTCACGGCACCGTCCGCGCCCGCGGGGAAGGCCGGCGGCGTGACGTCCGGGCCGAGCCGCCCGGCCACGCGCGCGAGGAAGGTCTCGTACTCCCCCGCCGTGAGGATCGGGTTGGTGAAGAAGGATCCGGCGGACCAGGTGTCGTGGTCCTCGGGGTCCAGGACCATGCCCTTGCCCGCGCGCAGCTTCAGGACGGTCTCGCGGGCGGCGGCGAGGGGCACCCGGTCCCCGGCCCCGACGCCCAGGGCGCGGGCGGTCTCGGCGTACTTGACCGGCGCGGACATCCCGTCCGCGTCCTCCAGGCCGAAGCGGACCCGCAGCACCACGTACCGGTCGGGCTGGTCCTTGAAGAGGCTGTGCCGGTACGAGAAGGCGCACGCGGCATTCGTGAGGGTGACGGTCTCCTCGGCGCGCCGGTCGTAGGCGACGACCTCGGTGATCGTGGCGGAGACGTCCTGCCCGTAGGCGCCGACGTTCTGGATCGGGGTCGCGCCGGCCGAGCCGGGGATGCCGGCCAGGCACTCGATCCCGGCGAGCCCGGCCTCGACGGTCCGGGCGACGACGTCGGTCCAGACCTCACCGGCGGCGACCTCCAGCCGGGTCCCGTCGAGGGTGACGCCCGTGGTGGCGACGCGCAGCGCGGTCCCCTCGAAGCCCTTGTCCCCGATGACCAGGTTGGATCCGCCGCCGATGATCAGCAGCGGGGTGCCCGCGGCGTCGGCCTCGCGGACGGCGGCGACCACCTCGTCGTCGGTGGTCGCCGTGACGAGCCGGGTGGCGGGGCCGCCCAGCCGGAAGGTGGTCAGGGGCGCGAGGGGGGCGTCTGCGATCTGCTGCACGGGCTCAAGCGTACGGGCGCGGTCGCGGCAGGAGAAAAGGCGACGGCCCCGCCGGGAGTGGCGGGGCCGTGCGCGGCGCGGTGCCGCGGCGCCCTCGCGCGGCACCGGGGGTGCCGTCACGCGGTGATCAGCCCCGGCTTCCCGGCGTCGGCCCCGGTCCCGGCCCCGGCCGCGGACTCCGCATCGGTCCCGGCCTCGACACCGGCCTCGGTCCCGGCCGCGACACCGGCCTCGGAGGGCGTCGCGGACAGCACCTCGGACTCCGTCTCCGCCGTGCGTCGGGCCTCCTGGCGCCGCGAGGGGGCGAAGAGCACCGCCACCGCGCCGAGTGCCACCGCCCCGGCGCCGACCCACAGCGCGGGGACCAGGCCGTCGACGAAGCTGCGGCCCGACTCGTATCCGCCCTGCGCGGTGAAGATCGAGGCCATGACGGCGACGCCGAGCGCGCCGCCGACCTCACGCAGCGCGTTGTTGGCGCCGGACGCGATGCCCTGCTCCGAGGGGCGGACGCTGGACATCACGAGGTTGGCCGCGGGGGCGAAGTACAGCGCCATGCCGATGCCGCTCACGACGAGGGCGGGGAGCTGGGCGGCGTACGAGGCGTCGGGGGTCAGGACCAGGGCGAACCAGGCGAGGCCGAGCGCCTGGAGGGCGAGGCCCGCGGCGACGACCGGCCGGCCGCCGATCCGGTCGGAGAGGGCGCCCGCGATCGGCGCGACGATCATCGGCATTCCGGTCCAGGGCAGCATCCGCAGCCCCGCCTCGGTGGGCGAGTAGCCGAGCACGCCCTGCATGTACTGGCTGAGCAGGAAGATCGAGCCGAACATGCCGAGGAACATCAGCAGGCTGGCCGCGTTGATGCCGGAGAAGGCGCGGTTGCGGAAGAGCCGCATGGGCAGCATCGGCGCCTTGTTGCGGATGCCGTGGTGGACGAAGCCGCCGATGAGCGCCGAGCCGGCGATCAGCGCGGTGAGCACGGTGGCGGAGGTCCAGCCGTCGAGCGGACCGCGGATCAGTCCGTACACGATGCCGAACAGGCCGCCGCTGGCGAGGAGGGTGCCGGCGATGTCGAGCCGGGCGCCGACGCCGTACGACTCGGCCAGCCGCAGCCGGGCGAGCGGCAGGAGGGCGAGGCCGAGCGGGACGTTCAGCCAGAAGATCCACTGCCAGGACATGTGCTCGGTGAGGGTGCCGCCGATGAGCGGGCCGGCGGCGACGGCGAGGCCGTTGACCGCGCCCCAGATGCCGAACGCCATGCCGCGCCTGGCCGCCGGGACGGCCGCGGTGAGCAGGGTGAGGGTGAGCGGCATCATGATCGCGGCACCGACGCCCTGGACGGCGCGGGCGGCGATCAGCGCGTCGATGCCGGGGGCGAGCGCGGCGGCGGCGGAGGCGCCGGTGAAGACGGCGAGCCCGGCGACGAAGAGCCTGCGGCGGCCGAAGCGGTCGCCGAGGGCGGCGCCGAACATGAGCAGGACGGCGAAGGTGAGGGTGTAGGCGCTCACCGTCCATTCGAGGTCGTGCAGTCCTCCCCCGAGGTCCTCCCGGATGGAGGGCAGGGCGGTGGTGACGACGAGGTTGTCGAGGGCCGCCATGAAGCCGGCGACGCTGGTGATGACGAGGGCCCAGGCGGCGGAGCCGCGGCGGGCTGCGGGCTGGTTCATTGCTGCTCACCCTTCGGGTTAGTTATTGATGACTAACTTCTACGAACAGGGGTCGGCCGGCGCGCGGGCCGGTCCCGGGCCGGAGCCCGGGTGCACTACTTCTCCAGCCGTCCGAGGCGCCGGGCCGAGGGGTAGAACCCCTCCCAGACCCGGTGCTCGGGCGGGAATCCCATGGCGACGAGGTTGTTGATGAGCATGCCGTACGCCAGGAAGGTCGTGGTCTCGCCGACGTCGGCGCCGAGCGGCAGATGGACGGTCTCCCAGAGCTCCATCCAGCCGGCCCGGACGGCCTCGCCGAACTCGTGGTCGCCGGCCTCCTCCGCGGCGGCCACCGCGACGTACACCTGCATCTGCATCAGGAGCCGCTCCGGCTGCTCGGCGATGAGCCGGGTGTAGGCGTTGGCCATGGCGTGCAGGGCCTCCTCCCCCGACAGCCCCTCGGCGGCCTCCTCGAAGACCCGCCGGGTGTCCGCCAGGCAGCGTTCGGACGCCGCCAGGAAGATCGCCTTCTTTCCGGGGAAGAGCCGGAAGAGGTACGGCTGCGAGACGCCGACACGGCGGGCGATCGCCTCCGTGGAGGTGCCGTGGTAGCCGCCCCGGGCGAACTCCCTCATCGCGGCGCGGATCACGCTCTCGCGCCGTTCCTCTGCGCTCATCCTGACCATGCATAGAAAGTTAGTACTCAATCACTACCTTCGTCAACCCGGGAAAAGGGGCGGCCTCGTCGGGACGGCCGCCCCCACCCGGAATCCGGGGTCAGGCCAGTCGCACGACGGCCCGGGACATGCCCAGGACCTTCTGCCCGGCGGAGGTCGCCGTGAGGTCGACGCGCACCCGCTGGTCGTCCAGCTTGGCGGCGACCTTGGCGGAGACCTCGATCAGGGCGCCGGTGTCGTCGTTGGGGACGACGACCGGCTTGGTGAAGCGGACGCCGTACTCGACGACGGCGGCGGGGTCGCCGGTCCAGTCGGTGACGACGCGGATCGCCTCGGCCATGGTGAACATGCCGTGGGCGATGACGTCCGGGAGGCCGACCTCGCGCGCGAACCTCTCGTTCCAGTGGATCGGGTTGAAGTCCCCGGAGGCACCCGCGTACCGGACGAGGGTGGCGCGGGTCACGGGGAAGGTCTGCGCGGGCAGCTCGGTGCCGACCTCGACCTCGTCGTAGGCGATCTTCGCGGTCATGGTCAGGCCCCCTCGGGTGCGCGGGAGACGAGCTTGGTCCAGGCGGTGACGACGTGCTCGCCGGAGGCGTCGTGGACCTCTCCGCGGATGTCCAGGATGTCGTTGCCTGCGAGGGACTTGATCGCCTCGATGGTGGAGGTGACCGAGAGCCGGTCCCCGGCGCGAACGGGCCGGGTGTAGGCGAACTTCTGGTCGCCGTGGACGACGCGGCTGTAGTCGAGGCCCAGCTGCGGGTCCTCGATGACGGCGCCGGCCGCCTTGAAGGTGATGGCGAACACGAAAGTGGGCGGGGCGATCACATCGGAATGTCCGAGCGCCTTGGCCGCCTCGGTGTCGGTGTACGCGGCATTGGCGTCACCGATCGCCTCGGCGAACTCGCGGATCTTCTCGCGGCCGACCTCGTAGGGCGCGGTGGGCGGATAGGTCCGGCCCACGAAGGACTGGTCGAGCGCCATGGACTCGATACCTCCTGGATTTGTTGCCGACAAACGACACGAGGCCGCCCCCGAGTGGGGACGGCCTCGTGTACGAGCCTGATTAGCGCGTCTCGCGGTGCGCAGTGTGCGAGTTGCAGCGAGGGCAGTGCTTCTTCATCTCAAGACGGTCCGGGTTGTTACGCCGGTTCTTCTTGGTGATGTAGTTCCGCTCCTTGCACTCCACGCAGGCCAGCGTGATCTTCGGGCGGACGTCGGTGGCAGCCACGTGAGTGCTCCTTGACGGACGGATGGACGGATGAACGCATAGAAGAGTAGCCGATCGAAGGACCGACCCCACAATCGGCTACTGTCTGTAGCGGTGACCGGACTTGAACCGGTGACACAGCGATTATGAGCCGCTTGCTCTACCGACTGAGCTACACCGCTTTGATGATCCGGACCCCGTCCGAAGACGGGATCCCTCTCACCAGAGCCCCAATACGGAATCGAACCGTAGACCTTCTCCTTACCATGGAGACGCTCTACCGACTGAGCTATTGGGGCGAGCGAGGAAGACATTACACGGTCTCCGGCCCATCACCCAAATCCGTTTCCCCACGGCCTCGCGACGGCCCTCACCAGGCGTCCCGTACGCCACTCGTGGCCTCATCGGTACGACTATTGCGCTCCTCCTCGAAGGTCGCTCCGAGCGCCCCTAGGCTCGGCCCCACCCTTCGTGATCTTGACCCTTGAGGAGCCTTGAGGAGCCTGATGTCAGCCGACAGCAAGCAGCCCCAGCCGCCCGAGGACGGGGCCGCCACCACCGCCGACTCGACCTCGCTCCTGCTCTCCCACGCGCGGCTCGGCGACGGACGGACGGTGGACGTGCGGCTCGCCGGCGGCCGGATCGAGGCCGTCGGCACCGCGGGCAGCCTCACCACCGCGGGCGCGCGGGTCGACCTCGGCGGCTATCTGCTGCTGCCCGCCGCCGCCGAACCGCACGCCCACGCCGACACCGCGCTCTCCGCCGACACCCCCGGCCCCGTCTCGTACGCCCCCGAGGAGGTGCAGCGGCGGGCCACCGAGGCGGCCCTGCTCCAGCTCGGCCACGGCGCGACGGCGCTCCGCGCGCACGTGCGCATCGGCGACGTCCACGGACTCGGCCCGCTCGAAGCCGTGCTCCAGGCCCGGCGCTCGCTGCGCGGCCTCGCCGACCTGACGGCCGTCGCGGTGCCCCGGCTGCTCACGGGCGTCGCGGGCGCGGACGGGCTCGCGATGCTGCGGGACGCGGTGAAGATGGGCGCCGGGGTGGTCGGCGGCTGCCCGGACCTCGACCCGGACCCGGCGGGCTACGTGGAGGCCGTGCTCGACGTCGCCGCCGAGCACGGCGCCCCGGTCGACCTGCACACCGACGGGGACGACCCGGCGCGCCTGGCCCGGCTCGCGGCGATGGCGGGCGGGCTGCGGCCCGGGGTGACGATCGGGCCGTGCGCGGGGCTCTCCCGGCTCCCGTCCGAGGCCGCCCGCCGCGCGGCCGACCAGCTGGCGGCGGCCGGGGTGGCGGTGGTGTGCCTGCCGCAGGGCGGCTGCGGGGGCACGGAGCTGCGCGGCGCGGCCCCGGTGCGGCTGCTGCGGGCGGCCGGGGTGCGGGTCGCGGCCGGCAGCGGAACGCTGCGGGACGTGGCCAATCCGGTGGGGCGCGGTGACCCGCTGGAGGCGGCCTACCTGCTGGCCTCGCTGGGCGGTCTGGCCCCCCAGGAGGCGTACGCGGCGGTGGGCGCGGAGGCGCGGGCGGTGATGGGCCTCCCCGAGGTGCGGGTGGAGGCCGGCTTCCCGGCGGAGCTGCTCGCGGTGCGCGGCGAGCGCCTGGCGGGCGTGCTGTCCCTGGCGTACAGCCGGATCGTGGTGCACCGGGGGCGGGTGGTGGCGCGGACGAGCGCGGTGCGGGAGTACTGCGACTCGGCGGCGGCCCTGGACCTGCCGCGCCAGGCGCGCCCGGAGCGGCCGCCCGAGCCGGGAAGCCCTCCGGCCGGTCCCGTCGTACGGTCGTGAGTATGCGCATCGTCATCGCTGGAGGACACGGACAGATCGCCCTGCGCCTGGAGAGGCTGCTCTCGGCGGCCGGGCACGAGGTCGCGGGGATCATCCGCACGCCGGAACAGGGCGCCGACCTGCGGGAGGCGGGCGCCGAGCCCGTCGTCCTCGACCTGGAGTCGGCGTCGGTCGAGATGGTCGCCGCGGTGCTCCAGGGCGCCGACGCGGCCGTCTTCGCGGCGGGCGCGGGGCCGGGCAGCGGCGCCGGCCGCAAGGACACGGTGGACCGGGCGGCGGCCGTCCTGTTCGCCGACGCGGCGGAACGCGCGGGCGTGCGCCGCTATCTGGTCGTCTCCTCGATGGGCGCGGACGCGTCGCATCCGGGCGACGACATCTTCGACGCCTACCTGCGCGCCAAGGGCGCGGCCGACGACGAGGTCCGCTCCCGTACGCGCCTGGAGTGGACGATCCTGCGGCCCGGCTCCCTGACGAACGACGCGGGCACGGGCATGGTCCGCCTGGAAGCCCGCACGGGCCGGGGCCCGGTCCCCCGCGACGACGTGGCCGCGGTCCTCGCCGAACTCCTCGACACCCCGGCGACCGCCGGCCTCACCCTGGAACTGATCGCCGGTTCGGTCCCGCTCTCGGTCGCGGTGAAAGACGTGGCCGGCAACTGACCCGCCCCGCCCCCGGAAACGAGTGAAGGCCCCCGGCGCAAGCACCGGGGGCCTTCTTCACGTGGCGACGCCAGGATTCGAACCTGGGTAGGCTAAGCCGACGGATTTACAGTCCGCTCCCATTGGCCACTCGGGCACATCGCCATGGGTTCGTTGCTGTGGTTCCCCGCTGTTCTGCGGTGTTCCCCGGCAACGACGTAAACAATACCTGATCCCCGGGGGTGGTTCGCCACCGGATTGATCAGCGGTTCGGCCGGTGACTCACCCCCTAGGCTTTGGGGGTACCCCACAGCATCCGAGCAAGGAGCCACGAGTCATGGCCGACTCCAGTTTCGACATCGTCTCCAAGGTCGAGCGGCAGGAGGTCGACAACGCCCTCAACCAGGCCGTGAAGGAGATCTCCCAGCGCTACGACTTCAAGGGAACCAACGCCTCGATCTCCTGGTCGGGCGAGAAGATCCTGATGCAGGCGAGCGGTGACGAGCGCGTCAAGGCGATCCTCGACATCTTCCAGTCCAAGCTGATCAAGCGGGGCATCTCGCTGAAGTCGCTGGAGGTCGAGGGCGAGCCGCAGCTGTCCGGCAAGGAGTACAAGCTCTTCGCCTCCGTCCAGGAGGGCATCTCCCAGGAGAACGCCAAGAAGGTCGCGAAGGCCATCCGCGACGAGGGCCCCAAGGGCGTCAAGGCGCAGGTCCAGGGCGACGAGCTGCGGGTCAGCTCGAAGAGCCGGGACGACCTGCAGGCCGTGCAGGCGCTGCTCAAGGGCAAGGACTTCGACTTCGCGATCCAGTTCGTGAACTACCGCTGACCTCGTCACGGGCCGGGACGGTCGTGTCCGAATACCGCCAGCCCCGCGCGCCGCGGTCCCCGCACACTGGGTCTCAGGAAGACCCGTGCGGGGAGAGGAACCAGTCATGACCGTGTACGCGTACGTCGACGGCCCCCTGGGCGAGATGCTCCTCGTCGGGCAGCTCGCCGAAGGGGGCCGTGCCGTGCTGCGCTCCCTGTCCCTGCCGGGGCAGAAGGGCGCCGTCGCGGTCGAGGACGGCTGGACGCTCGCGCCCGGGGCGTTCACCGAGGCCGCGCGGCAGCTCGACGAGTACTTCGCCGGGCGGCGCGACCGCTTCGACCTGCCGCTGGCCGACGACGCCGGGACCGTGTTCCAGCGGCGCGTCTGGCGGGCCCTGGAGGACATCCCGTACGGGACGACCGTCTCGTACGGGGAGATCGCCCGCCGGGTCGGCTCGGCCGGCGCCGGGGTGCGGGCCGTGGGCACCGCGATCGGGCGCAATCCGCTGCTCGTGGTGCGGCCCTGCCACCGGGTGATCGGGGCCGACGGGAACCTGCGCGGGTACGCCGCCGGGCTCGACCGCAAGGAGCGGCTCCTCGGACTCGAAGGGGCCCTCGAAGGCGCCCTCGGAGGATCCCGCGTGTGACCGGCGACGGGCTCTTCCCCCGCGAGAGGGTCACCGTGGCGCCCGGAGCGGTGCACGTGCCCGCGTGGCTCCCCTTCGCGCGCCGGCGGCAGCTGGTGGACGCCTGCCGGGAATGGGGCCGCGGCCCCGTCCCGTACCGGCAGACCGTGCTCCCCGGCGGCGGCGTGATGTCCGTGCGGTCCCTGTGCCTGGGCCGGCGCTGGGTGCCGTACCGCTACCTCGACTCCGTCGGGATCCCCCTGCCGGACTGGCTCGTCGCGCTCGGCCGCGAGGCGCTCGTCGAGGCGTACGGGGACCACGGGGGTTTCACCCCCGACACGGCGCTCGTGAACTTCTACGCGCCGGGGGCGCGCATGGGCATGCACCAGGACCGGGAGGAGCGCTCGGGAGCGCCGGTGGTGTCGCTGAGCCTCGGCGACCGGTGCGTGTTCCGGTTCGGGAACGCGGAGAACCGCGGCCGGCCGTACCGGGACGTCGATCTGGCCTCCGGGGACCTCTTCGTCTTCGGCGGTGCTTCGCGGTGGGTTCACCACGGGGTCCCCAAGGTGTTCCCGGGGACCGCCGAACCCGCCCTCGGCCTGGCCGGACGCCTGAACATCACGCTCAGGGAGACCGGCCTCAGCGTCTAATGTGCGGAGCATGACACCGGAACTGCGCCGCTCCCTGGGCCTCTTCGACGCGGTCGTGATCGGGCTCGGTTCGATGATCGGCGCGGGGATCTTCGTCGCCCTCGGGCCCGCCGCGGACGCGGCCGGCTCCGGCGCGGGGCTGCTCTGGGCGCTCGGTGCCGCCGCCGTCGTCGCGTACTGCAACGCGATGTCCTCGGCCCGGCTCGCCGCCCGCCACCCCGCCTCCGGCGGCACGTACGTGTACGGTCGCGAACGCCTCGGTTCCTTCTGGGGCTACCTGGCCGGCTGGGCCTTCGTCGCCGGCAAGACCGCCTCCTGCGCGGCGATGGCGCTGACCGTCGGCGCGTACGTGTGGCCGGAGCAGGCGCACGCGGTCGCGGTCGCCGCCGTGGTGGCCCTGACAGCCCTCAACTACGGGGGAGTTCAGAAGTCGGCGCTGCTCACCCGGGTGATCGTGGCGCTCGTCCTCGCGGTGCTCGCCTGCGTCGTCACGGTCTCCTTCGGGGCCGGCGAGAAGGGCGTCGCCGCCCTCGGCGGGGAGTTCACGACGGGCGGAGTCCTCCAGGCCGCGGGTTTGCTCTTCTTCGCGTTCGCGGGGTACGCGCGGATCGCCACGCTCGGCGAGGAGGTCCGCGATCCGGCCCGGACCATCCCCCGGGCGGTGCCGCTCGCGCTCGGCATCACCCTCGCCGTCTACGCCCTGGTCACCGTCGGCGTGCTCACCGTCCTCGGCCCCACCGCCCTCGCCGCCTCCCCCGCGCCGCTCGCCGACGCGGCCCGCGCGGCGGACGCCGGCTGGCTGGTGCCCCTGGTCACCGTGGGCGCGGCCGTCGCGGCGCTCGGCTCGCTCCTCTCACTGATCCTCGGGGTGTCCCGTACGACCCTGGCGATGGCCCGCGACGCCTACCTGCCGACGGCCCTCGCGGCCGTCCACCCCCGCTACCGGGTGCCGCACCGGGCAGAGGTCGCCGTGGGCGCCGTGGTGGCCCTCGTCGTGGCGACCGTGGACGTGCGCGGCGCGATCGGCTTCTCGTCCTTCGGCGTCCTCGTCTACTACGGGATCGCGAACGCCAGCGCGTGGACGCTGGGCGGCCGCGACCGCGCCCTGGCCGCCCTCGGCCTCACCGGCTGCGCCGCGCTCGCCTTCGCCCTCCCCCTGGGCTCGGTGCTCGCGGGCTCGGGGGTCATGGCGGCGGGCGTGGTGGCCTGGGCCGTCAGCCGGGGCCGTGCGGTGCCGCCGCACGCGTAGGGCGCGCCGCACGCGTAGGGCGCGAAGGGGGCGTCAGCGCGTGCCGTAGCCGTAGCCGTACGCCTGGTCCGTCGGGACGATCTCCTTGCCCAGGGGCAGCAGCGACACCGGGATCATCTTGAAGTTCGCGATGCCCAGCGGAATGCCGATGATCGTGATGCAGAGGGCGATCCCGGTGGTGATGTGGCCGAGCGCGAGCCACCAGCCCGCCAGGATCAGCCACAGCACGTTCCCGACGCAGGACGGGGCGCCCGCGTCGCGCCGGTCGACGACCGTGTGCCCGAAGGGCCAGAGCGCGTAGATGCCGATGCGGAACGCGGCGAGTCCGAAGGGGATGCCGATGATGGTGATGCAGAGGAGGATCCCGGCTGCCATGTAGCCGAGGAACATCCAGAATCCGCAGAGCACCAGCCAGATGATGTTGAGGATGGTCTTCACGGGCGTCGACCTGCCATCTGTTCGAGCCGGGCGATCCGCTCGGCCATCGGCGGATGAGTGGAGAACATCTTGGAGAGGCCCTGGCCGGGCCGGAACGGATTGGCGATCATCATGTGGCTCGCGGTCTCGATCCGCGGCTCGGGCGGCAGCGGCAGCTGCTTCGTCCCGGCCTCCAGCTTCCTGAGGGCGCTGGCGAGGGCCAGCGGGTCCCCGGTGAGCTGGGCGCCGGAGGCGTCGGCCTCGTACTCCCGGGAGCGGGAGATGGCGAGCTGGATGACGGAGGCGGCGATCGGGCCGAGGATGAGGACCAGCAGGTAGCCGAGGATGCCCGGGCCGTCGTCGTCGTTGGAGCGGCCGACCGGGATCAGCCAGGCGAAGTTGACCAGGAACATGATCACGGAGGCGAGCGCTCCGGCGACCGAGGAGATGAGGATGTCCCGGTTGTAGACGTGGCTCAGCTCGTGGCCGATGACCCCGCGCAGCTCGCGCTCGTCGAGGATCGCGAGGATGCCCTCGGTGCAGCAGACGGCGGCGTTGCGCGGGTTGCGGCCGGTCGCGAAGGCGTTCGGCGCCTGCGTCGGCGAGATGTAGAGCCGGGGCATGGGCTGCCGCGCCTGCGTGGAGAGCTCGCGCACCATCCGGTACAGCGCGGGGGCCTCGAACTCGCTCACCGGCCGGGCGCGCATGGCCCGCAGCGCCAGCTTGTCGCTGTTCCAGTACGCGTACGCGTTGGTGCCGAGCGCCACGAGCAGCGCGACGATCAGCCCCGTACGTCCGAAGAAGCTGCCGATGACGATGATGAGGGCCGAGAGCCCTCCGAGGAGGACCGCGGTCCTCAGCCCGTTGTGCCGGCGGTGCACGGTACGCCCTCCAAGTGGTGCGGCAGGGGAACCCTTTTCCTCGCGGTGGTCCACGCGTCCAGTGGACCCTCCCGTACTGGTCAACGCCAGGCGAGAGCCGCGGGTTCCCCAGCTCGCACGGGGTGCCGTGTGGGCCGTACGGGTGAGCCGACGGTCACGGCACTAGCGGGCGGCCGGGATCTTGTCCAGGCCGAGGACGGTCGGCTCGATCTCGCTCGTGCAGTGGGCGCAGCGGGTGGCGATGGCCGGGACCTCGGTGAAGCAGCGGGGGCAGTCGCGCTTCTCCGCCTTGGGGTCCATCGCCTCCTCCTTGGCGAACTTCTCCTGGATCTTCGTCATGGGGACGACGATGAGGAAGTAGAGGACCGCGGCGGTGATGACGAACGCTATGGCGGCGGCGATCGCCAGACCGTAGGGGAAGTCGGTCTTGCCGATGGTGAACTTGGCCTCGCTGAAGTCACCGACGGAGCCGGTCGCCAGACCGATGAGCGGGGTGATGAACGCCTTGCTGAAGCCGGTGACCACGGCCGTGAACGCGGAGCCGACGGCCAGACCGATGGCCATCGAGACGACGTTCCCGCGAAGTATGAAGTCCTTGAATCCGTTCAGCACGGGGTGTTGCTCCTCGGTTCTTCTCTTGTGTGGGGGGTCAGAACAGGGCCGTCGACACGAAGCGGAGGGCGAACTGCGGGTAGCCCGACAGGACGGCTCCGGCCACGGCGGTCAGCACGATCGCGAGGGTGACCGGCGCGGGGGCCCTGTGCGTGACGGGCGCGCCCTCCGGCGTACGGAAGAGCAGCGCCGTCCAGCGCAGGTAGTAGAAGAGCGCGATCACGACGTTGACGCCCATGATCACGGCCAGCCACCCGAGGCCCGCGTCGACGGCCGCCGAGAAGACGGTCACCTTGGCGAAGAGGCCGATGATACCCGGGGGCAAACCGGCCAGATTCAGGAGGAAGAACCCGAGCGCGAGGGCGGCCGCGGGGCGGGCGGCGTACAGGCCGCGGTAGTCGCTGATCCGGTTCTCGGGGTGGGTGCGGGCGACGAGCGTGACGACCGCGAAGGCGCCGAGGTTCACGACGGCGTACATCAGGGCGTACGCGACGGTGGCGCCGATCTGGTCGTCGCCGGAGTACGCGGCGGCCGCGATCGGCACCAGGAGGTAGCCGGCCTGGGCGACCGAGGACCAGGCGAGCAGCCGTACCGCGCTCCACGCGCGCGTGGACACCTGGCGGAGCGCGGCGACGTTGCCCGCGGTCATGGTGAGCGCGGCGAGGACGGCGAGCGCGGGGCCCCACACGTCCGCGTACGAGGGGAAGGCGACGACGGTCACCAGGATGAGGCCGGTGAAGCCGACGGCCTTGCCGACGACGGAGAGGTACGCGGCGACGGGCAGCGGGGCTCCGACGTAGGTGTCGGGGACCCAGAAGTGGAAGGGGACGGCGGCCGTCTTGAAGGCGAAGCCGACGAGGGTGAGGGCGACCCCGGCCTCGGCGAGCGTCTGGAGCTGCCCGGGGACGTCGTCGAGGCGCTGGGCGATCTCCGTGAGGTGGAGGGTGCCGGTCGCCGCGTACACGAAGCTCGCGCCGAGCAGGGTGACGGCGGTCGCGGTGACGGACGAGAGGAAGAACTTGAGGGCGGCCTCGCCGGACATGCGGTCGCCGCGCTTGAGGCCGACGAGCGCGAACGCGGGCAGCGAGGCGACTTCGAGGGCGACGACGAGGGTGGCGAGGTCGCGGGAGGCGGGCAGCAGGGCGGCGCCGGCGGCCGAGGACAGCAGCAGGAACCAGTACTCGCCGGGCGGGAGCTTCTCGCGGGTCTCGTCCAGCGAGAGGAACGCGGTGACCAGCGCTCCGGCGAGGACGAGGAACTGGATGACCAGGGTGAAGTGGTCGGCGGTGTAGCTGCACGCGTCCGCGTGGCCCCCGGCCTGCGCCGTGGCGGTGAGGCAGAAGGTGGCGCGGTCGCCGGCCCGCAGCGGCACGAGGAGCGCGAGGGAGGCGACGAGGCCGCCGATCGCGGTCCAGCCGAGGAGCTGCTTGCGCTCGCGCGGCACGAACAGGTCGGCGACGAGGACGACGAGGGCGACCAGGGCCGTGAGGGTGGGCGGCGCGATCGTGAGCCAGTCGACGGACTGGACGAGGGACGTCATCGGGGTCCTCCCGCGAGGAGCTGCTGGACGGCCGGGTCGGTGAGGCCGAGGAGGACGGCGGGCCAGAGTCCGGCGAGGACGGTGAGGGCGACGAGGGGCGTCCAGGCGGCGAACTCGTACCCCTGGACGTCGGCGATCGCCGTCTCCCCCGCGGGTCGCGGGCCGCCCATGCAGACGCGGCGGACCACGACGAGGAGGTAGGCGGCGGTGAGGAGGGTGCCGAAGGCGCCGATCGCCATGAAGGTGAGGAAGGCGGGGCGGCTGAGGCCCTCGGCCGGTTCGAAGGCGCCGAACAGGGCGAGCATCTCGCCCCAGAAGCCGGCGAGGCCGGGCAGCCCGAGGGAGGCGACGGCGGCGAAGGCGAGGAGCGCGCCGAGGCGGGGGGCGCGGCCGTAGAGGGCGGCGCCGGTGGCGCCGGCCAGGGTGTCGAGGTCGGCGGTGCCGTAGCGGTCCTTGACCGCGCCGACCAGGAAGAACAGCAGGCCGGTGACGAGGCCGTGGGCGATGTTCGCGAAGAGGGCGCCGTTGACCCCGGTGGGGGTCATGGTGGCGATGCCGAGGAGGACGAAGCCCATGTGGCCGACGGAGGAGTACGCGATGAGGCGCTTGAGGTCGCCCTTGTTGCCGGGCTTCGCGAGGGCGAGGCAGGCGAGCGATCCGTAGATGATCCCGGCGACGGCGAAGGCCGCGAGGTAGGGGGCGAAGGTCCGCATGCCGTCGGGGGTGATCGGCAGGACGATCCGCACGAATCCGTACGTGCCCATCTTCAGCAGGACGCCGGCGAGGAGGACGGAGCCGACGGTCGGGGCGGCGGTGTGGGCGTCCGGGAGCCAGCTGTGGAGCGGCCACATCGGGGTCTTCACGGCGAGCCCGAGACCGATCGCGAGAACGGCGATGACCTGCACGGACGTGGTCAGTCCACGGCCGTTGTCAGTGGCGAGTGCCACCATGTCGAACGTGCCCGCCTTCACGCCGATGAGGAGCAGGCCGAGCAGCATGACGACGGAGCCGAGCAGCGTGTAGAGGATGAACTTCCAGGCGGCGGCCTGCCTGCCCTCGCCGCCCCAGCGGGCGATGAGGAAGTACATCGGGATGAGGACCATCTCGAAGGCCAGGAAGAACAGGACGAGGTCGAGGACGGCGAAGGTGGCGAGGGTGCCGGACTCCAGGACGAGGAGCAGGGCGACGAAGGCCTTCGGGGACCCGCCCGCGGGCAGCTTGAAGTAGCTGTACAGCGCGCAGAGGAAGCTCAGCAGCGCGGTCAGGACCAGGAGGGGGAGGGAAATGCCGTCGACACCGAGGTGGATGCGCACGTCGAGTGCCCTGATCCAGCTGATGTCCGTCGTGGCCTGCATCGTCGACGGGTGGTCGTGGTCGAAGCCGAGGGCGAGGACGAGCGCGGCCAGCAGGATGACGCCGGTGACGGTCACGCCGTGGCGGAGCACGGCCTGGTCGGGTGACTTTCCCTTCAGTCCGGGCGGGGCGGGCAGGAGAGCGGCGGCGGCGCCGAGGAGCGGGCCGGCGACGATCAATGCCAGAAGGAACTGCATCACGGATTCGCTGATATCGATCACGGCTCACGCTCCGGCGGCGGCGTTGGCGAGGGCGACGGCGACGATCGCCAGGACGACGGAGCCGGCGAGCAGGGCGCTCAGATAGGTCTGCGCGTTGCCGGTCTGGGCGCGGCGGACGAGCCAGCCGAGGCCCTTGGCGCTGTTCCCCGCGGCTTGTACGTAGGTGTCGACGACCTCGCGGTCCAGGAAGCGGACCAGGGAGGCGGCGGCGAGCACGGGGCGGACGAACGCGGTCCGGTAGACGGCGTCCAGGTGGAAGCCGTCGGCGGCCGGTCCGTGCAGCGGGCCGAGGAGGACGCGGCCGGGGTCGGCCGGGTCCTCGGCGGGGTGCGGCAGGCGCAGCGCCTCGGCCTCGACCTGGCCCGCCTCGGCGTCCGGGTGGGCGACGTGCGGGACGGGTGCCGTGACCGGGGTGCGGGCGGCGAGGGTGCGCCAGACCGCGTAGGTGACGGCGGCTCCGGCGACGGCGAGCCCCGTGCCGAGGACGGCCGTGGTCAGGGTCGGGGTGAGGGGGTGCCCGTCGAACCAGTCGTCGAGGTAGGTGACGGTCAGACCGAAGCCGAGCGACGGGATCGCGAGGACCCAGAGGACGGCGGTCATGGCGATCGGCTGGCGGCCGTGGTCGGGGGCCTCGGCGCCGCGGCCGCGGAAGGTCCGCAGCCAGAGACGGAGGGCGTACGCGGCGGTCAGCAGGGCCGTGAGCAGTCCGGCGACGAGGACGGTCCAGCCGGCCCCGGCCGGGGCGACGTCCCGCTCACCGAGGGCGGTGTGCTCGGCGGCCACGAGGACGGCTTCCTTGGAGAAGAAGCCGGCGAAGGGCGGGATCGCGGCGAGCGCGAGGAGGGCGACGGTCATCGTCCAGTACGCGTCGGGGATCCGCCGGGCGAGGCCGCTCATGCGGGACATGGCGGTGAGGGAGTTCGTCCCGGCGGCGTGGATGACCGCGCCGGCGGCGAGGAAGAGGAGCGCCTTGAACGCGCCGTGCGCGACGAGGTGGAAGACGGCGGCGCCCCGGTCGCCGACGGCGAGGGCTCCGGCCATGTAGCCGAGCTGGCCGATCGTCGAGTAGGCGAGGACCCGCTTGATGTCGTCCTGGGCGAGCGCGGCGAGTGCCGAGCCGACCATCGTGATCGCGGCCATCACGGCGAGCACGGTCATCGCGGCGGCGGAGGCGGCGAAGACCGGGAGGAGGCGGGCGGTGAAGTAGATGCCGGCGGCGACCATCGTCGCCGCGTGGATGAGCGCGGAGACGGGGGTGGGGCCGGCCATGGCGTCCGGGAGCCAGGTGTGCAGCGGGAACTGGGCGGACTTGCCCGCGACGCCGGCGAGCAGCAGCAGCGCGATCAGGGTGGGGTGGTCGATGCCGCCGCTCGCGACGGCGCCGAGGACGCCCGTGATCCGGAAGGTGCCCGCGTCGGTGGCGAGGGCGAAGAGACCGATGAGGAAGGGGACGTCGCCGAGCTTGGTGACGAGGAAGGCCTTGAGGGAGGCGGACCGCGCCTCGGGGGTCTCCCAGTAGTGCCCGACGAGGAAGTACGAGCAGATGCCCATGATCTCCCAGCCGACCAGGAGCACCATCAGGTCGCCGGAGTAGACGACGAGCAGCATCGCGGAGGTGAAGAGGGAGACGAGCGCGGCGTACGAGGGGTAGCGGGGGTCGTCGCGGAGGTAGCCGGTCGAGTAGATCTGCACGCAGGTCGCGACCACGCCGACGAGGACGGCGACGAGGGCGGCGAAGCCGTCGATGTAGAGGCTCAGGTCGATGGGGACGGACCCGGTCGGCGTGTACTGGGTGGCTGCCTCGATCGCCTTCCCCCCGCCCTGGCGGGCGGCGACCACGCCGGCGAGGACCGCGGCGGCGAGGGTCGGCAGCACCGCCAGGGGGCGGACGAAGCCGGGCGCGGTGCGGCCCAGCAGGAGTCCGGCGGCGGAGCCGAGGAAGGGGAGGAGGGGGACGAGGACGGCGAGGGTGGTCGTGGTCACGCGGCGGCCTCGGCCTTCTCCTCGGCGGACGGCTGTTCCTTGGTGTCGCGCAGACGGTCGACGTCCGAGGTGCCGCGGTTGCGGTGGACCATCAGGACGATGGCGAGACCGATGCCGATCTCCGCGGCGGCGACGGCGATGGTGAAGAGGGTGAGCGCCTGGCCGGCGTGGAGGGTGTCGCGGAGCCAGACGTCGAAGGCGACGAGGTTGAGGTTGACGGCGTTGAGCATCAGCTCGACGGACATCAGGACGAGGATCGCGTTGCGGCGGGCGAGGACGCCGTAGACGCCGACGGCGAAGAGGAGGGCGGCGAGGACGGCCGGGTAGGCGAGGTGCATCAGCTCTCGTCCTCCTTCTTCTTCCGGGAGAGGACGATCGCACCGACCAGGGCGGCGAGGAGCAGCACCGACAGCGCCTCGAAGGGCAGCACCCAGTGTTGGAAGAGGATCTCGCCCATGACGCCCGTGGAGCCCTGGGCGGGTCCGTCGAGGTCGATCCAGGTCGTGCGGAAGGCGTCGACGACGACCCAGACGAGGGCCGCCGCGGCGGCGAGCGCGACGGCGAGGGCCACGGGCCGGTTGCCGGAGTCGGCGTCCGGGGAGCGGCCGATGGGGGCCTTGGTGAGCATGAGACCGAAGAGGAGGAGGACGACGACGGAACCGACGTAGATCAGGACCTGGACCCAGGCGATGAACTCGGCGGTGAGGAGGAGGTACTCGACGGCGAGCCCGCCGAGCGCCACGACCAGCCAGAGGGCGGCATGCACCAGCTGGCGGGTGGTGACGGTGACGAGGGCGGCGCCGAGGGTGACGAGGCCGACGAGGACGAAGGCGATCTCGACGCCGGTGGGCGAGAGGAAGCCGGCGCTCTGTGCTGCGAGGGTCACTGCTGGTCCTCCTGGGCCTGCGCCTGGGCTTCGGCGGCGGCCTGGGCGGCGGCCTCGGCCTGGGCGGCGGCCTTCTCCGCCGCCTTCCGGGCCGCGGCGATCTCCTTCGGCTCCTCCGCACGGGGGTCGAGCGCGGGCGGCTCGGGAACCGTCCACATCCACTCGCGGAGCTTGTCGCGCTCGTGGGTCAGCTCGTGGATGTCGGTCTCCGCGTACTCGAACTCGGGCGACCAGAACAGGGCGTCGAAGGGGCAGACCTCGATGCAGATCCCGCAGTACATGCAGAGCGAGAAGTCGATCGCGAAACGGTCGAGGACGTTCCGGCTGCGCTCGCGGCCGCCGGGGGCTGAGGGCGGCACCGTCTCCTTGTGGGAGTCGATGTAGATGCACCAGTCGGGGCACTCGCGGGCGCAGAGCATGCAGACCGTGCAGTTCTCCTCGAACAGGCCGATGACCCCGCGGGTGCGGGGCGGCAGCTCGGGCTGCACGTCCGGGTACTGCGCGGTGACGGTCTTCCTCGTCATCGTGCGGAGGGTGACGGCGAGGCCCTTGGCGAGGCCGGAGCCGGGGATGGGCATTACTGGATCGCCACCTTCACGATGCCGGTGAGCGCGATCTGCGCGAGCGCGAGCGGGACGAGCGTCGTCCAGGCGAGCTTCTGGAGCTGGTCCTCACGGAGCCGCGGGTAGCTCACCCGCAGCCAGATGACGACGAAGGCGAGGACGGCCGTCTTGAGGAGGGTCCAGACCCAGCCGAGCCCGTCGGCGCCGAAGGGGCCGTGCCAGCCCCCGAGGAACAGGACGGTCGTGAGACCGCAGAGGACGACGATGCCCGCGTACTCGGCGAGCAGGAAGAGCGCGAAGCGGAGACCGGTGTACTCGGTGTAGGCGCCGAAGATGATCTCCGAGTCGGCGACCGGCATGTCGAACGGGGGCCGCTGGAGTTCGGCGAGGCCGGCGACGAAGAACACCAGGGCGCCGATGATCTGCCAGGGCAGCCACCACCACTCGAAGGCGTTCAGGATGCCGGGCAGCGAGACGGTGCCGGCGGCCATCGCGACCGAGGCGGCCGTCAGCAGCATGGGGAGCTCGTACGCGAGGAGCTGGGCGGCGGTGCGGAGGCCGCCGAGCAGCGAGAACTTGTTCGCGGAGGCCCAGCCGGCCATGAGCGAGCCGAGGACGCCGACGCCCATGACGGCGAGCACGAAGAAGATGCCGGCGTCGACGACCTGTCCGACGGCGCCTTCGCTCGGGCCGATCGGGATCGCGACCAGCACGAGCAGATACGGGAGGAGGGCGACGGCCGGCGCGAGCTGGAAGATCCGCCGGTCCGCGTCCTTCGGGACCACGTCCTCCTTCTGTGCGAACTTCACGCCGTCGGCGACGAGCTGGGCCCAGCCGTGGAAGCCGCCCGCGTACATGGGGCCGAGACGGCCCTGCATGTGCGCCATGACCTTGTGCTCGGTCTGCCCGACGACGAGCGGCAGCACGAGGAAGACGGCGAAGACGATGAGCAGCCGGACGGCGACGTCGAGTGCGTCGTTCACGCGGGATCGCCTCCGGCGGTGTCGGTGGACTGGTCGGCACCGGGCCCTGCGGGCGGCCCGGCGGGAGTGGCCCGGGCGGCCTCCGTCTCCGGGGCCTCCGGCTCGGCGGCACCGGGTTCAGAGGCACCGACCCCGGCGGCCTCTGCCTCCAGGGCCTGCGTCTCCGGGGCCTCCGGGTCGGTGGCACCGGGTTCAGGGGCACCGGCCCCGGCGGCCTCTGCCTCCGGGGCCTCTGCCTCCGGGGCCTCTGCCTCCGGGGCCTCCGGCTCGGCGGCACCGGGCTCGGCGGCGCGGGGCTTCTGGACCTCCGGCCCAGCGGCACCGGCCTCGGCGGCCTCTGCCTTCTCGGCCTCCGGCCCGTCGGTCCCCGCCGGGGCCTCCGGCTCGGTCGAGGGCTCGTCGAAGGCCGGGCGGGCGTGGTGCCAGGGGGCGTCCGAGCTGCGGGTACGCGGGGTGGCGGCCGTCCCGCGCGACGCGGGACCGTCACCCGGGGCGGGCGCCTCCGGGGCCGTCGGCTCCGGGGCTCCCGGCTCCGGGGCGGCCGGCTCGGGAGCTGTCGGCTGCGGGGCGGCCTGGCTCGCCGAGCCGTCGGCCGCCGAGCGGGAGCGGCGCGGCGGGCGGGCGGTGGCCGGCGGGGCGTCCGTGCCCGGGCCCGCCTCAGGGGCGGCCTGGCTCGCCGAGCCGTCGGCGGCCGAGCGGCTGCGGCGCGGCGGACGGGGCGCTTCGGCCGGGGCTTCCGGCGTGCCGGGCTGCTCCGGGGTCGCCTGGCTCGCCGAGCCCTCGGACGCCGTGCGGGAACGCCGTACCGGAGCACCCGCCTCCGGAGCCGCCTGGCTCGCCGAGCCCTCCGTGGCCGTGCGGGCGCGGCGGACGGGGCGGTCGCCCGCGGCCGCTCGGGCCGGGCGGTCGCCGGCCGCGGCGCGGGCCGGGCGGGCGGGGGCCGGGGGGAGCTGGCCCTTCAGGGGGCCCCATTCGTTGGGGTCCGGGACGCCCGGCGGGAGCATCTGGCGGCGCTTGGGACCGCCGCCGTCGTGCGACTCGCCCGGCTCCTTCGCGCCCGGCCACGCCTTCGCGACCCGGGCGGCGAGGACGAAGTCCTTGCGCAGCGGGTGGCCCTCGAAGTTCTCGGGGAGGAGGAGGGGCACGAGGTGCGGGTGGCCCTCGAAGGCCACGCCGAACATCTCGTGGGTCTCGCGCTCGTGCCAGCCCGCGCCCGCGTAGACGCCGATCGCCGTGGGAAGGACGGGCGCCTCGTGCGGGACGGTCGTGCGGAGCAGGAGGCGCTTGGGGGCCCCCTCCCCCAGCGCCACCACGTGCGCGCAGACCCGGAAGCCCGTGCCCGGCTCGTCCACCGCGCTCAGCCAGTCGAAGTACGTGCAGCCCAGCTCGTCACGGGCGGTGGTGAGCGCCGTGATCCAGGAGGCCGGGGGGACGTCGACGGTCAGCAGGTCGTACGCCCGCTCCGCCGTCGCGTCCGCGCCGAAGACCTCCGTGACGGCGTCGGGGAGGGAGTCGTACGCGCTCATGCCGTGCCTCCCGGCGGCGGAACCAGCGGGCTCGTCAGCTGTGCCGTCGAGGGCGTCGTCGTGTACCGCTCCGCCAGGCTCTCCCGGGCGATCTTCTCCTGGAGCTTGAGGATGCCCTGGAGCAGCGCCTCGGGCCGCGGCGGGCAGCCGGGCACGTAGACGTCGACGGGGATGATCTGGTCGACGCCCTTGGTGACCGAGTACGAGTCCCAGTAGGGGCCGCCGCAGTTCGAGCAGGCGCCGAAGGAGATGACGTACTTCGGCTCGGGCATCTGCTCGTACAGGCGCTTCACGGCCGGTGCCATCTTGTCCGTCACCGTGCCGGAGACGATCATCAGGTCGGCCTGGCGCGGGCCCGGCGCGAAGGGGATCACGCCGAGCCGGATGAAGTCGTGCCGGGCCATCGACGCGGCGATGAACTCGATCGCGCAGCAGGCGAGCCCGAAGTTGAAGACCCACAGGCTGTAGCGGCGGCCCCAGTTCAGGACCACCTTCATCGGCTCGGGGGCGAGGCGGGCGAGCGGCCCCAGCTTCGGAGCGGGCAGGGGTGTGGGCAGGGGTGTTACGTCCATGCCAGGACGCCCTTCTTGTACGCGTAGAGCAGCCCCACGGCCAGGAAGCCGAGGAAGACGAACATCTCGACCAGGGTCGTGGCGCCGTAGCCGGGCGCGGCGAAGACCGTCGCCCAGGGGAAGAGGAAGATCGAGTCGACGGCGAAGATGACGTAGAGGAAGGCGTACACGTAGTAGCGGACCTGGGTGTGCGCCCAGCCCTCCCCCACGGGGTCGACACCGCACTCGTAGGTGAGGAGTTTCTCGGGCGTCGGCACGACGGGCCGGAGCAGCCGGCCCGCGCCGAAGGCCACGGCGACGAAGAGCACGCCGACGACGGCCAGGAGGCCGACGACGGAGTACGTCTGGAAGTAGTCCGCCGCGTCGGCCGCGACAACGGTCGGTTCCCGCACGTCCGCCCCTCGGTCCAGGTGTCTCATGAATCACTTCTCTACAGCGGCGAGTCTAGGCCCTGCTAAAGAGACCGTAAGCAGCCGCGGGTGCCTCCGCGCGTACCCGCCGGTACGTCGCGGGCGCCGGTGCCGGTGGGGATATCCCCCCTCCCGCTCACCCACCTCCCCCATGGCGTCGCGCCCTCCCCGGACGGCAGTCTGGGGACCATGAGCGCCGATCTTGATCCCGTGGAGTCCCCCGCGTCCTCCGGCTCCGCCGAGAGACCCCGTCCGCCGCTGCGGCTCGCGTACGGCAAGGAGACCTGGAAGGAGATCGCCTTCCTCCTCTCCAACCTCTTCACCGCACTGGCCGGTTTCGTCTACGCGGTCGTCAGCATCGCGCTCGGCGTGGGCCTCGCCGTCACCGTGATCGGGCTGCCGCTGCTCGCCCTCGGTCTCGGCGGCGCCCGCCTGATCGGCCGGTCGGAGCGGTCCCGGGCCCGGGGACTGCTGGGGCTGCGGATCACCGAGCCGTCGCCGCTGCCCTCGGCCGGCGGCTTCTTCGGCTGGCTGTGGTCGCGGCTGAAGGACCCGGTGGCCTGGCGGACCCAGCTGTACGGGCTGATCCGGCTGCCCTGGGGGATCGTGACGTTCACCGTCGGACTGGTCTCGCTCCTCGTCCTCTGGCCCGTCCTCCCCTTCCTGGCCCGCGGCCTGGCCAACGCCGACCGGGGCATGGTCCGGGGGCTGCTCTCGCCGTCCGACGAGCTGGAGCGGCGGATCGCCGAACTGGAGTCGGACCGGGGCGTGGTCGTCGACACGGCCGCCGCCGACCTGCGCCGCATCGAGCGCGACCTGCACGACGGCGCCCAGGCCCGGCTCGTGGCCCTGGCCATGGGGCTCGGCCTGGCGAAGGAGAAGCTCCTGGAGGATCCGGAGGCCGCGGCGGCGATGGTCGACGAGGCGCACGGCGAGGTGAAGCTGGCCCTCCAGGAGCTGCGGGACCTCGCCCGGGGCATCCACCCGGCGGTCCTCACCGACCGGGGGCTCGACGCGGCGCTCTCCGCGGTGGCCTCCCGCTGCACGGTCCCGGTGAAGGTGCACGTGGACCTGACCGAGCGGCCGGCGGAGGCGATCGAGGGCATCGCGTACTTCACGGTCTCGGAGCTCCTCCAGAACGTGTCCAAGCACGCCCGCGCCCGGTCCGCGTCCGTGGAGGTGTGGCGGTCGGGCGACCGGCTGATGCTCCAGGTGCGGGACGACGGGGCCGGCGGGGCGCGCTTCGACGGCGGCACGGGCCTCGCGGGGCTCGCGGAGCGGCTCGGCGCGGTCGACGGCCTGCTCGTCCTCGACTCCCCCGGGGGCGGTCCGACGCAGGTCACGGCGGAGCTGCCCTGGCGGTCCCGGCCGGCTCGGGGCCCCCTGCGGTAGGGGCAGGTAGGGAAAACCCCCGCCCGCAGACGCCCACCCGCCTCATGGTCCGGCGGGGCGCGGAACGGAACCCTGGAACACGTACCGACCGCACCCCGCCTCTCCCCCTGAACCGCTCCGAGCAGAGAAGGAACACCGTGATGGCCGCCTCCCACCGACTTCCCGCCGCGATCCGCGCGCCGTTCGAGGGCCGCACCTGGCGCGCCTTCGGGTACGTGCTGATCGGGCTGCCGCTGAGCGTCCTCTGGTTCTCGCTCGCCGTCTCGTTCGTCTCGGCCGGCGCCGGGCTCCTCATCACCTTCCTCGGCGTGCCGATCCTGGCCGGGGCGCTCGGCATGTGCCGGGGCTTCGGCGCGGTGGAGCGGGCCAGGGCCCGCGGGCTGCTCGACCTCGACGTGGCCGCGCCGGAGCCGGTGCGCGGGCGTACCGGCGGGGCCTTCTCGTGGATGGGCGCGATGCTGAAGAGCGGTGCGTCGTGGCGGCACCTGCTGTACGCGGTCCTGCACATGCCGTGGGCGGTGTTCTCGTTCTCGGTGACCGTGGCGCTGTTCGCCTGGGGCTGGAGCCTCTTCACGTACCCGCTGTGGCAGTGGGTCTTCCCCGCCTGGGTCGGGCAGGACGGCATCCAGCTGTACGGCGACGCCACGCACTCCTTCTACCTGGACGCGCCCTTCGAGATCGCCGTGACCAGTCTGATCGGGCTCGTGTTCGTGCTCATCGGGCCGTGGGTGCTGCGCGGCCTCGTCTCCGTCGACCGGCTCCTCGTGTCCGGGCTCCTCGGCCCGTCCCGGCTGGCCTCGCGCGTCACGGAGCTGGAGTCGGACCGGGGCGTGGTCGTCGACACGGCCGCCGCCGACCTGCGGCGCATCGAGCGCGACCTGCACGACGGAGCGCAGGCCCGGCTCGCCGCGCTCGCCATGGACCTGGGGCTCGCGAAGGAGAAGATGGCGCGGGACCCGCAGGCGGCGGCCGTCCTCGTCGACGAGGCGCACGGCGAGGTGAAGCTGGCCCTCCAGGAGCTGCGGGACCTCGCCCGCGGCATCCACCCGGCGGTCCTCACCGACCGGGGCCTCGACGCGGCGCTCTCCGCGGTCGCCTCCCGCTGCACGGTCCCGGTGTCGGTGGACGTCGACCTGCCCGCGCGGCCGGTCCCGGCGATCGAGGGCATCGCGTACTTCACGGTCTCGGAGCTCCTCCAGAACATCTCCCGGCACGCGGGCGCGCGGCGCGCGTGGGTGGACGTGTGGCGGACCGGCGACCGGCTGATGCTCCAGGTCCGGGACGACGGGACGGGCGGCGCGATGGTCGGGGGCGGCGGCGGGTCGGGCCTCGCGGGGCTCTCCGAGCGGGTCGGCGCGGTGGACGGCGTCCTGGCGGTGGACTCGCCGTCGGGCGGCCCGACGACGGTGACGGTCGAACTCCCCTGGCGCGCGTAGCCCCTGCGGGGGCGGTGCCCGCGGGGTGCCATGCTGAAGGTTCCGAATGGAGGACCGGAAGCATGGGGGCAGAAGTGACAGGCCGTGTACGCGTGGTCATCGCCGAGGATTCCGTACTGCTCAGGGAGGGCCTGACCCGGCTCCTGACCGATCTGGGGCACGAGGTCGTCGCCGGCGTCGGGGACGGCGAGGCGCTGGTGGAGACGGTCGCGGGGCTCGCGGGTGAGGGCGCGCTGCCGGACGTGGTGGTGGCGGACGTGCGGATGCCGCCGACGCACACCGACGAGGGGGTGCGGGCGGCGGTGCGGCTGCGGAAGGAGCACCCGGGACTGGGGGTGCTCGTCCTGTCGCAGTACGTGGAGGAGCAGTACGCCACCGAACTGCTGGCCGGATCCAGTCGGGGCGTGGGTTATCTGCTGAAGGACCGGGTCGCGGAGGTCCGTGAGTTCGTGGACGCGGTCGTGCGGGTGGCCGGGGGCGGTACGGCCCTGGACCCGGAGGTCGTGCAGCAGCTGCTCGGCCGGAGCCGTCAGCAGGACGTGCTGGCGAATCTGACCCCGCGCGAGCGGGAGGTCCTGGGCCTGATGGCGGAGGGCCGGACGAACTCGGCGATCGCGAAGGCGCTGGTCGTGAGCGACGGCGCGGTGGAGAAGCACATCAGCAACATCTTCCTGAAGCTGGGTCTCTCGCCGAGTGACGGTGATCACCGCCGGGTACTCGCGGTATTGACGTACCTGAAGTCCTGATCATCTGACACCCTGTCAGATATCCTGGTCCTAGTCCCAAGGGACGAGGCGGGAGCCGGCCGGGGGTCAGCCCCCTCGGGCGCTCCGAGTGGTGACAGAAGGTGACGATTCAGGGCAAAAGGGTGTCTCATAAAGAGGTCCATGATATGAGAGGTCCCGGGTAGGCCCCCCTCACCGTCGTAGGGTGGGCCACGGGACGGAAGGTGATCTCCACCCGGGGACCACCCGCCGCACCCCGAGCCTTCTCCCCGCCTCCGGCGGAGAGAACCCTTGCCGCGAGGGAGGTCCAGTTCAGTGACCAGCCAGGTCAGCAGCGAGGCCGGTGAGGCCCTGGTCGGGGAGCAGCGCAGCGCCCCCGCGACGCCCCACCACGGCACCGAGAAGGAAGTGCGCCGGCTCGACCGGGTGATCATCCGCTTCGCGGGTGACTCCGGTGACGGCATGCAGCTCACGGGTGACCGCTTCACCTCGGAGACGGCGTCCTTCGGGAACGACCTCTCGACGCTGCCGAACTTCCCGGCCGAGATCCGGGCACCCGCCGGAACCCTGCCGGGCGTGTCGTCCTTCCAGCTCCACTTCGCCGACCACGACATCCTGACCCCGGGCGACGCCCCGAACGTGCTGGTCGCGATGAATCCCGCCGCCCTGAAGGCGAACATCGGGGACGTGCCGCGCGGTGGCGAGATCATCGTCAACACGGACGAGTTCGCGAAGCGCGCGATGGCGAAGGTCGGGTACGCGACCTCGCCGCTCGACGACGGCTCCCTGGACGCCTATCACGTGCATCCGGTGCCGCTGACGACGCTGACCCTTGAGGCGCTCAAGGAGTTCGGCCTGTCCCGGAAGGAGGCCGAGCGCAGCAAGAACATGTTCGCGCTCGGGCTCCTCTCCTGGATGTACCACCGCCCGACCGAGGGCACCGAGACCTTCCTGCGCCAGAAGTTCGCGAAGAAGCCGGAGATCGCCGAGGCCAACGTGGCCGCCTTCCGGGCCGGCTGGAACTTCGGCGAGACCACCGAGGACTTCGCCGTCTCGTACGAGGTCGCGCCCGCGACCCGGGCCTTCCCCACCGGCACCTACCGGAACATCTCGGGGAACCTGGCCCTCTCGTACGGCCTGGTCGCCGCCGCCCGCCAGGCGGACCTGCCGCTCTACCTCGGCTCGTACCCGATCACCCCGGCCTCGGACATCCTGCACGAGCTGTCGAAGCACAAGAACTTCGGCGTGCGGACCTTCCAGGCCGAGGACGAGATCGCCGGCATCGGCGCCGCGCTCGGCGCCGCCTTCGGCGGATCGCTGGCCGTCACCACCACGAGCGGCCCCGGTGTAGCGCTCAAGTCCGAGACCATCGGCCTCGCCGTCTCGCTCGAACTGCCCCTGCTGATCGTCGACATCCAGCGCGGCGGGCCGTCCACCGGCCTGCCGACCAAGACCGAGCAGGCCGACCTCCTCCAGGCCATGTACGGCCGCAACGGCGAGGCGCCGGTGCCGGTCGTGGCCCCGAGGACGCCCGCCGACTGCTTCGACGCGGCCCTGGACGCCGCCCGGATCGCGCTCACGTACCGCACGCCGGTCTTCCTGCTCTCCGACGGCTACCTCGCCAACGGCTCCGAGCCCTGGCGGATCCCGGACGTCGAGGAACTCCCCGACCTGCGGACGCAGTTCGCCACCGGACCCAACCACGCCCTGGCCGACGGCACCGAGGTCTTCTGGCCGTACAAGCGCGACCCGGAGACCCTCGCCCGCCCCTGGGCCGTGCCCGGCACCCCCGGCCTCGAACACCGCATCGGCGGCATCGAGAAGCAGGACGGCACCGGCAACATCTCGTACGACCCCGCCAACCACGAGTTCATGGTCCGCACCCGCCAGGCCAAGATCGACGGCATCGCCGTCCCGGACCTGGAGGTCGACGACCCGGACGGCGCGGGCACCCTGGTCCTCGGCTGGGGCTCCACGTACGGGCCGATCACGGCCGCCGTGCGCCGCATCCGCCGCGAGGGCGGCCACATCGCCCAGGCCCACCTGCGCCACCTCAACCCCTTCCCGAGGAACCTCGGCGAGGTGCTGAAGCGGTACGAGAAGGTCGTGATCCCCGAGATGAACCTCGGCCAGCTCGCCACCCTCGTCCGGGCGAAGTACCTCGTCGACGCCCGCAGCCACACCCAGGTCAACGGCATGCCGTTCAAGGCCGAGCAGCTCGCCGCCGCCCTCAAGGAGGCCATCGATGCCTGAGCCCACGGAGACGCTGCTGAGCCTGGTGCCCAAGGCCGAGGCGCAGCAGTCCATGAAGGACTTCAAGTCGGACCAGGAGGTCCGCTGGTGTCCCGGCTGCGGTGACTACGCCGTCCTCGCCGCCGTCCAGGGCTTCATGCCCGAACTCGGCCTGGCGAAGGAGAACATCGTCTTCGTCTCCGGCATCGGCTGCTCCTCCCGCTTCCCGTACTACATGAACACCTACGGGATGCACTCCATCCACGGCCGCGCCCCGGCCATCGCGACCGGTCTCGCCACCTCCCGCCGCGACCTGTCCGTCTGGGTCGTCACCGGCGACGGCGACGCCCTCTCCATCGGCGGCAACCACCTCATCCACGCCCTGCGCCGCAATGTGAACCTCAAGATCCTGCTGTTCAACAACCGGATCTACGGCCTCACCAAGGGCCAGTACAGCCCCACCTCCGAGGTCGGCAAGATCACCAAGTCGACCCCGATGGGCTCGCTGGACGCGCCGTTCAACCCGGTGTCGCTGGCGCTCGGCGCCGAGGCCTCGTTCGTGGCCCGGACGGTCGACTCCGACCGCAAGCACCTCACCGAGGTGCTGCGCCAGGCCTCCGAGCACAACGGCACGGCGCTCGTCGAGATCTACCAGAACTGCAACATCTTCAACGACGGCGCGTTCGAGGTCCTGAAGGACAAGGACCAGGCGAAGGAGGCGGTCATCCGCCTCGAACACGGGCAGCCGATCCGCTTCGGCGCCGAGAACGGGAAGGGCGTCGTCCGCGACCCCGCCACCGGCGACCTCCAGGTCGTCACGGTCACCGACGAGAACGCCTCCCGCGTCCTCGTCCACGACGCCCACGCGGCCACCCCCACGACCGCCTTCGCCCTCTCCCGGCTCGCGGACCCGGACACCCTCCACCAGACCCCCATCGGGGTGTTCCGCTCGGTGGACCGCCCGGTGTACGACACGCTGATGGCTGAGCAGCTGGAGACGGCGGTCGAACGCCACGGCAAGGGCGACCTGGGCCAGCTCCTGACGGGCAACGACACCTGGACGGTGGTCGGCTGACCGGGGAACACCCGGGCCCGGTCCGCCGCGCGGGCCGGGCCCCTCTCAGGGGTGCTTCCCCGCCTTCATGGCGGCCTTCTCGTCCTTGGTGGCCTTCAGGTAGTCCCCGAGGAAGCGGGGTGCGCCCCGCTCGATCCGGTGGACGTACACCCGGTCCACGAAGCGGAAGTTGTTGTTGCCGTCGAAGCCGTACGACTTCACCACGCCTTGGTACGTGAGCTCCCGCAGCCTCCGGGTCAGCGCGCCGCGCTCCACGGCGACCCCGTCCTTCGTCAGGCGTCGCATCGCTTCGGCGACGGCGAGCACGACGTCGTACGCCTCGGCCGCGTACCGGTCGACCGGCGCCGCGCCCGACAGCCCCCACCGCTTGCGGTACGCGGCGGCGAAGCCCTTGGCGGTGGGCGTCAGATCGGCGTCGACGTAGCTGGTGCCGAAGACCCAGCCCTCGGCCGCGGGTCCGGCGACCTCGACGAACTCCGTTTCGAGTACGTCCTCGAAACCGCCGCAGGGGCCCTTGAAGCCCTGGGCCCTCAGTTCCCGGGCGCACAGACCGGCACGGCGTGGAGACAGGCCCGCGTAGAGCACGCCCTCCGCGCCCGCGGCCAGCGCCGCGCGCACGGCGGGGCCGAAGTCCTCAGTGTCGGCCGCCACCCGGTGGCGGGTGGTGGCGATCTGCGCCTTGCTGCTGAACGTGTCCTCGGCGGACTTGGCGGAGGACCAGGCGAAGGCACCCGCGGCCTGGTCCTCGACGATCGCGACCCTGCGCTGCTTCCGGACGATGACGATGGTCGAGAAGCCCAGCTGGAGCAGGTCGCGCATCGGACGCATCTCGAAGTAGGAGGGCTGGTTCTGGAAGCCCGGCATCTGCTCGAAGCCGATGGCGGTGGCCACGCTCGCGTACACCAGCGCGTTCCGCTGGTAGGTCTCCGCGGCGGCGAGGACGACCTCCGGGGTGGTCGGGCCGAGGACGGCGAGGACCGCGCGGTCCTTGCCGAAGGCCTCGGCCTCGGCGGCCGCCCGGCGCGGGTCTCCGGCGTCGTCGCGGACCTTCACCGCCAGGTCGAACGGCCGGTCGCTGCGGGCGTTGAAGCTCTCCACGGCGAGGCGGAGGCCCCTCTCCTGGCCCCGCCCAGCGTATTTCCGGGCACCGCTCAGATCGGTCTGGACGCCGATCGTGTACGTGGGGAGCGGCCCGGACGGTCCGCCCGTGCCGGTGGCCGCTCCCGGCGTCCTGGTCGTCAGCCAGGCGGTCAGGCCGCCCGCGCCCGTGACGGCCGCCGCCGCGCCGCCGATCAGCAGCCGCCGTCGTGAAGGGCCCTCCGGCGGGGCGGTGTGCACGAGGACCGTCGGTTCGGCGACCGGCAGGTCCAGGACCCGCGAGGAGCGCTGCGCGATGAGGGTGGGCAGGCCATCCGGCAGCCAGTCGCCCGCCGGGCCCTCGGCCTCCCCCAGCGCGGCCCGGACGTCCGCTGCCGTGGGCCGGGCCGCCGGATCCTTCGCCAGGCAGGCCGCGACCAGGGGCAGGATCGTGTCCGGCACCTCGCCGAGGTCGGGCTCCTCGTGGACCGTGCGGTAGACGACGGCCGCCACCGCGCCCGTGCCGAAGGGGCGTTCGCCCGTCAGCGCGTACGCGAGGACGCAGCCGAGCGAGAACACGTCGGCGGCCGGTCCGACCTCGTCGGAGCCGCTGACCCGGGCCTGTTCGGGGGCGAGGAAGCCGGGGGTGCCGATCATCGCGTCGGTGGCGGTGAGCGCGGTGGCGCCGCTGACCCGGGCGATGCCGAAGTCGATGAGCCGGGGCCCGTCGAGGGCGAGGAGGATGTTGCCGGGCTTGACGTCCCGGTGGACGAGCCCGGCCGTGTGCATGCCGTCGAGGGCGTCGGCGAGCCGGGCGCCCAGGGCCCGGACGGTGGGTTCGGGCAGGGCGCCGTGCAGGGCCACGGCCTCGGCGAGCGAGGGACCGGGCACGTACTCGGTCGCCAGCCACGGCTCGCGGGCCTCCGGGTCGGCGCCGAGGACGCGGACGACCCAGCGGCCGGTGATCCGCTCGGCGGCGGTCGCCTCGCGGCGGAAGCGCGCCCGGAAGCCGGGGTCGGCGGCGTGCTCGGCGCGGATCAGCTTGAGCGCGGCGAGCGCCCCGCCGGCGGACCGGGCGAGGTAGACCACGCCCATGCCGCCGGCGCCGAGCCGCCCGAGGAGGCGGTACCCGGCGATGGTCGACGGGTCGGCCCTGCGCAGGGGTTGCACCGGTCAGGTCCCCTCGGCCTTGGCCGGCGGTCCGGCGGGCGCGAACTCCAACGGCTTGTAGCGGCCGTTCTCGACGGCGTACATGAAGGTGCCGACGGCGCTGAGGTTGCCCTCCTCGTCGAAGGTGTAACCGCCCATGGCTCCCTGGCCCTTGGCCGCGCGCAGCAGCGGCGCGAGGGTGGTGCGGTCGGGGCGCCTGCCGCCCTTGGCGGCCTTCTCGACCTGCTCGACGAGAAGGTTGGTGACGTCGTAGGCCTCGCCCGTGTAGTACGCCGGGACCGTCCCGTACGCCGTGCGGTGGGCGGCCACGAGTTCCGCGGCCTCCTTCCGGGTGGTGGGGTCGACGACCGGCGCCCCGAGGATCCAGCCCTCGGCCGCCTTCCCGGCTCCGGTGAGGAACTCCTGTCCGAAGACGTGCTGGCCCGCGACGCGCATGCCGGTGAAGCCGAGCCGGTCGAGCTCCTTCGCCGCGCGGACCGCGCTCGGGGCGAGGCCCGCGTGGACGTACGCGTCCATGCCCGCGTCGACCATCTCGCCGAGGACCTTCTCGAGTCGCTTGGCGCCGGCGGGGATCACGCGGGGCATCGCGATGATGCCGGCCTGCCCGAAGGCGAACTTCGAGGAGACGGCGTACTGCCACGAGTAGGGGTCGTCGGTGCGTTCCTGGAGGATGCCGGGCCTGACGGTGCGGGTCTTCGCCTCGACGTAGTAGGTGAGGAACATGCCGGCGTACGAGTGCGTGGGGCAGGCACGCAGCAGGCTCAGGCCTTGCGGCGCGGAGGAGTTGATCAGCAGGTTGAGGCCCGCGGAGGTGGTGATGACGGGGAGCCGGGCCTCGTCGTAGGCGGGCAGCGCGGTGTAGCCCGTGTAGTCGGAGGTGGGGCCGATGATGCCGAGGACGTCGGGGTCGCCGGTCAGGGCGCGGGCGGCGGCGAGCGCGCGGCTCCGCTCCCCGCCGTCGTCGGAGACCTTCACGTCGAGGGTGAACGGCTTGTCCTTGCGGGCGTTGAACCGCGCGACGGCGAGGCGGACGCCCCGCTCCTGTGCCCTGCCGATGTCCTGGGCGGGGCCGGTCAGGTCGGCCTGGACGCCGATGGTCCACCGCCGGGCCTTCGGCGGCGGGGTCTTCTTCTTTCCCTCGTCGCCTCCCAGGGCGGCCCAGGCGGTCAGGCCGCCGCCCGCGGCGAGCACAGCGCCGCCCGCGAGGAGCAGGAAGCCGCGCCGGCTCTTCGGGGGTGCGGCGGGGGCCGTGCCCGCCTCGGTGGTGTCGATCTCGGGAAGGGCGAGCATGCGCGCGGAGCGTTCGGCGATGGTCCGGACGACGGGGGCGGGGAGCCATTCGGCGCCGTCGCCCGGGGCATCCTCGACGAGCCGTACGCCGGCCTCGGCCGCCGTGGGCCGGGCGGCGGGGTCCTTGACGAGGCAGGCCCGGACGAGGTCGAGCAGCCCTTCGGGTACGCCGGTGAGGTCGGGCTCGTCGTGGACGGTGCGGTACATGAGGGCGTCCACGGCGCCGGTGCCGAAGGGCGGGCGGCCGGTCGCCGCGTAGGCGAGGAGGCAGCCGAGGGCGAAGACGTCGGCGGGCGGGCCGATGGCGTCGGTGCGGGCCTCGGCCTGCTCGGGGGCGAGGAAGCCGGGGGTGCCGACGACCATGTCGGTGGCGGTGAGCGCGGTCTCCCCGGTGCTGCGGGCGATGCCGAAGTCGATGAGGCGCGGGCCGTCGACGGCGAGGAGGACGTTTCCGGGTTTGACGTCCCGGTGGACGAGTCCGGCGGCGTGCACGGCGGCGAGGGCGCGGGCGACGGACCAGCCGAGGAGGCGGACGCTCCGCTCGGGCAGCGGGCCGTGCGCGGTGACGGCCTCGCCGAGGGAGGGCCCGGCGACGAAGGCGGTGGCCATCCAGGGCTCGGGGGCGTCCGGGTCGGCGCCGGTGACGGGGACGGCCCAGGGGCTGGAGACCCGGCGGGCGGCCTCGACCTCGCGGCGGAAGCGGGCGCGGAAGTCGGGCTGGTCGGCCTGGTCGGAGTGGGTGACCTTGACGGCGGCGAGTTCCCCGGCGGCGGTGCGGCCGAGGTAGACGACGCCCATGCCGCCGGCACCGAGCCGGCCGAGGAGCCGGTATCCGGCGATCGCCGACGGGTCGGAGGGCAGGAGGGGCAGGAGTTCGCCGGGCTCGGGAGGGGTGGTGGTCACGCCTTGGCCCCCAGCTGCGACTCGACGCGGCTGATCATGGTGACCGAGGCCTTGGCCATGCTCGTGCTGAGGTCGTCGTCGGCGTGGCCCGGGCCGCCCCTGGTGGAGACCGCGACGGTCACCTGGCCCACGCGGGCCTGGACCCAGCCGTAGAACTGCTCGCCCTTGACGGTGTCGTCGACGAACTTGCCGCGCTCGTTGATGGAGTCCTCCGCGAAGAAGTTCCTGGCGTCGCCGAGGTCGCCGATGGACATCAGGCCGGTGATCCGCTCGCCCTCCCTCAGGGTCTGTCCGGGGCAGCGCAGGGCCTCCTCCAGGGTCTGGGCCATCTCCCAGTCCGCGTCGTCGTCCGTGCGGTGGACGGTGACGGTGGTCGTGACCCGGACGCGTCCCTTGCCGCCGGCGGCGGGTATCTCGCTGTGGGCGGTCACGCTGTAGAGGACGGAGGACGGTAGCGTCCCGGACTCCCAGACACAGGTGTCGGGGAGGACCGGCCAGGAGCCCTCGGTGCTCAGGTACGGGGCGCCCTCGACGTAGTCGGGTCCCCAGGCGTCCGGGCCCGCGACGACGGCCAGGGCGAGGCGCTTGGCGTCGGCCCGGGTCTTCGGCACGCGGGCGGGGTCGGGGGTGAAGCTGTAGGCGGTCGGCGTCGGCGCGGCCGTCGAAGGCGGCGCGGTGGCCGGGGCCTTCGTGCCGGCGCTCCCGGCGCCTTCCGGTCTCCCGTCGTCGTCTCCGCCGCCAGTACAGCCCGCGAGGAGCAGTCCGGCCACCAGTGCCGCGCCCCCGGCGCGCAAGGATCTTCCGTACCCCACGCGTCCCCCACCCCACGTCCACAGAATCCCCGAAGTGAGGTAGATCGTACGCACGTGGGAACCAACTCGCCCCGTCTACAACATCATTGGGACGCTTCCCGCACCGTGTCGTAGCGCACACGGGCCTCCTGCACCGCCGTGAGGCTGGTCGCGGTCCAGTGGGCGAGTTCCGAGACGCGGTGGGCGGCCTCCTCGCCCAGGGGGGTGAGGGTGTAGTCGACGCGGGGCGGGATGACGGGCTTGGCGTCGCGGTGGACGAAGCCGTCGCGCTCCAGGGTCTGGAGGGTCTGCGTGAGCATCTTCTCGCTGACGCCGCCGATCGTGCGGCGCAGCTCGCTGAAGCGGTACGAGCGCTCCCGCAGGGCGATCAGGACGAGGACGCCCCAGCGGCTGGTGACGTGCTCCAGGACGCGGCGCTCGGGGCACAGGGTGTCGACCACGATCTTCTCACTTACTCCCATGCCAGTACCTTACTTCAAAGTGGGTACTTTCGGATAGTTAGTGCCAGACGTACGGTGAGTGCAGCCGCCCCACCCGAACCACCTGGGAGAACCTCATGAGCATCGTCGTCACCGGCGCCACCGGTCAGCTCGGCCGTCTGGTCATCGCCGAGCTGCTGACCCGCGTCCCCGCCGGGTCCGTCGCCGCCGTCGTCCGCGACAAGGAGAAGGCCGCCGACCTCGCGGAGCGCGGGGTCGAGCTGCGGATCGCCGACTACAGCCGCCCGGAGACCCTCGCGGACGCCTTCGAGTCCGGCGACCGGGTGCTGCTGATCTCGGGCAGCGAGGTCGGCCGCCGGGTCGCGCAGCACGGCGCCGTGATCGACGCGGCCAAGGCGGCGGGCGTGGCCCAGCTCGCGTACACCGGCATCCTCGGCGGCCCCGAGGCGGACTTCCTGCTCGCCGACGAGCACAAGGCGACCGAGGAGCTGATCCTCGCCTCCGGCCTGCCGTACACCTTCCTCCGCAACGGCTGGTACTCGGAGAACTACACGGCGAACCTCGCCCCGGTCCTGGCCCACGGCGCCGTCGTGTCCAACGCCGGCGAGGGCCGGATCGCCTCCGCCTCCCGCGCCGACTACGCCGCCGCCGCGGCCGCCGTCCTGACCGGCCCGGCCGAGGAGCACCTGAACAGGGCGTACGAGCTGAGCGGCGACACCGCCTGGTCCCTCGCCGAGTACGCGGCCGAGGTCGCCGCCCGGAGCGGCCGGGAGATCACGTACAGCGACGTCCCCGCCGCGACCCACCGGGAGATCCTCACCGGCGCCGGGGTCCCGGCCCCCTTCGCCGAGATCCTGGTCGACGTCGACCGGGCCGTCGCCCTGGGCGCGCTCGCCCTGCGGACCGGCGACCTGGCTCGGCTGATCGGCCGCCCGACCACCCCGGTCGCCGAGTCGATCAAGGAGGCCCTGGCCGCCTCCTGAACGCTGTCATGACCGTATAGCGGTACGGGCATGACAACCCGCCCCGTGCGGCGCTACCTTCGACAGGACAGCGCGGCACAGGGCGGGAGGTCCGGGTGAAGACCGAGAAGAACGAGGCACGAGCAGGACTGCTCTACGGGATCGGCGCCTACGGCATGTGGGGCCTGGTCCCGCTCTTCTGGCCCCTCCTCAAGCCCGCCGGCGCGGTCGAGATCCTCGCCCACCGGATGGTCTGGTCCCTGGCCTTCGTCGGCATCGCGCTGCTCGCGCTGCGCCGCTGGAGCTGGATACCCGAGCTCGCGCGCAGCCCGCGCAAGCTCGGCCTGATCACCGTCGCCGCGGCCGTGATCACCGTGAACTGGGGCCTCTACATCTGGTCCGTGAACACGGGCCACGTCGTCGAGGCCTCCCTCGGCTACTTCATCAACCCGCTCGTCACCATCGCCCTCGGCGTCCTCGTCCTGAAGGAGCGGCTGCGCCCCGCGCAGTGGGCGGCGGTCGGCGTGGGCTTCTCGGCCGTGGTGGTCCTCGCGGTGGGCGCCGGGCGGCCGCCGTGGATCTCGCTCACCCTCGCGTTCTCCTTCGCCGTCTACGGCCTGGTGAAGAAGAAGGTCAACCTCGGCGGCCTGGAGTCGCTCGCCGCCGAGACGGCCGTGCAGTTCCTGCCCGCCCTCGGCTACCTCGTCTGGCTGGGCACCCAGGGCACCCTCGCCTTCGGCTCCCACGGCGCCGGTCACACGGCACTGCTCGCCGCCACCGGCATCGTCACGGCGGTGCCGCTGGTCTGCTTCGGGGCCGCGGCGATCCGCGTCCCGCTGTCGACGCTCGGCCTGCTCCAGTACCTCGCGCCGACCTTCCAGTTCCTGCTCGGGGTCGTCTACTTCCACGAGGCGATGCCCGCGGAGCGCTGGGCGGGCTTCTCCCTCGTCTGGCTGGCCCTGACGATCCTCACCTGGGACGCGCTGCGCACGGCCCGGAAGAGCCGCGCCGCGGTCGCGGCGGCGGCCGCCGCGACCCGTGCGGAGCCCGCTCCCGCGGCGCCCGTGACCTCCGTCTCCTGACGGGCGTCAGGCGTCCAGGAGGTCGTGCTCCCGGACCAGCCAGCAGACCGCGGTCAGGCGCAGGGTCGCGAAGTCGTGGCCGACGGGCTCGGTCCACTCGGCCTCGGTGAGCACGTCGGTGAAGCCGAGCACGTAGTCGGCGAGCTCCTCCCGGCGGACGGACCGGCCGCCCGGCCCCCGCCGGGCCGGGACGAGCGCGTCGCACACGGCCGCCGCGTGCTGGTCGACGGCGGCCACGAGCCCCGGCTCGAAGGCGAACTCCGAGAGCCGGGGCAGGTACGTGGCGACGACGTCGGCCAGCGGGCAGACGGGCGATTCGTTCATCTCTCAAGATTAGGCGCGTACCGGGGCGTATCGACCGTGACGTCGGTCGCACCTTCCCACGCCGGGAGGCGGCGGCCCGAGGAAAACCGGTGGCCCCGCCGGGGCGGCCCCCGCACCCTGAAGCGCATGGAAGAACCGAAGTACCGGATCCGCGCGCTCCACACCGACCGCACGGTCACCGTCTACCAGGCCTACCGGCCGGAGATCGGAGGGCCCGCGGCCCGCGACGGCCGCTTCCCGGCCGCGTGGAAGCGGGACCGGATGACGTGGATCAAGCCCTCGTTCCTGTGGATGATGTACCGCTGCGGCTGGGGCACGAAGGAGGGCCAGGAGACCGTCCTCGCCGTGGAGATCACCCGCGAGGGCTTCGAGTGGGCCCTGCGGAACGCCTGCCTGTCCCACTACGCGCGCGGCTTCCACGCCGACCAGGCCTCCTGGCGGCGGCAGTTGCGGCAGGCGCCGGCCCGGGTCCAGTGGGACCCGGAGCGCGACCTCCGCCTGCGGCCCCTCCCGTACCGCTCGCTCCAGCTCGGGCTCTCGGGCGAGGCGTCCCGCCGCTACGCGGACGAGTGGACGGTCTCGATCACCGACGTGACGGGGCTGGCCCACGAGGTCCACGGCCTGGTCCGGGCGGGCGACCCGGAGGCCGCCGCCCGGCTCCTCCCGGAGGAGAGGCCCTACCCACAGCCGGAGGGCCTCCTGGACCACCTGCGGGCTCAGCCTCCCGCGACGCCGAAGTTGAAGTCGCCCGTGCCGAGCAGCCCGTAGAGCCGCAGCCACAGGGGCATGAGCTGCTCGGTCGCGCGGGCGCTCGACAGCTCGCCGAGGTCGATGATCCGGTCGGCCGCCCAGCCGAAGGAGGCGAGCAGCTCGGCGACCACGGCCTTCGCGTCCGCGTCGTCGCCGCTCAGGAAGACGTTGTGGTGTCCGGGGACCCGGCCGGGCTCGACCATGACGGTGTTGGTCATGGTGTTGAGCGTCTTGACGACGCGCGCCTCGGGGAACGCGCCCTGCAGCTGCTCGGCGACGCTCCGGCCGTCGGGCAGACCGACCTTGGGCGGGAAGCCCTCCGAGAAGTCGAGCGCGTTGGACACGTCGACCAGCACCTTGCCGCGCAGGTTCGCGGCGCCCGCGGCCTCCAGGACGGCCAGGGAGACGAGCCCGCCGGTCGCGTTGACGACGAGCTCGGCGGGGCCGGCCGCGTCGGCGAAGGTCCCGTGCGTCCCGCCGTGCTCCGCCGCCCACTTGGCCGCGTCGGCGTTGTCGGCGGTACGGGACCCCATGGCCACCTCGTGCCCCAGCGAGACCAGCTTGGTGGCGAGCCGCCGCCCCACCTCGCCCGTGCCCAGTACGGCGATCCTCATGTGCGTGCGCTCCTTCGGGTCCGTGAGACGGGGAGCCCGACCCTAGTGCCTGCGTCGCCCGCGCGGACCGTCCCACACCGTCCCGGACCGTCCCCGGGTCGCGCCGCCGATCCCCCACGGCGACCTTCGCCGTTCGCCGATCCGGGGGCCGGGGGGACGGCCGCCGTTCCCCTCGTCCGCTGAGCGAACAGCCTTGACCGGTTTCCGCTCTTGACGCGGAGTCAAAATCTCACTGAACATTCAGCACGCACGACCGAACCGCCGCACAACTGAACTACCGCGCACCCGCACAGCTCCAGCGCCTCGTGGCACCCACGCCCGAGGCGTCTCGCACGTTCCGTCCCATCCCCGTTCGGAATCCGGAGCCCCCACATGAACCTCTCCGTGCCCAGACGCGTCACCGCGGCCGCCGCACTCGCGGCGCTCGCCCTCGGCGGACTGACCGGTACCGCCTCCGCCGGTTCGCAAGCCGCCGTCGCCGCGCCCGACATCCCGCTCGCCAACGTCAAGCAGCACCTGGCGGACCTCCAGGCGATCGCCACCGCCAACGGCGGCAACCGAGCCCACGGCCGTACCGGCTACAAGGCCTCGATCGACTTCGTGAAGGCGAAGCTGGACGCCGCCGGCTACACCACCACGCTGCAGACGTTCACCTCCAGCGGCGCCACCGGCTACAACCTGATAGCCGACTGGCCGGGCGGCGACCCGAACCAGGTCCTCATGGCCGGTTCGCACCTCGACTCGGTCACCGCGGGCCCCGGCATCAACGACAACGGCTCGGGGTCCGCCGCGACCCTGGAGACCGCGCTCGCCGTCTCCCGCGCCCAGCTCCAGCCGACGAAGCACCTGCGCTTCGGCTGGTGGGGCGCCGAGGAGCTCGGGCTCGTCGGGTCCAAGTACTACGTCAACAACCTGCCCACGAGCGAGCGTTCGAAGATCAGCGGCTACCTGAACTTCGACATGATCGGCTCGCCGAACCCGGGCTACTTCGTCTACGACGACGACCCGACGATCGAGCAGACCTTCAAGGACTACTTCGCCGGGCTCGGGATACCCACCGAGATCGAGACCGAGGGCGACGGCCGCTCCGACCACGCGCCCTTCAAGAACGTGGGCATCCCGGTCGGCGGGCTCTTCTCCGGCGCCGACTACACCAAGACCTCGGCACAGGCGCAGAAGTGGGGCGGTACGGCCGGCCAGGCCTTCGACCGCTGCTACCACTCGTCCTGCGACACCACGGCGAACATCAACGACACCGCCCTGGACCGGAACGCCGACGCGATCGCGTACGCCATCTGGAACCTGTCCACCGGGACGACGACCCCGCCGACCGGCACGGTCTTCGAGAACACGGCCGACGTGTCGATCCCGGACAACGGCGCCGCGGTCACCTCGACGGTCAACGTCACCGGCATCGCGGGCAACGCGCCCTCGACGCTCAAGGTCGGGGTGAACATCGTCCACACCTACATCGGTGACCTGGTCGTCGACCTCGTCGCCCCCGACGGCTCCGTCTACAGCCTGAGCAACCGGGCCGGCGGCAGCACCGACAACATCAACCAGACCTACACCGTGAACGCCTCCTCCGAGGTCGCCAACGGTGCCTGGAAGCTCCGCGTCCAGGACAAGGCCTCGGTCGACACGGGGTACATCAACAGCTTCAAGCTGACGTTCCCGTAACCGCGAAAGCTCCCGGGTGGGTCGGTGAATTTCGCCCCCGACCCGCCCGGGGTCCCAACCTCCCGGCTACTTGCCGGCGTCGGCCGCCCGCACGAGCGCGTCCTTCGTCACCGCGCCGACGTAGACCTTGCCGTCGTCGGTGAGGAGCGCGTTCACCAGCTTCGTCTTGAAGAGGGTGCCGGAGCCGAACTTCCCGGTGACCTTGTCGCCGAGGGAGTCCAGGAAGCCCTGGATCTCCTTCGGCGCCTCGTCCGTCTTCGGTGCCGGGGCACCCGTGTCGAAGGCCGCGATCGTCGTCCAGCCCTCGCCGATGACGTTCGGGCCGCCGCCCTTCCCGAAGTCCGCCCCGAAGCCCGCTCCGAGGCCGGGGAAGCCCTCCTCGAAGCCCTTCGGCAGGTCCTCGCCGGCCGCCTTCTCCGCCGCGTCCTGCGCCCCCTCCGTGACCTTCGCGCCCTTCGGCACCTGGAAGGCGAACTCCGAGGCGGCCGGCTTCCCGAAGTCGATCTTGGTGAAGCCCGCGTCGACGACCGGCTTGCCGCCCTCGACGGAGGAGAGGGTGAACTTCAGCGGGGTGCCGCTCGCCGCGTCCACCGCGATCTTCACGGACGCCACCGTCGAGCCGGCCTGCTTCGGCTTGATCACCAGCTGGTACGCGTCCCGGCCGGCCACCTTCGCCGTCCCGTCGACAGTGATCGACGTGGTGTCGCCCGCGGCCTTCAGGACCTCGTCGGCGAGCTCCTTGGGCGTGCCGGGGAGCTTGTGGTCCTCCGGGGCATCGGCGGCGCCGGACGCGCCCTTCTCGTGGAAGACCTCGTTCGACTTGCTGTCGTAGCCCCAGACGTCGTCGCCGTTGTGGATCAGGCTGTACTCGTCGGAGCCGTCGAGCAGCGTGAGGCGCTGGCGCTCGGGGCCGTCCGCCGCCACGCGCAGGGTGTGGCTGCCCGAGACGAGCTCGGTGAGCCGCTCGGACGGGTCGGCCGACGCGGAGCCGCCGCCGCCCAGGCCCCCGAGGCCGGACGCCAGACCGCCGAGGGCCGGCAGGCCCAGGTCGGTGGAGACCTTGAAGGTGCCGGACAGGGTCTGGGTGTCCGAGGCGGCGATCTTCTCGATGAGCTGCTGGGCCGTGATCTCCGGCAGGTCCGGGTCGCCGGACGCCGCCAGCGCCGGGACCAGCCCGATGGTCGCCGCGGCCACTCCTGCCACCGCGACCGGGACGATGAACCGGCTCGCCTTACGGGTCTCTGCCATGGTCTCCGCTACCTCCGTGCCGTGCTGCCCCTGTGGATGATGTCTCCATCTCACCAAGGCGGCGGCGCGGAATCGTCAGACCCCGGGATCAACCTCACGTACTGCTTCGGGATGACCCGACCCTGAGAAGACCTAGCCCGCGCGGTGGACCACGGCCTCGCACATCTCGGCCAGGGCCGACTTCGCGTACCCGTCGGGCAGCGGCGCCAGCATCGCGCGGGCCTCCTCGGCGTAGCGCACGGTGTCCCGGCGCGCCTGCTCCAGGGCGGGGTGGGCGCGCAGCCGGCGCAGGGCCTCGGCGTGCCGCTCGTCGTCGCTCAGGTCGCCGTCGATCAGGGCGACGAGCTCCAGGTCCTCCGGGCGCCCGTGGGCGGCCGCGGCGGCCCGCAGGCGCAGCACGGGGAGCGTCGGGATGCCCTCGCGGAGGTCGGTGCCGGGGGTCTTGCCGGACTCGTGGGAGTCGGAGGCGATGTCGAGGACGTCGTCGGCGAGCTGGAAGGCGACGCCGAGGCGCTCGCCGTACTGGGTGAGGATGTCGACGACGCTCTCGTCGGCGCCGGACATCATGGCGCCGAAGCGGCAGGAGACGGCGACGAGGGAGCCGGTCTTGCCGCCGAGGACGTCGAGGTAGTGGTCGACGGGGTCGCGGCCGTCCATGGGACCGGCGGTCTCCAGGATCTGACCGGTCACGAGCCGTTCGAACGCCTCGGACTGGATGCGTACGGCCTCCGGACCGAGGTCCGCGAGCGTGTGCGAGGCGCGGGCGAAGAGGAAGTCACCCGTGAGGACGGCGATCGAGTTGCCCCAGCGGGTGTTGGCGCTGTCGACGCCGCGCCGGACGTCCGCCTCGTCCATGACGTCGTCGTGGTAGAGCGTGGCCAGGTGGGTGAGCTCGACGACCACGGCGGAGGGCACGACGCCCGGCGCGTAGGGGTCGCCGAACTGGGCGGCGAGCATCACGAGCAGGGGGCGGAAGCGCTTGCCCCCGGCGAGCACGAGGTGCTGCGCGGCCTCCGTGATGAAGGGGACATCGCTCTTGGTGGCGTCCAGGAGGCCCGCCTCCACAGCCGCCAAACCGGTCTGGACATCGGCCTCAAGAGCCTGGTCCCGCACGCTAAGACCGAACGGCCCGACGACGGTCACGAGGGGGTCTCCTGTCTGCTGACGCCTGCTGACGATCACACGGATTGTTCACATGGACTGTTGACGATCACATGGATTGTCGATGTGTCGCTCGAATCACTCAAGCCAGCGTATCCGGTCACCTTTCGATCACCGTGGGCGCCTTCCCGTCACCCCCGGTATGTTCGGGATCAGCTCATACGACCAGGAGTAGGCCTTTTGTCCCGAACAACGATCGACACCGATACGAACGGCGAGCAGCCTCCCCCCGGGGACGACCGCGCCTTCCTCGGGCATCCACGGGGTCTGCTGACGCTCTCCGGCCTGGAGGTCTGGGAGCGGTTCTCCTTCCTCGGCATGCAGGCGATCCTCGTCCTCTACTTCGCCGCCACCGCCGCCGACGGCGGCCTCGGCATGGACCCGGGCACCGCGGCCTCCGTCGCCGCCGCCTACGGCACCCTCGTCTACCTCGTCTCCGTGGCCGGCGGCTGGCTCGCCGACCGCATCCTCGGCTCGTACCGCGCGGTCCTCTGGGGCGGCATCCTGATCGCCTGCGGCCATTACGCCATGGCGGTGCCGACCGCCGCCATGACCTGGGTCGGACTCGGCCTGATCAGCGCCGGCACGGGACTCCTCAAGCCGAACGTGGCGACCATGGTCGGCAAGCTCTACCGCACCGACGACGACCGCCGCGACGCCGGTTTCGCGCTCTACTACATGGCGATCAACATCGGCGCCTTCGCGGGACCGCTGATCACCGGCTGGCTCGCCGACCACAAGGGCTACCACTGGGGCTTCTCCGCCGCCGCCCTCGGCATGACCCTCGGACTGATCCAGTACGTCGCCGGACGCCGTCACCTGGCCGGGCGCAAGCACTCCGCGGAGTTCGCCCTCGCCCCCGACGCCATGCGGCGCGCGGTCCGCCTGATGATCGTCGGCGCGGTCGTCACGGCCGCCCTCGCCGCCGCCCTGGCGCTCGCCGGATGGCTCACCATGGACCGGTTCGTGGACGTGCTGACGGTGATCTCGGTGATCGCCCCGGTCGTCTACTTCTGGGTGATGTTCACCAGCCCCCGGGTCACCGCCGAGGAGCGCGGCCGCCTCAAGCCGTACATCGTGCTGTTCCTGGCCTCGGTGGTGTTCAACTTCATCCTCTTCCAGGCGTACTCGACGATGATCCTGCTGGCCTCCACGAACGCCCGCACGACCATCCTCGGCTTCGACTTCCCGGCCAGCTGGTACGCCTCCGCCCTCGGTGCCTTCGAGGTCCTCCTCGCGCCCGTCGTGGCCGCCGTCTGGGCCCGCATGGGCCACCGCCAGCCGCACGCCTCCAACAAGATCGCCCTCGGCGTGATCCTCGGCGGCCTCTCCTTCCTCCTGATGGTCCTGCCGACCTCGGGACACGCCGACGACACGTACCGGATGGCCGCCTGGTGGATCGTCGGCTCGTACCTGCTGCTCGGCCTCGGCGACGTGCTCCTGGAGACCTCCGGCATGTCCGCGACCAGCAAGCTCGCCCCGAAGGCCTTCTCCAGCCAGACGATGTCGCTCTGGTTCCTCTCCCTCGCCCTCGCCAACGGCATCCAGGCGCAGACCGTGAAGCTCTACGACGACGTCTCCAAGCCCGTCTACTTCGGCGTGAACGGTGCCGTGGCCGTCGCCGTCGGCCTCGTCGTGATCGCCCTGGCGCCCTGGCTGCGCCGCACCATGCACCCCGTCCACTGAGGTGACCAGATGACGAAGATCCGTACCGACTTCCCGTACGAGACCCGCCACGAGGACCTCCGCATCCCGCTGCCCGACGGGACCGGGCTGTACGCGCGCGTGTGGCGGCCGCTCACCGACGAGCCGGTACCGGCGCTCCTGGAGTACCTCCCCTACCGCCTCACCGACTGGACCGCCCCCCGCGACTGGCAGCGCCACCCCTGGTACGCGGGCCACGGCTACGCCTCCGTACGGGTCGACGTCCGCGGCCACGGCAACAGCGAGGGCCTCCCCGGCGACGAGTACGACGCGGTCGAGCTGGCCGACGGCGTCGCCGTCGTGAACTGGCTCGCCGAGCAGGACTGGTGCTCCGGCAAGGTCGGGATGTTCGGCATCTCCTGGGGCGGCTTCAACTCGCTCCAGATCGCCGCCCTCGCCCCCGAGCCCCTCAAGGCGGTCGTCACCGTCTGCTCCACCGACGACCGCTACGACAACGACGTCCACTACATGGGCGGCTCGGTCCTCGGCGTCGACATGCACGCCTGGGCGGCCACCATGCTCGCCTTCGTCTCCCGCCCCCCGGACCCGCTGTACGTCGGCGAGGAATGGCGCGAGCTGTGGCTGAGGCGCCTGGAGGCCGTCGAACCCCTCATCCACACCTGGCTCGCCCACCAGACCCGGGACGCGTACTGGAAGCACGGCAGCGTCTGCGAGGACTACTCCGCGATCCGCGCCGCCGTCCTCGCCGTCGGCGGCTGGCACGACCCGTACCGCGACACCGTCCTGCGGCTCGCCCGCCACCTCCCCCAGGACCGCGTCCGCGGCATCATCGGCCCCTGGTCCCACCAGTACCCCGACCGCGGCCTGCCGCCGGGCCCGGCCATCGGCTTCCTCCAGGAGACCCTGCGCTGGTGGGACCACCACCTCAAGGGCGTCGAGAACGACGTGATGGCCGAACCGCTGCTGCGCTCCTGGATCAGCGACTCGCACCCGCCGGCCACCGTCTACGAGCAGCTCCCCGGCCGCTGGGTCGCCGACCCCGCCTGGCCCTCCCCGCACGTCACCCCCGTCACGTACGGCTTCCAGGGCACCCCCGTCGTCGTCGACTCGCCCCAGCAGACCGGCCTCGACGCCGGCCGCTTCTTCCCCTTCGGCAACGACGCCGACCTGCCGCCCGACCAGCGCGACGAGGACGCCCACTCGGCCTGCTTCGACTTCCCCGTCCCGGAGGACGGCGGCCCCATCGAGGTCCTCGGACGCCCCTCCGTGAGCCTCGCCCTGCGCACCGCCGCCCCCACCGGCCAGGTCATCGCGCGGCTCTGCGACATCGCCCCCGACGGCTCCTCCACCCTCGTCACCCGCGGCGCCCTGAACTTCTCCGCCCGCTACGGCCGGGACCGGGCCGTGGAGGCCCAGATCGGCGAGACGGAGAGCTACGTCTTCGAGCTGAACGGCATCGGGCACACCTTCCCGCCCGGCCACCGGGTGCGGCTCGCCGTCTCCTCCACGTACTGGCCGTGGATCTGGCCCCAGCCCGACGCCGCCGGCTTCACCCTCGACCCGGCCGGCTCCTCCCTCACCCTCCCCGTCCGCGCCCCCACCGAGGACGCCGTCGCATGGGAGGAACCGGAACAGTCCCCGCCCCTCGGCGTCGCCTACCCCAGCACCCTGGAGGAGCCCCGCCCCGAGCGCGTGGTCGTCCGGGACGTGGCCAAGGGCGAATGGACCCTGGAGGTCGACCCGAAGTACGGCGGCACGCGCGTGTACCCGGACGGCCTGGAGTTCACCGAGGACGCCGTGGAGACGTACACGATCGACGAGAGCGGCCCGCTGTCCGCCCGGACCCGCTCGGAGTGGACGATCCGGCTGCACCGGCCCGAACTCGCCTGGGACGTCACGATCGACACCCGCTCGGAGATCTCCTGCGACGCGGACGCCTTCCTCACCGAGAACGAGGTCGTGTGCAAGGAGGGCGGCGAGGTCGTCTTCCACCGCACCTGGGAAAAGAGGATCCCCCGTACGGCGGGCTGACATCACGCCGTACGGGGGACCGGTCGGGGGTTACGCCTGCGCGCCGGCCTTGCGGCGGCGGGCGACGACCAGCGCACCGGCGCCCAGGGCCACGGCCCCGGCGGCGGCGTAGCCGAGCGGCAGGGTGTCGTTCGCACCGGTGGCGGCGAGGCTGCCGTTCACGGGGGTGTTCGACGAGCCGCCCTGCTGGGTGGTGTTCGTGTTGCCGCCGGAGGTGACGGTCGGCGCCGGGGTCGGCGTGTCCGTCGGCTTCGGCTTCGGCTTGTCGCCCTTGCCGGCGGCGAGGATGGAGAAGTTCAGGTCGTCGTACTCCTCACCGATGCCGCAGGAGCCGTCGTTGTTCTCGTACTCGCCGTAGGCGAAGAGCCCGCCCTTGCCGGCGGGGGCCTTGGCGTCGACCGTGAGACGCAGCTTCACGTCGTAGCTGGAGCCCTTGGCGAGCTTGCCGACGTCGACGGACTCGAACTTGTCGGTGATCGGCGTCCACTCCAGGACGTCCGGGGAGGACCACTCGACGGGGATGACGTACTTGACCCAGTCCGTCTCCTCGTCGATCTCCGTGCCCGGCGCGGGCATCCGCATGGCGTTGACGAAGGCGTCGACGGCGTCGAGGGCGTGGTCCGAGGTGTTGGTGACCCGCAGCGAGAAGACGGCGGGCACACCGGCGGTGACCGTCTTCGGCCCGCTCAGCGCGACCTTGACGACGGAGTCCTCCTTGCACCCCTCGCCGATCTCCTCGTAGAAGGCGAGCTCTTCCTTCGCGTCGTCGAGGTCCTTCTTGGCGGTCTTCTCGACCTTCTGGGCGAGGCCGAGCACCCTCCACGCCGCGACGTCGGCGTCACCCACGGTCTTGTCGGCCGCGGCGGCCTTCGTGTCGGCGGCGGTCTTCGCGGCGGCGGCCTCGTCGGCGGCCTTCTTCGCGGCGGTGACGGCGTCGGCGGCGGCCTTCTTCTCCTCGTCCGTCGCGGTCTCGGGCAGCTTCGTCACGGCCTCCTCGGCCTTGGCGAGCGCCTCGTCGGCGGCGGTCTTCACGGCGGCGGCCTCGTCGGCGGCCTTCTTCGCCGCGGCGGCGGCGACCCTCAGCGGGTGGTCGGCCTTCTCCAGGGCTTCGATGTCGGCCTTGGCCTTGGCGACCTCGGCGACGGCCTCGTCGTACGCCTTCTGGGCCGCGGCGACCGCGGCCTTGAGCTCCTCGATGGACGGCATGTCGTCCTCGGGGCCGTCCTCGGGGGACGCGGGCTTCTGGAACGGCACGGCCGGCTTGGTGTCGGCGAACGCCGGAGCGGCCGAGAGGAACACGACCGGGGTGGTCACGGCGGCGGCCACGGCGGTCGCCAGGATGCGGCGGATCTTCACGTTGCGGACCTTTTCCTGGTCAGAGAGAAAGACGTGCGAAGAAAGAGTTCGGGCGCGCGCCCGCGGCTACTTCACGCGGCGCGACGCCTGCTTGATCGTATGGCCGGGAAGCCCCCTGCGGGAGTCCTGTTTCCGCAGCTCGCGAGGGTGTTCCGGACCTGCCGGGGACACAAACCGCGCGAACGCGGACAGTTGCCCACGGAGGCCCCGGTTTCTCTGTGATCCATGTCATCCGCGCCCGGCGGCCCGACCCGTAACGTGTCCCCCACACACGTGGAAAGCGAGGCACGCACCGATGTCCGAGCACAGCCCGCTCGATCTGGCCGAGGGCGATCCCTTCGGCCCGCACAACCTCCCGTACGGCGTCTTCTCCACCGCCGACGAGCCCGGGCGGCGCCGGCTCGGCGTCCGCATCGGCGGGTACGTCCTGGACGCGGGTGCCGCGGCGCACGCGCTCGGCTCCCCGTACGCGGCGCTGCTCGCGCAGCCGAGCCTCAACCCGCTGCTCGCGGCCGGGCGGACCGCCTGGCGTGACGTCCGCCGGGCGCTGACGGCCTGGGTGACGGTGCCCGCGCACCGCGCCGACGTCGAGCCGCTGCTGCACCCGCTGGACGCGGTGACGCTGCACCTGCCGTACGAGGTCGCGGACTACGTCGACTTCTACGCGAGCGAGCACCACGCGACGAACGTGGGCCGGATCTTCCGCCCGGACGGCGACGCGCTGACCCCCAACTGGAAGCACCTGCCGATCGGTTACCACGGCCGCGCGGGCACGGTCGTGGTCTCCGGGACCGATGTCGTACGCCCCTCGGGGCAGCGCAAGGCCCCGACGGACCCGGCCCCGGTCTTCGGCCCGTCGGTCAAGCTGGACATCGAGGCGGAGGTCGGCTTCCTGGTCGGCACCCCGTCCGAGCTGGGGAAGCCGGTCCCGCTGGGCGACTTCCGGGAGCACGTCTTCGGTCTGACGCTGCTCAACGACTGGTCGGCGCGGGACGTGCAGGCCTGGGAGTACGTGCCGCTCGGCCCGTTCCTCGGCAAGTCGTTCCAGACCTCCGTCTCGGCGTGGGTGACGCCCCTGGAGGCCCTGGACGCGGCCCGGACCGCGCCGCCCGCGCGGGACTTCCCGCTCCTGCCGTACCTGGACGACGCGGCCGAGGAGGAGCCGGGCGGCTTCGACCTGCGGATCTCGGTGGAGATCAACGGCGAGGTGGTGGCCGAGCCGCCGTTCTCCTCGATGTACTGGACGGCGGCCCAGCAGCTCGCCCACATGACGGTGAACGGGGCCTCGCTCCGCACGGGCGACCTGTACGGCTCCGGCACGGTCTCCGGGCCCGAGGTGAACCAGCGCGGCTCGCTCCTGGAGCTCACCTGGAACGGCCGTGACGCCCTCGAACTCCCGGGCGGCAAGCGGACGTTCCTGGAGGACGGCGACGAGGTCGTCCTCACGGCCTGGGCCCCGGGCCCGGACGGCACCCGGGTGACCCTCGGCGAGGTCCGCGGCCGGATCGTCCCCTCGGCCTGAGCCTCAGACGGCCCGCCAGAGGGCGGGGACGTTCGGCGGCTCCCAGCCGGCCTGGGCCGTGTGCGCCTGGAGGCACACATAGCCCCGGCCGCCGTGGGTGACGGCGTCCCCCGCCCGGTAGGCGGTCCCGGCGGCCCAGGTGCCGCCGGGGACCCCCGTGGCCGTCGGGGTGGGCGTCGGCGTCGGTCCGGGGTCCTGCGGGACGTCGAGCACGAAGTCGAAGGCGGCCTCCCGGCCGCCGCCGCCGCCGTCCCGGACCGTCATCAGCAGCCGCGCGTCGAAGAGCGAGTCGGTGTTGTTGCGCGGCTCGTTCGGGAAGTACAGCTGCGTGGTGAGAACCGGCCGCCCGGGCGCCTGCACCTTGACGTGGAGGTGCCGGGTGCGGCCCGGGTAGAGCCCGGGAACGATCGTGGTGAGCGTGAAGCCGCCGTCGGCACCGGTGAACTGGTGTCCGCGGAACTTGAACCCGGTGTTGTCGTAGGCGCCGTTGGTGTCGGCCTGCCAGAAGTCCAGCAGGACCCCGGATATCGGCCGGCAGGCCCGCCCGAAGACGTAGCCGCTGACGGTCAGCCGCGTGCCGGGGCCGTCCAGGAGGCTGCTGCGCAGCGGGGAGGCGGGCTTGAAGTACGGCCCCTCCATCTGCGGCGGGGTGGGGTCGTCGCCGTCGTCGCAGTCCGGGGTGAGGTCGAGGGGCGCCTCGCCGTCGGTCAGCGTACGGGCGAGCGCCGGGACGCCCATGAGGACGGCGGGCGCCGCCATTCCGGCCGCGAGCGCGGCGCGCAGCACGGTCTTGCGGGTGAGGTGTCCGGCGGCGGTCTCGTTGTCCATGCCTGCTCCTCTGTGGGGGGCCTGGGGGGATGGCAACGAACCTAGGCGGGCGGGCCGGCGTCTTCGATGGACGGATCACGGCGGTCGTGGTGTTTTCGGAAGTCCCCCGGAGTCCGCCCGGTCTCCCGGCGGAAGAAGCGGCAGAAGTACGCCGGATCCGCGAAGCCGACCCGGGCCGCGACCTGGCGTATCGACAACGCGGTTCCGACGAGGAGCCGTTGGGCCTCGCGGGTGCGGGCCTCGCGCAGGAGTGCGGCGGGGGTGCGCCCGGTGGCGCCCCGGACGGCCTCGGCGAGGTGGCCGGGGCTGACGCCGAGCCGCGCGGCGCACTCCCGTACGGACAGCCCGTCGGGCCCGGCCCGCCCGGCGAGCCGGACGAACTCCTCGGCGATCCCGCGCACGGGCGCCGGCCGGGCGGCGGCTCCGGGCAGCCGGGCGGCCCGCACCAGGAGCACGTGGAGCAGGGAGCGCAGCACCCCGGCGAACCCGTCGGCCCCGCACCGGTACTCCTCGGCGAGCTCCTCCATGAGCAGCGAGGTCCGCGCGTGGGAGGCGTCGTCGAGCCCCACCCAGGGCCGCTCGCCGAGCCGCCGCAACAGCTCCTCGTCCCCGGCCCCGCCCACCAGGAACTCGGGCGTGAACAGCACGAGCGAGCCTTCGAGCCCGCGCACGCCCTCCCAGTGGTGCAGCTGTCCGGGCAGGATCACCCCCAGCTGCGGCGGCAGCACCTCGTACCGCTCCACGTCGAGCACGTGGACGCCGCTGCCCTCCACGACGTGCACGATCTCGTAGAAGGTGTGCCGGTGCGGGTACGCGGCCCGTGACATCGGCCCCATGGCGTCGAACCCGCCCGCCGCGAAGGGCACCTCGTGGGGAAGCCGCACCTCCAGCCGGTGCACGGGCGGCTCCCCTTCCCGCGGTGCGGTGCAGGGACCTCCTGGTAAGACCGTGGTGCCGCGCATCGCCCGCCCCCGCCTCCCTGTCTGGTACAGACCATTCAGGCGTCCACGATGCCAGGCTCCGCGGGCCCTGTCAGGAACGCGAGGGGCCCGGCTCGCCCCCGAGCCGGGCCCCTCGCGTCCACCGTCCGGGCTAGCGGACGAACGTGCTCGCCTGGTTCGCCAGGTCCAGGAAGTACTGCGGGGCGAGGCCGAGGACCAGGGTGACCGCGACGCCCGCCGTGATCGTGATGCTCGTCAGGGCCGAGGGCACGGCGACCGTGGGGCCGTCCGCCTTCGGCTCGCTGAAGAACATGAGCACGATGACCCGGATGTAGAAGAACGCGGCGATCGCCGAGGAGATCACACCGACCACGACGAGGGCGCCCGCGCCGCCGTCCGCCGCCGCCTTGAAGACCGCGAACTTCCCGGAGAATCCGGAGGTGAGCGGGATGCCGGCGAAGGCGAGCAGGAAGACCGCGAAGACCGCCGCGACGAGCGGCGAACGGCGTCCGAGACCCGCCCACTTGGACAGGTGGGTGGCCTCGCCGCCCGCGTCCCTGACCAGGGTGACGACGGCGAACGCGCCGATCGTCACGAAGGAGTACGCCCCCAGGTAGAAGAGGACGGACGAGATCCCGCTCGGCGTGGCCGCGATGACACCCGCGAGCAGGAAGCCCGCGTGCGCGATCGACGAGTACGCCAGGAGCCGCTTGATGTCGGTCTGGGTGATGGCGACGATCGCACCGCCGAGCATGGTGACGATGGCGACGCCCCACATGACCGGCCGCCAGTCCCAGGTGAGCCCGGGCAGCACCACGTACAGCAGGCGGAGCAGCGCGCCGAACGCGGCGACCTTGGTGGCGGCGGCCATGAAGCCGGTGACCGGGGTCGGGGCGCCCTGGTAGACGTCCGGGGTCCACATGTGGAACGGCACGGCGCCGACCTTGAAGAGCAGCCCCATGAGGACCATCGCGAAGCCGATGAGCAGCAGCGCGTCGTTCCCCATGGTGTCGGCGAGCGCCGGGTCGACGGAGCCGATCGAGCCGTCGACGACGCGGGCGATGGTGGCGTACGAGACGGAGCCCGCGTAGCCGTAGAGCAGGGCGATCCCGAAGAGCAGGAAGGCCGAGGAGAAGGCGCCGAGCAGGAAGTACTTGACGGCCGCCTCCTGCGACATCAGCCGCTTGCGGCGGGCGACGGCGCAGAGCAGGTAGAGCGGGAGGGAGAAGACCTCCAGGGCGACGAAGAGCGTCAGGAGGTCGTTGGCGGCCGGGAAGACCAGCATGCCGGCGATCGCGAAGAGCGCGAGGGGGAAGACCTCGGTGGTGGTGAAGCCGGCCTTGACGGCGGCCTTCTCCTGGTCGCTGCCGGGGACGGCGGCGGCCTCGGCCGCGAAGGAGTCGACCTTGTGGCCGTGGTCGGCCGGGTCGAGCCTGCGCTCGGCGAAGGTGAAGACCGCCACGAGGGAGGCGAGGAGGATGGTGCCCTGGAGGAAGAGGGCGGGTCCGTCGACGGCGATGGCGCCCATGGCCGCGATGTGGGCCTTGGTGGAGCCGTAGCCGCCCGCCGCCAGGCCGACGATGGCGGCGAAGGCGGCGGCGAGCGCCGCCACGGAGAGGAAGACCTGACTGTGGTAGCGGCCCCTGCGGGGCACGAAGGCCTCGACGAGGACGCTGACGATCGCGGCGCCGAGCACGATGAGCACGGGCGAGAGCTGCGTGTACTCGATGTGGGGTGCCGGGATCTTGTCCAGCGGCCCGGCAGCCGTCGTCCACAAGCTGTGGACAGCCATGGAACTCACTTGGCCGCCTCCACGTTCTGAATCTGGGGCTGGGGGTCCTTCTGCTGGACGTCGGACATGGTGTGCTGGACCGCCGGGTCGACGACGTCCGTCAGCGGCTTCGGGAAGACGCCGAGGAAGATCAGGACGGCGATCAGCGGGACGACCACGGCCAGCTCGCGCGCCCGCAGGTCGGGCAGCGCCCGCACCTCCTCCTTCACCGGCCCGGTCATCGTCCGCTGGTACAGGACGAGGGTGTAGAGCGCGGCGAGGACGATGCCGGTGGTGGCGATGATCCCGGCGACCGGGTACCGGGCGTACGTGCCGACCAGGACCAGGAACTCGCTGACGAACGGGGCGAGTCCGGGCAGCGACAGGGTCGCCAGGCCGCCGATCAGGAAGGTGCCGGCGAGCACCGGGGCGACCTTCTGCACACCGCCGTAGTCGGCGATGAGCCGCGAGCCGCGCCGGGAGATGAGGAAGCCGGCGACGAGCATGAGCGCGGCCGTCGAGATGCCGTGGTTGACCATGTAGAGCGTGGCACCGGACTGGCCCTGGGTGGTCATCGCGAAGATGCCCAGGATGATGAAGCCGAAGTGCGAGATCGACGCGTAGGCGACCAGGCGCTTGATGTCGCGCTGGCCGACCGCGAGCAGCGCGCCGTACACGATGCTGATGAGCGCGAGGACGACGATCGCGGGGGTGGCCCACTTGCTCGCCTCGGGGAAGAGGCCGAGGCAGAAGCGGAGCATCGCGAAGGTGCCGACCTTGTCGACGACGGCGGTGATGAGGACGGCGACCGGGGCGGTGGCCTCCCCCATCGCGTTCGGCAGCCAGGTGTGCAGCGGCCAGAGCGGGGCCTTCACCGCGAAGGCGAAGAAGAAGCCGAGGAACAGCCACCGCTCGGTGCTGGTCGCGATCTCCAGGGAGCCGTTGGCCCGGGCCTCGGCGATCTCGGTGAGCGAGAAGTTCCCCGCGACCACGTAGAGCCCGATGACCGCGGCCAGCATGATCAGGCCGCCGACCAGGTTGTAGAGCAGGAACTTGACCGCCGCGTAGGAGCGCTGGGCCGCCGCGTTCTCGTCGGAGCCGGTGTGGGCGCGGTCGCCGAAGCCGCCGATGAGGAAGTACATCGGGATGAGCATGGCTTCGAACAGGATGTAGAAGAGGAAGACGTCGGTGGCCTCGAAGGAGAGGATCACCATCGCCTCGACCATGAGGATCAGGGCGAAGAAGCCCTGCGTCGGCCGCCACCGCTTCGAGGAGGTCTCCAGCGGGTCGGCGTCGTGCCAGCCGGCCAGGACGATGAACGGGATGAGCAGGGCGGTGAGCGCGATGAGCGCCACCCCGATGCCGTCGACCCCGAGCTCGTACCGGACGCCGAAGTCCTTGATCCAGGAGTGGGATTCGACCAGCTGGTAGCGGTCGCCGCCGGGCTCGAACCGGGCCCAGACCACCCCGGCCAGGACGAGCGTGGCCAGCGACACGATCAGCGCCAGCCATTTGGCGGCGGTGCGGCGGGCCGCGGGGACGGCGGCGGTGAGGATCGCACCGACCGCCGGCACCGCTGCCGTCGCCGTAAGGAGCGGGAAGGACATGAGCGTTACACCGCCCTCATCAGCAGGGTCGCGGCGATCAGCACCGCCGTACCTCCGAACATGGAGACCGCGTACGAGCGGACGTAGCCGTTCTGGAGCTTGCGCAGCCGGCCGGAGAGTCCGCCGACGGCGGCCGCGGTGCCGTTGACGACGCCGTCGACGAGACTGTGGTCGACGTAGACCAGCGAGCGCGTCAGGTGCGTGCCGCCCGTGACGAAGACGGCGTGGTTGAAGTCGTCCTGGAGCAGGTCGCGGCGGGCGGCCCGGGTGAGGAGCGAGCCGCGCGGGGCGACCACCGGGACGGGCTTGCGGCCGTACTGGACGTACGCGAGGCCGACGCCGATCACCATGACGGCGACGGTGGCGGCGGTGACGGCGGCGGCGCTGATCGGCGCGTGGCCGTGCTCGAAGCCGGTGACCGGCTCCAGCCACTCGACGAATCCGGCGAACTCGAAGAGCGCGCCCGCGGCGACGGAGCCGACGGCGAGCAGCACCATCGGGATCACCATGGACTTCGGCGACTCGTGCGGGTGCGGCGCGTGGCCCTCGGCGTCGGGCTGCCAGCGCTTCTCGCCGAAGAAGGTCATCAGCATCACGCGGGTCATGTAGTACGCGGTGATGGCCGCGCCGAGCAGGGTGACCGCGCCGAGGATCCAGCCCTCGGTGCCGCCCTTGGCGAAGGCCGCCTCGATGATCTTGTCCTTGGAGAAGAAGCCGGACAGGCCGGGGAAGCCGATGATCGCGAGGTAGCCGAGGCCGAAGGTGACGAAGGTGACCGGCATGTACTTCCGCAGGCCGCCGTACTTCCGCATGTCGACCTCGTCGTTCATGCCGTGCATGACGGATCCGGCGCCGAGGAACAGACCGGCCTTGAAGAAGCCGTGCGTCACCAGGTGCATGATCGCGAAGACGTAGCCGATGGGGCCGAGGCCGGCCGCCAGGATCATGTAGCCGATCTGCGACATCGTCGAACCGGCCAGCGCCTTCTTGATGTCGTCCTTCGCGCAACCGACGATCGCACCGAAGAGGAGCGTGACGGCGCCGACGACGGTGACGACGAGCTGCGCGTCCGGCGCGGCGTTGAAGATGTCGGCGGAGCGGACGATCAGATAGACGCCGGCGGTCACCATCGTGGCCGCGTGGATGAGGGCCGAGACCGGGGTCGGGCCCTCCATCGCGTCCCCGAGCCAGGACTGCAGCGGCACCTGGGCCGACTTGCCGCAGGCGGCGAGGAGCAGCATCAGGCCGATCGCGGTCAGCTTGCCCTCGGAGGCCTGGTCGGTCGCCGCGAACACCGGACCGAAGGCGAAGGTGCCGAAGGTGGTGAACATGATCATGATGGCGATCGAGAGGCCCATGTCGCCGACCCGGTTGACCAGGAACGCCTTCTTCGCGGCGGTGGCGGCGGTGGGCTTGTGCTGCCAGAAGCCGATCAGGAGGTACGAGGCGAGGCCGACGCCCTCCCAGCCGAAGTACAGCAGCAGGTAGTTGTCGGCGAGGACGAGCAGGAGCATCGCCGCGACGAACAGGTTGAGGTAGCCGAAGAACCGGCGGCGGCGCTCGTCGTGCTCCATGTAGCCGACGGAGTAGACGTGGATGAGCGTGCCGACCCCGGTGATCAGCAGGACGAAGGTCATCGACAGCTGGTCGAGCTGGAAGGCCATGTCCGCCTGGAAGCCCTCGACGGGGATCCAGGTGTAGAGCGTCTGGTGCAGGGCCCGGTCGTCGGCGCTCTTGCCGAGCATGTCGGCGAAGAGCGCCAGGCCGATCACGAAGGACACGGCCGCGAGGAGCGTGCCGAGCCAGTGCCCGTACCGGTCGAGCCGCCGCCCGCCGAGGAGCAGCACCGCCGCGCCGAGCAGGGGCGCCCCGATGAGCAGCGCAATGAGATTTTCCACGGTCAGCCCCTCACAGCTTCATCAGGCTGGCGTCGTCGACCGAGGCCGAGTGGCGGGCACGGAAGACGGACACGATGATCGCGAGCCCGACGACGACCTCCGCGGCGGCGACGACCATCGTGAAGAAGGCGATGATCTGGCCGTCGAGGTTGCCGTGCATGCGGGAGAACGTGACGAACGCGAGGTTGCAGGCGTTGAGCATGAGCTCGACGCACATGAAGACGACGATCGCGTTCCGCCGGATCAGCACCCCGGCCGCACCGATGGTGAACAGCAGGGCGGCGAGGTACAGGTAGTTGACGGGGTTCACCGGGAAGCCTCCTCTTCACGGCCCAGGCGCTCGGCCGAGCGCTGCTCCAGCGCCTTGAGGTCCGAGAGCGCCTCGTGGGACACGTCCCGGATCTGGCCCCGCTTGCGCAGGGTCCCCATGACGGTGAGATCCGCCGGCGTGCCGTCGGGGAGCAGACCGGCGATGTCGACGGCGTTGTGCCGGGCGTACACACCGGGAGCGGGAAGCGGCGGCACGTGCGTGCCCTCGCGGACCCGCTGCTCGGACAGCTCGCGCTGGGTGCGGGCCGGCTCGGTGCGCTCCCGGTGGGTGAGCACCATCGCGCCGACGGCCGCCGTGATCAGCAGCGCGCCGGTGATCTCGAAGGCGAAGACGTACTTGGTGAAGATGAGGGCGGCGAGGCCCTCGACGTTCCCGCCGTGGGCGCTGTTGGCCGCGCCGAGGCCGGCGAACTCCGTCAGCGAGGCGTTCCCGATGCCGGCGGCGAGCAGGATGCCGAAGCCGAGGCCGCAGGCGACGGCCCACCAGCGCTGCCCCTTGATGGTCTCCTTCAGCGAGTCCGCGGCCGTGACACCGACCAGCATGACGACGAAGAGGAAGAGCATCATGACCGCGCCGGTGTAGACGACGATCTGGACGATGCCGAGGAAGTACGCGCCGTTGGCGAGGTAGAAGACCGCCAGGACGATCATCGTCCCGGCGAGGCTGAGCGCCGAGTGCACGGCCTTCCTCATCAGGATCGTGGACAGCGCGCCGACGACGGCGACCGTGCCGAGGACCCAGAACTGGAAGGCCTCACCGGAGGACGTCTCAGCGGAAAGCGTCACTGCCGCCGCGAGGTTCGCGCTCATGCGTCCGCCCCCTCCGGCTCGCCCTTCTCCCCCTTGGACACGGCGACCTGACGGACGGTCCCGGGCGCGGCCTCGGTGACCAGGCCCCGGTAGTAGTCCTGCTCGGTCATGCCGGGGAAGATCGCGTGCGGCGAGTCGACCATGTTCTCCTCAAGGCCCGCGAGAAGCTGCTCCTTGGTGTAGATCAGGTTCTCGCGGGAGGAGTCGGCCAGTTCGAACTCGTTGGTCATCGTCAGCGCGCGCGTGGGGCACGCCTCGATGCACAGTCCGCAGAGGATGCAGCGGGCGTAGTTGATCTGGTAGACGCGGCCGTACCGCTCGCCCGGCGAGTAGCGCTCCTCGTCGGTGTTGTCCGCGCCCTCGACGTAGATGGCGTCGGCGGGACAGGCCCAGGCGCACAGCTCGCAGCCGACGCACTTCTCCAGACCGTCGGGGTGACGGTTGAGCTGGTGCCGGCCGTGGAAGCGGGGCGCCGTCGTCTTCTGCTGCTCCGGGTACTGCTCGGTCAGCCGCTTCTTGAACATGGCCTTGAAGGTCACGCCGAATCCGGCCACCGGATTCTGGAAGTCAGACACCGTCCGTCTCCTTTCCATCACTCGCAGTAGCAGTATCGGGGGCGCCACTGACAACGAGGTCCCGGTCGTGCCGGGGCCTGCGCCGCGGCACGGCCGGAAGGGACTGTCCGGGCTTGGGCGGTACGGGGAAGCCGCCGGCCATCGGGTCGAACGAGCCGTCGTCGGCGGGGGCGGACGCGGCCGCCTTCGCCTTCCGGTCGCGGAACGTGTCGACCAGGAAGGAGAGCAGCAGCAGGGCGAGGACGGCACCGGCCACGTACAGCACGATGTTCGAGAAGGCGATGTTCTCGTTGCGCAGCGCGCGGACGGTGGCGACCAGCATCAGCCACACCACGGCGACCGGGATGAGGACCTTCCAGCCGAGCTTCATCAGCTGGTCGTAGCGGACGCGGGGCAGGGTGCCGCGCAGCCAGATGAAGAAGAACAGCAGCAGCTGCACCTTGATCACGAACCAGAGCATCGGCCACCAGCCGTGGTTCGCGCCCTCCCAGAAGGTGGAGACCGGGTACGGGGCCCGCCAGCCGCCCAGGAAGAGGGTCACCGACACGGCCGAGACCGTCACCATGTTCACGTACTCGGCGAGCATGAACATCGCGAACTTGATGGAGGAGTACTCGGTGTTGAAGCCGCCGACGAGGTCGCCCTCGGACTCCGGCATGTCGAAGGGGGCGCGGTTGGTCTCGCCGACCATCGTGACGATGTAGATGATGAACGAGACCGGCAGCAGGATCACGAACCAGCGGTCCGCCTGCGCCTCGACGATCTTCGAGGTCGACATCGACCCGGAGTAGAGGAAGACCGAGGCGAAGGCCGCGCCCATGGCGATCTCGTACGAGATCATCTGCGCGCAGGACCGCAGGCCGCCGAGCAGCGGGTACGTGGAGCCGGAGGACCAGCCGGCGAGGACGATGCCGTAGATGCCGACGGAGGCGACCGCGAGGACGTACAGCATCGCGATCGGCAGGTCGGTGAGCTGCATCGCCGTCCGGTGGCCGAAGATCGAGACCTCGTTGCCGGCCGGGCCGAAGGGGATCACGGCGATCGCCATGAACGCGGGGACCGCGGCGATGATCGGGGCGAGGACGTAGACGACCTTGTCGGCCTTCCTGACGATCACGTCCTCCTTGAGCATCAGCTTGATGCCGTCCGCGAGGGACTGGAGCATGCCCCAGGGGCCGTGCCGGTTGGGGCCGATGCGCAGCTGCATCCAGGCGACGACCTTGCGCTCCCACACGATGGAGAAGAGCACGGTGACCATCAGGAAGGCGAAGCAGAAGACGGCCTTGATCAGCACGAGCCACCAGGGGTCCGTGCCGAACATGGACAGGTCTTCGGCGGCGAGCGGCGTGGTCATGCCTGCACCTCCTGCGGGGTCGCCGGGCCGATGCGGACCAGGTCGCCCGGGTGGGCGCCGGTGTCGGAGAGGACGCCGCGGCCGGCCGAGTTGAGCGGGAGCCAGACGACCCGGTCGGGCATCTCGGTGACCTGGAGCGGGAAGGCGACGGAGCCCGCGGGGCCGGTCACCTCCAGGACGTCGCCGTCCTTGACGCCGGTGTCGGCGGCGGTGGCGGCGGAGAGCCGGGCGACCGCCGCGTGACGGGTGCCGGCCAGGGCGGTGTCGCCCTCCTGGAGCCTGCCGAGGTCGAGGAGGAGCCGGTGTCCGGCGAGGACGGCCTCGCCGTCGCCGGGCCGGGCCGCGGGGACGCCGTGCGCGGTGGGCTCGGTCGCCCGCTCCTCGGTCCAGCCGCCGAGCCGGTCCAGCTCCCGGCGGGCCGACCGCAGGTCGGGCAGGCCCAGGTGGACGTCGAGGGCGTCGGCCAGCATGTGCAGCACGCGGGCGTCGGTCGGCGGGAGCGGCCTCGTCATCTGCTCGGGCTTGAGCGCGGCCTCGAACAGCCGGGCCCTGCCCTCCCAGTTGAGGAACGTGCCGGGCTTCTCGGCGACGGCCGCGACCGGCAGGACCACGTCCGCGCGCTCGGTGACCTCGCCGGGCCGCAGCTCCAGGGAGACCACGAACGCCGCGTCGAGTGCCTCACGCGCGCGTGCCGGGTCCGGCAGGTCCGCGACCTCGACGCCGGCGACGAGCAGCGCGCCGAGTTCGCCGCCCGCGGCGGCCTCCACGATCTGGCCGGTGTCGCGGCCGTAGCGGTGCGGGAGTTCGCGGACGCCCCAGGCGGCGGCGACCTCCTCACGCGCGCGGGGGTCGGTCGCGGGCCGTCCGCCGGGCAGCAGCGCCGGCAGGGCACCGGCCTCGACGGCCCCGCGCTCGCCGGAGCGGCGCGGGATCCACACGAGGCGGGCGCCGGTGGCGGCGGAGGCGCGCAGGGCGGCGGTGAGCGCGCCGGGTACTCCGGCGAGCCGCTCGCCGACGGCGAGGACGGCGCCCTCCTGGCGGAGGGCCTCGGCCGCGGCGGCGCCGTCCTCGGAGAGGCCGACCCGGGAGGTGAGGGCGTCGAGCCACTCGGTCTCGGTGCCGGGGGCGGCGGGCAGCAGGGTGCCGCCGGCCTTCTCCAGGCCCCGGGTCGCGAAGGGGGCGACCGCGTAGGTCCGCTGGCCGTGCTTGCGCCAGGCCTTGCGGAGCCGCAGGAAGACGCCGGGCGCCTCCTCCTCGGACTCCAGGCCGACGAGGAGCACCGCCGGGGCGGCCTCGAGGGAGGTGTAGGTGACACCCGACCCGTCCAGGTCACGGCCCCGGCCCGCGACGGCGGAGGCCAGGAAGTCGGCTTCCTCGCCGGAGTGGATCCGGGCCCGGAAGTCGATGTCGTTGGTGTCGAGGGCGACCCGGGCGAACTTGGCGTACGCGTAGGAGTCCTCGACGGTCAGCCTGCCGCCGGTGAGGACGCCGGTCCGGCCGCGGACGAGTCCGCGGGCGGCGGCCTCCAGGGCCTCGGGCCAGGAGGCGGGCTCCAGTCGACCGTTCTCGTGGTTCCGGACGAGCGGGGTCGTCAGCCGGTCGCGCTGCTGCGCGTACCGGAAGCCGAAGCGGCCCTTGTCGCAGATCCACTCCTCGTTGACCTCGGGGTCGTCGGCGGCGAGCCGCCGCATGACCTTGCCGCGCCGGTGGTCGGTGCGGGTGGCGCAGCCGCCGGCGCACTGCTCGCAGACGGACGGCGAGGAGACCAGGTCGAAGGGGCGGGAGCGGAACCGGTAGGCGGCCGAGGTGAGGGCGCCGACGGGGCAGATCTGGATGGTGTTTCCGGAGAAGTACGACTCGAAGGGGTCGCCCTCGCCGGTGCCGACCTGCTGGAGCGCGCCGCGCTCGATGAGCTCGATCATCGGGTCGCCCGCGACCTGGTTGGAGAAGCGGGTGCAGCGGGCGCACAGGACGCACCGCTCGCGGTCGAGCAGCACCTGGGTGGAGATCGGGACGGGCTTCTCGTAGGTCCGCTTGACGCCCTCGAAGCGGGACTCGGCCTGTCCGTGGGACATGGCCTGGTTCTGCAGGGGGCACTCGCCGCCCTTGTCGCAGACGGGGCAGTCCAGCGGGTGGTTGACGAGCAGCAGCTCCATGACGCCGTGCTGGGCCTTCTCGGCGACGGGGCTGGTGAGCTGTGACTTCACCACCATGCCGTCGGTGCAGGTGATGGTGCAGGAGGCCATGGGCTTGCGCTGGCCCTCGACCTCGACGATGCACTGGCGGCAGGCGCCGGCGGGGTCGAGGAGCGGGTGGTCGCAGAACCGCGGGATCTCGATGCCGAGCTGTTCGGCGGCGCGGATGACCAGCGTCCCCTTGGGGACGGAGATCTCGGCGCCGTCGATGGTCAGCGTCACGAGGTCCTCGGGCGGTACGGGCGCGCTGCCGCCGCCGCTGGGGGTGGACGCGATGACGGTCATGCGGTCACCTCCTTGTGGTTGTCCGCCCAGGCGGTCGACTTGGCCGGGTCGAAGGGGCAGCCCTTGCCCGTGATGTGCTGCTCGTACTCCGCGCGGAAGTACTTCAGGGAGGAGAAGATCGGCGAGGCGGCGCCGTCGCCGAGGGCGCAGAACGACTTGCCGTTGATGTTGTCGGCGATGTCGTTCAGCTTGTCGAGGTCGGACATCCGGCCCTTGCCGGCCTCGATGTCGCGGAGCAGCTGGACGAGCCAGTACGTGCCCTCGCGGCAGGGCGTGCACTTGCCGCAGGACTCGTGGGCGTAGAACTCGGTCCAGCGGGTGACGGCCCGGACGACGCAGGTGGTCTCGTCGAAGCACTGGAGCGCCTTGGTGCCGAGCATCGATCCGGCGGCGCCGACGCCCTCGTAGTCGAGGGGCACGTCGAGGTGCTCGTCGGTGAACATCGGGGTGGAGGACCCGCCGGGCGTCCAGAACTTGAGGCGGTGGCCGGGGCGCATGCCGCCGCTCATGTCGAGGAGCTGGCGCAGGGTGATCCCGAGGGGGGCTTCGTACTGGCCGGGCGAGGCGACGTGCCCGCTGAGCGAGTAGAGCGTGAAGCCGGGGGACTTCTCGCTGCCCATCGAGGTGAACCAGTCCTTGCCCTTGTGCAGGATCGCGGGAACCGAGGCGATGGATTCGACGTTGTTCACCACAGTGGGGCAGGCGTACAGACCGGCGACCGCGGGGAAGGGCGGGCGCAGCCGGGGCTGGCCGCGTCGTCCTTCGAGCGAGTCGAGGAGGGCGGTCTCCTCGCCGCAGATGTACGCGCCGGCGCCGGCGTGCACGGTGAGTTCGAGGTTCAGACCGCTGCCGAGGATGTTCCGGCCGAGGTATCCGGCGGCGTAGGCCTCGCGGACGGCCTCGTGGAGGCGGCGCAGGACGGGGACGACCTCGCCGCGCAGGTAGATGAACGCGTGCTCGGAGCGGATCGCGTAGCAGGCGATGATCATTCCCTCGATGAGGGAGTGCGGGTTGGCGAAGAGGAGGGGGATGTCCTTGCAGGTGCCGGGTTCGGACTCGTCGGCGTTGACGACGAGGTAGTGCGGCTTGCCGTCGCCCTGCGGGATGAACTGCCACTTCATGCCGGTGGGGAAGCCGGCGCCGCCGCGTCCGCGGAGCCCGGATTCCTTGACGTACGCGATGAGGTCGTCGGGGCTCATCGCGAGGGCCCGCTTGAGCCCCTGGTAGCCGTCGTGGCGCTCGTAGGTCTCCAGGGTCCAGGAGTCGGGCTGGTCCCAGAAGGCCGAGAGGACGGGTGCGAGCAGCTTCTCGGGGCTGCTGTTGTTGATCTCGGCGGCCAAGGTCATCACTCCCCCTCCTGACTGGCTGCCTCACCGCGCGGGTGGACGATTCGGTGGTGCGGGGTCTCGCCCTTGGCCAGGCGCAGGCCGACGAGGGAGGCGGGGCCCGCGCCGCCGGTGGCCTCGACGGCGCCGGGGCGCTCGTCGGGGAAGCCGGCGAGGATGCGGGCGGTCTCCTTGAAGGTGCAGAGCGGGGCGCCGCGGGTGGGTTCGACGGTGCGCCCGGCGCGGAGGTCGTCGACCATCTTCTTGGCGGACTCGGGCGTCTGGTTGTCGAAGAACTCCCAGTTGACCATCACGACGGGCGCGAAGTCGCAGGCCGCGTTGCACTCGATGTGTTCGAGGGTGATCTTGCCGTCGTCGGTCGTCTCGTCGTTGCCGACGCCGAGGTGCTGCTTGAGCTCCTCGAAGATGGCGTCGCCGCCCATGACCGCGCAGAGCGTGTTGGTGCAGACGCCGACCTGGTAGTCACCGGAGGGCTTGCGCCGGTACATGGTGTAGAAGGTGGCGACGGCGGTGACCTCGGCGGTGGTGAGGCCGAGGGTCTCGGCGCAGAACCGCATGCCGGTACGGGTCACGTGGCCCTCCTCCGACTGCACGAGGTGCAGCATCGGGAGGAGCGCGGACCGGGAGTCCGGGTAGCGGTCGATGATCTTCTTCGAGTCCTCCGCCAGGCGGGCGTGGACGTCCGCCGGGTACGCGGGGGCGGGGAGCTGGGGCATGCCCAGGCTGACCTGGTCGGTCATCGGTCGACGCCTCCCATCACGGGGTCGATGGAGGCGACGGCGACGATGACGTCGGCGACCTGGCCGCCCTCGCACATCGCGGCCATGGCCTGGAGGTTGGTGAAGGACGGGTCGCGGAAGTGGACCCGGAAGGGGCGGGTGCCGCCGTCGGAGACGACGTGGACGCCGAGCTCACCCTTGGGCGACTCGACGGCCGCGTAGGCCTGCCCGGCGGGGACCCGGAAGCCTTCGGTGACCAGCTTGAAGTGGTGGATCAGGGCCTCCATGGAGGTGCCCATGATCTTCGCGATGTGGTCGGTGGAGTTGCCGAGGCCGTCCGCTCCGAGCGCGAGCTGCGCCGGCCAGGCGATCTTCTTGTCGCCGACCATGACCGGGCCGGGCTCCAGGCGGTCGAGGCACTGCTCGACGATCCGCAGGGACTGCCGCATCTCCTCCAGGCGGACGAGGAAGCGTCCGTAGGAGTCGCAGGTGTCGGCGGTCGGGATCTCGAACTCGTAGTTCTCGTATCCGCAGTACGGGTCGGTCTTCCGCAGGTCGTGCGGGAGGCCCGCCGACCGGAGGATCGGTCCGGTGGCGCCCAGGGCCATGCAGCCGGTGAGGTCGAGGTAGCCGACGTCCTGCATGCGGGCCTTGAAGATGGGGTTGCCGGTGGCGAGCTTGTCGTACTCCGGCAGGTTCTTCTTCATGGTCTTCACGAACTCGCGCACGGCGTCGACGGCGCCGGGCGGGAGGTCCTGGGCGAGGCCGCCGGGGCGGATGAACGCGTGGTTCATGCGCAGGCCGGTGATCAGCTCGTACAGGTCCAGGATCATCTCGCGGTCCCGGAAGCCGTAGATCATGATCGTGGTGGCGCCGAGCTCCATGCCGCCGGTGGCGATGCACACCAGGTGGGAGGAGAGCCGGTTGAGCTCCATGAGCAGGACGCGGATGACGCTGGCGCGGTCCGGGATCTGCTCGGTGATGCCGAGGAGCTTCTCCACGCCGAGGCAGTACGCCGTCTCGTTGTAGAACGAGGTGAGGTAGTCCATGCGCGTGACGAAGGTGGTGCCCTGCGTCCAGGTCCGGAACTCGAGGTTCTTCTCGATGCCGGTGTGGAGGTAGCCGATGCCGCAGCGGGCCTCGGTGACGGTCTCGCCGTCGATCTCCAGGATGAGGCGGAGCACGCCGTGGGTGGACGGGTGCTGGGGCCCCATGTTGACGATGATGCGCTCGTCGTCGGCCTTCGCGGCGGACTGGACGACCTCTTCCCAGTCGCCGCCGGTCACCGTGTAGACGGCGCCCTCTGTGGTCTCCCGCGGAGACGCGTGTTCGGTGGACATCAGCTGTACGACCTCCGCTGGTCCGGAGCCGGGATCTGGGCGCCCTTGTACTCGACCGCGATGCCGCCGAGGGGGTAGTCCTTGCGCTGCGGGTGGCCCTGCCAGTCGTCCGGCATCATGATCCGGGTGAGGGCGGGGTGGCCGTCGAAGACGATGCCGAAGAAGTCGTACGTCTCGCGCTCGTGCCAGTCGTTCGTCGGGTAGACGGCGACGAGGGACGGGATGCGCGGCTCGCTGTCCGGGGCCGAGACCTCCAGGCGGATCAGCCGGCCGTGGGTCAGCGAGCGCAGGTGGTAGACGGCGTGCAGCTCGCGGCCCTTGTCGCCGGGGTAGTGGACGCCGGAGACGCCGGTACAGAGCTCGAAGCGGAGCGCCGGGTCGTCGCGCAGGGTGCGGGCCACGCGGACCAGGTGCTCGCGCTCGATGTGGAAGGTGAGCTCGCCGCGGTCGACGACCGTCTTCTCGATGGCGTTCTCGGGGAGGAGGCCCTGCTCCTCCAGCGCGCCCTCGAGTTCGTCGGCGACCTCGTCGAACCAGCCGCCGTACGGGCGGGCGGCCGGGCCGGGGAGCCGGATCGAGCGGACCAGGCCGCCGTAGCCGGAGGTGTCGGCCCCGCTCTGGGCGCCGAACATGCCGCGCTGGACGCGGACCTCCTCGCCGTGGTCCCCGCGCTGGCCGGGCAGGTTCTGCCCGCTCAGCTCCTTCTCGGGGTTGGGGGTTTCGTCCGTCACTGTTCTGCCCTGTTCCCTTCTCCGCCCACGCGGCGCAGAGGTGCGGCCTTCACCGTCGTCTGCGGCCCGGCGGCCGCGCGCGCGTCGGTCACCTCAGCAGACCCTTCAACTCGATCGTCGGCAGCGCCTTGAGCGCCGCCTCCTCCGCCTCGCGGGCCGCCTCCTCGGCGTTCACGCCGAGCTTGGAGGACTGGATCTTCTGGTGGAGCTTGAGGATCGCGTCCAGGAGCATCTCCGGGCGCGGCGGGCAGCCGGGCAGGTAGATGTCGACCGGCACGATGTGGTCGACGCCCTGCACGATCGCGTAGTTGTTGAACATGCCGCCCGAGGAGGCGCAGACGCCCATGGAGATGACCCACTTGGGGTTGGGCATCTGGTCGTAGACCTGCCGCAGGACGGGCGCCATCTTCTGGCTGACCCGGCCGGCGACGATCATCAGGTCGGCCTGGCGCGGCGAGCCGCGGAAGACCTCCATGCCGAAGCGGGCCAGGTCGTACCGGCCGGCTCCGGTGGTCATCATCTCGATGGCACAGCAGGCGAGGCCGAAGGTCGCGGGGAACACGGACGCCTTGCGCACCCAGCCCGCGGCCTGTTCGACCGTCGTCAGCAGAAAGCCGCTCGGGAGTTTCTCTTCGAGTCCCATAGGTGCCCCTCAGCCCCTCAGTCCCATTCCAGGCCGCCGCGTCGCCACACGTACGCGTAGGCGACGAAGACGGTGAGCACGAAGAGCAGCATCTCCACGAGCCCGAAAAGCCCCAGGGCGTCGAAGGTGACGGCCCAGGGGTAGAGGAAGACGATCTCGATGTCGAAGACGATGAAGAGCATCGCCGTCAGGTAGTACTTGATCGGGAAGCGGCCGCCTCCGGCGGGAGTGGGCGTCGGTTCGATGCCGCACTCGTACGCCTCAAGCTTTGCCCTGTTGTACCGCTTTGGCCCGATAAGCGTGGCCATGACCACGGAGAAGATCGCAAACCCCGCACCCAGGGCACCGAGCACGAGGACGGGCGCGTACGCATTCACGCTCCTCGCTCCTTCCAGTCGTCCTTGACCGTTGGACCGCACCGCCGGGCCGTGAAAGATCGCCCCCATGTGAGGCAGTTCACAAGCCCGGCTGCCCCGCATCTTATGCCCGCCCCTCTGTGATCTGCGACACGGGGTACAGCAAGGAGTTTGTGATCTCTGCCACCTGACGAAGGATCATGAAGTCGGATGAGCGGTGATCTTGTCACGCGAAGCGCCCAGGTGATCACCAGATGTGACATCCGGACCGGAAATCGCTGCTCGGAGGGGGTGTTGCACTATCAAGTGTTGGCCACTACAAG